>DASQDG010000120.1:0-17985 GCA_035634295.1 Propionibacteriaceae bacterium | reverse complement strand
GGCGCTGGAGACGACGACGACCCCGACCTGGGGGTGGTCGCGGCGGAGTTCCTGGGCGATCTGGATGCCTTCGTCGCTGAGTCCGGGCGGCATCCTGATATCGGTGACGACCACGTCGGGGGTGTGCTCGATAATGGCCCGTCGCAGCTCGGCGCCGTCGACGCACGCGGCCGCCACCTCGATGTCGTCGGCGCCGTTGAGGACCGCGCGCATTCCTTCGCGAACCAGCACGCTGTCTTCGGCCAGGACCACCGAGATCGCCATGGGCAGAATTCAACACCCTGGCGAAGATTCCTTGCGTTGAGTGCGACCGATGAGGCAAGTGACGTCGGCATCACGTCGCGCGGTACAGCCCACCAGCGGCCCCGCCGTCCTTTTGAGGGTTCGCGGTGTGCAGATCGGAGGGTTCACCCTTGAGGCTCACGACCAGCAGTGCAACGATGCGGGGATGTCGCAGCCGAGTACGTCCGCGACCTCGGCCCCCGTCGTCTTGGGCGACGCGGAGCTGGCCTCGATTCTGCAGGGTGTTCCGCAGCCGGTCTGGGTCGTGAACGCCGACGGCACGGTGGCCTACGCCAACCCGGCCTCCGTGTCGGTGCTCGGCTACCGGAGCGCCACTGAGCTGGCCGGGCGGTCCAGTCACGGGACGGTGCACTACCGCCGCCCCGACGGGTCGCCGTACCCGATGGAGGAATGCCCGATGCTGGCGCCACGGGTGACCGGTCTGCCGGGCCAGGGCGATGAGGAGTGGTTCGTCCGCCAGGACGGCTCCATGTTCCCGGTGGCGTGGTGGTCGGCGCCCATCGTGCTGCCGACCGGACGGGGAGCGGTCCTCAGCTTCACCGACCTGACCGAGCAGCACGCCAACGCCGAGGTCCGCCGCGAGCGGGACGTGGCACGACTGCGGGAGAGTGAGGCGCGAGCCGCGCAACGCCGGCTGGTGGACAACACCACCGCCGTGCGGCGACAGATCGCCTCCAACCTGCATGACGGGGTGCAACAGAACCTGGTGGCTTTGATGATGACGCTGCAGCTGTTGAGTGAGCAGCTACCCGTCGACGATGAGCCTCGGCGGCTGGCCGCTGCGGCCAAGCTGCAGGCCCAGACCGCGGTCGAGGAGCTCCGCGACGTCGCCGCCGGGCTACACCCGGCGACCCTGGCGCGCAGTGGCCTGCCGGCCGCCATCACCGCGCTGAGCCGGCGGGCACCCTTGCCGGTAACCGTGGTGACTGAGTTGCGGGACCGACTCCCCGAAGCGGTCGAGGCCAACCTGTACTTCATCGTCGCCGAGGGCCTGACCAACGCGTTCAAGCACGCTCAGGCCCGGCAGGTGTCGATCCGGCTGGCCGAGACCGACGACGCCATCGACGTGGAGCTCGTCGACGACGGCGTCGGCGGCGCCGAGATGGCGGTCGGCGCCGGACTCGTTGGACTGCACGACCGAGTCGGCGCCCTGGACGGGCATCTCACCATCGACTCCCCCGCCGGCCACGGGACTCGACTGACCGCAACCATCCCCACTCACAACCTGCACCGCAGCTAGCCGAGGGCACGCGCCAGCCCCTCCGACGGCCACCAACCACCTGTCGCGACCCGCCCCCAGGTCAGCGTCCTGCGGCTCCTCTCCATCGGAGCCGGCTCCGTCAACCATTCACAGAAAGTGCCACTGGGCGCTTGACCAGCATCGGCCTGGCATGGGTGCAGGCACCACAGCGCATTGGTGTGCAGGCACGGTCGCCGCAACGGTGCCTACAAAACGAGACTTCGAGCATGGGCCGAGAAATCCTTACAAGCATTGGCGGTCCGGCCGCCGGTAAGGGACCTCACGGCCGTCAACGCTGGTACCACCCACCTTTACACCTTCTACGTCACTCCATGTCTCAACGCCTACTCCACCGGGTGCTCACTGCTGCCGTCGCCGTCACGATGGGTGCCGGCTTGATCGTCGGCGCCACCGTGTCGTCCGCGGCTCAACCGCGGCCCGCCGCACCCAGGAAACCTACCCACGCCACGACGTGGGGTCACAACAGCGCCGGCGGCCTCGGCCTGGGCAGCACCGCGCGTGCCCTCACCCCCCTCCCGGTCCAGCTGCCGCCGAACACGACGAGCGTGGCGTTGGGCCAGGGCTACAGCCTCGCCGTGGCCGGTGGAAAGGTGTTGGCCTGGGGCGACAACGAGCTCGGTCAGCTCGGCGACGACACCACCCGCTCCCGGCTCCGTCCGGTCCGGGTGGCGTTGCCGCCCTCAGCCCGAGTCGTCGCGGTAGCCGTCGACCTGGACCACAGCCTCGCTCTGACCTCCACCGGCCGCGTGTACGCGTGGGGCCACAACCAGTACGGGCAGCTGGGTGACGGGTCAACCACCAACCGCAACCGTCCGGTCCGGGTGCCCAACCGGTCCCGGGTGATCGCCATCGCCGCCGGACAGGATCACAGCCTCGCCGTCACCCGCAAAGGCGCCGTCTGGGCGTGGGGCCGCAACGACGTAGGTCAGCTCGGGGACGGCACCACCGCGAGACGCGCCCGGCCGACTCAGACCTTGCTGCCGCACGGCGTGCGCGCGGCTGCGGTCTCGGCCGGTACCAGCCACTCGGTAGCAGTGACCCGAAACGGGCGTGTCATCAGCTGGGGGCCGGCGCGGCTTGTCGGCTCGGCCAAGACCGTCTCCCGACCGCGCCCCGCCCCGCCCCGGTACGTCGGCCTGCCCGACCGAAGGAAGGTTGTGGCGGCGGCCGCCGGGTCCAGGCACACCCTGGCCCTGACCCGCAGCGGGCGGGTCTACGCGTGGGGCGACAACGAGACCGGCCAGCTGGGGATCGGAAGTGCTCACACCCGGCTCACCCCCCAGCGGATAGCGGTTCCCGGGCGCCCGAAGGTTGTCAGCGTCGACGCCACCAGTGAGACCTCGTTGCTTCTCACTAGCTCCGACGACGTGTGGGCCTGGGAAGCCAACGACTTCGGCCAGCTCGGCAACGGCGAGCTCAACCATCGTGACCGTCCGCAGCGCGTGGAAGCGCTGAGCGGGGCGCAGGTGAAGACTATCGCCGCCGGACACAGCCACAACCCGGCTATCGTCACGGCACCTCCCCACGCCAGCCGCTTTCCTAAGCCTGTTAAAGCGTCCCCCTCGCCCAGCTCAAGCCCTCCACCCACTACCGCTGAATCGGCGAACCCGAAGCCGAACGCGGTCAGGCCCAAAGGCGTCGCCCCGGAGGCCGCCGACCCTGGAACCTTCACCTCCGCTCCCAGCCCGGACGCGACCGGCTCAAACGTTCGAACCTCCATCGGCGAACGATAGCGAGGGCGTTTCGCTGGCTGGCCCAGTTCACCCGGTGAGAGAGCGGCCCCTACGGCCACACCGCAGTCGGCGGCCGCCGTCCCATCCGAAAGACCTACCCTCCGAGAGGCTGAGGCTGATGCATCAAAACCCACCGCTGTTCGACACCACCCCGTTCCACCCCGTCGGCTGTGCTCGACCCGCTGAGCCACCTGACCATGGTTACCGGCAGCACGGCCCGTCCACTGCGCCAGGAGTGGTCTCGTGACGTCTGTGCCGGCTGCAGCGACTCGGTCCGAGCGTGCCGCGATGATGGTGGGCAAGGGGTGGGTCCAAGGCGTTGCCCTGGTGATGGTGTTCGGGTTCGCCGTGATGGGCATTCTGGCGTATCGGACGTACACGGCGTCGATGCCGCAACCGGACCGGGTGGTCAGCCCTACGGGGGAGGTGGTGTTCACCACAGCAGACATCACGGCAGGCCAGAAGCTCTTTCTGGCTCGCGGCCTGATGCAGTACGGCTCCATCGTCGGTCATGGGGCCTACCTGGGGCCGGACTACACCGCCGACTACCTGCGCCGGGCTGCACTGTTCGTGGAGGAGGAGCTGCGCCGCGACGGTGCCAGCGACCCGCAGGCCAAGGTGGTCGAGGAGTTCCGCACCAACCGGTACGACGAAGTAACCGGCACGCTGAGGTTCACCGACCTCCAGGTCGCTGCCTTCGAGGCCAACAAGCAGCACTACGCCACCTTCTTCGGTGAGGACTCGACGAAGAACGGCCTGATCCCTCAGGTGGTCACCGACCCGACCGAGATCCATCAGCTGACCGCGTTCTTCGGCTGGACTGCGTGGGCGGCCGCGGCTGAGCGTCCAGGCCACGACTACTCCTACACCAACAACTGGCCGGCGGAGCCTCGCGTCGACAACGGCCCCACCGCGGACCTCATCGTGTGGAGCGTGCTGTCGCTGATCGTGCTGCTCGGCGGCACCGGGGCGCTGTTCGCCGTCTACGGCCGATGGAGCTCCACAATCGGCTGGCACAGCGCCGAAGCGCCGGCCATCTCCTTCCGCCAGCCCGGGGAGGTGTCGCTCACGCGGGCGCAACGCGCCACCGCCTGGTTCTTCTTCGTTATCGCCGGTCTCTTCTTCGTCCAAGCCCTCCTGGGGGCGGCCGCCGAGCACTACCGAGCAGACATCCTCAGCTTCTTCGGCCTCGACCTGGCGAAGCTGCTGCCCTTTAACCTGGCCCGAACCTGGCACGTGCAACTGTCGCTGTTCTGGACCGCTGCCGGGTTCCTCGCGGCCGGCATCTTTCTGACCCCGTTCATCGCCGGACGTGAACCCAAGCGGCAAGCCACCTTGGTCTACGTCCTGTTCGGGGCGGTGGTGCTGGTCGTGGTCGGCAGCCTGCTCAGCGAGGCCTTGTCGATCCACGGGGTGGCGTGGGCCAAGGGACCGTTGTTCGCGCAGCAGTGGGAGTACCTCGACCTGCCCTTCGTTTGGCAGGTGCTGCTCACAATAGGACTGTTCATCTGGATCGCCATCATCTACCGCGGGATCCGAGCCAGACTCAAGACCGAGTCCAAAGGCAACATGCCGTGGCTGTTCTTCTACTCCGCCCTAGCCATCCCGGCGTTCTACGCGGTCGGCATGCTGGCCCGCACCGAGACCCATCTGTCCGTGGCGGAGTTCTGGCGGTTCTGGGTGGTGCATCTGTGGGTGGAAGACTTCCTAGAACTGTTCACCACCGTCATGGTCGCCTACATCTTCGTGATGCTCGGTGTGGTACGGGAGAAGATCGCCCTCGGAGTCATCTTCTTGGACGTCATCCTGTACTCCGCCGGCGGCGTCATCGGCACCATGCACCACCTGTACTTCTCCGGCACACCGGTGGAGCACATGGCCCTCGGTGCGTTCTTCTCCGCCGCCGAGGTCATCCCGCTGACCTTCTTGACCATCGAGGCGTGGGCGTTCCTGCAGCTGGGGTCGCGGCAGGAGAAACGGTCCAACGGCGGAGCGTTCCCGCACCGCTGGGCTGTCATGTTCCTGGTCGCGGTCGGTTTCTGGAACTTCCTCGGCGCCGGCATCTTCGGGTTCCTGGTCAACCTGCCGATCATCTCCTACTACGAAATCGGCACCGCCCTCACCGCCAACCACGCCCACGGAGCGATGATGGGCGTCTACGGCATGTTGGCGGTCGGCCTGGCCATGTTTGCGCTGCGCTACCTCATCCCGCCCGACAAGTGGCCGGAGAAGCTTGCGAAGCTGTCGTTCTGGTCGCTCAACCTCGGGCTGGCCTGGATGGTGTTCGCCACCCTGCTGCCCTTGGGCGTGCTGCAGCTGTACGCGTCAGTCAACGAGGGCTACTTCGAGGCGCGGTCGCTCGGCTACATCACCACCCCCGGCAACGTGCTGCTGGAGTGGGCCCGGATGCCCGGGGACCTGGTGTTCATCTTCGGCGGCTGCCTGCCGTTTCTGTGGATCGCCTGGCAGGGGCTCCGCCACTTCCGACGCGGCGAACCGGTGTACGAGCTGCCACAAGACGTCCTGTTCACCGAGAAGCAACCGGCGCACGCCGTACCAGTTCCCCGCAACGGATAGGAGAGGGACAGTGACCCCCGGTGTTGTGCTGGTGTGCTGTTATGCGTTGCTCCTGCTCACCGCGGCCTACGGCTTCGACCGAATGGCGCGACGGGCAGCGGTCAAGTCGCAACGGTGGCGCACCGGCTCGTTCCGCTACCACTCCGACCACGACGCCTGGACCTGTCCGGAGGACCAGTGGCTGTGGCCCACCTCTTTCGATCCGGAGCAACGCATCGTCCGCTACCGGGCCAAGCCGTCGGTGTGCAACAGCTGCCCGGTCAAATCGACCTGCACCACCTCGGAGCATGGGCGTGAGATCGGCCGTGAGGTGGACCCATGGCCGCATTCGGAGGCCGGCCGGTTCCATCGCGGGATCTCCTGCTGCATCGCGGTCTTGGCAGCGCTGCTGCCCGCCGGGATGCTGCTGTCTCGGCCCCCACTCGCGGGAGTGGCGCTGCTCCTGGGAACGATGACGGTCAGCATCAGCGCCTCGGTGCCGTTGGCCAGGCACCTGTGGCAGACGCCGAGCGGCTTCCCCGAACACATCCCGCAGAGCAGTCTTTACGCCGAACCGGCAGCTGACCGGTTCACCACCTTGTGGGGATCCTTCGGTGCCGCCACAAGTCAGCCGTCGTCGAAGGAGGCGCCCCGATGAGCGCATGGCAGGTCACCGCGTCGGTGCTGGCCGCGGTGGGCCTGCTGGCCGTGCTGCTGCCGCTTAGAGTGGTCCGCGAGTACGAACGGGCCGTCATCTTCCGCCTGGGTCGGCTGCGGCCGCTGGCGAACCCCGGCCTGCGGCGAGTACTGCCCGCCATCGACCGCCTGATCCGGGTGGATCTCCGCGTCATCACGTTGACCATCCCTCCCCAGGAGGTCATCACCCGTGACAATGTGCCCGCGCGGGTCAACGCCGTCGTGCTGTTCCGGGTGGTCGACCCCGTCCAATCGGTGATGCAGGTCGAGAACTTCGCCGTCGCCACCTCCCAGATCGCCCAGACCAAACTCCGCTCCCTCCTGGGCAGGGTCGATTTGGACACCCTGCTGGCCCACCGCGACGACCTCAACGAGGACCTACGCAAGACCATCGCGGACGAGACGATCCCCTGGGGCGTCGAAGTGCGCGTGGTCGAGATCAAGGACATCGAGATCCCAGAGTCCATGCAGCGGGCGATGGCCCGCGAAGCCGAGGCCGAACGCGAACGGCGGGCCAAGATCATCAACGCCCACGGCGAGCTGCAGGCCTCCGAAGAACTACGCCAAGCCGCGGACACCCTGAGCAGAAGCCCTGCCTCCCTGCAGCTGCGCTACCTGCAAACCCTCCTCGAGCTCGGCGCCGACCAGAACTCCACAGTCGTCTTTCCCATCCCGATGGACATCGTCGGACCCCTGCTGAGCAAACTCACACACGATCCGCCGGCGAACCAGGCCGAGGCCCTCAACGCCCGGCTCAACGGCGCGGGTCACCGACCACAGTGACCGGGGCGACGTCCCCATCCCACACCGTGCCGGTAGTGCAGCAGCCAGCGGTCATCACCCCGGCGCTGTAGGACGGCACCGTGCAACCTCTGTAGCATTCTCGCGGTGACCGGGCTGCACTCGCGGGAGCCTGAGGAAGGCCCACACCTTCCCCTGAGCGCATGGACTCGCTCCGTGCTGGACTCTGCGATGGACGCTGTGATCATGATCGATATCCGCGGGCGGATCCTGTACTGGAACCCGGCTGCGGCCGACATGTTCGGCCGGGAGTCCGCCGACGTGGTCGGCGAGGACATGGCCGCCCTGATCATCCCGCCGGAGCTCCAAGGAGCCCATCGACGCGCGTTCAGCCACAGCGAGCTCGGAACTTCGGGCCGCATCCTGGGCCGGCGGATCGAGGTCGAAGGACAACACGCCGACGGAACGCGCTTCCCGGTCGAGCTGACGATCACCCGAACCGATGCCGCTGATGCCCACGTCTTCTTCACCGGCTACCTGCGCGACATCACTGAGCGTCGCCGGCTCCTCGAGGACCTGCGCGAGAGCCGCGCTCGGATGCTCACCGTCTCTGACCGCACCCGGCGAGAGCTGGAACGCGACCTGCACGACGGCGCGCAGCAGCAGCTGGTCGGCGCCGCGATGATCGTGTCCCAGGCGCGCCAGAGCCTCACCAGCGACCCCGCAGCCACAGGCGCCCTGCTCCTGAAGGCTGGGGAGGTCCTCGTCGACGCGATCGCCGAGGTCCGGGAGCTGGCCCAGGGCGTACACCCCCGGACGTTGACCGAGCACGGCCTTGCACCGGCGCTGGCCGAGCTCCGACGCCGCTCTCCGATACCCGTCGAGCTAGACGCCGCCGCGGACCGCTGGCCGGGCGTGGTGGAGACAACCCTGTACTTCGCGGCGGCTGAGGCGCTCACCAACGCGGCCAAGCACGGCGCCCGCCACGCCCGGGTCAGGGTGCACACCGCGCCTGCGAACGCAGCCCTCGGCGCCGGCGTAGCCAACGTGGTGGCTGAGATCGTCGACGACGGCCCCGGCGGCGCTGACACCAGCCAGGGGACCGGGTTGCGTGGCCTCCACGACCGAGTCGCGGCAGTCGGCGGAAGCCTGGACATCGACAGTCCTCCCGGCGGCGGAACCACTCTCACGGTCAGGCTGAACCTGCCACCGTCAAGCTGAACAGTATTTGGTGCAGAGACGGGGCAAGACGCGGGTGCAGAGCCGAACTGCATCACGACATAACCGCAATCGACAACCCGTTGGCCGGTTCCCGTCCAAGTTGCGCGCCATCCGCCG
This sequence comes from Propionibacteriaceae bacterium, assembly GCA_035634295.1. Taxonomy (GTDB): domain Bacteria; phylum Actinomycetota; class Actinomycetes; order Propionibacteriales; family Propionibacteriaceae; genus Microlunatus. The sequence continues at coordinate 9,357 of DASQDG010000120.1, read as the reverse complement.
GACAACGCCGCACAGCAGCACCCCGGCGACCGTGGCGTGCACGCCTGAGGAGTGCACCAGCGAATGGCGGGCCTGGCGGACGCCCCGCGACATGCGGGAGCCTCCACGCTCTCGACCCAGACCCCGGGCAAACCAAAAGCCACGCACTGGATGTGACCGCACCGCCGTTCAGCGGACGCCGCTCATGGCGCGAGTGATCGAGGGGGCCAAGGCGGCCAGGAGGGTGCCGACGGCAACCGCAGCCAGGCCGAGGCCGGCGAAGTAGCCGATCTGCCGGGTGTCGCTGTACCAGTCGGCCACCACCCCGGAGAGTGCCGCACCCAACGCGATGGAGAGGTAGAACAAGGCCACCATCTGTGACGGGAACGCAGCCGGCGCGAGCCGGGTCGAGATGGACAGGCCGACGGGGGACAGCAGCAGCTCGGCGACCGAGAAGACCAGCAGCACGCCGGTCATGGCGAGCAGCGGCGCACTGTTCGCGGTGGTACCGGCCATGGGGATCAACAGCCAGAACGCTAGTCCCATCAGGACGGTCCCGGCCGCGAACTTGATCGTCGTCGACGGCTGTCGGTCCCTGAGCCGAGTCCACAGGCCGGTGAACACCCCGGAGAGGATGATCACGAAGACCGGGTTGATCGACTGCACCCAGGCCACCGGCATGGTCCAGCCGAGCACGGTGCGGTCGAGCTGCTGGTCGGCGTAGATGGTCAGGACCGTGAACTGCTGCATGTACAACGTCCAGAAAGCGACGCTGGCCACGAATAGTGGAACGAACGCCAGCACCCGACGCCGCTCCGATGGGGTGACCCGTCGGCTGCTCAGTAGCAACGCGAAGTAGCCTCCGGCCGCCACGACTGACGTGGCCGCCACGGCGCCGCTCAGCCGGTCGCTGGTCAGGACGCCGGCCAGGGCCAGAGCCGCCACCAGGAGCACCGCGAGCACAGCGACGCCGGCCACCCTGCCGGCGCTGGTCGCAGGAAGAGGGTTGGGAACGCGCCCGCTGACCGCCGGGAACGACCGACGACCCGACGTGTACTGGGTCAAGCCGAGCGCCATCCCGGCGGCGGCGGCGCCGAACCCCCATCGGAAGCCAAGGTCGGACTGCAGCAGGCCGGTCAGTATGGGGCCGAGGAACGAGCCGATGTTGACGCCGAGGTAGAACAGGGAGAATCCGGCGTCCCGGCGTGAGTCGTCGGCGGCGTACAGGCTGCCGAGCATCGCCGACGCGTTGGCCTTCACCCCACCGCTGCCGAGGGCGATGCCGACCAGGCCGACTCCGACGCCGGTGAGCCCGGGAACCAGGGACAGCGCAAGGTGGCCCAGCATGACGAGCATGGCGGAGCCGAACAGCACCCGTTCGGACCCCCACAGCCGGTCGGCGAGCCAGGCCCCGAGGATGGTGGACAGATAGACCAAGCCGCCGTACGCACCGATGATGCTGGTCGCCGCGACCTGGTCGACCCCGAGCCCGCCCGCACCGACAGCGGCGTACAGGTAGAGCAAAACGATCCCCTGCATGCCGTAGAACGAGAACCGCTCCCACATCTCCACACCGAAAAGGTTGACCACCGCGCGGGGTTGCCCGAAGAAAGTCCGGGCTGTCTTCGTGCGGGCAGCGGGCGTGTCGTTGAGTGGTCGGGTCCGCGAGGTGCTACTCATGGTCGGCGCCCGGGCTGTTCTTCGAGGAACCGGTGACAGACCAAAGCATCGACGTAGCGTTCGCCGCGACGTCGGAACGCCGCCGTCCAACGATGCCGCAGCCGAGGCTTTCGCACAGGTGGATGGCGGCCGCGTTGGTAGCCATCACCTGGTTGAACGGCATGGCGCGGTAGCCGAGCGTGCGAGCAGCGGACATGGCCTGCTCGACGGCTTGGCCGCGTCGGACAGTGAGGGAGGGCGAAGCCGTCGCCGCGGCGATTTCGAGCAGACTGGTTGACATGATCGTGCTCCTTTCTGAGCACCTCTGAGCTAGCTGGCGACGACTCACAGGACCGGTCTGCGATTGATCCACAGGTCGGGGAGGTCATTCATTGACTCGGACGGTCACCGTGCGTATGAAGGTTCGTCTGAGGACGAGCCCAAGTGACGACCTTGGGGGCCGCATGCAATGCACGGCTGCCACGACCAGTGCCGTGGCGGCGCCGGTTGGCCAGACGCGCCGCGGTTCCTACTGGACGAGCACGGTGAGTTGATCGGTGGACACGCTTCCGACCGAATTGGTCGCGGCGACGACGAAGTCATACGTCCCGGGCGTCGCCGGTGTCCCCGTGAGCTCGCCGTTGATTCCGAGCGACAGCCCCGGCGGGAGCTGACCCGACTTCACGCCATAGGTCGCTGCCGGAAACCCGAGGGTCGCCAAGCGATAGTTCGTCGGCGTCTGTGACTGCAGCGTCGAGGGCGGTGAGTCCTGCAGGAACGTCGGAGCGACGCCGTTGACGTCCCAAACGGACGGGTCACACATCCAACTGATCGTCGCGGTCACCGGGTCCTGCGAAGCGTTGTGCAGCGAGTAGGTGAACCCCTGGTATTGGGTCGTCTGGTCGAACCGGCCGTCCGCGATACTCGGGTTCGTGTTCAGGGTCAGTTCGGAGGCGTTTCCTGTTACCGAACTGACGGTCACGATCGGCTTGGTGGTGGATGCGTCCAGCCAGACGTGGTAGCCGAGCCCGCACATCGCTGGCCGGGTCGGCGTGGTGGCACCCGCTGCGACCACGATCTGAGGGCTCGTGACAGGAACGATGTCGGTCTTGCCGCCTTGAACCTTCAGCGTGACATGCATGTGGAAATAGCCCCCCGCCCAAGTGCCCTGAATGTTGTAGGCGTCATCTTGGGTGCCGGTCCAGGCGAAGTGGCTCCAGTCAAAGGACGGCTGGGAGCTGTAGACGAGCGAGTTGTTAGGACCTTGGTAGGTGTCGGTGCTGAACGGCACGAAGTCCCCGTTCGCCATCCGATACCCGGCGTGGAGGCCAAGCTTGTCAGCCATGTTGTCGGTGTAGGCGCTCATGTTCGCGCACTGCCCAGGCGCTAGGGTCGCAGGTGGCCGAGTGGCCCAATGTTCGTCGTAGCCGTTGTGCCCGGTCAAGTCTGGGTCAAGGGTCAGCGTCTGATCGGTGCCGTTGTACATCGACACGTCCAGGGAATACCCACCCTTGGAGTAACCGCTCGTGCACACGGTCGGGTCGTCTCCGACCGCCGACCCTGCTGTGGATGAGGTGGGGTGGCCGCCTGGTGCCGGTGAGGAGACGGACAACTGGTTCCCCCCGGCGAAGGCTTCCGAAGCATCGGTCGTGCAAGCAGCCGTAGTGCTGAGGCACCCGAGGAGGGCGAGCGCCGCGGCCGCGAGGATGTGGATCTTCTTGTTGAACATGATGAAACCTCCTGGTGAACGGTCTTCAGTGGTGATGCCACATTCCTCCGAGGACGAGCGTTGTCGCGAGTGTGCCCACACGAGGCTTGGCGTGGTGTTAGCACCCACATTTGGACAAGATCAGTAATCACCGACGTAGCAGATGTGATTTCCGTGTGCCCGGGTGGGCATGCGCTCGCTGGCCGTGACCGGCTCCCGGCGCTGTCGGTCTGTTCAGCGGGGGCCGGTCATCGCGCGGTTGATCTTGGGGATCACGTCGGCGATGACGGCAACGACGGCCACGGCGAACAGCCAAGGGTCGCGGAATTGCCCGCTAGGAGGTGCCCACGATGAGGGCGGCCAGGTGGTCGGGTTTGAGGAAGGGCGACATGTGGCCGGCTCCCGGCAGCACGGTGAGCCGCGCATGGGGCACGCGGTCGGACAGTGCCTGCATGGCGGCCACTGTCGAAACCTGGTCTAACGCTGCGGCCACCAGCGTGAGCGGGACGGTCAGTGACGGCGTCCGGTCGGACCGGTCGAACTGGGCGATCGCCATCAGAGCGGCGGCCCAGACGCTTCGGTCAGCGTCGGCCAGGCAGCGGCGGGCGTACCGAACCAGGGCGGAGTCCGCGGCAAACTCCTCCGATGTGAACCAACGTTGAAGTGCGGATGCCACGTCGATCGGATCCCCGCGGCCGATTGCTGCCGCGGTCACGTTGAACGGCGGGTACGGCGTGTCCCGGCTGCAGATCAGGGTGAGGCTGCGGACGCGGTCGGGCGCCAGCAGTGTCATCTCGAGTGCGACCTGACCGCCGAAGGAGTGCCCAACCAGGTGTGGCCGAGCTCGCGGCGGTAGCTCGTCGAGCAGCAGCTGGGCCAGCCTCGACACAGCATCGGCCTCGGCCGACGCCAGTTCGACTCTTGGCCGGACGACCTCGCCCCGCTCACGCAGCCGGTCCGCCAAGGGCTCCCACACGGCCGGGGTGAGCGGCGTACCGTGTAACAGGCACCACAGCTCGTCGTCCGTATGATCGATTCGCTCGGGGTGATCGCCGAGGGGGCACATAGTCAGAATCGCTCTCTCTAGATGGCAGGGAGCCGCAGCCAAGCGGCAACGGCGCTGAGCACGAGATTGACCGACAGCGCCGCGAGAATGAGCCCCATGATCCGGCGCAGGACGTTGGAGCCCCCCTTCCCGAGCACGCGGCTGAGGGTGTCGGACGCGGCGAAGACGCCGAGCAGGACCCCGAGCACACCAGCCAAAGCAAGGATGGTGATCACCTGGTCAGCGGCGGAGAACCGGTTGTTATCCATCAGCACCATCACTGTCAGGATGGATCCCGGTCCGGCAAGGATCGGCACCGCCAAGGGGTAGACGGCCACCGCCAGGAGGCGTTCGGAGCCGGCGACTGAGGCGGTGTCGGAAGTCGGATCTCCCAGCACCATCGAGAGGGCGAACAAGAAAATGATGATGCCGCCGGCGATCTGGAACGACATCAGCGAGACCCCCATGGCGTGCAGCACGTACTGACCCAGGAAGCCGAATGCCGTCAAGATGGTGAACGCGATCAGGATCGCCAGTATCGCCACTCGCCGTCGGTCATTGCGCGGCAACGCGGTCGTGCTGCTCACGAATAGGGTTAGGTGACTGATCGGATCGAGCACAGCCGCCAGGGTCACGAGCTGGGTCAGAAACAGCCTTTGGTCATCAAGCATCAGCATCCGACTCTCGGTGGCGAGAAGCTCGATCGGTCTCGACACATTCTTCGACCCATGCCTGAACTCTGGATTCCGAGCACTGGTGCTGCGAGTGTGCCTGCACACCAATACGGTGTGGTGGCTGCACGCATGTGAAGCAGGCCTGGACTGGTTCATTCTGAACTTATGGACGATGCACCAAGGTTCCCCGTGAGCCGGCGCACCGTGCTCAGCGCCGCAGCGGCCACGGCAGCCGCCGGATCAGGACTGTGGCCGGCCACTGCCCGCGCAGACAGTTCGCACCCATCAAGGAATCGGACCATCTCGCCGGACTGGGCCGCGCTGGACAGGGCGGTGCGCGGGCCTGTGCTGCGGCCAGGCGTCGCCGGTTATCCGGCTGCGGTCAAGACGTTCGACCCGCGGCGAGACCAGCTCAAGCCCGCCGCCGTCGTTCAGGTCACCAGCGAGGCCGACATCGCCGCTTGCCTGAAGTTCGCGCGAAAGTACCGGCTGGGTGTGCGGCCCCGGTCAGGCGGACACTCCTACGTGGGTGCGTCCACCGGAAACGGGGTGCTAGTGGTGGACACACGGCGGCTGAACACCATCAGCCTGGACGCGACCCATCGCAAACTGACCGTCGGCGCGGGCGCGGCTCTGGGCGCGGTGCACGGCGTGCTGGACGGTCACGGTCGAACCGTACCGACCGGGACCTGCCCGACCGTCGGTGTCGCAGGCTTGGCACTCGGCGGCGGCGTCGGCGCCGAGAGCCGGCTCTACGGACTTACCCTTGACGCAGTCACTTCCATCCGGCTGGTAACTGGTGACGGCAAGACCCGGTCGGTGTCGGCAACACACCAGCCTGACCTGTTCTGGGCGCTCCGCGGCGGCGGTGGCGGCAACTTCGGCGTGGTCACCCAGTTCGGGATGCGGACGTACCCAGCTCACAACGCCGAGTTCTTCTTCCTGACCTGGTCAGCTGCCCAGGCCGCCGCTGTCCTGCGCGGGTGGCAGGAACGGCTGCCGTCCATGCCTCGTACTTCCTGGGCCAACGTGCACCTCGACGCCGTCGGTGGCTCGGTCAGGCCGAGGATCGTTGGTGTGGCCTGGGGAGCGAGCGGCCGGGCCGAGGCGCAGGCACTGATCCGGGCAGTCGGAAGGCCTCCCGTCTCGGCCACCTACCGCTCGACGTCACACAGCGGAGCGGTCGCCTTGCTCGCCGGCCCCAGCGGCACCGTCCGGCAGTCGTGGGTGGCCGGATCGGACGTGATCAACCGGCCGCTTTCAGCAGCCAAGGCGAACGCCGTGGCCGCCGTGGTCAAGCGGCGCGGAGCGACCGGCGGTGGCGGCGCGTTGATCTTCGACCCACTCGACGCAGCTGTCCACGACGGCTCCACCCGCACGTCGTCGTTCCCCTGGCGCAGCGCCACCGCTTCAATGCAGTGGTACGTCGGGCTTCCTGCTAGAGCGAGTTCGGCTACAGTCGCCAGTGCGCGCGCGTTCATCGCTCGCGGCCACGCGGCGCTGGGTTCGGCCTCGGTGGGCGGCTATCTAAACTACCTCGAGCCGAAGCGCACGTTGCGCGCCTATTACGGGGAAAGTTGGTCGTCCCTGGTTAAGGCCAACGCCACCTATGATCCTGCAGGTCTGTTCACCTCCGCCTTCTCGCTCCCCGACTGACGCCTCGCACGCAGGGCTTGCCGGGTCGGCATCGGAGCGCATCTCAACTGGGTTCGCATGGGGCAGGTGCTCCTTCGCCGCAAGCACTCGCCGTCCAAGACCTGGTATCAGGGCAGCTTGACCGGCGAGAACGGAAGACCCTACGGCAAGGGGTCTTGCTGGAGCCAACACGGTCTCCCGGGCCAGGACGCCGACTCCCCGCCCGGCGGCGGAGGCGTCAACGGCGGCCTGGCCGGCAACAGCTGCAACGAAGGTAGCGGCGCCGGATCCTCCTCACCGCCGGCCTGACCGACCCAACTGTCGGCAACAGTCCGGCCGCCCCGAGGGCGAATCCCGCCCGGCCCCAGGTCTCCTTCGGTCCTTCCGCCCAGTGACCTGACATGACCCCGACCAGTAGATTCTGGGTTGAGTGGCAGGCCTCCCGCCCAACGTGGACGGCAAGACTCCCATGCGACACATTCAATCAACACGGGTCACGCTCACGTCATGTCTCCTCGAGCAGTGTGGCGCCAATACCATGTCGGTCCCAGCCAGTGGACCCGATTGACAGCGAACATTCCCGCCGACGGTTTCCGCCACCCGTAGTCTCCGCATCCCTACGAGCGGCTGCGGCGCCCCTTGCTTAGACCGCGGCCGCCGGCGGAGTTCTTCGACCGCTTCCCGCCACGGCACAGGAGAGCGGTAATGGGTGCAGGCACCACAGAGAACTTGTATGCAGGCACGGTCGCCGCGACCGAGCCTGGACAGAACACTTGAGGCACGGGCAGACAAGGCTCGAACTGATCCGTCCACGACCGGCCGCGCCCGTCGTCGCAGCGACGTCTAACCAGATCTGACCACACGCCCCGCCAACCAACCCTTCGAGGAGGAGTCTCATGCACACCGCAGATCCATCAACCCGTGACCGTCGTGGTCGCATGCGGCGCTCGGCGGCCCTGGCCGCGATCGCCCTGGCTGCGCTCGCCAGCCCGCTTGCCCTGCCGTCCGCGCAAGCCGCACCGACGACGAGTGCCGGCTCTGCGCCAGCCCGGCTGTGCGACGGACTGGTGGCGACGATCATCGGGCACAGCGGCCAGAAGCTGATTTCGGGAACTCGAGCTGACGATGTCATCCTCGGCACCTCCGGCGATGACGTAATCAAAGGGAACGGCGGCAACGACACCATCTGCGGCCACGACGGCTCCGACCGCATCAACGGGGGTAGCGGCGCTGACTGGGTGGACGGCGGATCCGGTAACGACCGGATCAACGGCGGCGCGGGGAAGGACCGGCTTTTCGGGTCGACCGGTCGAGACGTCCTCCGCGGACGGCAGGGCGCCGATGTCCTCACCGGAGGCCCGGACGCGGACCGGTTGGTGGGCGGAGCGGGCCGGGACATCCTAGACGGCGAGTTCGACGACGTGGTACGCGACACGCCCCCCGCCCCGCAGTACACGTTCTCGTTCGCTTACACGTCGAGCATTACCATTCCGGAGGCGACGACGCGAACCATCCACAGCGGCTGCCCGGCGGGTTGGTATGTGCGGCCGGGCCAGCCGAACGTGTGGGACACGAGTTCGGTCAACGCGTTCTTCACCTACAAGGACGACGGACCCGTCTTTCACGAGAGCTCTGGTGACGGGGTCAGCGGGGACTACCCGACGCCCAAGATCTCCATGCCGCTGTTTCAGAACCTGTACGTTTCGTTCTACAACTCCAGCCTGCTGCACCACGAGGACGCGTCGATTACTTTCTGGTGCGACAAGGTGCCGGACTGGTACACCAATCAGCCCAGCACGGCGGTGCGCGACATCGGCCCGGTCAACCCGGGGTGCTACTACTGCTCGTTCAACGACCAATTGACCAACCTGAAGACCGGGTTCGCCCTCGACCCGTCCAACGGCGCGGCGGGGAACCCGGTCTTGGTGCAGGACCGGTCTGGTAGCTCGTCGCAGAACTGGTATCTGCAGGGAAGCTCCGGCGGTAGCGCCTTCATCGGCGGCTTGGCCACCTTCGGGCTGTGGAAGGACGACACCTTGCTGAAGACCGCGATCGCGCAGAACGGCAGCGCATACACCTGGGCGTCCGCTTCCGACGAACCGCCCGCGAACGGCCGCTTCTACCTGGTCGACCAAGGAGCAGGCGGCATCTACGCCGGGGCGATGCTGGTCAACACCACGACCAATGAGTGCCTTGCCTCTCCGGACAGCGCTAACACCCCGGTCGTGGCCGTTTTGTGTGATGCCACTGACCAAAGCCAGTGGTGGAAGGTCAGCGACGCGGTCTAGCCGAGCCCGGCCGGCCGGGGGTGGCACGCAGCCACGCCCGGCCGGCTCGCATGTCGAGACGCTCGCACTGTCTCGGCGAACAACAGCAGCCCGGAAGCGCCTCGACACAGCTGCCCCATCGAAAGGTGGTGCAGCAAGGAGAGACGAAAGCAAGCCAGTTAGATCAGAAGACCGCAACGAAAGGCGACAGCCCAGGAGGTAGTTGAGGAGGCGACGATGTCAATGGTGGGTGAAGCGCCCCAGGTTTGATGCCGCTCCTGTTTGAGTCCAGGAGGATGAGTGCCATGCCGAAGAGATCGGTGAAGAGCTGAAGGCCAGGGCTGTGCGGCTGGTCAACGACCGGGGGCCAGCAGCGAGGAGCTGGTCGAG
>DASQDG010000119.1:0-2127 GCA_035634295.1 Propionibacteriaceae bacterium | reverse complement strand
GGGTGCGCCCCCCGACGCCGAGAGCCCCGCCTGAGATCAGCGCAGCGCGGTGACCGGCGCAGGGTCCATGTCGTCGAAGGACTGGTTCTCCCCCGCCATGGCCCACACGAACGAGTAGGCCGCGGTGCCCACCCCGGAGTGCACCGACCAGGACGGGGAGATGACCGCCTGCCGGTCGGCGATCACCAGATGCCGCGTCTGGGTCGGCTCACCGAGCAGGTGGATCACTCGCGCATCCTCCGGCACGTCGAAGTACAGGTAGCACTCGGTGCGCCGGTCGTGCGTGTGGGCGGGCATGGTGTTCCACATCGACCCCGGGTGCAGCTCGGTCACCCCCATCACGATCTGGCAGGACCGGATGCCGTTCTCGTGGATGTACTGGTTCAGCGTCCGCCGGTTGCTGGTGAGCTGGTCGCCGAGCTCACGCACCGTGCCCTGCCCCTTGAGCACGAGCTGCGTCGGGTGGGTCGTGTGTGCCGGGGCGCTGAACAGGTAGAACTGCGCACCCGCCTCGGTCTCGGCGGAGCCGGACGCGGCCGGGGCGTCGGCGAACACGACGTCCCTGGTGCCGCGGCCGATGTACAGGCACGCCCCGTTGGGCAGCGTGTACGTCTGCCCGTCGGCGGTCACCGTTCCCGTACCGCCGACGTTGACGATCCCGACCTCGCGATTGGCCAGGAAGTACTCCGCGCGCAGCTCGTCGAACGTCGGCAGCGGAAGCCGCTCACCCGCGGGGACAGCGCCGCCGAGCACGATCCGGTCGTGGTGGGTGTAGACGGCGTTCACCTCGCCGGGGACGAGCACCTCTTCCATCAAGTACCGCTCCCGCAGGTCATCGGTGTCGAATCGTGGGAGCTGGTCCGGCGTGGTCGCATAACGCTGTTCCACGGTGTGTCTCTCCAGTTCTCGGTGGTCGGTGTCTCGGCGGGGCCCGTCAGCGGACGAGCCAGCCGCCATCAACCGGGATGATCGCGCCGTTCACGTAGTCCGAGGCGGACGACGCCAGGAAGACGAAGGGACCCCGCAAGTCGTCGGGAGTTCCCCAACGACCGGCCGGGATGCGATCCAGGATCGACTTCTCGCGGGCCTCGTCGGCACGGATCGGCGCGGTGTTGTCGGTGGCCATGTAACCCGGAGCGACCGCGTTCACGTTCACCCCGTGAGCGGCCAGCTCGTTCGCGAACGACTTCGTGATCCCCGCCAGCGCGTGCTTGCTCGCCGTGTACCCCGGCACCAGGATGCCGCCCTGGAACGACAGCATCGACGCGATGTTGATGATCTTCCCTCCGCCCTGGGCCACGAATCGCTTGGCCGCGGCTTGCGACAGGTGGAACACGGCGTCCAGGTTGACCGCCATCACGTCCCTCCAGTCCGACGCCGAGTGCTCCAGCAACGGCGCCCGCCGGATGATGCCGGCGTTGTTCACCAGGATGTCGATCCGCCCGAGCGCGTCCACCACGGATTGGATCGACTCGTCGAGCTCCTGCGGGGTAGCCGCGATCAGGTCCTGCTGGATCAGGTGGGTCAGGCGGCCGAGCGCCTTCACCTCGTCGGCCGTCTCCTGCGCCGAGGCCCGGTTCAGCAGCGCGACGTCGGCTCCCGCCTCAGCCAGCGCCAGCGCCGCACCCTGCCCCAAGCCGCGCGACGAACCCGTCACCAGGGCGACCTTCCCGTCCAGTCGGAAGGAGTCGAGGATCATCAGCAGTCCTCCAATGAGACGAACGTCGTCTCGAGATCAACGGGGTCGGTGACCCGGACGGTCACCGGTCTCCGTGGGCCCTCGGCACGTGAGCGGCTTGCGCCTGCAGCGTCCTGACGGGGGTCCCCTTCGAGATGGCGTCTGCGGGCCGGGCGCGACGACCCGGGACGGGCAGTGCACCAGGAACGCGACGCCGTGGACCATCGCATCGGTCTGACCGCACCGTCCCGACGCTGTCGCGCCCGACCTCCAGTCGTCGGCCCACCAGGTCCGGCCCTCGTCCCACGGGGTTCCCGAGCCACGACTCAGAAGTAGGTGCGCAGGTACTCAGCCAGGCAGAGGATCGCCATGGCTTGCCCGTACGGCATCGAGGTGCGCGGGATGTCCCGGTAGAAGTCCAGGTCCGATCCCATGCCGGTGCCGAACGA
>DASQDG010000118.1:0-2275 GCA_035634295.1 Propionibacteriaceae bacterium | reverse complement strand
ATCCGCACCAGCACCGCCGCTGCCTCGTTGGTCAGGTCGACCGTCAGTGGCGACCGGGTCCTGCCCTAGCTGTACCCGGCCATCAGGTTGGTGCCAGGCGGCTGATCGGCGGGAGGCCGCCGAGTGCGCTGTGGCGGCGTCGAGTGTTGTAGTGCTCGATCCAGGGGGCGAGGGCGGCGGCGCGTTCGGCGTTGCTGATGAAGACCTGCCGGTAGGCCCATTCGGTGGCCAGGGTGCGGTTGAGCCGCTCGACCTTGCCGTTCTGCCAGGGGCAGTGCGGCTTGATGAACTTCTGTCGGGCGCCCAGAGCAGCGGTGACTTCGCGCAGCGACCAGCGGTAGGCCCAGGCGTTGTCGGTCATCACTCGCTCGATGCGGCCGATGCCATGGGCGGCGAAGTAGGCCGCGGCGCGGGCCAGGAAGGCTGCGCAGGTGGCGCCCTTCTCGTCGGGCAGGATCTCGGAGTACGCCAGCCGCGAGTAGTCGTCGACCAGCGAGTGCACGTAGTCGTAGCCGAGCTTGGTCGTCCGGTTGCGGGTGGTCTCGCGTTCCGCGCGGCCCAGGGCGCGCCACCCACCGCCGTCGGGGATCCGGCCGAGCTTCTTGACGTCCATGTGCACCAGCTCGCCGGGCCGGGAGCACTCATAGCGGGTGGCGGTGGCCTTGGATGCCCGGATCACCTGCCCGGTCAGCGGGTCCAGCGTGGCTAGCCGGGGCGCCCCGCGGCGGGCCAGTACCCGGGAGACCGTGCGAGCCGGCACGCCCAGTTCAGCGCCGATCCAGTCCGGGCCGCGGCGCTGCTGGCTGCGCAGCTGCAGGATGCGGTCCTCCACCTCGGAGGCCGCGCGACGAGGTGAGTGGTGTGGTCGGCTCGACCGGTCTGCCAGCCCGGCCTCGCCCTCGGCGGCGTAGCGATCCAGCCACGTGCTCACACACTTGCGCGAGACCCCCATGGCCGCGGCGATGTGAGCCTTGGGCCAGCCAGCCCGGTGCCGGGCGACCATCAACAACCGGCCATGAACGGTCGTGCGGGCATTAGCGTGGGTCACGAGGACCTCCGGGTGAATGTGGGCCTTCGACAAGCCACACCCCACTCGGAGGTCCTCCCTCGCTCAACCCCTCACGCCGCTACCAACGTCGTGGCCCGGTACACCTAGCCGGGAGTGCCCGCCGGCTTGGGGCGCTGTCGTACGACGATGACGGCTACAAGCACAGTGAGGTTTTCTCACCAGGAATCCGTGCCCGTTGAAGGCTGCGATCGACGCCGCTGGCCAGGCCTGCAGCGAGTCGTCAGGGACTTCCAGCGCGGCTCCTCGGGGCAGGCTCCCGCCAGGCGGCACTCGGTGCTCCTCTGGAACATGACGCTGACCTGCAGCCATGTCTCTCCTCCCCGCTTGTGAACGGCCAATCCTGGTGAGAACCTCAGTCAGAGGCTGCGCGTGTCCACACCCGATCAGGTCGTCGTGGCACCGGAAGGTATCGACAGGTTAGTAGTGGATGCAGTGGACTGTCGGCGACGCAGGTCAGCCGTCATGAAGTTCGCATCTTGGGGGCCCAAGATGGACGAGGCCACACGCGGCGGAGTCAAGTCGGGTCGGGAGAGCCTGCTCGCCCGTACTGCGCAGAGCCCCTTCGCCGGGTTCGTCCCGTGGATCATTTTCTGGGTGGTCGCCGGCAGCCCGAGTACCTGGGAGTACGGCGCGATCGGAGCGGCGCTGGCGGCGATCATCCTGGCCCTTCCTTGGACCACCCACCGCAGCGTGAAGATGCTCGACGCCGCGACGATCGTCTTCTTCGTTGCCCTGGCGGTCGTCGGTGCAGTCGTCGGAGCCGAGGATCGAGACTGGCTGGACCGCTACTCGATGGTCATCTCCAGTGGCGCGCTCGGCCTGCTGGCCCTCGTCTCGCTGGCCTTTGTGCCGTTCACCGAGCAGTACGCGCGGGAGCAGACTCCGCCCGAGGTCTGGGGCAACCCCGAATTCCGCAGGATCAACCGCGTGCTGACCTTGGTGTGGGCGCTGACGTTCATCGCCACCGCCGTCCTCGGCTACATCGCGGTGATCGCGCCCAGTACCAGCGACTGGACGAACTGGATTCTGCCCATTGCCCTGATCGTCGGCGCGTTCAAGTTCACCGCCCGATACCCGGAACGGGCGGGCGCTTCACACCGCTAGCACCGCACCGGCACCTGTTGGGCGTCCACCACTTCTGCTGCCTGAATGTCTTGCATGGTGACGAGCCGCAACAACTCAGCCCGCCACAACTCAATAGTGCCG
>DASQDG010000117.1:0-10030 GCA_035634295.1 Propionibacteriaceae bacterium | reverse complement strand
TCGACGGCTGCTGCTGACCGTCGAGGTGGGCTTCGCCCTGGATCCGCACCGGGTGCCGGCCGACTCCGACCTGGTGCTGGTGGGCAACCCCACCAACCCGACCAGCGTGCTGCACCCGGCAGACGCATTACGCCACCTGTTGCGGCCCGGGCGGGGGGTGTGTGTCGACGAGGCGTTCATGGACGCCGTGCCGGGCGAACCGGAGTCGTTGCTGGCCGGTCGGTACGAGGGCCTGGTCGTGCTGCGGTCGCTGACCAAGACCTGGGGACTGGCAGGGCTTCGAGCCGGTTACGCGGTCGGCGATCCCGCGGTGATCGAGTCCATGAGGCGCCAGCAGCCGCCATGGTCGGTGTCTACGCCAGCCCTGGCCGCAATCGAGCTTTGTCTGGGCGCGCAGGCCCTGGCTCTGGCCGGTGAGGCGGCGGTGGAGATCGGGGAGCGCCGGGCTGTGCTGGTGGAGGCTCTGGCCGAGCTGGGGCTGCCGGTGGTCGGGTCGCCCACGGCGCCCTTCGTCCTGGTCGACACCTCGCCGTGGGCACGGCCGGGACGCTCCGCGGATTGGGTGCGGGCCGAGTTGCGCCGGGCCGGGTTCGCGGTCCGCCGTGGGGAGACCTTTCCCGGGCTGGGGCCAAGCTGGATTCGGATCGCCGTCCGCGACTACGACACCACGGAGGCACTAGCCAAGGCCCTGCTCGCTCTCGAGGCCAGGCAGGGGCCGTGAGCTTCGCCGCCGAGTTAGACGTGGCCGGTCGTACGGTCGTGGTGGTCGGCGGAGCCGCCGGGGCGCTGGGCACGATCAGCCGACTGGTGGAGCTGGGGGCCGACGTCACCGTGGTCTCTGCCGACGTCGCCACCTCGATCCGCGACCTCGCCGAGCGAGGTCTGCTGGCGTGGCTGTCGCGCCCGGCCGAGCCCGCTGACTTTCGCACCGCAGCCCTGGTGGTCGCGGCCACGGGCAGCGCGGACAGCGACGCCGAGGTGCGCGCGGCTGCAGCTCGCGGCAACGCGGTCGCCGCGACTGTCCGTACCGCGCCGGAGACCGTCGACCGGGCCGGCCGGGGGCGGGTGGTCCTGGTGGGCGGCGGTCCGGGCGACCCCGGACTGCTGACTGTGGCGGGCCTCGAGGCGATTCGGTCCGCCGACGTCATCGTGTCGGACCGGCTGGCCCCGTTGGCTGCCCTGCGACACGCGCGCGCGCAGGCGGAGATTGTCGACGTGGGCAAGATCCCGCGGGGCGAGTTCACGCCCCAGGAGCGGATCAACGCCCAGTTGATCGAGTACGCGCGGCAGGGGCGGCGCGTCGTCCGGCTCAAAGGGGGCGACAACTTCGTGTTCGGCCGGGGCGGTGAGGAGTGGCAGGCGTGCGCGGCCGCCGGCATCGCCGTCGACGTCATCCCGGGGGTGTCCTCGGCGGTGGCGGCTCCCGCGCTGGCCGGCATCCCACTGACGCACCGCCGGCTGACCCAGGGCTTCACCGTGGTTTCGGGGCACCTGGCGCCCGGCGACCCCGGCTCGACGCTGGACTGGGCAGCGCTGGCGCGGACCAACACCACGCTGGTGATCATGATGGGCGTGGCCACCTTGGGTGCGATCACCGATGAGCTGCTCGGCCACGGCCTGGACCCGGCGACGCCGGCCGCCACCGTGGCCGACGCCGGCATGCCGAGCCAGCGTACGGTCCGTGCTGCCGTGAGCCACATCGCCCGCGTGACCGCGGATGCGGGGATCAAAGCCCCGGCGATCACCGTCATCGGCGCGGTCGCCGGCTTCGAGCCTGGGCGAACAGAACCAACCTGAGGCGACTGATCGCGCTGGGCGCGCGCCGCCAGGCCACGGGGATTGCTGAGCCCCGCCGCCTGCGCCGAGCCGGCTGCAGCAGGCTCAGCACAATGCAGGGGGCTCAGGGCGGAGCTCAGGGCTCAACGCGCCACCGAGATCCAACTCCCGACGCGTACGACGCGGGAGTGGGACGAAGATTGGGTCCCACAAGGCCTGGACGACACAAGCTGCCGACTGTCCTATCCTGCCCTGATGGTCGGCTTCGCAAGCACTCTCACCGGTCAAGCCGAAGCCGCACACCGGCGGCGACATCCCGCATAGCCGACGACGGGAGCTGCATGAGCGCACGCTTCGAGGAGCTCGACTGGACCTCGACCCCGATCGGCGAGGTGAGCCTGCGCCGCCGGCGCGATCCGGTCACGGGGGTGGACATCTTCGAGGTCAAGCTCGGCCAGGACTTCCTGATGTCAAGCCTGTTCACCGTCGCCGAGATTGAGCTGGCCCGGCTGGCGCTGGCTCGGCTGCCCGGAAGTCGGCTCGACGTGGCGGTCGGCGGGCTGGGGCTCGGCTACACCGCTCAGGCGGTGCTGGCCGACGACCGGGTCCGTCAGCTGGTCGTGATCGAGGCACTGGAGCCGGTGATCCAGTGGCATCAGCGTGGCCTGGTCCCGATGGGGCCGATCCTGACCGCGGACCGGCGCTGCCGACTGGTGCACGACGACTTCTTCGCCATGTCCAACGGCGCCGGCTTCGACCCCGACGTCCCCGGGCGGATGTTCGACGCGGTGGTGGTCGACATCGACCACTCGCCCGGTCACCTGATCACCGACGGCAATGCCGGCTTCTACTCCGCTGCTGGAACGCAACGGCTGGCCGCACACGTCCGGCCCGGCGGCTGCTATGCGCTCTGGTCCAATGACCCACCGGACGAGGCCTACCTGTCGGTCCTGTCGGCGGTGTTCGTCGACGTCGCTGCCCAGGTGGTCAGCTTCCCCAACCCCCTGCAGGGCCGAGTGGCCACCAACACGGTCTATCTGGCGACGGTGAGCGAGAGATCACAGTGAGCTCTGCGTCGCCAGGGCCCGAGCTCAGGTCGGCACGCCTGCTGCTACGCCGCTGGACCGCGGCCGATGCTGCCCCCTTTGCCGACCTGAACGCTGACCCGGAGGTGATGCGCTACTTCGAGCGGCCGCTGCACCGCCCGGAAAGTGATGCGTTGATCGCTCGCATCGAGCGCGAGTTTGAGCGCTGCGGCTTTGGGCTGTGGGCCCTGGAGGCGCACGAGACGTCGGAGTTTCTCGGCTTCACTGGGCTGATCGAGCAGACCTTCGACGCACACTTCACGCCCGCCGTGGAGATCGGCTGGCGGCTCCGGCGCTCGGCGTGGGGCCTCGGCTACGCGACCGAGGCGGCGCGGGTGGCGATGGCGTACGGCTTCGGACCGGCTGGTCTGGACGAGGTGGTCTCGATCACCACCCGGACCAACACTGCCTCGCGCGCGGTGATGGCGCGGCTGGGCATGACCTGCTCGCCGGCTGACGACTTCGAGCATCCCAAGCTGCCGACGGGTCATCCCCTCCGCCCGCACGTGCTGCACCGGCTCACCCGGCAGCAGTGGCTGGCGCAGCGTGACGGCGTTGACCCAGCGTTCGCTCACTGAGTTGCCGACCGCACGCTCAGGACGCGAGCATGTCGACGTGACCCAACCGCAGCACCGCGCCGACCTCTTCCTGGACCCCGATGTCGATCCGCGCGAGGGCGGCGCTCGACTCGGTGACGAGCGAGCCACGCTGACCGAGTTCCTGCGCGTACAGCGACTCACATTGCAACTCAAGTGCGAGGGTCTGGACGCCGAGCAGCTGGCCCGCCGCTCCGTCGAGCCGTCGACGATGTCGCTGCTCGGCCTGCTCAGGCACATGGCGGAGGTGGAACGCACCTGGTTTCGACGGCGCTTCTCCGGCCAGGACGTGCCCAAGCGCTACCAGTCGACGACCGAGCCGGACGGCGACTTCGACGGCGCGATCGCCGACCAGGCGGTGGTCGACGACGCTCTGGCCGCCTGGCGCGACGAAATGGCGTTCGCCGACGAGTTCATCTCCAGCCACGACCTCGGCTTCGCTGGCAACGACGGCGGCGGCGAGCCGTTGTCATTGCGTGAGCTGCTGGTGCACATGATCGAGGAGTACGCCCGGCACAACGGCCACGCCGACCTTCTCCGCGAGCGAATCGACGGGCGTCTCGGCCAGTAGGCCCTCGGCCCCGTCGCAAAGCGGGGTGATGCGGACGGCACGCCGCGACCGGACCAGTGAGTCTCGACTAACGCTTCTTCGAGCAGTACTTTTCCTCGGACAGAAGTCGACCTTGGGGGTCACGTGCGGGCAGATCGAGGACTCGTGTGGTCCGACCAGCGGTGCCGCTGATGGCACTGCAGCTGGGGCGTCGGTCCCGTGTCGAGCACTGGGTGATGTGGCTGGTGATTCTGGCTGGTGTCGCCACAGTCTGCTGGTGGCTGTTGCGCTGACCCGCGCGTCTCTTACGCGTACAACCGGACCGTGGTGCCCCACTGGGTGGATCGCACCGCCACCAAGCGGCACAGCTGGTTTGCCGACCACAGGCCTTCGTCGTAGCTGCTCACCGGGGATCGACGCCCAGCGAGCACGTCATCCAGCACGGTGTCGTCGACCACATCACACACGACGGCGTCCGGCGTCCGGGCGACCCGAACGACTCCGACCTCGGCTCCGCGGCGCAGGCTGTCGGCCGCCAGCAGACGCGCCGCAGCGGCGAGGTCGAGTGCGGAGTCGGACCAGAGGTCGGCAGCGCAGGCTTGCGCCAAGACGAAGGCGAAGGCCTCCTGCAGGTTGTCCTCGGTGAAGGTGGTCGTTGCGGGCTGCCCTGGCAACGGCGGCAACTGCGCATGAAACAACGCTTCGACGTGCGCCCGCCCACCGTAGCTCGTGGAGCCCCGGTAGTTCTCCACGTCGAGGATGGCGTGGTGACTTCGGTGCGCCTCGGAGATAACAGGCTCGTCGAGGCGGGTGGCGTTGTACGGGCAGACCAGCCAGAACGGGGTATCGGCGTCGAAGGCCACATTGAGCAGCGCCTCGTGCAGTTGGCACTCGAGGACTTCCTCTGGACGTCGGCCCACCCAGATCGGCTCTCCGATCCCACGAGCAGGTCGGCCAGGGCCGGAGTGCAGGTCGAGAAACTGCTGCCAGGCCGGAATCAGTCGTGCAGGGTTGCGACCGAATACGCGCATGTCCTCGAAGTGCACCGAGGCCGCCAGGGGACCCAGCCCGTCCCGCAGCCAGTCGGAGTGCTCCTCGACGAGCGCCACCAACACCGACTCATCTGCGGCCAGACCTTCCTCGACGAAGGTCACCATGGCGTCAATGAAATCCGCGCCGTCGTGCCACAGGAACGCTTCGTGGCGATAGCTCTGGCGTGACCGAACTGGTGCCGACTGATACACCCTGACTCCTCCGTAGCGAACAGCGGGAACGTCAGAAGTTCGCCATGGAAGGGTCCTCCCCTCAAAAGCGTCCCCCAGGGCCAGCGGTCACTGCCGGGGTCACGGCTGGCCAACACCAGCAGGCCGGTTGGCTCATGACCCATCGTACGCATTAATAGTTAAGACGTGAAGAGTTGCGGAGGGTCGATTTCCTACAGTCAAGCCCTCGAGGCGTTACTCTTTGACGCTGGACTGCTCCTGAACCGCTTTCTGGGCTCGATTGATCAACTGGTGAAGCGAGACGCGCAGGTCCTCGAGATCACTGATGCTCATGCCGATCCGCTCCACGATGGCCAGCGGCACGCTGACGGCCTGCTCCCGAAGAGTGCGGCCCTGTTCGGTGAGGGTGAGGCGCACCGTGCGCTCATCGGCCGTGTCGCGCTGGCGCTCGATCAGGCCGGCGGACTGGAGCCGCTTGAGCACCGGCGAGACCGACGGAGGCTCCAGCTGGAGAAGCTGGCTGATCTCGCTCACCGAGAGCGACTCGGACTGCCAGAGGGCAACCATCACCAGATACTGCGGATGAGTAAGGCCCAGGGGTTCCAGCAGCGGGCGATACATCGAAATGATGGTGCGTGAGGCGACGGCCAGCGCGAAGCACAGCTGCTGGTCCAGGGTCAGATAGTCGGTCGGCTCCAGGCCTTGGTCAATGGCGGGCACGTTTCGTAGCGTAGTCTCTTTCGCCGCATCCCCGCCCGTCCCCGAGTCGGCGGTGGGGATATACCGAGAAACGCGACTTCTTTGGAGGCCACTCTGCCCGTACAGCCTCATTCTGCTGCTCCGGCGTTCCCCCCTTCGGCGCTGGTGGAGCTGGCCCGGGCCGCCGTCGCCGAGTGGTGCGGCGCCGGAGCCTCGGTGGCACACGTGTCGACCCTGGGTCAGAGCGATGTATCCGCCGCTGTGCTGATCACCCTGGCTCACCGGTCCCGGCGGTTGGTGCTCAAGATTGCGGCGCCGTATCCCGCGACGCTGGTGGACTTCGCCCGTACGGCGGCGGCGATGTCACTCGCCAGGGATGCCGGGGTGCCAGTCCCCGAGTCCCTCGGCGTGGACAGCTCGCGGCGCCTGAGCCCCTGGCAGTGCCTGCTGCTCGAGCATGTGCCCGGGCTCGAGTGGTTTCGGGTACGCCCCCAGCTGGATCAGGCGCGGGCCCATGACTGCAGCCAGCAGATCGCGGCGGCGGTGTTGGCGGTGCAGTCGGTGCGCTTGGCCTCCTTCGGCGAGCTTGACCGGTCCGGGCAGCCGGCGCCGACCGATCTGGTCACCGCTCTCCGGCACCGGGCCGAGCGGATCGCAGACCTGCGGCGACGAGACCTGTTCCTGGGCGTTCTGGACCGCGACTCCGAGCTCTTCGAGGGACCGTCGGCAGCCACGCTCAGCCATGACGACCTTCACCCGGGCAATCTTGTGTGGCGCCGCGACCCGGCTGGCTGGCGACTAGCCGCCGTGATCGACTGGGACAAGGCCTGGGCCGGGCCCACCGAGTCCGACGTCGCCCGGCTGTCGTTCTGGGACGGCATGACCGGCCCCGGCTTCTGGGAGGCCTATCGCGCCGCGGTGCCCGAGGCAGATCGGGAGCAAGAGCGAGCCTTGATCTACCAGTTGCTGTGGTGCCTGGAGTACGAGGTCCGCACCCCCCGTCACCTCGAGGACACCGCTCGGCTCTGCCGACGCTTGGGACTCGTCGAACCCGCGTAGCGTGTGCTGTCTCTCGACCCGACGGGACTGCCATGCGACCACCGCTTCCTCCGTTCACCGCCGACACCGCCGCGCAGAAGGTCCAGGCCGCCGAGGACGCCTGGAACACCCGGGACCCTCAACGGGTAGCAGCGGCCTACACCTCAGACACCCGGTGGCGGAACCGTTCGGAGTTTCTCGTCGGCCGTGATGAGGTGCAGGCGTTCCTGGCCCGCAAGTGGGCCCGCGAGCTCGACTATGCGTTGCGCAAGTCGCTGTGGGTCTTCGGCGACGACCGGATCGCGGTTCGCTTCCAATATGAGTGGCACGACAGCGATGGCCAGTGGTGGCGCAGCTATGGCAACGAGAACTGGGAGTTCGACGCCGACGGCTACATGAGGCGGCGCGAGGCGAGCATCAACGACGTCGCCATCGCCGAGGCGGATCGGCGGATCTTCGGGTCCCGGCCGGAGTCCGAGCGAGGGCAGGAGATCCCGCTCTAGGGGCCGGAGCGCACTCTGGCTCGTTTGCCCAGCTGGCGCTGCGAAGACGACTTTCGGCGTCAAGCGACCCGCGCGAGCGGGGGTGCGAGCATGAGGCCATGACATCGGCCGTCCCAGCAAGTCGCGACTTTTCCACGACGATCGAGGTCGCGCAGGCGCAGTTCGACGCCGAGGTCACCTACCTCAACACCGCGACCATGGGCCTGCTGCCGCGCTGCGGCTGGGAAGCTCTGCAGCAGGCGTTGACGCAGTGGCGGGCCGGCACCGCCAATCCCGTCGCCTACGACGCTTCCCTCGCCTCGGCGCGCACCGACTTCGCCCGGCTGACCGGCGTCGACCCGGCCACGGTCGCCGTGGGCAGCCAGGTGTCAGTGTTCGCCGGCCTCGTGGCGGCGTCCCTGCCTGCGGGCAGCGAGGTGCTGACCGCGACCGGCGACTTCACCAGCATCCTGTTTCCGTTTCACGCCCAAGCCTCGCGCGGAGTCTCGGTACGGGAGGTGCCCCTGGACCAGATCGCCGAGGCCGTCACGCCGGACACCGCCCTGGTGTCGGTGTCGGCGGTGCAGTCCGCCACCGGCCGGGTGGCTGACCTCGACGCGCTGCAGGAGGCTTGTCGGAGCACGGGCGCGAAGGTGCTGCTGGACACCACCCAGGCCGTGGGTTGGCTGCCGGTGGACGCGAGCCGGTTCACCTACACGGTGTGCGGCGGCTACAAGTGGCTGCTCTCACCCCGCGGCACGGCCTACTTCACCGTCCAGCCCGGCCAGCAGGACGCGCTCACGCCGCACCACGCCAACTGGTATGCCGGCGAAGACCCGTGGAGCAGCATCTACGGCGGACCGCTGCGGCTGGCCAGGGACGCCCGGCGCTTCGACGTCTCGCCGGCCTGGCTCAGCTGGATCGCCGCGGCTCCGGTGCTGGCCATGCTGGCTGATATCGGCGTCGTGGCCCTGCACGAGCACGCGATAGGCCTGGCCAATCGCTTTCGCGCTGGACTGGGGCTCATCGCCGGGGACTCGGCCATCGTCTCCGTGGCCGTCGATGCGGGTGCGGCCGAGGCCATTCACGCCGGCCGGGTGGTCGCCGCGGTGCGCGCGGGTCGGCTCCGGCTGGCCTTCCACCTGTCCACGTCCGAGGCCGACGTCGACCACGCGTTGCGGGTGTTGAGCCCCCATGTACTGGCCGAGCACGGCGGGTGAGTTGAGCCGGCTTCATGCTGACCGGCGGGCTTGACAGGCAAGTCCCGGCTTGCCTATGGTGTCAGCCGTGGGGGATGTCTTCAAGGCACTCGCCGACGAGACACGAAGGGCCATTCTCGACGAGCTGGTGGAACGCGACGAGCAGACCCTGTTCGAGATCTGCGCCCGACTGATCACCAAGCACGGTCTCGGGTCTTCTCGGCAGGCCGTTTCCCAACATCTAACCGTGCTGGAGGAGGCCGAGCTCGTCCGAGCCGAACGCCGCGGACGCTACAAGTTCCACTACCTCAACACCGGCCCCCTCCAGCAGATCACCCAGCGGTGGCCACCCGCCCAGCCCAAGGAGGAAGCATGAAGATCGCTCTGACCAGCGTGTTCGTCGACGACCAGGACAAGGCGCTGACGTTCTACACCGATGTGCTCGGGTTCAGCAAGAAGGAGGACATCCCGATGGGCCCGCACCGGTGGCTGACCGTGGTGTCGCCGGAGGACTCTGAGGGGCCTCAGCTGGTGCTCGAGCCCGACGAGCATCCGGCCGTCAAGCCGTTCAAGAACGCCTTGGTCGACGACGGGATCCCGTTCACGTCCTTCGCCGTGGACGACGTGCAGACCACGTACAACGACCTGGCCGCGCTTGGCGTTCAGTTCACCCAGCCGCCCACCGAGATGGGCCCGGTGACCACAGCCGTGTTTGACGACACCTGCGGCAATCTGGTGCAGATCGCCAGCACCAACGCCTGAGAACCCGTACGGAGCAGCCGTACGCCGTGGCGGAGATGGCGCCCTGCCTGACGTCGTACCGAGGGACTCACCTCCGCCCGTGATGCTCCTCGGCGGCTCCACGAAGAGCGGGCTTGCGCCACCCTCGCTGCTCTGGCTCGACACCACCGCGTCCGGCATGGTCACACCGATCTCACCGGCATGCGGCTGGACCAGAGCGCGCCCGCGGTGAACCCCGACGTGTGGCTGCTTCGGGCCGACGCCGCGCTGCTGGTCCGGCACTCGTGACCCATGGCGGGTGCCGATGACTTTGCCCTCGACGGCGAGTCAGATGGAGCCATGAGGACGTTCCTGCATCTGCTGGTCAACACCCTGCTGGTCTCGGTCACCAACTTCACCGTGTGGTTCGCCATCACCTTCTACGTCTATCTGGAGACTCGGTCGGTGTTCGCCACGAGCACGGTGTCCGGCATCTTCCTGGTGGCCACTGCGCTGACCGTGATCTGGTTCGGAAGTTTGGTCGACCGATACCGCAAGAAGACCGTGATGCAGGTCTCGGCGGCGATCTCGCTGGCCGTCTACGCCGGTTGCCTGGTGCTCTACCTACTAACCCCGAAGGGGGAGTATCGCGACGTCACCAG
>DASQDG010000116.1:0-20743 GCA_035634295.1 Propionibacteriaceae bacterium | reverse complement strand
GGCGGCAGCGTCGTGATCGCCGCAGTGTTCCACGCCGCCATGAACACGGCGTGGGCGGTGCTCAACGTCTTGTGGGGCGACTCGGCGCTGTTCTGGCTGTGCGTCGGCTTCACCGTCGCCCTTGCGGTACTCGTCGGGATCGCGCAGCAGAAGCGACCGGTCAGCGCCCCGCTCAGCGCGGCCGAGATCGCCGGTGACGAGACATCCGGTCGCGCGTCGGACACCGCACCTGCGGCGGGCCAGTGATGGACGCAACGTCGATGACAGCGAACGAGCCAAAGACCCAACCTTGGGCGGGGAGGCTGAGCCTCTTCCTGGCGATCTCGCTTGGCTGGTCTGCTCTGGTCGGTCTGGGGCTGTTCCTGGCCGGGGTCGAGCTGAGCTCGGTCGTCGGTGTCGTCGTCATGGCGGTGCTGTACATGCCCGCGCCCATGGTGGCGGCGGTGATCGCCGAACGGGGCCTGGTCCGGTCACGCTTTCGATTACCGGCCAGGCGCGGGCGACCAATCGCGATCTTTCTGGTGACCCCGGTGCTGCTCGCGGTGCTCTTTGTGCTGCTCTATCTGGGGGTGGTGTTGGTCGGCGTTGATCTCCTGGGGCTACCGTCCTTCGGGACGGTGGCCACGGCGGCAGCAGCGATCGCGGAAGGCGCGGCCAAGCTGGTCGGAGCTGAGGCGGTCGCTGCCGCTGGCCCCCCGCCACCAGCCTCCGTGCTGCTGCTCGCCGGCATCTGGGGGGCGGCCGTGGCCGGGTGGACCATCAACGGGCTCTTTGCCATGGGGGAGGAGTACGGCTGGCGGGGCCTGATGTGGGACGCGCTGCAACACCGTGGGATCGTCCAGGCCAACCTGGTCATCGGCAGCGTCTGGGGGCTCTTGGCACGCGCCCGTCATCCTGCAGGGCTACAACTACCCCGACCAGCCGCTGCTCGGCGTACTCGCCATGATGGTGTTCTGCACTGGGATGTCGTTCGCCCTGACCGCGGGGCCTTCAACGCCCTCGCCCCGATCCTGCTCATCCTCGCGCCAGGTACAGACCGCGTCCTGACCGGACCTCTCGGTGTGGCCGGAGCCCTCGTTCTCGCCGCAATCGGTGCTGGGCTCTGGCTCATGGTCCGCCACCGATCAGTCCCCACCGCCCCGTTGCCGACCGTCGACCCGCCTTCAAACGTCTCCCGGTAGCAGCCGCAGTGTCTCAGTTAGGCCGTCGTGAACGGTGAGACCTTCCCCTTCGCTGACCGGGGGCTGCGAAGCGGTTACGACTCTCCTTACTGGTGTAGTGCCTCGCTGCGCTTGGCCCACACCTTTAACTCCGCGTGTCCTCTCTGGGCTGCGGGCCGCTTCGCCTTCGGGCTCGACCCGGTCAACGACGGAGCGGGTGGCACAAGCCAGGTGCGAGATGGGTGGCAGGGGGCGACGACCCGATCACTGAGGACCTCTACGGCCCCCTCACGTTGGCCGGGACGGAACGTAGGGCCGAATGGCTGCGGCGGAGCGGGTAAGGCGTCATCGCCTATTCAACTGAAGGGTTGACTACCACCATGTGTCGGTTGTAGCTTCGTATTCAACCAGTTGGTTGAAGACAGGGGCCATTGATGGCAGTTGACCAGCTTTCCCAGGTGTTCTCGGCACTGGCGGACCCGATCCGGCGCGACATGGTGATGAGGCTTGCTATCGCGGATGCCACGGTGAACGACTTGGCCGAGCCCTACAGCGTGACGCTCCAGGCGGTGTCCAGACATCTCAAGGTCTTGGAAGAGGCCGGCGTCGTGAGCCGTAGCCGGGAGGCGCAGCGCCGCCCGGTGCATCTGGAAGCTGAGGTGTTTGACCTGATGACCAAGTGGATCGAGCGCTACCGCCGTCAGGCGGAAGAGCGTTACCGCCGCCTCGACGTCCTGCTGGCCAGCCTGCCCGACGATCCTCCGGCGACCACCGAAGCCGTCCGCCAAGCACAGATTCCCACCCACCCAACAGAGGAGCACTGAAATGTCCACCAGCACCCGCGAGACCGAGATCATCGTCGATCAGGACGTGCCTCTGGTCCGCATCATCCGCGAGTTCGACGCTCCGCCCGAAAAGGTGTTCCGAGCGCACACAGATCCAGATCTGTTCGTGCAGTGGCTGGGTCCCCGGAGCACCGAAACGCAGATCCACCACTTCGACTGCCGTAGGGGAGGCTCGTATCGCTACCAGATGTCCAGTGACGGCGAGGCGGACGGCTTCTACGGTTCGTTTCATGAGGTCCGACCCGCTGAGGTCATCGTCCAGACTTTCACGTTCGACGGGGTGCCGGACGGGGTCGCGCTGGAGCGGATGGAGTTTGAGCGGCTCGACGACGGCCGGACTCGCCTGACCTCGACCTCATTGGTCGACTCCTTCGAGGGACGCGACGCCTTTGTGGCCAGCGGTATGGAGGTGGGCGTGGTGGAGGGCTACCAGCGCCTTGACGAGATGCTGGCCCGCGGCGCTGACGATGGTGCGTCATGACCGGCGCCACCACTGCCACCGCCATACCGGCCCTGTCCAAGCGGCGCCTAGGCACCATAGTCGCCTGGGTCCTGCAGGTCGTCTTGGCCTTTCAGTTCGTCGGTGGCGGACTGCTCAAACTCGTCGGCGATCCGGCGATGGTTGGGATGTTCACCACCATCGGCGTCGGCCAATGGCTCCGCTACCTCGTCGGGGTGCTCGAAGTCGCTGGGGCGGTCGGTCTGCTGCTACCGCCGCTCGCCGGCCTCGCCGCATTGGGTCTGGCCGGGGTGATGGTGGGGGCAACCCTCACCAACGTGTTCATCCTGCACGTCAGCCCCGTCCTGACCCTCGCCCTGCTGGTTGTCGCCGGCGTGATCGTCTGGCTACGCCGAGCCACGCTGCTGACGGGTCTGTGCACACTCACGGGACGTCGGTAGCCTTCCCCAGGAAAGCGGCCCCAGTTGCCGTACCTGCGGCGGCGCAACGTGCAAGCCACGGTGGCCACCGCGCCCCCGACGTGGTGGCGATGACGGGGTCCGATGCCCCTGCGGTCGACGACGGCAACCGGCCGCGGCCAGGGTGGGCAGCTACCGGCACGCATTGATGGCCTTTCGCACCGGCGACTTCGTGACCCCGACGATCGATTGAGAATCCGGTCCTCGCCGGCCTCGAGGACATGGTCGACTGCACAGGTGGCCGGTCAGACTCGCTTTCGCAGTGCCCGCGTGGCGAAAGTGGACGCGACTGGCCTAGTGCGGTGACCACAAGCGCGCTCAAGGCCGCTCCGCCTGGCCTCTCCAGACCGTCGCCACCTCTTTGCGGTAGCGGCGACCCAGAAGGCCACCTATCAACCTCAGCACGGGGCCAGGGACGTGCGCTCGCAACGCCGACATCTCTTCCGGCGTGGCGCCGTCCTGCATCCAGGCCAAGAACGTCCCTGCCTTGACCGGACCCGATCGGCGACTGTACTGCTCGCTCATCTTCTTCACCGCCGGGTCACTCGCCTTCTGGGTCAGTGGCACCTCGGTCTCTGCCTCCTCATGGTCGAGGTGGATCACAGTCGTCAGCTGCAGCCGCTCCATAGCAGCGGCGGCTTGATCGGCGTCGGAGCGGCTCGCGGAAGACCGGAGTTTGGCCATGGCGTCTCCCGCCGCCGCTAGGTCCGCGGCCATCGCCTCGTGCTCGACGTCGAATGTGTCGATCGTCGAACCGGCGATACCGATCGCGTTCAGGGCGGGCCATGCGATGGCGTGCTCCCCAAGGTGGTGCTCGGTGAGCTGGTCGTCGAGGTTCTCCCACGCCCGGTGCAGGGCAGCGGCTCGTTCCCCGTCCCCGTCCACGAACACGTCAAGGGCCCCCCGGAACCGAGCGAGGTCGCGGCGAACCGCTCGATGGATGGTCTTGTTCATGCTCATGCTTGGATGCGACGTTTCCATGTCCTTACGCTAAGAGCCGCGAGCCGTCCAAGGAAGAGGTCGGAGCGTTGATCGACTCGGTTCCTTTCGTTGGCTGATCAGTGCGCGGCTGGGTCTAGAGGGGTAGCGGGTGGCGCATCACGTCAGCGCCGGGGAGTCGCCCGGAGAGGGTGCGGATGAAAATCGAGGGCGTCCGTCTCGAGGTGCTCGCCGCCCTCGCCCTGGCTGAACGTGCCACCGGCGCTGCCGTCAGGTGCAGGTCGAACGGTTCTCCGTGGAGCGCTGCCCACTCCCGTACGATGTCGGCGACCAAACGTCCGTCGTGGTCGTGGTCGAGCTCCATGGGCCGGCCAACTGCGGCCTGGATGTCGGGGAGGCTTGGGCATCGGCCGAGCCGAGGACGTGGAGGGTCACCTTGCGGACGTTCCAGCCGACGCAGTCAGTGTCGGTCGCCCACTCCTTTGGCGTGAGTGAGGCGGTCAGGGACGCGAACTTCTCGACCTCAGTTGAGGCGAGGACCCGGGCCTCCTTGTATACCTCGGCGGTCGTCATGCCTGCTTCTACGTCCGTGTGGTCGCCGTACCTTACGAGCCACAGCTGGGCGGTCATCGCTGTACGCCGGCGGTGGCAGGGGCAGCTGTCCCAAGAGTCGGTAACCTTCCTCAACCGAGCAGTGCGGAGTTTAGGAGGTCACGATCGAAAGTCGAGTGGTTGTCCATCCCATCGGTTGGGTAGAGTCCACGCTGGCCGAGCTTGATGAGGCTCCTCGTCAGGGCGACGAAGGCGCTCCGGACGCGTGGTTGGTGCTCAAGCCAGCGGTGAGCGATGGGCTTCGGGGTCTTGAGGCGGGCACCGACGTGCTGGTCCTCACGTGGCTCGATCGCGCCAAGCGAGACGTGCTGTCAGTGCATCCGCGTGGAGAAGTACACCGACCGATGACCGGCGTATTCAGCACGCGCTCCCCGGATCGCCCAAATCCGATCGGCTTGCATCGGGTGACGATATTGGACGTCGAGGGCAACAGACTGCATGTCGGCAATCTTGAGGCGGTAGATCAGACACCCGTTCTTGATGTGAAACCCGTCCTCGGGACAATGGACGAACGCTGACACCGTTCAACTTCGCTCGGTGGCTCCGTGTCATTTGGCCAGGGCTTCGTCGAGGTAGCACCATCGCCAGCTCTCGCCTGGTTCGTAGGAGCGCACGACGGGATGGCCAACGGTGCGGAAGTGACGGCTAGCGTGTCGGCGGGGAGAGCTGTCGCAGCAGGCGATGTGACCGCAGTCGACGCACTGGCGGAGGTGGACCCAGCGGCTGCCCTCCTGAAGGCAGTCAAAGCAGCCCTCGGTGCTGTCTGGGTCGACGCTGCTGGGGGCGCTTTCAAGGTGTGCGCACGCGGGCATGGCCTCTCCTGTCGTCGTCTGTCGATTGCACGTGGCGGAGCAACCAGTCCCACGCGCGGCGGGCCGCGTTGGCTGCCGGTGACACGATAGGCGCAGCGCAATCTGGAGAGGCCTCATCATGTCCACGCCGCGGGCAAACAAGCCGGTGCTGCTTACCGTCGACGACGACCCGTCGGTGTCCCGAGCGGTCGCGCGCGACCTGCGCCGACGCTACGGCGAGAGCTACCGCATCATGCGGGCCGACTCAGGTCCTGAGGCCCTGGAGACCCTGCGCGAGGTTGTCCTGCGCGGTGACCAGGTCGCGGCCATCCTCGCCGACTACCGGATGCCGATGATGAACGGCATCCAGTTCTTGGAGGAGGCCATGGACCTCGTCCCGCAGGCCCGCCGGTGCGTGCTCACCGCCTACGCCGACACGAACGCAGCGATCGCCGCCATCAACGTCGTCGATGTCGACCACTACCTGCTCAAGCCGTGGGAACCGCCCGAGGAGAAGCTGTACCCGGTCATCGACGAGCTGCTGGCCGCCTGGCACGCCACCAGCCGGGCGCCTGTGCACCAGACCAAGATCCTCGGCCACCCCTGGTCCCCGGCCTCCTACGAGGTCCGGGACTTCCTGGCGCGCAGCCACGTCCCGTACCGCTGGTACAACGTCGGTGACCCGGAGGGGCAGCGCCTGCTCTCTGCGACCGGTGCCGAGGCGCGACAGATGCCGGTGGTGATCACCGAGGGCGGCACCACGCTGGTGCAGCCGGGGCTCACCCAGCTGGCTGAGGCGATCGGGCTGACCACCCTGCCGGTCGGCGATCTCTATGACGTGGTGATCGTGGGCGGTGGTCCGGCCGGACTGGGAGCCGCCGTCTATGCCGCGTCAGAGGGACTCCGGTCCGTCGTTGTGGAACGGGGTGCGGCCGGCGGGCAGGCGGGTCAGAGCTCGCGGATCGAGAACTACCTCGGCTTTCCCGACGGCATCTCCGGCGGCCAGCTCACCGAACGGGCGCGCCGCCAGGCGCTGCGATTCGGGTCGGAGCTGCTGACGACGCGCAACGTTGTCGGGCTGTCTGCTCGAGGCTCCGCCCGAGAGGTGACCTTCGACGACGGCACGTCGGTGACCGCGCATGCGGTCATCCTGGCGTCCGGTGTCAGCTATCGGCGACTGCCCGCCGAGGGGGTCGAGGAGCTGGTTGGCCGAGGGGTCTACTACGGCTCCGCGGCCACTGAGGCGCCGGCCTGCGCAGGCGGCCACGTCGTGATCGTGGGCGGGGCCAACTCGGCAGGCCAGGCCGCGGTCTTCTTCTCCCGCTACGCCGCGAGGGTGACCATGGTGGTTCGCGGACCATCACTGGAGGCGTCCATGTCGGCTTATCTGATCGACCAGATCGCCGCCATCGACACCATCGACGTGCGGACCGACACCGAGGTGATCAAGGCCGAGGGTAGACAGCATCTGGAGTGCGTGACCCTACGCAACCGGATCAGCGGTGAGCAGGAGGCGACCGGCGCCGAACACCTCTTCGTCTTCATCGGCGCAGCCCCGCACAACGACTGGCTGCCCGGCTCGGTGCTGCGCGACCGTCAGGGCTTTGTGGTAACGGGACCGGACCTGGTATCGGCAGGTCAGCGACCGGCGGGCTGGGAGCTCGAGCGGGACCCTTACCTTCTCGAGTCCAGCATGCCCGGGGTCTTCGTCGCCGGCGACGTCCGGGCGTCTTCGGTCAAGCGGGTGGCGTCAGCCGTGGGGGAGGGCGCGCTGGCGGTCACCCTGGTGCACCGCTATCTCGCCGAGCAGTAGCAGGAGGAGGAACACGATGGTCATCACCACTAACGGTAACGAGGCCCGGCGGCTCACTGCCGAAGAGCTGCGGACCCTTTTCCTCTTCGAGAGCTTGGACGTCGAACAGCTCGGCTGGCTGAGCAGCAACGGCTATGTCGAACGGCGCTCGCGCGGCTTGCAGGTCTATGGCGAAGGCGAGGGGGCCACCTGCTTCTTCGTGCTGCTGAGCGGGTCCGTCGCCATGTCACGCCGGGTGGAGGACACCGAGGTCGAGACCACTCGCACCAACCAGCGAGGCGTCTACGGCGGCGCCACGGTGGCCTTTCTGCGCACTGAGGAGGCCACGACCTACCAGAACTCGATGACGGCGGTCACTGACAGCGAGTTCTGGGTGATCGACGCCCAGAGCTTCGGCGACCGAATCCGTGAATGGTTCCCGATGGCCATGCACATGCTGGAGGGGCTGGCCGTCGGCATGCGCAGCAGTCAGGTCGCGGTCGGCCAGCGGGAACGACTGCTCTCACTGGGCCGGTTGTCGGCAGGACTTACCCACGAGCTCAACAACCCGGCAGCCGCCGCGGTCCGCGCCACGGCGACCCTGCGCGAGCGAGTGGCGAAGATGCGCAACAAGCTGGCTCACCTCGCCACCGCCGACATCGACGCCGAGGCACTGGTGGCGTTGACGGACCTTCAGGAGGCGGCGGTGGAGCGGATGTCGAAGGCCGAGAAGCTGTCGCCGACCGAGGTGGGGGACCGCGAGGACGAGTTGTCGGACTGGCTGGACGACCACGACATCGCTGGCAGCTGGGACCTGGCGCCGACCTTGGTCTCGGCCGGCGTGGACGCCAGCTGGCTGGACGAGGTGGCCACCACCATGCCCCCCGAGCTGCTGTCAGACGGCATCCACTGGGTGGCTTACGCTCTGGAAACTGAGCTGTTGATGGGCGAGATTGAGGACTCGACCATCCGTATCTCCACGCTGGTCGGGGCGGCCAAGCAATACTCCCAGCTGGACCGAGCAGCCCATCAGGAC
This sequence comes from Propionibacteriaceae bacterium, assembly GCA_035634295.1. GTDB lineage: Bacteria > Actinomycetota > Actinomycetes > Propionibacteriales > Propionibacteriaceae > Microlunatus. The sequence goes on along the minus strand of DASQDG010000116.1, from coordinate 12,650 downwards.
ATCGACGTCCGCGACGGCCTGATCAGCACGATGGTGATGCTGGGCCACAAGATCAAGGAGAACGGGATCACCGTGGTCAAGGAGCTCGACCCGTCCCTGCCGACCATCCCGGCCCATCCCGCCGAGCTCAACCAGGTGTGGACCAACCTGATCGACAATGCTGTCGGAGCCATGCCGGCCGGCGGCACCCTGACCGTCCGCACGGCCCGCGACGGGGACAGCGTGCTGGTCGAAATCGGCGACACCGGCCCGGGGGTGCCGCCGGACCTGCAACAGAAGATCTTTGAGCCATTCTTCACCACCAAGCCCGTCGGGCAGGGCACCGGCCTGGGCCTGGACATCTCCTACCGGGTGGTTACCCAGCGCCACCACGGCGACCTCAGGGTGGCGTCCATTCCCGGTGACACCCGCTTTCAGGTGCGGCTGCCGATCTCGGAGCCGCCGGCGGGCCTTGGCTGAACCGGCCCTGGCGAGCGTCTGCGACCGGGATTGCCGCGCCGCTTAGCCAGCTGGGGTCTGGCGTAGGGACGCCACTGCGGTCAGTCCGCTCTGGCCTCAGCAGCGGCCAGTCGCCGAACGGCGGCCGCGTCGAACGGCACGGAGCAGTGATCGGCGACCCTTCTCAGCCGCGACAGCTCATGGGCATCGATGCTGCCGTCCACTGCCGCTGCGGCGACGGCGGCCGCGTAAAGCGCTTGCTTGTCCCGGCTTTTGAACGGTGGGATCGAGGCCGTTGGCTTCACGTCGAAGTCCACCATGGTGTCCAGGGTGGCTAGAGCGGAAAGTTCGCTGTTGAGGTCACCGACTAGCGCTGAAACGTGCTTCAAGAGAAGGCGCTCGTTCTCGTGGACCACCGTGTCGGCTCGGACGATCAGCCACAGCACCCAAAACAGCTCCGCGTGATCCACATCGTGTTCAGTGACGCGGCGGGCCGTTTCCATGATCCGGGCTTCTCGACCGAAGACGGTCGAGGCCTGGCTTCCCGCCACGTTCGCCGACCAGTAGTTCACCCCGATAGACAGGGGGACTCCCACTCCCGGTATCGCGAACTTGGCCACGTTCCGCTGCAGCAGGAACTTGCCCAGCGCCGGCAGGCTGCGAGCGGCTGCCGCAGGGTCACCGGTGAACATCTTCTCGAGGGTTGCTCGCACCATCGCGGGAGCCTTCTGCCCTAGCGCCTGCCATCGGGCTGCCGGCTCCTTGAGGACGAACGCCACCTGAATGAGCCTCCACAGGTCCTCCGGGTCTTCCAAATCAAGCGGCACCCCAAAGATATTGGCGATGTCATAGGCGAGCCGGAGCTGCAGGTGGGACAAGAAGAGGAGGTCGAGCACGAAGCTCGCGCCGGCGGAAGGCAGCGCGACCGGCAAGGCGGCACCGCGGGAGCCAAAGGTTGCCGCGATGGCGCCTGTGTAGGCACCAGCCGTGAGCGCGCCCTCGACACTGGCCAAGCGGGCGGCCAGCTCAACCCGGGCGCGTACCTTCTCCTCAGCCGAGAAGCCGGGATACAACCTGTCGAAATAGGCGGCGTCCACCTCCTGCACGTACGGATCCATCGAGAACCTGAGCAACTTGGCGAACCACTCGCCTTGGCGGACCTCCTCCATGGAGACCCGCTGAGCCAACTCTCGGAGCTTGTCCAGCTCAGCTCGCACCTTGCCCCGGAGGTCGGCCGATGACCGGCCGTCGCCGTCCGAAATGCCTCGGTCGCTGGCCATCACAGGGTCCTTCCGGCTGAGTGATCGCGGTTCGCGGAACGAGCACGGCCGCTTGGCGACCATGATAGGAGCGGGTGCCGCACCTGACCCCGCCTCAGGAGCCCATTGTTGTGGGGAGTCGCGCTGCCGCGACGGCAAGCTGCGCGGCGCGGATTGCGCTGGTCAGGCTGACCTCGCTGAGCAGGCCGGGAGCGGCGACCCGGTCACCGGCGAGAAACACCCCGGCACCGCGATCGATGGCCGGGCGGTCCCGCCAGCTGGTGCCCGGGTGGTCCACTGCCCCCGTACGGGCATCGGCAACCGCCTCGAGTCGGTACGTCACCCGTTCTCGCCAGCTGGGCAGAGCGCTGTCAGCGAGCGCCTCCAGCCGAGCCACACCGTGGGCCTTTGACTCGTGGGGTCCGATCGGCACCTGCAACTGCACCAGGCTCTCACCCTTGGGCGCAAGGGTGGGGTCCGGCGCCGTGAACCTTTCCAGCCAGCCGCACGAGTCCAGGTCGCTGACCGCAAAGGCGTCTCGAGGAGCGCGTCTCAAGCCGAGATCAAGCAGGACCGCCCGCCCTGAGGGCCACTGCAGCGCATCATCCTTCAGCAGTACCCGGGCCGACTCAAGCGCCGTGGCCACGATCGTGGGCCCGGGGCCGAGTTGAGTCAGACGCGACCCCAGCTCAACCTTCACTCCCAGAGCCCTCGCGTATCGGTCGAGATCGTCGAACATGGCGCCCCATCCTCCGCGTCGATAGGTTGCTCCCGGCGGAACTGCGAAGACGCGCCGCAGTCGTTCGGCCACAAACTCGGCCGACAGCGACCCTGGGTCGTGGTGAAACACGGCCACCCCCGACGCGGATGCGCCCAGCTGGGCCGCCTCGGGGCCCACCCTCGACGACGCCCACTCGTCGAACGACACCTGGCAGGGCACCTTCCGCCGCTGCACCGCCAGCAACACCCGGACCAGCCCAGCTGGCGGCGTGTGACGGAGCGTCCCGCCGTGGCGAAACCAGAAGCCCGGCAACGCCGTCGGGGGCACTCTGCGGTTGACGCCTAGAAGTCCTCGCCGCCTCAGCCAACCCCACAACGCCCCATCGCGGTAGACGACGTGTGGCCCCTCCTGCGCCAGATAAGGCGGCGGTGACAGCCGCCATCGACCGCCAAGACTCTTGTGCGCCTCGTGCACGGTAACCATGGCTCCGTGCTCGGCAGCGGTGATGGCGGCCACCAGCCCGGCCAGACCGCCCCCTATAACAGTCACCTCACCCATAACCGTACTATACGGTATGGTATGGTCGATTCGTGCTCTCGAGATCAGACTGGCTCAATCACGGCATCAAGGTCTTGGGCACCGCAGGCTCGGAAGGCTTACGGATCGACCCTCTCTGCGCTCAGTTGGGCGTCACCAAAGGGTCTTTCCATCACCATTTCGACGGCATAGCCGACTACAAGCGGGCCCTGCTGAACGAGTACCAGCGCGAAGTTATCGCCGCCCTCGACCACGCCGTTGCGTCCAAAACACCTAGGCCATCTGACGTCCTTGCCAGCCTAACCAGCATGATCGACCATCCGGACGGCCTCTACCGACCCGAGCTTGAGGTGGCTCTCCGAGTGTGGGCCTTCTCCGACATCGCCGCCCGCGAGGCGCAGCAACGCATCGACGAGCGTCGGATCAAGGTCCTCGAGGGCGTCTGGTCACAGCTGAGCTCCGACCCGGACCGAATCCAGGCGTCCGCCCTCCTGCCCTATCTGGTGGCCGTTGGAGCCAGCATGATGTTGCCACCGGTGCCGCGGGAGACACTACGAAGGGTCTACGACCTCCTCCTCGTCGCCGTCCCAAAGCACGACCCACCTGGCGCCGATGGGCATCAACCCCGACTCTTCAACACTTGACGGCGGATGCCAGTAAAGGAATATTGAGCCATCCTGCGCTCGAGTAGTCGGGCGCCGACTCATCGGGGGAAGCATGAAGCGCTCCGTCACTGCTGTGTGCTTAGTGGGCGGCGCCGCGGCTCTGCTAGCCCTTCCGGCTAGCGCGGCGCCCCGGGATTACAGCGGGCCTCAGCTCTGCACACCGTCGGGATACCACGCCGTGTACGCTCCCCACGGATACCGCGTGTGCACGACCACGACCGCCAAGTACGACAGCCGCACTCGGCAGGGCATGATCCAGGTGTCCGGCAAGGGCCACACAGACTTCCTCTTCGATGCCTCGGTCTACAGAGTCAAGGGGGCCCTGGACTACTCGTTCCGGTTCGAGGTGCAGAAGGGCCACCCGCGGACCATCGTGGTTCGGGAGAGTAAGCGCTACCAGGTCGCCTACAACACCTCATGCACCGTGACCGTCGACCTGGAGTTCACCGACGGCGTGCTGAAGAGAGCGAAGCCCAGCAACTACTGCCCCAAATAGCGCTGAGCCCATGGGCGATGGGCGTGACTCCAGTCTCGGCCACCTACCGCGTCAGCCGTGGACGCGGTTGCTCTTCGGCGTCGGACGGCAGATCAGCACCGGGCAGGGTGCCGAGTGCTGCACCCGTGAGGCGGTGCTGCCGAGCAGGATGGTTTGGGTGAGCCCTCGGCTGCCGGCAGCCATGGAGATCAGGTCGGCGTTGAGGTCTTCGGCCGCGCGGACGATCTCCTGCGCCGGAGAGCCGCTCCGCACTTCCTTGTGGATGGTCGGCCCCCAACCGTCGAAGGTGGCTGCCACGATGTCGACCGCGGTTTGGGCGTCCTCGCCGAAACTCAGCTCGGCCAGCCCGGGAGGCTGCTGCGCGCCCAACTCGTTGGCAAAGGGCACCGCGGCAAACGGACTGACCACCGCGATGACGGTCACGTCGGTTATCTCGCGTGAGTCCGCGATCCACTTGAACTGCTTGGCCCCGACCAGGGAGGCCCGTGAGCCGTCGGTGGTGACGATGCAATGCATGGAATCAGTGCTCCTTGTTCGAGGGCAGACTAGGGGTCTGCGAGCCGCCCTGCGGCTTCTTGTGGCCGAAGAACTTCTCCAGCAGGTACAGCACCAGGCCGACGGCCAGCAGGCCGGCCACCCACAACAGAGACCCCGGATCCGTCGCCACCGTGTAGACGAGCACGACGAGGTTGCCGATGATCCCGAGGATCAGGATTGGGGTGTTGGCCCGGTACACGTCCGGATGCTCGTCCCGGCCGCGCACCTTGAGGCAGGCCACGATCACCAGCGCGTAGATGAACAGCAGGAACACCACGGTGATGGTGGCCAACCGGTCGACGATGTCGAGTCGATCGTCGGCCGCCACGCCGGCGGCGGCCTGGCTGCTCCGGATCCCCGCGCCAACCAGCAGCAGGGTGGCGACGACAATCGTGCCGAAGATCAGCGCCACGTACGGGCTGCGCCGGACCGGGTGGATCTTGGCGAACACCGACGGCACGATGTCCTCCCGTGCCATGCCGTAGAGGATCCGGGCCTGGGCCGTCACCGTGACCAGGGTGGTGTTGCTGATGGCGATCATGGCGATCAGACCGAAGAGGACCAGCATGAACCCGACCGGGAGGGGGAACAGGCCGGTGCGCACAACCTCGAGCAGCGTCTTGTTGGCCAGCTGGTCGATGGGCAGGGCCAGGGCCGCCGCGATGGAAACCAGGGTGTAGATGATCCCGGCGGTGAACATGCCACCGATGAGCGCCCGCGGGAAGGCACGAGCCGGGTCGACGGTCTCCTCGGCCACGTTGGCCGCGTTCTCGAAGCCCGTGCAGGCGAAGAACGCGAGCGAGACGCCCGCGAGAACCGCGAGGATCGGGGAGCCCTCGACCCTGAATTCGAGAAGGACCGCCGGGCTCTGGACCGCGGTGAACAGAGCGATCGCCCCGATGATCATTACGATGATGAGACCGGCCACCTCGATGAACGTCATGATGACGTTGACGACAACCGACTCGGTGATGCCGATCAGGTTGATGAGCGTGACGAGGCTGATGAAGATCAGCGCGACGATGGTCACCGTCCAGATCGACTCCGACGAGATTCCGACCAGCCCGGCGAAGTAGCGCACGAAGCTCGACGACAGCGCCCCCACGGCGGCGAAGTTCGCCGAGAGCATGCAAATGGTGATGAAGAACGTCAGGAGGGGGCTGCGGAACGCCTTGTTGATGTAGAGCGAGGCGCCGGCCGCCTGCGGGTATTTGGTGACCAGCTCGGCGTACGCGAGGCCGGTGATGAGGGCGATCGCTGAGCCGGCCAGGAAGGCCATCCAGAACGCCCCGCCGACGGCCGCGGCAACCAAGCCGACGAGCACATAGATGCCCGAGCCGAGAACATCGCCGACGACATAGAAGTACAGCTGCTTGCCGGTGATCGACCGCTTCAGCTGACTGTGCTCGCGGAGGTCCTCGGCGGCGGGAGTAGTCATGGCGAGGACCCTACTGCGAGACGTGTTACAGATGCATCTCGGGCCAGCAAATTTATGAAAAGTCGGTCGACCGGCGCAGCTAGTACCAGAAGATCTGAGGCAGCAAGCCCGGATTGTGGGCGTACACCAGAATCAGCCAGAGCACGCAGTCGAAGATCAGGTGCGTGCACAGGACGTACGGCAGCGAGCGGGTCCGCGCAAACAGCCACCCCTGGATCAGGGCGAACGGATAGGTGAGGAACGGTCCCCAGCTGGTGTAGCCGATCTCCCACAGGAAGGACACGAAGATCACCGCCTGCAAGATGTTGGCCTGCCAGGTCGGGAAGTGGCGCCTCAGCAGGGTGAAGACGCCGCAGATGAAGAACAGCTCGTCCCACAAACCGACGGCGTTCACTCCCACGAATAGGCGACCCAGTTCGCTGGGTTCTCGTGGGGCCGGCCAGTTCAAGTAGGTGCCTGAGTTGATGAAGTAGTACGGCATGATCAGCCAGGCCAGCCCTACCACGCTGAACATGTAGATCCGCTCGCTGAGCGTCCAGTGTCGCCCGCTGCGCAGCGGGAACCGAATGACGTGTCGGCGAAAGGCGTAGCGGTCCAGCAGGTATGGGGTGAGCACGGCAACGGTCAGCACGCCGGCCACCAGGAAATAGTGGGCCCACCTGATGTCGGCCGCCACCGAGATTAGACCGATCGGGGCTAGGCCGAGGCCGATCAGCAGCAGGCTGCGGCCGAGGTCGCGGTCGAGCAGGAATCCCAGAGCGATGCCAGCGGCTAGGACGGGGTACGCCAGCGCCTCCCGTTGCAGCCCAAACATCAAGAACGCCGAAAGCGCCACAATCCCCGCCGGCGCAAGGTTCCAGGAGAACCGTGGGGGCGTCTCGACCGCCGGAGTGGTGACGGTCGTGGACATGGGAACAGCATGCCATTCTGCTCCGCCTTAGCCCTGATCATCGCTGACCAGTACGTCCTGATAAGGACATGGCAGAGTTAGGACAACGCCAGACATGGCATTCTGCTCACACTTATGGTAGGAGCCTCACGGGGAAGCACAACGGGAAGTGACTTTCCCACTCTGGTTTTCGGGAGTCGCTATGTCCGCTGTCACTATGCCTCGCGTCACGAGTGCTGGCTTCATTCAAGATCTGGAAGCGCGAGACCGCCGTTCTCAGCTGGGCTGGTATGACGACGAAGCCGAAGTGTCCATTGTGTGCCGGGGGCAGCGATCGCGACAGCACCTGCGGGGAAAGTCCGCCATTGGGGAGTGGATCGACCAAACCTGCTCCAGCTGTCGTGCGGTGCGCGTGGTCTACCACGTCGAACACAACAACGAGATGACCGTCATCGCCGAGTTTCAGGACCACGATGGGGCGTATGGGATCTACTCCTGCGTAGCCCAGGTGGAGGGCGGGGTGATCGTCAGCCAACAGGTCGTGCTGCAGTAGATCCGGCCAAACCGTCGGCGATCACCTCAGTCGCCTGAGTGAGGTTTTCGCCCAGATACTGTCCGGGCACCCCTTGTCGTGCCTGATGCGACGCAAACGCCCCGCCTGCGTAATAGATGCGAGTCTGCGCCAGCTCGCGTTGGCGCAACGCGTCGACAGCTGCCTGGCGTCCAGCGGCGAGGTGGCAGACCAGTACGACGGCGACCGCGGCTGTGTCACGCACTGCAAGGGCCAACGAATCGGCGGGTGTGCGAGCCCCCAGCAGCCGGCAGGGGACACCACGCTCGAGGAGCAGTGCATGCAGGGCCTCGAGACCCAGGGTGTGGTCATCACGTGGCCCGCAGGACAGCACGATCGGCGGCGACGCCACCGGCGACGTTTGCAGTTGGCTGACCGTCGACAACCACGCCCGAATTACGTTGCTCGCCAGGTGCTCGTGAGAGACGTCAGTCTGGCCGGACTGCCACTCCTCGCCGATCAGACGCAGAGCCGGAAGGATGACCTCGTCCACCATTCGCCCCAGACCCAATGCGTGTCGGCCCTCGTCCAAGACCTGGCCCAGAGTTTCGGTCTGAAAAGCCCGCGCTCCCTGGAGCAGCGCCTCGATCAGTGACGTCGGTGATGCGGCCTCTTCGGCCTTGACCTGCGCGGCGGCGTCCGCCGCCCGGGTGCCCTCCTTGACCAGGTCTCGCATCCGACGCACAACGTCCACCTGCTCGCCGCGATAGCGGCGGTGCCCGCCCGGCGTGCGGCTCACTGCCGGAAGCTGATATCGGCGCTCCCAGGAACGGATGGTGGGAATGGGCAAGTCGACCATGCGCGACACCTGCTCGATCGTCAGGCCGGCCCGGCTCGCGTCGGCCTCGGAGCTGCCGGCGCCGTCTGTGCCGTCGCCGTCGTCGTCATCGGGCGTCCCACTGTGCTGTTGGGTCACTTACCAGGAAGCCTATGCACGAAGTTGCGGATCTGCATAGGTTTGAGCCTATACTGAAAGCCAAAGTCGGATCCTCAACCGGGCAGGCGTCGCATATGACCATCACACTCACATCCCCTGAAGTTGCAGGTCGGGCTGGGCTGGCTGACTTCGGAGCCATCGCTCACGACATGTTCTCCGAGGCCATGCTCGGCGACACGCTGGACCGGGTGCTCGCGATTGGGGAGCAATCCTTCGGTGGCGACGCCGCAGGCTTCCTGCTCGTAACTGGCGACCAGCACGTCCAGGCCCTCGCTGCGTCGCACCGCGACGCCGCCATCGCCGACCAACTTCAGGTGGAGACCCGCCAGGGCCCGGGCCAGCAGGCCATCGCCCGCCAACAGCCCGTGATCGCCACCGACCTGCGATCGGACAGCCGGTGGCGCTTCTGGGCGCCTTTGGCCGCGGACCTCGGGTTCCGGTCGGTGCTATCTCTCAGCCTCCAGGACGGCGACACGTCCGGGGCGCTCACGCTTTACTCCCGCCGGACCTCCAACTTCACTTCCGCCGATCTCCCGGTCGCTCAGGTCTTCGCTCAGCACGCTGCCATAGCGGTGGCGATCGCGACCGAGCGCGAGCAGTTGATGCGGGCCGTGCGCACGCGCGGAGTCGTTGCGCAGGCTCAAGGCATCTTGATGGAGCGCCATCACATCCCTGCCGACCACGCTCTCACCGTGCTCAGGCGTTACGCCACTCACCTCGGGCAGGAGCTGTTCGTCTTCGCCCAGCGCTTCATCGAGGACCGCACGTTGCCACCGCTTGACCCCACAACTGCTCTCTCCTCGTAGGGTTTGGGCGGAGTTGCGCGTGTCGGCCACATCGGAACGTATGTTCCTCTAGCCTCGAGCGGGTAGTAGAGGAGTCATGGCCTCTGCTCTTGGGGGAGGTCTTCGGGTGCCCGTCAGGGCGGCAACACCACGTACACCTCTGGTCGTCGCTCATCGCGGAGCGAGTGGTTATCGACCGGAGCACACGCTGGCCAGCTATGCGCTAGCCATCGAGCAGGGGGCGGACTACATCGAGCCTGACCTGGTGTCGACCAGGGACGGCGTGCTGGTGGCCCGACACGAGAACGAGATCAGCCATACCACCGACGTCGCGCTTCGCACCGAGTTTGCGAGGCGCCAGACCACCAAGGCGGTCGACGGCGTCGAGGTGTCGGGCTGGTTCACCGAGGACTTCACTCTCGCTGAGCTGAAGACGCTTCGGGCGCGAGAGCGGCTGCCGCACATCCGAATCGCCAACGCGCGACTGGACGACACCTTCGAGGTGCCCACCTTCACTGAGATCATCCAGTTGGCCGACAGCATGCGTACGGTTCGTGGCGAGCGGGTGGGCCTCTATGTCGAGACCAAGCACCCGACGTACTTCCGATCGCTCGGTCTGGCGCTGGAGGAGCCGATGGTGCGCGGGCTGCGACAGCAGGGATACGGCGCCGGAGCCCCGGTGTTTCTGCAGAGCTTCGAAACCGCCAACCTGCAAGACTTGGCTGGCGACACCGACTACCGGCTGATCCAGCTGGTCGAGCCCACCGGACAGCCCTTCGACCTCGCGGTCGCCGGTGACGAACGCAGCTATGCCGATCTGATCAGCTACGACGGTCTGCGAACCATCAGCTCCTACGCCCACGGCGTCGGTCTGCCGCGGTCGGTCATGATTCCCCGCGATGCGGCCGACAGGCTGCTCGAGCCCAGTCGGGTGATCGAGGCCGCCCACTCTTGGGAGCTGGCCGTGCACGGGTTCACCTTCCGCCGCGAGAACTACTTCCTTCCGCGCCAGTTTCGCCGCGGCAATGATCCGTTGGCCCCCGGCGACCTCGCTGGAGAGCTCGGGACGTTCACGGCGGCAGGCATGGACGGCTTCTTCGTGGACAACCCCGACCTCGGTCATGGACTGGCGGTGTCGGCTGCTTCAACCAGGGCACAGCGCGCCTCATTAGGCGCCTAGGTGGCTCGCCGGTAGCTGAGGTACACCACGCCGTTGTCGTAGGACTGACAGCTGGCCAGCGACAACTGACCCGGCGCGATCTGCTCGGTGAACAGTCGCGGGCCGGAACCGCGGGCGGTGGGATAGACGAACAGGTGTAGCCCGTCGATCAGGCCATCGGCCAGCATGGCCCGGACCAGCGTGCCGCTGCCGCTGACATAAAGATCGCCGTCGACGTCCTTCTTGAGCTGTCCGATGGTGTCCACGTCATAGGGACCGATGACCGTCGAGTTCCGCCAGGTCGGCTCTGTGAGTGTGCCGGAGACCACGTACTTGGTGGTGTCGTTGAAGAACGGAGCTCCAGGATCATCCTCGACCGTGCGCGACGACCAGCCCTGCTCGAACATCTCATACGTCGTGCGACCGAGCAGGATGCCTCGGCTCCGGTCGGTCACTGCGCCGATGGCCTCGCCCATGCCGGGGTCGAAGCCGTAGTCCATCGTCCAGCTGGGGGTGTCGATGACCCCGTCGAGACTGATGAACTGGTGTACGTGGATCTCGGCCATGCGGCTCCTTGGTGTCGTTGTTGGCGAGGTAGACCGTACTGCTGGCGCAAACTCATCGCCCGTGTGCCGGCCCGACGTCCGGCGCACGGCAACGAGACCAGGGCCGCGCAGGGTCACTCGTTGACCAGGACGCATGCAGAAATCTTTGCTCGTCACCCTTGAGTGCGCCGCCGCAAGCCAATTGGTGGCGCAGTTAACGCGTAAGATTGCCGCCCTGCCGATCGCAATCAAGCGAGCGCCGGCTCAAGGAAGGGCAACGATGGCACAACCTCCAGCGGAGAACGAGCGGACGCCGCCGTACCACCAGCCGCCCTCCTATGACGTCTATGGCGCGGCTCAGAGCGAGCCGTACGGATATCCGCCCAGTCATCCCGTCCAGCCGTATGGCATGCCTTATCAGCCGCAGTACCCGATGGACCTGCGGCAGCAGGCCTACCCCGCGGGGCTGCAGAAGTCGAGGCTCGCCGCCGGACTGCTGGCCATCTTCCTGGGCGGATTCGGGATCCACAACTTCTATCTGGGCCGCACCGGGATCGGCGTCGTGCAACTTCTGCTGACCGTGCTCTCGTTCGGGTTTCTGGCGCCGCTGGTGTGGATTTGGGTCATCGTTGAGGCGATCCTGATCCTGACCCGGTCACCGGGGTACGCCACCGACGCCAAGGGCATTCCACTGCGGGACTAGCCGCGATCAGAACCGCAGCAGCACCTTCGACGATGTCACAGGGTCGTTCGCCACTTGGAACGCCCGTATCGCGTCGGCGGCGTCGAACTCGTGAGTGATCACCTGCTCGATCCGCAGCGTGCGATCGTTCAGGGCGGCGATCACGGGGTCAATCTCGTCGTTGAAGCGGAACGCTCCGACCAGCTCGAGCTCGCGGGTGATGGCCAACGAGATGAGCACCGGCTGCTCGCCGGAGGGGAGCAGCCCCACCATCACCACCCTGCCCCCCCGGGTGGCTGCGCGGATGGCGCTGGACAGCCCCCGGTGACTGCCACTGCACTCGACCACCACGTCGGCCTGGACGGCGGCGATCTCGTCGGCCTGGTTGGCGAGCAGCGTTCGGGTGGCGCCGAGGCTGCGGGCGCGGTCGAGCGGCAGCTGATGCCTGTCGATCGCGGTGATCTCGCTGGCGCCGGCCCGGCGGAGGACGGCGATGACCAGCGCCCCAATGGGTCCGGCCCCCACCACGAGGGCCGACCTGCCGCGCACATCGCCCGCCCGCGCCACCGCGTGCCACGCCACCGAGGCAGGCTCGATCAGAGCGGCCTCACGCAGGGTGAGCCCAGAGGGCAACGGTCGCAGCATCCTGCTGGGCAGGGTCACGTGGCTGATGAACGCTCCGTCGGTGTGCGGGAGCCGGGCGGCGCTGCCGAGATAGCTGCCGGCGGGTGACAGGTTCGGCCGGTCAGGGGGATATCGGGTGACACCGTCGCCGGCAGGAGTGGCCGGGTGTACAGCGACGGGCGTTCCCACAGCGGGCCCGCTGCCGTCCGCCGCAGCTTGCACGACGGTGCCGGCTACCTCGTGTCCCAGCACCATCGGGGTCCGCAGGATTGACTCCCCGGCAGCCCCGGAGGTCCAGTAGTGCAGGTCGGACCCGCAGATCCCGCCGAAGGACACGTGGACTACGGCGTCGGCAGGCCCCGGCGGT
>DASQDG010000115.1:0-40847 GCA_035634295.1 Propionibacteriaceae bacterium | reverse complement strand
GTGGGCTCGATTTGGCGCGCGCCGAGCCGAGGCTGGACCTCGGCCGGAGCAGATCAACCGCATCCCCTGCCCGATCGGCCACCCCGAGGTGACGGGCAAGGAGCCGGCGGTGATCGCCATCGGCGTCGCCGCCGCCCTGGTGCAGACCCTGGCGGCGCATGCGCCGTCGGGTCGGCTGTCCACCTTCGGAGCGGCGCCGTGACGCTCTATCGGGCCACCGTGATCGACGTTCCGGGCGATCCCTTCCTGAGTGATCCGGCTGACTCGCTGCGCGCGGACTCCGATGGCGGGCTGCTGGTCCGCGACGGACGGGTGGCCGCCCGAGGCGCCTATTCCGACGTTCGCCGTGCGCACTCCGAAGACGAGGTGGTCGACCTGCGCGGCGGGGTCCTGGTGCCCGGGTTCGTCGACACCCACGTGCACTTCCCACAGGTCCGCGCCATCGGTGGCTTGGGGATGCCGCTGCTGGACTGGCTGGACCGCTGCGCGCTGCCGGAGGAGGAGCGACTGGCCGAGCGCAGCTACGCCGAGGCAGTGGCCGAGGAGTTCCTGGCGGGCCTCCGCAGCGCCGGGACCACCACCGCGCTGGTCTTCGGGTCCCATTTCGCCGAGGCAGTGGACGCGTTCTTCGCGGCGGCCGAGACCTCGGGGCTGCGCATCACCGCCGGCCAGGTGCTCAGCGACCGCGCCCTGCCGGCTTCGCTGCTCACCACCCCGGACCGCGCCCTGGCTGAGGGCAGGGAGCTGATGGCGCGCTGGGCGGGCCGCGGCCGCCTCCGTTATGCCGTCACACCCCGTTTCTCGTTGTCGGCCTCGGAGCCCTTGCTGCAGGTCTGCGAGGAGTTGCTGAGCGCGCCCGACACCTGGTTCACGACCCACATCAACGAAAATTTCGCCGAGGTCGCCCGAGTCGCCAGCTACTTCCCGGCTCGGGCGCACTACCTGGACACCTACTGCCATCACAACCTGATCACCGGCCGGAGCGTCCTGGCGCACAACGTGCACGCAGGAGACCAGGAGCTGGAGACGATGTCAGCGGCCGGGGCCTGGGCTTCGCATTGTCCGACCAGCAACGCGGCCCTGGGCAGCGGTCTCTTTCCGCTTCGGCGCCACCTCAGCCACGGGGTAGGTGTCGCTCTCGGCTCCGATGTCGGCGCCGGCACCGGCTTCTCGCTGCTCAAGGAGGGTTTGCAGGCCTACTTCGGCCAGCAGCTGCTGGGGTCGGCCGGCTACCCCCTGAGCCCCACACACCTGCTCTATCTGGCAACCCGTGCCGGCGCCCGCGCGCTGGGACTGGCCGACGATGTCGGTGACCTCGGAGTCGGCAAGGCTTTCGACGCCGTCTGGCTGCGAGCGGCCCCGAGAAGCACCCTCGATACCGTCCTTCGGTACGCCGCGGACGCCTCCGACATGCTGGCCAAGGTCTTCGCCCTCGGGACCCCCGCCGATGTGGCGGGGGTGTGGGTGGCCGGCCAACGCCTCGATTCGCCCAACCACGATCCATCCGTTGCGACCCACTCGCGTTCCCAGGAGGCGGCATGACCCAGACAACAGGCTCGAAAACCATCCCGGCGGCCGCGCCGCCGAAGTCCGGCATAGACCGCTACTTCGGGATCTCTGCGCAGGGCTCGACGATTCCGCGGGAGCTGAGAGCCGGGTTCACCACCTGGCTGACGATGAGCTACATCCTCTTCGTCAACCCGCAGGTGCTCCAGGGCGCCATTCCGGTGCCGAACGCGTTCGTACAACTGCTGATGACCACCTGCCTGGCCGCCGCCTTCGGCTCCCTCGCCATGGGCCTGGTGGCACGGTACCCGTTCGCGCAGGCGCCGGGGATGGGACTGAACGCGTTCTTCGCATTCACCGTGGTGGGGGCGATGGGCTACCCCTGGCAGACGGCCCTGGGTGCGGTCTTCGTGTCCGGTGTCCTGTTCGTTCTCCTGAGCCTGATCGGCGCCCGGCAGGCGATCGTCCGAGGCATCCCGCTCAGCCTGAAGTTTGCGATCACCGCGGGCATCGGCTGCTTCCTGGCCTTTCTCGGGTTCCGCTCCGCCGGGATCGTGGTGCCCAACGAGGCCACCGCCCTGGGTCTTGGCGACCTGTCCTCACCGTCGGCCTGGCTGGCTGTGGTCGGGCTGTTGGTCACGGCGGTGCTGATGTATCGCAAGATCAAAGGCGCAATCCTGTATGGCATCCTGCTCACCTCGCTGCTGGCGATCATCACCCGAGCCAAGGTGTATGCCGGTCCGGACGGCAGTCAGGTCGCCTTCTCGGGCTTTCCCAACGGCATCGTCGGACTGCCAGTGTGGCCTCGTGACCTTGTCGGACAGCTCGACATCGGGGCGGCCCTGGGCATCGGTCTGTTCAGCGTGGTGTTCACCTTCTTCTTCGTCGACTTCTTTGACGCGACCGGCACCTTGACCGGACTCGCTCAGAGGGCCGGTTACCTCGACGCCAAGGGCGACATGCCCCGGGCCCGCATCACCTTCTCGATGGATGGGCTAGCGGCCATGTTCGGTGCCCTGGTAGGCACCTCGACCACCACGGCGTACGTGGAGAGCGCGGCCGGCATCGAGGAAGGCGGCCGGACGGGTCTCACCGCCACCATGGTGGGTGGGCTGTTCGGACTGTCGATGTTCCTGTGGCCCTTGGCTGGCGCGGTTCCTGGCGCGGCCACCGCACCGGCCCTGATCCTGGTCGGGGCGCTGATGATCGAAGGTGTCCGGCACGTCGAGTGGGGCGACATCTCCGAGGCGGTACCGGCTTTTCTGACGGTGATCTTGATGCCGCTGACCTTCTCCATCGCCAACGGGGTCAGCTTCGGCGTCATCAGCTACTGCCTGATCGCCTTGCTCAGCGGTCGGGCCCGGAAAGTGAGCCCAGTGCTCTACGTCGTCGCACTGCTACTGCTGGCCCGGTACGTGTTCCTCGGCTCCGGCTAGGCTCAACTGCTCAGCCGTTATGCCTGTCAGACGGCGATCACCTTGAACGGCTCACCCACGGGGACGCCCCCCGTGGGTGATCGCCCTTGAGGGCCGCCGACCCGGTGGGAGCGCCTGAATGCGCAGGCCTGGCTCGTCAAGTACTTCAGCAATGAGCCAAGAGACGACGATGGAGAACCGGCCTGCGACTCTGATGAGGCTCAATTAGGCTTGCGAAACGAGGGAGCACCCACAGCTCCGCGCTCCACTCCGACATCTCGGAGGGGCTCCGGGCGGGACTTACGAACTAGTCGTCGAGCACGACGAGGTGGGATCCGAAACTGCAGGATCCCACCTCGCCATCCCCCACGCGATCCGACAACTACCCCTTGACCGCACCGGAGGTCATGCCGCGGACCATGAAGCGCTGCAGCCCGAAGAAGACGAATAGCGGCAGCAGCATCGAGATGAACGCCCCGGCGGTCAGCAGCTCCTGTCCCTGGCCCTGGGTGCCGAGCAACTGCTGCAGCTTGACGATCACCGTGGTGTTCTCCTGCCTCAGGAACAGCTTGGCGATCAGCAGGTCGTTCCATACCCACAAGAACTGCAGGGTCGCGAACGCGGCGATGGCGGGGAGCGACATCGGACCAACGAGTCTCCAGAAGGTCTGGAAGTGGGTGCACCCGTCCACCTTGGCCGACTCGACCACGCTGCGCGGGAGCGTGCTCATGTAGTTGCGCAGGGTGTAGATGCACAGCGGCATCCCGAAGCCCGTGTGCAGGAGCCAAACCGCGATGTACTGGCCGGATATCCCGAGACCGTTCGGCCCCAGGATGTTCAGCAGCGGCTGGAACGCGGCCTGGATGGGCACGACCATGACGCCGATGATCAACAGGAAGAAGAAGTCCTTGAACGGGAAGTTCATGAACGAGAACGCATAGGCCGCAAACGCCGCGAACATGATCGGGATCACCGTTGCCGGCACGGCCACCACGATGCTGTTGAGGAAGCCCGCGCCGAGGTCGGAGCCGTTCCACACCCCGCTGTAGTTGCTGGTCGTCCAATCAGCACTGGCGGGGGCGAACAGCGCCGACCACCAACCAGTGGCAGCCGCGTCGTCACGGGTCCGGAACGAGGTGATCAGCAGACCAACTGTCGGCACCGTCCATAGCAGGGTCAGGAGCGTCATGGTGACGATGGCAACATAACTGCGGGGGCGACCGTCACGCATCAGGGAGCGAGCCATCAGTTGGCCTCCTCTTCCCGGAAGTTTCTGATCTGGAACCAGATAAGCGGGAGCACGGCCACCAGCAAGACGACCACAATGGCGGTGGCCTGCCCGGCCTCGCCCTCAGCGAACAACTTGTTGAAGAACAGGTTGGCGATCACGTTGGTCTCGTAAGCGCCGTTAGTGGACACGTAGACAATGTCGAACACCTTGAGGACTAATATGAACACCGTGACATAGACGGTGATGATTGTCCCTCTGACCTGCGGGATGATCACCTTCTGGAAAATCTGAAACTCGGTCGCTCCGTCGATCCGGGCCGCTTCCAGGGTGTCCTCCGGCACCCCCTTGATGGCCGAGCTGAGCAGGATCATCGCGAACCCAGCCTGAAGCCAGATCAGCACCACGATCAGCAGGAGGGAGTTCAGCTTGGCCGTGCTGATCGCCAACCAGGTCTGCGGGTTGCCGCCCAGCGAAGTCCAGACGGCGTTGAGCAGACCGGTCTGCCGTTCGCCAGGGTTGTCGTAGGCGTAGATCAAACCCCAGGTGGCCGTGGCGGCTACGAACGAGATCGCCATCGGCAAGAAGACCAGGCTCTTGGCGACCTTCTCGCCGGTGGCCGAGAGCTTGTCGCCCAATACGGCGACGATCACGCCAACGGTTACCGTAACCGCAGGCACGATCAACAACCAGAGCAAGTTGTTGAGGGCTGACTGCCAGAACTCGCTGTTGCTGAAGATAGTGGCGTAGTTCTGCAGGCCGACATAGGCCGTGCTGTCCGAATTGGCGAACGAGTAATTGATGGTCTGTATTGTGGGATAAATCAGGGTCAGGGCCACCAAGGCCAGCGCCGGCAGCACAAAGGCATAGGGGATCGTCGCCATGGAGATCTTCTGGGGCAGAGCCTCCACAAACATGTTGAGGAACATGAAGAGCAACGCCGCACCACCGACACCGCCGACGATGGCCGCGATGGCAATGACGACTTTGCTGCCGAACCACTGCGGGTAGTAGCCAAAGGCCAGGAAAAGGTTGGCTAGGAACCAGACGACGACCACCATGCCGACCAGAGCCAAGAGTGCTCGCAGCGGGCGGAAGTGCTGCGGCGTGTCACTGGTCTGGATGGGCTGGGTTGCGCGGGGGGACTCAACCTGGATGCTGGTGCTCATCACTTGGGCCAAGACTTCTCGATGGCATCAGCCGTGGCCTTGGAGGACTGCCCGTTCTCCCACTTGACCATCTCGGTCCAGAAGGTGCCAGAGCCCACCGCCTTGGGCATCAGGTCTGAGGCGTCAAAGCGGAAAACGTCGGCGTCCGCCACGATCTTGGCCATGTCCTTGGTGATCTGGTCCGGATAGTTCTTGGCGTCAAACGTCTTGTGCGGAGACAGCCAGCCACCCGCCTGCGCCCACTTGTCGCCGAACTTTGGCGAGGTCAGGAACTTCATGACCTCGTGGGCGTCAGGGTCGTTGCCGTTGAACAGGGCGGCGAGGTCGCCACCACCCAGGATCGGCTGCCCGGCGAAGCCGCCCTGATAAGGGGGGTAGACGTAAATGCCGACCCGGTTGTCCAGGTCCTTCTGCACGTCCGCCGGGTAGAAGCCGCTGATGAAGTTGCCCTGCCGGTGCAGCATGCACTTCGGCGGGTTTGCGAACGCCGGTGTCATCGCATCACCGAAGGCCGTGTTCAGGATGCCCTTGGTGTCACCGACCACCTGACCGGGGGTCTTGGCGATCTTGGCGAACTCATCGAAAGCCTTGACCACCTTCGGGTCGTTGAAGGGGATCCGGTGGGCAACCCAATCGTCATAGACGTCCGGGCCATGCATACGCAGCATCAGCTCCTCGATCCAGTCGGTGCCGACCCAGCCGGTGGCCTGGTCTGACTCCCACCCCATGCACCAGGGAGGAATACCGCTGTCCTTAATTTTGTCCGCGACTTGAGACTGCAGCACCTGGATCGAGGCTGGCTTTGTGGTGTAGCCACCCTTTTGGTAAGCGGCCTTCGGATACCAGACGATGCTCTTTACCGCCATCCGCATCGGCGCCCCGTAGACGCGGCCCTTGTAGCGGGCGGCCTCGAAGAAGCCGGGCACCAGAGTGCGCTCCACGGCGTCGAAGTCCAGGTAGGTGTCGATCGGCTGGACCTTGCTGTCCGCGGCAAACTCCAAGATGCCGCCGGGCTGCGGAAACAGGCCGATGTCTGGCGCGTCCCCGGAGTTCACCTTCTGCTTGATCGTGGTGGTGAAGTCGGTGTCGGCCACGTATTGAATGTCAATGCCGCTGCTCTGCTCAAAGGCCGCGATCGAGGCCTCGAAGTTCTTCTGCTCGGCTCCACCGAAAGCGCCGAGGACGTTCACCACCTTGTCGGAGTCCGGCGTGCCCCCGTCAACCGTGCCGACCGCGCCGCCCGCACCCCCACCCGTCGTGTTTGGGTTTGGGTTCTGCAGGCATCCTGACAGGGCGACTGTCGAGGCCAACGCCAATCCCGCGGCCAGCGCCCTCAGGCTGACCGACCTACTCTCGCTGCTGCGATGCATCGAAATCCTCACTCCTGGGCACCAGATTCCGATACCCTACCCAAAGTCCTGCCCGGGGAAAGTAAGTGCCCCGTTCCGCGCGGTGTGCGGCTCCGTATGGCGTGAACAGCCGGCGCCTCAGCTCAGCGGCTCGACCTTTCGCTTTCCCAACGCCTTGGCCAAGGGCACGACCACCACCGACTCGAGGGCGATCGCGTCACAGTCCCGCTCCTTCGCCTCCGGCAACCAGCCGACCCGCAACCTCACCCGCACCGCAGTCTCGGTCTCGACTACCTTGGTCTCGGCTCCATAGCACCGGCTGTCTCCGGCGGTGACGGTGAACTCCAATGTCGCGCCGCCCACGACGCGCCAGGAACGCCAAGGGATGACCTGCGGGTCGATCAGGTCATTACGCACTGACAGGCTCCGCGACGGCGTCGGAGGGCTCGACGGCGAGTCTGGCTTGCGGTCACCGTCGAAGATCGGGCTGCAGGCGGTCAGGACGACGAGCGCCCCGACCATCAGCCAGGCTGAGGATCGGGGCGCTCGTCGTGTCATCTCTTCACTTCCTGTGCCATCGGGGACTGCTTGATCGCCAGTCCCACACTGTCACCTCACGCAGGGTTCGGCCAGTCGTTGTTGGCGGCATTCTTCATGTCTCGGACCGCGGTGTCGAAGTACGGGCCCTTGTTGACCCCCGCGCTGTTGACCGTGGACGTCACCGAGCGCACGTAGCCCAGACCGGTAGCGTTGCTGTAGTTCGCCAGCCACGGACCACCCGAAGCGCCGGGACCGAAGTTGCAGGTGATCTTGGACTTGTTGTCGAACCAGCTGTTGTCCTGGGTGGTGCCCCAGCAGGCCCACATCCGGTCGCCGTTGTCACGGTTGCTCGGGTAGCCGAAGATGCTGGCGTCGAACTCGGTACCGCCGTTGTAGACGAGGCCGTGGCCGCCGATGGCGTCCACCACGCGCTGGCCGGCAGCGTTGCGGTACAAGGTGACGAAGCCGACATCACGGTTGAGGTCGCTGTTGGTGGTCCAGGCGTTGAACGTGCGCACTTGATACGCCTGGAAGGTGCCTCGCGGTGCGCGATTGACGGCGAACTTGTTGTAGCCCGGCGCGAACACCATATTGGTGAGCCACCTTCCGCCCTTGCCGGTGTGCACACAGTGACCGGCGGTGACGATGACCCGCTTCGAGGGGGTGTTGATGGCTGACGCCGAGCACCAGCTCGGGCTCTCGTAGTAGTCGAAGAACAGCTTCCCGTTGGTCACCGAGAAGTTGGTCACCGGGGCCGGAGCCTTCTTCAACGCGTTCGACGCCTTTGCGGGCGCCGCGGGCTTGTCGGCCACCTCGGGCAGCTGCTTGATCGCGGCGCGGACGGCCTTGTCGATCACCTTCGCGTCTCCTGGCGCCTTCAACGGCTTGGCTTGCTGCATCCGCTTGGGGGTCCAGTGGTCGAGAAGCGCAGGATCGCCGCCCGTGCGGTCGAGGGCCTTGATCTGGGTCGAGGAGTAGCCCCGAGCGATCTTCTGTCCCTTGAGCTTCACCGGTGCGATGGAGGTTGTGGTGCTCGTGTCGACGGCCACCGGGACGTCGGGGCTCGGTGCGGCCATCGAGCTCGTCGGAGCCATGGTGCCGACCACAGCCATGGCAGCCAGGGGCAGAAGGGTCATCTTCAGTCGGTGGATCGCTGTCTTTCTGTCAAACATGTTGGCTCCTTGCTAGTTCTGTGGATGGGGGTTGGTGGTGAGCTGAGAGTGATCTTGAGCTGAGGGCGGAGGAACGCCGCGGGCCACGATGGGTGCAGAAGCTTCGAGTCTTTTCATCCGACACTCCTTTGGCAGCTGGTCGTGACCAGCAGGGCGGTTGGGCACATCACCTGAAGGTCGGACTGCTCGAGCCGGGGAAAAGTACAGGTGCAGCTCAGGAAGTTTTTGTTTTCTACGCACTGGCGTGAGCCAGAATTGTGCTTCCCATCGAAGTGCTTGGTCCACCAGCAGTCAACCGTCGATGCGGCCGGCAAGTCACCCCACGATCAGCTGCATCAGGCGATCGGTAGTTTCGGTCGCCGTTCCGCCGGCGTCAATGACCGCGAAGCCGGCGTACTCCGGCAGAGCGCGATAGGCCGATCTGAACGCCTCGAGATACTGCAAGGACTCTTCGTCGATGCCGCGGGTCGTGATTCTTGTCCGAGCTTCGGCAGGAGCGATGTCGAAGAAGGCCACCACGTCGGGCGAACGAAGGTGGCGCAGCAGCCACGGGAGCAGCCGGCCACGGGGGAGTTCGCGTACGACGCGCAGCGCGAGCTGGCAGTGCAGGTGCCGGTCCATCAACACCACGCCCTCGAAACGGCGGGCGCGGAGGTGAGAGACCAGCACGTGCCCGACCCGGATGATGGTCTCGATCGCGTCGGCCAGTCGGGGATGCAGGCGTAGGTGAATCTTGGCGCACCACGTCGAGATCGTGCGTCGGCCGGCGTGGTTCTGCAGCAGCAGGGCTCTCCCGCCTGCCAGCTCGATCCGATGTATCAGCAGGCGCGCGGCGGTCGACTTCCCCGCGCCGTCGATACCGACCAGCACCACAAGAATGAGACTTCTCCCACCTGTGCTCGCCGCTCCGGGTCGTCTGGAGCGTGGCCGAGAATCGACCTGGTCACCAGTGTCCCCCTCACGAATCAGCCAGGTAAGGGTCGGCCCAGGCGCTGATGATCTTGGCCGCCCGTTTCGCCTGGTCGAGGCCGGTGAGCAGGTGATCGGCGCCTTCGAGTGAGACGAAGCTGCGCGGGTGCCGAGCCGCCCGGAAGATCTTGCTTGCATTGGCGATCCCGACCGTGTTATCGGTGGGGGAGTGCATCACGAGCAGCGCCCGCCTCAGAGTGCGGATCTGCTCGTGCAGGTCGACCGCGCGGACGTCCTCGATGAAGTGCCGACGCAGCGTGAGGGCCTTGCCGCCCACCAGGAAGGGCGCCTCTCCCTCGGCGAGTATTCGTTCCACGAGCGCGTCGTAGTTGTGTTCGACGTGCGCGGGTTCGTACGGGGAGCCGACGCTGGCCACCGCGCGCACCGACTCGAGGCGATGCGCCACCGCGATTACCGCCGCACCGCCGAAGGAGTGCCCGACCAACAGCCGCACCGTGCGGCCGGACTCGTTCATGAACTGCACCGCTCGGGCGGTGTCGGCGACCTTGTGCGAAAACGAGCCGTCGCCCCAGTCCCCCTCAGAGTCACCGAGTCCGAGGTTGTCGAAGCGCAGCATGCCGACACCTTCGCGGGCCAGCTGCTTGCAGATCCGGCTCGCGGCGGGGCTGTCCTTGCCCAGGGTGAAGCCGTGGGAGAACACGCCCCAGCCTCTGGTCCGGCCCTCGGGCTGATCCACCAAGCCCGCCAGTCGGGCTCCGTGCGTGCTGGGGAACCACACACGCTCCGTCATGCGGCCCATTCTTTCCGACCGTCCCCGGTCGGTGTGCGAGCCACGACGTAGCGGTGGCCTCACCGGGCCCCTGCCCGCCCCAATCGTCGCATCAGAACGCCACAGCCGCCCTCGGGCCCTCGTGGACTGACATCAGGACTCTGCACGAAACCTCACCCGCGTCGCGCACATTGGATGGTTGACGGTTAGTTGGGTTCCATTTCGGTGCGAATTCGTGCACCGTCTCCATGAGGAAGCCCGGTGCCGGCGAGGTCTTCCGTGATGCCATGTCAGCTGGTGGTCGACCGGCTGGTTGAGGCCTCGGAACTCTGCGGGTGTGCTGACCCGTGTGCACCTTTGCCGTCCGAGGGAAAGGTGCGCCCGTCGGTCACCAGGCGTAGTCCTCGGGTGCGGTCTTGCGGCCGGGGAACAGTTCATCGAGGCGGCTCAAGTGCTCCGGTGACAGGCTGAGCTCGACGGCAGGCAGGGCGGTGTCCAGCTGTTCACGGGTACGCGGACCGATGATCGGTGCGGTGACGGTAGGCCGCGAGAGCAGCCAGGCAAGGCCCAAGGTGCCGGGTTCGGTGCCGATTTCCTCAGCCAAGTCCTCGTACGCCTGGATGGCGTCTCGATGCTGGTTGAGGCTTTCCGCTGCGCGACCTTCGAGTCGACGGACGCCGGTGTTCTGCTTCTTGATCACTCCGCCGAGCAGGCCGCCCTGAAGAGGTGACCAGGGGATGATCCCGACACCGTAATGCTGTGCGGCGGGAACGACCTCGAGTTCGATGTCGCGGACGAGCAGGTTGTAGAGCGACTGTTCGCACACCAGGCCCATGAGATTTCTCTTGGCAGCCGCAGCTTGCGCGTCGGCGATGTGCCAGCCAGCGAAGTTGCTGCTGCCCGTGTAGAGGATCTTGCCCGCTTGGACCGCGACCTCGATCGCCTGCCAGATCTCTTCCCACGGGGTGTTCCGGTCGATGTGGTGGAACTGATACAGGTCGATGTAGTCGGTTTGCAGCCTCCGCAGGCTCGCGTCCAGCGCCCGACGAATGTTGAGAGCCGACAGCTTGCCCTCGTTGGGCCAGTCGCCCATGTCACCGTAGAGCTTGGTGGCGATGACGGTGCGTTCCCGTCGGCCGCCGCCGCTGGCGAACCAGTTGCCGAGGATGGTTTCGGTTTCGCCCGGCTCGCTTCCGTAGCGGTTGGCGGTGTCGAAGAAGTTGATCCCGGCGTCATGGGCGGCGTCCATGATGGCGTGGGCGTCGTTCTCGGCAGTCTGGGGTCCGAAGTTCATGGTGCCAAGGCAAAGTCGGGAGACTTGGAGGCCGGTTCGGCCGAGTGAGGTGAAGTTCATTTCTTCAGCCTTTCACCTTCGCTGAGGAGCCCGCCCAGCGGTGGGACCATGGCGTCGCCGCCAGCCCATGCGAGCGCGTCACTCATCGTGCAGCTCAGACACGGCTGACCGGCGAAGGTCGCCTTCATCGCTGCCTCCATCGGTCTGCGCTTTCCTCACCAGGGCGCAAGAGCGGGCGGGAGTGGCGATGACTTGACGTGCACGGAGTCAGGACAATCGACCGCGCAATGTTGATAGGCCGTCGCCGTCAAGGAGGCCGAGTGCGGTGCTGCGACCGGTGATCGCCAGCAGGACTGCCTCGGCGCTGCCGCTCACAGTAGGCCCGCTCCCGTGTGCCCAGTCCATGTCTGTCAGTCACCTCGAAGCGCAGCCCAACCAGCGTGCCGCTGGGGACGAGGCCACGGGCGGGAGTGGTGGTCAGGAAGGTCAGCGACTTGTGCAGGCGCTCCTCCGCGATGTCGTAGTTCAGCCCGAGCGGCCGGCGGATGTCCAGGCCGTGGACCAGCCGGTCGGTGAGGGGCGCCTCAGGACCCAAGCCGGGCGGGGTGAACTGCGCCTCGGCTTTCCGACGCAACACCTCGATGATTTCGTCGAAGGGCCGACGTGCCTGCTCGCGAGCCAACCGAATGTTGGCCCGGTCGAAGTTCCCGCGGCACGCCAGCATGGCCAACGCGAACTTCAGGGTGCTCACTTCTAGGAGCCGCCACATCAAGGTCAGCGGCGACCTGCACCGCTTGTTCGGCGTGGTCACGGTGGCCACTGGTGCGACTTACCCTGGTGTAGGGGACAGGCTTCGCGCCTTGTGGTTGGCATATTGATGCTCAGGAGAGGCGCCCCGACAGTGTCATCGGTCTACCCACCCCTCGGTGCGCCGAGCAACTCTGACCGGTTTCAGCGCCACCGGCAGCTCGGCTTCGTTGCTTGCGTGGTTCTGCTGATAGCGCTACTTGTCACCTGTGACGTGAGATCAGAGCAAGCTGACTCGCCACAAACCTCGGTGGACGAGTCCAGTGGTGCCCCGACAGGCGATGGTGACGAGCTCGAAGCGCCGAACGACGGGGAAGCTGAGGCGGACGAGGAGCCGCCAGAGTCGGACAACCAGGAGTCGGCGGAGTCTGACGAGACCTCATTGACCCCCATGGCGAAGAAGCGTCCGAGCCTGCGACGGGGAACTGCGCTGTACGCACTGGCCGGGTTGCAGGTCAAAGGACGGGCGCCGAAGACCAGCTACGACCGCGACAGGTTCGGCTCTGGCTGGGTCGACACTGACAACAACTCGTGCAGCACCCGTGCGGATATCCTGCGCCGCGACCTGCGGTCGGTATACGTGCTGGCCGGCACCGACGGCTGTGAGGTGGTGAGCGGGAGGTTGTCCGACCCGTACACCGACGCCACGATCCGGTTCCGCAGGGGCGCCACGACCAGCGACGACGTCCAGATTGATCATGTCGTTTCGCTGTCGGATGCCTGGCAGAAGGGTGCCCAGTCGTGGTCGTCTGCTCAACGCGTCGACTTCGCGAACGACCCGCTGGAACTGCTGGCCGTTGACGGCCCGACCAACGCCGCCAAGAGCGACAGCGACGCCGCGTCCTGGCTGCCGCCCGAGAAGTCCTACCGTTGTACTTTCGTAGCCCGACAAATCACCATCAAAGCCCGCTACGACCTGTGGGTCACGGCCGCCGAAAAGGCCGCCATGGAGCGGGTGCTGTCCCGCTGCCCGACCAAGAAGACGACAACCCGTTCCGCCGCCACTCAGGCCAAGGACCCGGACGCCACGATCCAGGAGGAGCCCGAGCCAGAGCCAGAACCGGAATCGGAGCCCAAACCAGAACCAGAGCCGGAACCCGGGGTCGAGCCCGAGCCGGAGCCGGAAGTCGAGGATGGGGAAGATGGCGGGTCAGTGCACTACCGCAACTGCGACGCTGTGCGCGCCTCGGGCGCCGACCCAATCCGGGTGGGGGACCCGGGCTACTCCCGCAAACTTGACCGAGACGGCGACGGTGTCGGGTGCGAATAGTTACCGACTGTGCGCTGCAAATCCGGCACCCACGGGTCTACCGGCGGCTCGCAGCGTGGGCCGCTTCGGGTTCTTTCCATGCCGAACCGCGCAGACTTGGCTCGCCGTCGGCTCGCCCGCTGGTGCGTTCGGCTACCGCAGCAGCCACTGCGCCCAACGCGAGCCCTGCGACGACGTCGATCAAGTAGTGCCAGCCGAAGTAGGCGGTCGCCAGCATCGTCGCCCCCAGGAACATCCACAGGCTCCACCGAAGGAGTCGATGCAGCCTGAGCCGGTGCGCAACTATCGCTGCCGTGAAGACCACGGAGACATGCAGCGAGGCAAAGCCCGCAACGCTGGCTATGGTGTCGGCACCGACAGGGTCGGCGAGGACCGCCAGCCTGGCTGACGCAAGATTCTCCTGCATGGCGGCTACCCCGGAGGGGGGCAGGTCCGCGTACAGGTCGGGACGGACGAACACGGGTCCCAGCGACGGAACCAGGTAGTACGACGCGGCCCCGAGCAGCCAGTTCAGACATAGGGCAGTGACGTACCACGAGCCGGTCCGCGCGCTGCGGCCCCACACCAGAGCCGCGGCCAGTGACAGGGGTACGAAGCCCAGGTAGAACAGGTAGACCCCGGAGAGCACGTACGCCACGACGCCGGTGCCGAACAGCGCATGCAGCACCACGGCGGGGTCGAGCCCGAAGGCCATCAGCCGGTCAAGCTCGAGCAGATGGTGGTCGACCACGCCAGGTCGTGCAAACGGCAGCGCACCCTTGAGGTTGCGGTAAGACACATACGACAGGTAGAAGACGGCCAACCCGGCCGCGACCGCTACGATGCGCTCCCGGTCGTAGCGTTCTCGAATCACGTCGAGGACTCGGGTTCGTCGGTAGATGGCCCGTGGGACCACGTCGATCGCGATCATCGCCAGCACGGCGGCTGGTAGGCGAATGTACGCAGGGCCCACGAACCCGTCCGGGTCGCGCAAGGGCAGACCGAATCTCGTGGCGACTGCGATAGAGACCAGGACCGACGACACGGCGAGGACCCCCGCCAGGGTGTACGGACGTAGCGCGCGACTCAGCGACTTCACCTCGGTTCGCTAGCCAGTTCCGCAGCGGCCCAAACACATCGCCGATGAGAACCGCGTCATTTTCCGTCGCCTTGGCCTCATTCGACGATCCTTGCCCTCAGGTCTTCCAGCGATCTCATCGGCCAGAGCGGCATGTACTGCAGGAGGAGCCCGGCCACGGCCAGGCAGATCATTGCTACCGCCACCGCAACGTTGTGCAACGCCATCCGCTTTCCTTCCCCCGACGTCACCTGCAACAGGGTCCCCAGCGCGCCCACGACGGCGAGGGACCACCAGCGACGGTAGTCGATGCCGGCGCCGGACAAGGCCAACGCGCTGAGAGCGAAGACCGTGATCACGACCAGGAACCTGCGTTCCACCAGCGACCACCCGAGCAGGCGCCAGACAACACACACCACGAGCAGGTACACCCCTACCCACAAGATGGTGGTCGCCACGACGCCCTGCGGCGTCAGAATGCTGTAGTAGGTCTGCAGGTTGTCGAAGAACCCGTATTTGAGCCGCGAGACCGAGTCGTGGTCCCGCTGGCCGGGTACCAAGGTCCAGGCAGGCGGCACACCAGCGGCGCGTGCGGCAGCTGTTGTCTGGTGGACCAGCGCTAGTGGTGGGGCGACGACTCCGCTCATGACGGTCAGCAGTAGGCACGGCGTGATCGCAGCCACCGTCCACGGGACCCGTCCCCGGCGGCCGGCCAGCGCTGAACACAGTACGGCCAACCCAGCCGGGAGTACGGGCGCGACGAGGTACTCACCGGCAGCCACGGCAGCGGCGGTCACCACCGCGACTCCCGCCACCACTACCGCCGTCGCAAGTCGGCGCCAGGGCAGGCACAGCAGCAGCACAAGAATCACGACACCGAACGAGTCAGAACGTCCGATATCGGTGGCAAAGAGTGGCAGCCCTAGCGGCGAGACCAGAACGGCAGCGAACACCGCGACAGCGGTCCATTGGGAGGCCACGCGTCGCGCCAGCATGAGGGCGAGCACGACCACCGCCAGCACGGCGGTGACCGACAGGGCCACTGCAACGACGTTGACCAAGTGGTAGCTGGGGTCACGGCTGCCGGCCAGAATATGCACCACTTGTCCTAGCAGCGCCCGGCGGACGAAGCCGTGCTCGTAGGTGAGCCAGTACTGCGGCGCCACGTACGGTGTCATCGGGTGCGGGCCTTGCACCTCGAGCGCCATGTTGACCAGGGCCCGCGTCACCACCACGGCCGCCGCCAACGCGATCAACACGACCGAAACAGGACCTGGGTGGGGCCGTCCGTCGGGTGCGAGAGCTCGTGCGGAGAGTTGGTCGCCCATGGACTCACCACGGTTGCAGGTCGCCCGGACCATCGTCAACCAGGGCACACGGCCATCGGCGGTCGGTCAGCCCGCACACGACACCGACATCTGAGGACGGGCGACGCGGCACTGGGTGACCAAGCGGGGCGCGGACTGGCTTGTTTCTCACAACGTCCGTCGGTCACCGTGCACATCGAGGTTCCCCCGGCGCTCCGGGCACTTCTCCTGGAGGTCTGAGGGCGAGCTCGCACAGCCTGTCCGACCGGCACGACGTCGACCTCCGCGATGAGTTCAGGAGTTGGGCGTAGTCCACTGAGCATGATCCACATCAACCGGAGGTTCTGAGCGTGCGCAAGGTCGTGATCTATGAGCTGGTGGCCCTCGACGGTGTCGCGGAGAACCCCGATACGTTCTTGGCCGAATGGGACGACGTCATGGACGCCAACCTCGCCGACGTCATCGCAGGGCAGGACGCGGTGATCCTCGGCCGGCGCAGCTACGAGGAATGGGCCGGGTACTGGCCGAGCAGCGACGTCGAGCCCTTCGCCTCGTTCATCAACGGGGTTGCGAAGTACGTCGCCACCTCTACGCCCCTCGATCAGAGGTGGGCCAACTCGACGGCAGTCGACGGCGACCTGGCCGGGTTCGTGCGGAGTTTGAAGAACCAGCCCGGAGGGATCATCGGTGTGCATGCCAGCATCTCTGTCGCGCAGGCGTTGCTCGCCGCGGGTGTTGTCGACGAGCTCAGACTCGTGGTGGCACCGATGATCGCGGGCCATGGCCGAAAGCTCCTTGACGGCTTGCCAGCGATTCGGCTGGAGCCCATCGGGAGTACGACCTCACCGACCGGCTCCCTGCTGATCGACTACCGCCTCATCGAGTAAGCGAGCGGCTCGTCGATCACGACCATCGAGCGGAGGTAGCCAACCCCTCCACCCGCCCACGGCGGTAGCACGAGGATGGCGTCCACCCTGGGCGGCCCGGGCCGAGCCCGGCGTCTGGCGCTTAGGGCGACGTCTTGGTGAGAAAGAACTCAGCCGAGTCCGGTTTACGGACGGCGCTGACGCGGTGTAATCGTCGGGAGTGTGGCGGCATCCGTTCGCCCGGCAGGGGGAGACCATGATGACAAGACAGGCGATCTCGAGCGATGAGGCACCGGAGGCGCTGGGACCGTACAGCCAGGCAGTGGTGGCTGGAGGCTTCGTGTTCTGCTCGGGCATGGCCGGCATCGATCGGGCGACGGGAAACATCCCTTCGGGCATCGAGGCACAGACCGAGCAGGCGCTGCGCAACCTGGACGCCGTGCTCCAGGAGGCTGGTGCCTCCCTGGCCGACTTGGTGAAGACGACGATCTTCTACGCCAACGTCGACGACTTCTCCCGGCTTAATGCGGTGTACGCGAGGCACATGCCCGATCCACCGCCGGCCCGCTCTGCCCCGGCCAACGTCAGGCTGCCGCGCGGACTGCTCGTCTCGATCGAGGCCATCGCCGTCCTACCGACCCGCTAACAGTGGACCAGTGTTTGCTCATCGCTCCGTCCACGGTCGTCCGACCGCTGCTCGCTAGCCGGACGTGGCGGCGTCCCACGAAAGACGTTCGGCGCATCGTTGGTGTCCGCCGAAGCGGTCAGGTTGGTGGCTTCGGAGACGAAGGCGGCGTGGCGACCGTCGTCGGCCAGCGTCACCTGCGGCGCGTAGTCCGGTCCACTGGGGCCGTTGGCCTGCTTGGTGCCGTTCATGGAGATGCGCACGGTCTGACCGGTGCGGAGGTCGCGGATGAAGGCGTCCCCGTGCCCGTTGGTATCGCCGTCGACTGGCTTCGGTTGACTTTTCGCGATCTGGGCACGTCGACGTTGCGGACGGCAAGATAAGGCCATGGCGTCGTTGCGCATGAGCCGGACCAGTCGGCCGCTGTGGCACGATCAGGAGTTCTCGCTGACGGAAGGTATAGGCGAACCGAAGCGCCCAGTGCCGTGGCTCCGGGTGAACATTCTCGGGCCCTTGGAGATCGTGCTCGATGGCCGGCCCGTCGTGATCGCCTCGCTCAGGCAGCGCGCGTTACTGGTGCTGTTGGCGATGGAGGCCGGCAGGGTCGTCCCCCTCGACCGGTTGATCGACCGCTTGTGGGACGGCGCTCCGCCACCCCAGGGGGCCGTCACGCTCCGTTCCTACGTCTCGAACGTGCGACAAGCCCTGGGCGGTCCCTCGGGTGCCGCCGGAGTTCTCGAAACTCGGGGAGCGGGCTATGTGCTGGAGCTCCCTGACGAGGCACTGGACGCGGTCCGGCTCCGACGGCTGGTCGAACAGGGCCAAGATCAGCTTCGTCACCGCAATCCCGCGGAGGCGCTGACAACTCTTGACGAGGCCGTGGGGCTGTGGCGAGGTCAGCCCTTGGCAGAGGTCGCCGACCATGAGTCGGCACGCAGCACAGTGGCCGCGTTGACGGAGCTCTATCTTGGCGCGGTCGAGGCCAGGTTCGAGGCGCTGCTGGCGACAGGCCGCCACCTGGCCGCACTTCCGGACCTCGAGGCCTTCGCCGCAGACCACCCACTGCGGGAAACCCCTCGGGCTCAGCAGATGCTGGCGCTCTATCGGGCCGGACGGACCCCAGAAGGCCTCGAGGTGCACCGCAGCTTTCGGCGCCTTCTTCGTGACGAGCTCGGCCTGGATCCCTCGCCGCGCCTGCAGTCGCTGCTGCAGGACATGCTCGAACAGGCTCCTGCTCTGGCATCACCTACCCTGGCCCTCGGGCCGCCCGAGGCCGTGCCGGCGGCGTCTCCTGTCGCAGCCACTAATGGCCTCCGGGCCCCAAAGGAAACCCGTCCTGCACCGGGCGCGCAGCTGAGCGAGCCTCGTCGGGTGGTCGGCCGGGAGCGGGAGGTCCGCACGCTGATTCGCCACCTGGACCGGTTGCAGAGCCGCGGCACCGGGGCAGTCGTCCTCCTGGGCGGCGAACCGGGCATCGGCAAGACGACGCTCCTCGAGCTGCTCGAGGCCGAGGCTCTCGCCCGGGGGATCGCCGTCTTTCTCGGTCGGTCGCCGGCGGCCACCGGTGCCCCCTCGCTATGGCCGTGGACGCAGGTGGTGGAGGCGGTGGCGGCAAGACTGGACGATGAAGCCCTCCAGGCCGCCTGTTCGGGCGCGGCGCGACTCGTGCTTCATCTGTCCTCGGCCCTCGCGGGGCGCGCAGGTCAGCCATCGCCGATCACCGGCGACAACGCCCAAACCATGCGGTTCCTGCTCTACGAGGCGGTCTCGGTCTTCCTCCGTCAAGGCTCCGCTGGACCCACCCTGCTCCTGCTGGACGACCTGCACTGGGCTGACCCACCTTCTTTGGAGCTGCTCTCCTACCTCACTCCCAGCCTGGCCGCGCGCGAGCTCCTCGTAGTGGCCGCCTTCCGGGACCTCCCCGCCGAGCGGACGCCTGAGCTCGATGCCACCCTCGCCACCATGTCGCGCGAGGACACCGTCGACGAGGTCGTGCTGCGTGGCCTCGACATCAACGGCGTCGCCCAGATGCTGTCCAACCTAAAGCCGGAAGCTCCAAACGGGCCCCTTACCGACGAGGCTTTGGTGTCCCTGCTGCATGACCGGACGGGAGGCAACCCGTTCTTCGTCCGGCAGCTTGGCCGCCTGCTGCTCAAGAGGGACGCAGAGGGAGAATCGGCTCTGCCCGCGACCGTGCCCTCCGGGGTCCGGCACATCATCAGCAGTCGGCTTCGCGAGCTGTCGGAGCAGGCCACGCTGCTGTTGGAAGCGGCCGCCGTCCTCGGGCGGGAGTTTGACCTGCCCGTCGCTGCGGCCGTCGCAGCGATGAGCGTCGAGAACGCCCTGGATGCGTGTGACGAGGCCAGCCGCCACGGACTGTTGGACAGCCACGCCGACGCCGGCCACCGGTTCGTGCACGCCCTGGTCCAGGAGGCGGTCGTCGAGTCCCTGCCCCCGGGCCGGGCAGCAAGGCTGCACGCTGCCGCCCTCAGCGAGCTCGAGCGGGTCGGAGCACCCGTGGACCGGCTTGCCGACCACTCGTGGCGAGCTCGCGATCTGGCCGGGTCGCGCGGCGTCCCACATCACCGAGCCGCTGCCCGGAGCGCCATGTCGGTCTTTGCCTACGAGCGCGCCGAACTTTACCTCCGACGAGCCCTTGACCTGGTACGCCGCAGCACGCCGCCCGATCCGCACACCGAGCTGACCGTTCTCCTCTCTCTGTTCCAACTCATCGCCACCAATCGCGGCTGGGGTGCCAACGAGGCGCGAGAGGTGGTCGCCCGGGCGCGCGCGCTGGCTGCTGCCGGTGCTCTCCACCCCGACAGCGTCCGGCTGTGGTGGTCGCTGTGGCTCTATCTGCTGGACCGGGACGACGCGGAGTCCGGTGCGGAGGTCGCCACCACTCTCCAGCAGCTGGTCGTGAACCCCGACGAGGGTGTGGCCGCCGTCGTCGCACACCACACGGCCGTGTTCAGCCGGCTGGACGACGGGCGCCTCGATGTCGCACGAGATGAGCTCCGGGCGGCCCGCGCTGCCATGGATCGCACGCCAAACCGCGAGCTCGCGGCCTTCGATGAGCACCTCGGTGTCATGGTTCTGATGTCTGAGGGCTACTTCGCCGCTCTCGATGGCGACTCGACCGGGCACCGCGCAGCCGCGGAATCGGCCATCGCCCTCGCCGACGCTGACGGACGTCCCTTCCCGCGCGCAATCGCCCGGACCCTGGCTGCCACCAGCGCCGTCTTCCTCCCCGACGCGGGTTATGTGCAGCAGCGAGCAGCGGAGGCGCTCGAGCTCAGCACCCGGTTCGGCTTCGGCTGGTTGGAGTCCTCGGCCCGCTGCGCAGCCGCCTGCGCGGACGCCCGGTTAGGTGGTGACACCGCTGCGGCGACTCGGCAGATCAGCGACATCCTGACGCAGCACCGCGACACCGGTCGAGTCGGCACCCTGTCCGCTGTGCTTGTCATGCTGGCCGAGGTTCACCGGGCGGCAGGACGGCTGGATGAGGCGCGCGTCTGCCTGCACCAGGCGAGGGCGCAACTGGGTCCGCACCGTGGCCTGATGGACGACCATCTCAGACGGCGGCTGCTGGACCTGAGGTGAGTCAGCACGACGTCGCAACGCCGCCCCAATGACCGCCCAACCCCGCAGCAAGTGCTGCTGGGCATGGTCGAGGCATGAAGCTCACCACCCGCGTCCGAGGAGTGACCGATGACCGTTGAAGTCCTGCGTTATGCCGCGTTCACCCGCGACGGGAAGGGCGGCAATCCGGCCGGCGTGGTGCTGGACGCTGCGTGCCTGGCCGACGCCCAGATGCTGGCTGTCGCTCAGGCCATCGGCTACTCAGAGACGGCCTTCCTGTTGCGGCCCGAGGCGGGCGAGGAGCGGATCAACATCCGCTACTTCAGTCCCCGCGCCGAAGTCGCGTTCTGCGGCCACGCTACGATCGCCACCGCGGTCGCCCACGCTGAGCGTCACGGCACGGGAACCCTCCACCTCGTCACCCAGGCTGGGCCGGTCGCCGTTGAGACCCAGCGGACAGCTGGCGGCATCATCGCCACTCTTACCTCGCCACCAGCCACCGTGCGACCGGTGGCACCAGCTGTGCTTGAGCGTGCTTTGGCTGCCTTGCGGTGGTCAGCAAGGGATCTGGACCCGGATTACCCGTCTCGGGTGGCGTCCGCCGGGAACGACCATCTTGTCGTCGGAGTGGCGTCAGCTGCCGTCCTGGACTGCTTCGACTATGACTACGACCTGCTCGGTCGGTTGATGGCCGACCAGGGCTGGACGACAGTGCATGCCTTCTGGCCTGACACCGACGGCCGGTTCCACGCCCGTAACGCCTTTCCACCCGGCGGGGTGGTGGAAGACCCTGCCACGGGGGCCGCTGCAGCCGCCTTCGGCGGCTACCTCCGCGACCTCGGTCAACTCCCGTCAGGACGCACGGTGACCGTTCTGCAGGGGCACCACATGGGGGCACCCAGTGAACTGCTGGTCAGTCCCGCCTCCGACGGCCGTCGGCTGCGCGTCAGTGGTGCTGCCAATCCACTGGCGCTGTCCGCTTACGACCAGGGTTACAGCTGACCGGCCCCCTCTACAGGTGCAGCGCCGAGGTGCCTATGTCCTGCCCGGGCGTGAGCCGGCTGCCGAGTATCCGAGGTGGCCGCGGGTGGCGAGGATGACGATGACGCCGAGTAGCAGCAGGGCTGCTCCGCCGCCTCCGGGTTGATGGGTCAGTGCTGGGACGAATGCGAGTCCAGCGGCGTTGGAGGCGGCGTGGACGAGCCCGGCGAGAGCGAGGCTGCCGGTCCGGTTGAAGATCCATGCCAGGAGGGCGCGGGTGGGGATGATAACCAGGACAACGAGACCGAACTGGACTAGGCCCTGTGTGAAAGTTCCGCCGGCCACTAGCGAGATGTGTTGAAGGGCGAAGAACGGGGTGGTCAGCAGCACGGCCCGCCAGGGGCCGAAGCGGCGTTGCAGCGGCGCCTGGAAGAAGCCCATCCAGACTGTCTCCTCCCACCAGTTCGTGGTGAGGAACTGGAACAGCAGGGCTGGCAGGTAGGCGGTGAGATAGGCGACCAGCACCTTCTGCGCGGTGAGGTCGGGGGCCGGCAGTGCCGCAAGCAGGGTGAGCGCAGGAACGGCGAGCAGCGGCAGCAGATACCACCAGGGGTGGACCTGGAAGCGGACCATGGATCGGACAAGGTCTTGGAGCCCGTCTCTACCCCTGGCGATGCGGGTGATCACCAGGGCTGGCAGCAGCAGGAACAGCAGAGTTGGGACGATCAGGAAGAGGTCGGTGTCCAGCTCCACGCCGTACACCCGCCTGGCGAGCACGGGCACGAACGCGGTCGCCTGACCGAGAGTGTTGAAGATGAGCAGGAACGACAAGTAAGGGTGCTGGCCGACGAAGCGCCGCAATCCGCGGTGCTGGTCGATGCGCGCAGAGTCAGGCGTGACCGACGTGGTCATGACCGGCTCCCTTGCCCAACGAGGCGAGCCGCCTCCGACCGGACGGGCAGTCCCGCGACTGGCTGGCGACGAGCCCTCCAGGCGATCGCCACGCCGGCGATGACCAAAATCGCCGCACCGACAGGTTGCGTCGGGAGGCTCGCGCCGGTGGTGACCAAGCCCAGGACAGCTCCAAACAGGTAGAAGATCACCGTCCCGGCTGCCCACAGAAGGCCAGGCCACCGGGGCAGCCGGTCCGATCGCCACATGGCCGCGGCCAGGAGCAGGTTTCCGACGAGCGCCAGCACTAGGGCTAGCCCAAAGACGGCCATGAGCACCGGCGAGAACTCTATGGTGAGCGCCGCCTGATTCCCGGCCAGGTAGGCGTGACCGATCGCCGGAGTGACGAAGGTCGACACCACGCCGGGGACTGTGAACAGCACGTGCCCGCTGATCGCCAGGGTCATGCCCCACAACGCGAACGCGCTACCACGGCTGCCGGCCAGATAGGCGCCGAGGGCGAAGGCTCCGAAGATCGCCAAGGCGCCGCCGACGACGTTGCCGAGCAGGTGCTCCACGAAGTATGCGGTGGTGCTGACGAAAACCGCCCAATCCTCGGGGTTGCTCACCTGATCGGGCTCAGCTGCCCGGGCCCCGTAGCCGACCAGCGCCGCGTATAGCGGGAGGACGAGAAGCCCGGTGTGGACCCAAGCTGCTGTGGGTGCGGAAGTACTCATCAGTTGTTCCTTTCAGAACTCGTCGTTGCCGGAAACCGGTCCGGTCCCGGGAGGGGCGACCACCGCGTGTCAACGTGCCGTGCGACCCGAACGGGGTGGGCGGGCATGCACGGCCCACAGGGTCCGCTTCGCGAGCCTGAAGTGATGGTCACGAGCATCACTGTGGTCACGCGCTGTTGGACGCGGGTGTGGCCACTGTTGGGCCGACGTTGAAGCATGGTGCTTTGGCAGTGATGCGTGCCTACTGGTCGTTCTTGTTTGGCCGACCTAGCGTGAGGGCATGGACGTCAGGAGTCCTCGCGACAGGCACCTTGTGCCGTCGACGTCGGCTGCTCTCCCGGGTCAGGCCACGTACTCCGGTGGTGAGGAACTGGCGTACCTCTCGACCTCGCTGCAGCGCTCACCCGCGGAGCGCTGCCCGACGACGTCGTGGAGGATTTCGACCAGGTGCTCGCAAACCACGGCGGTCCCCACACACCCGCTCACCAGGAGGACACATGCACGCGCGCCACTTCACCCGGGTGACGGTCGCCGGTCCTTTCACCTACATCGTTGCTGACGGTGTGGTGCTGGCCAGTGGATGGACGCAGGACCTGCAGGAGCTGGTCCAGCTCATCCATCCCATACTGCGGCCTGTGCGACTCCACGAGTCCCCCGATGCGCAGGTCGAAAGCGCCCTGAACGGTTACGACCAAGGCAACTTGCACAGTATCGACGCAGTCAGGGTGCTGCAACGATGCGGACCGTTCCTCGCACAAGCCCGAGAGGTGCTGCGTTCAGTCCGCCCTGGAGCACCCATCTCCTACACCGAGCTCGCCCGTCGAGCGGGGCGTCCGGCCGCCGTGCGGGCGGCGGCGGCCGCCTGCGGACACAATGCCACCTCGTTATTTGTCCCGTGCCATCGCGTGCTCCGATCGAACGGGGGACTGGGCGGGTTCCGCTACGGCCTGCCCACCAAGGTGACGTTGCTACGACACGAAAGCCTGCACGCCGCTGCGAGCGTCGGTGGGCTCACCCGCGTGTCCGCGGCTGACCCTTGGGCGCCGTGAAGCATTGGCGAGTCATGCATCTTCGCTCGCCTTGTCGCCGCGCCGCTGTGCACCGGACGCCGTGGTCAGGCCTGCCGTCATCACCCGACGACGCCGGTCACGTCCTGCTGAGCAGATCGCCGATGCTCACCAGTTGCGGCTTCGCCGTTGACGCGCCAGTTGGGGCCGGTCCACAGCAGCCGCCCGACGCTGCACTCTCGGGAGCGTCGAACAGGCCAGCGCCGCCGCAGACGCCGGTGTCGGGCAGGGTCAGTTCGACATGAGTCGCGGCCTCGTGGTCGCCGGTGAGCTCGGCGGCGACGCTACGGACCTGTTCGTAGCCGGTCAGGGCCAAGAAGGTGGGCGCTCGCCCGTATGACTTCATGCCGACCATGTAGAGGCCAGACTCCGGCTGGGCGAGCTCGGCCGCACCGTGGGGGCTGACGCTGCCGCAGGAGTGAAGGTTGGGGTCGATCTCGGCCGCCAACTGCCGCGGCGCCTCCAGCACCGGGTCGAGATCGAGCCGCATCTCCGACAGGAAGGACAGGTCTGGACGGAAACCAGTGAGTGCGACGACTTGGTCTGCAGGATCGAGGCGCCGACCGTCCTCGCTGACCAGCACCACTCCAGCGCCGCTTTGCTCGAGCGCCTCAACGCGAAAGCCGGTGAGAAGCTCCACCAGCCCTTCCTCGACCGCAAGGCGGGCTCCCACGCCGAGCGCACCGCGCTGCTGCAGCTCGTCTGCTGACCCACCACCGAAGGTGTCCCCAACCAGCCCGCGGCGCAGCGCCCACGTGACACGGGTCCCCGCGGTACGCGCGCCCGCGGCCAGGTCGTGGATAGCGGTCAGCGCCGAGTGGCCGCTGCCGACCACAATCACGTGGCGCCCGGCCCACGAGTGGACCTGATCTGGTGTCGGCGGACGGTACGTCAGCGCTCCGGCCCTGGCCGCGGCCAGCTCGCCGAGGGCCGGCAGGCCGTCCGCGCCGGCGGGGTTCGGCGTGCGCCAAGTACCCGACGCGTCGACCACCGCCCGAGCCTGGAACCGCAGCTCGGTCCCGTCAGGGTCAACGGCGTGCACCGAAAATGGCTGCGCCTCGCGGTCAACAGAGACCAGTCGGTCCCTGCCTCGCCGCGAGAGGCCGGTCACCCGCACCCCGTACCGGACCCGATCCCCGAGGGCGGCCGCCAGCGGCCCCAAGTATTCCGACACCCATTGGGCGCCAGTGGGGTAGCCCTCGGTCGGGGGTGTCCAGCCGGTCCGCTCCAGCAACCGGGCGGCAGCGGCATCGACCAGCTCCGGCCACGGCGAGAACAGCCGCACGTGCGCCCACTGCAGCACCGAGGCCCCCGGTTCGCCGCCGGCCTCGAGGACCAGCGGCTGCTCGCCTCGCTCCACCAGGTGGGCCGCCGCAGCCAGGCCCTGTGGGCCCGCACCGACGACCACCACCGGAAGCTCGTTCATTTGGTCACCTCCACACATAGAAGAATATCGATGGGACGACTCTAGCCACGTATAGACGAAAGTCAATACGTAAGCCATGCTGGATGCATGCATGTCACAGCACCGCTCAGTGCCGCCGCCTGCTGTGCGTCGGTGACCGCGGGTGTGCTCGATGACCAGACGGCCGAGCGCCTGGCGCTGGTGTTCAAAGCGCTCGGCGATCCCACGCGAATCAAGCTGCTCTCTCTGATTGCCGCCGCGGGCGACGACGGTGCCTGCGTCTGCGACCTCGTCGAGCCGGTCCGGCTCTCCCAGCCGACGGTGTCGCACCACATGCGTCAGCTCGTCGAGGCCGGGCTCATCGCCCGCGAGCAGCGCGGCAAGTGGGCCTACTACCGCGTCGTCGGCGGTGCGCTGGCCGCCGTCGCCGGCGCACTCTCGTCCGACTAAACCGGAGGCACCACTGATCGGCGGCTACGGGCACTGGGTGCGACAGGACTGGCCCGTGCTGGCGGACGGCCGCATCGAACGACGACCAGCAGACCGACTCACCAGCCCAATCCGGTCGGGGGGCACCAGTTGACTTTCAACCGTGCAGCCGTCGTCGCCGCATGCGAACTGGTTGCCGACGAGGTCGCTGCCACGCCGAAATACCGCCACACCGCTTCCTTGATGGTTCGCGTCGGCAGTGAGGACATCTACAGTCGACATTTCTCCGGCCCCGAGTTGGCCGACGTGTTCTCTGTGACGAAGACAGTTCTCGCTACCGTTGTCGGCGTCGCCCAGCGGGACCGGTTGATTCCCCCTCTCGACCAACCGGTAAGCCACGTGCTTCCGCAACTCAAAGGCACCCCGGCCGAACCGCACACCTGGCGTCATCTGCTGACGATGACCCGCGGCAGCGAGACCGGCGGCGCCTGGGACATCGACGCGGTCACGGCTCTCCCAGGCGGCCAGGTCGCCCACATCGCCGCGGCGCCACAGCTCGCTGCACCCGGCACGCGATTTCGCTACGACAACGGTGCCGCGCACCTGCTGTCCGCGGCGCTGGCCGCCGTCGTTGCTGCCCCAGTCGCGCTCTACGCACGTGACATGCTGTTCGCTCCTCTCAGCATCACCCGCTTTGAATGGCTGGCCGACCCAGATGGTCTCAACTTCGGCTATGCGCACCTGAGACTGCGAGCCGCGGATCTCCTCAGTTTGGGCTCACTCTGGCTGAGCGGCGGTATCTGGCACGACCAGGTCCTCGTCGACCCCCGCTACACCGCCGCCATGACCACAGCCCAGACCGCCGGCGGGGAACCCGAAGGCCTTCCCTACGGGTACCTCACCTGGATCGACGGCTCCCGGATCCTCGCCGCTGGCTGGGCGGGTCAGCACGTCCTCGTCGTGCCGGCGTGCGACGCCGTCATCGTCACCACCGGCGACCCGAAGTTCACCTTCGGCCCACCGCCCGCCGACGAACTGCCCGCCGACTGGGCGCCCGCCCTTGAACTCGTGCGCCAGCACCTCATCCCCGCCTTGGCGGCGACCAGTGCTCTGCCTCAAAGTGAGCATCCCGGTGTGGGGTCCTAGCAATAGCCCAGTCGAACGTCCGGGCCTCCGGACAACCGCCGGTCCTTCGCTCGTGCCTGAGGCGCCGACCACGAAGGCGCCAAGGGCCACGAATTGCCCGCTGGGTGGTCAACGCACCTACGATGGAGCCGCCGCAGCAAGTTGTTGCATGACGTGCGATTGGTGGTTGTCGAGGGCGCTGAGTGCCAGGCCGGACTCGCTTTCCAATTCGTTGACGAGATTCACCCCCTTCAAGGGATCCAAGATCCCGGCACCGCTTTCGAGCTGCTGGCAGAGGGCTGCGACGCGTTGCGCACCGACGTTCGATGCGCTGCCCTTCATCTTGTGGGCGGCTTCTTGAAGCGTGTGTGAGTCACCGTCCTGAACGGCGTTGCGAATCGCGGCGAGACTTGCAGCACTGTCGCGACTGTATAACTCGATCATCCTATCGACCAGGGTGACGCCCTTGAGGTCGCCGAGGTGGCGGAGAGCGTCGAGTCGTTGCTGGTTGAGAACGGGCCGGGCGCCGGGGCCCGCCGTCAACTGCTCGGGCTTGGCCAGCTCCCACGACGGCTCGGCGACCGGAGGCCCGGGCGAAGTCCAGCGAGCGAGCAGGTCGGCCATCGCTTCCGGCACGATGGGCTTGGAGACGTAGTCGTCCATGCCGGCGGCCAGCGCGCGTTCCCGATCCTGCGTCATCGCGCTGGCGGTCATGGCGATCACGGGAGTGTGTCTGGTGTTGCCTTCAAGTCGACGTATTTCCCTGGTCGCCTCGTATCCGTCCATGACGGGCATGTGACAATCCATCAGCACCGCCGCATAGGTGCTGTGCTTGAGCGCCTCCAAGGCTTCGACCCCGTTGGTGACAATGTGCGGCTGGTAGCCGAGGTGCACGACAACACCTT
The DNA here is from genome assembly GCA_035634295.1 of Propionibacteriaceae bacterium. Lineage (GTDB taxonomy): Bacteria > Actinomycetota > Actinomycetes > Propionibacteriales > Propionibacteriaceae > Microlunatus. Next base: position 12,421 of record DASQDG010000115.1, on the reverse strand, counting down.
CGGCGACAAGCTGGTTCAGGGCGTTGTCCTCGACTACCAGGATCCGGCTTTCGGACTGGACGCGACTGGGCGGGAGCTGCGACCGTGCCGGAGCGACGGTGCTCGGGGGAGGTGGTGGGCCGAGCAACTGCTTGAGCTGGTTGAGGAGGGCCGAGGTGGCCACGGGTTTGCTGAGCCAGTTTCTGACGCCAGCCTTTCGAAACGCATCGGCGTTGATCTGCAGGGCGGAGTTCAACATGATCATCCGGGTGTGCTGCAGGCCCTGGTCGGCTGAAATGGCTTGGGCAAGCAGGAGCCCGTCCATCTCCGGCATGCCCATGTCGAGGACCGCGATGTCGTAGGGCTGGCCCTCGGCCGCCGCCTGGTGCAGGAGCGCCAGAGCCCGGTAGCCGTCGGCGGCAAGGTCGGAGTCGAGGTGCCAGGACTGGAGCTGTGCTGACAGCATCAGCCGGTTGGTGGCGTTGTCGTCGACGACAAGCACGCGGAGGCCGGCGGGGAGCTCCTGGTCCGGGTCCGGCTGGTCCGGCGTGCTCGTGGATTCTTGCAGGGGTAACCGGAACCAGAACCGGCTGCCGACACCCACTTCGCTGCTCAGGCCAATCTCACCGCCCATCGCCTCGACCAGGCGACGTGAGATTGCCAGCCCCAGGCCGGTGCCGCCGTAGCGGCGGGTGGTGGACGAGTCGGCTTGGGAGAAGGAATGGAACAGCCGGTGCTGGCTTTCGGCTGGGATCCCTATTCCGGTGTCGGTGATCTCGAAGTGGGCCGAAACGCACCCTTCCGGTTCAATCGAGGTGTGCAGCCTGATCGTCACCTCCCCGGCTGAGGTGAACTTGACGGCGTTCGAAGCAAGGTTCAAGAGGATCTGCCGTATCCGGCCGGCATCACCGTGGAGAATGGCGGGCACCGAAGGGACGCAGTAGGCGAGCAGCTCGAGGCCGTTAACCTCTGCCGAGCGCGCCAGCAGCGTCCCGACCTCGTCGACCAGCTTCCGTGGGTCGAAGTCGATGAGCTCAAGGTCCACCTTGCCGGCCTCGAGCTTGGAGAAGTCGAGGATGTCGTTGATGACTGTGAGAAGGGCATGGCTGGCGGTCTGAACGCCTTCGGCGTACTGTCGTTGCCCCTCGTCCAGTGGCGTCTTGAGCAGTAGTTCGGCGAGTCCGATGACTCCGTTCATGGGGGTGCGAATTTCGTGGCTCATGGTGGCCAGGAACTCCGACTTCAGTCTGGACGCCTCCAAAGCCGCAGCTCGTGCCGCCTTCAGCGCCGCCTCGGCTCGTTCCCGCTCGGTGACGTCCTGCCCGATGATCGACAGTCCGATGATGGTGTCACTGTCGAGGATCGGTGAAATCGTCATCTCGACGGGCACCGTGCTGTCGTCCCCGCGCACGACATGGACGCGATGGATTCCGGTTTCCGAACTTCGCCTGGCGCTGTCCAGACTGGCATGGAACAGTTCGAACTGCTCAGGCGAGACGATGGCCTGACGCCGATTGATGGCGTCCTCGGCGCTGCAGCCGTAAAGCTGCTCCGCAGCCGGGTTCCAACTGGTCACCACCCCGTCCAACGAAAGTCCGACGATCGCGTCGCCAGACGAGGTGACGATGGACGCAATGCGGTTCAGCTCGACGGTGCTGGCCGCCACTTCCTTCTCAAGCGCTCCGCGTTGGGCCAGGGCGGTTTCGAGGGCGCGCACCAACGCAGTCATCCTGGCCATGACCAAGAGGAACAGCAGTAAGCCGGCCGCCGCAACGACCGGGACGTCCTGGATGCTGCCACGGATCACCTGAATCAGCAGGACCGTCGCGGGGATGAGCGATGCCGCTGTGAGTGCGGCCAGGCGCCACAGACTGGGTCCGCTGGTTTCGCTCGTGGGGGGCGTGGTCAGGTCGCCGGCGTCGCGATGCAGCGCAACCGCCCCCCAACCGAGGTTGTACGCCAGTATCAACGCGTCAACCGGATGCCCGGTGTCATAGGCACCCAACACATTGAGGGTGGCGAACGCGGTGTCGGCCACCAGCATGATGACGACGGTCCCGGCCAGCCAACTGAAGGCTGAACCCCGCCGGCGGGCGGTGAAGAAGAATCGTGCGGCCACCGCGAGGACCAAGACGTCGCCCACTGGGTAACCGACCGCGGCGAGACGCTCGATCAGGGAGGAGGCCTGATTGAGCACGGGGGCCATGAAGTACACCCAGGAAGCAGCGGCGAAGCCCACAGTGACGATGGCCGCGTCGAGGACCCCTGACACGTCTCGGCCAGAAGCGCGGGCGTGCTGGATCCGTAGCAGCCCAGCCGCCAGCAGAACGTATCCGGTGAGGAACGCGGCGTCTCCCAGTGAGGGAAACGGGTCCACCTTGAGGATGCTGTCGTTGACGAAGTAAACGGTGTTGCCCACTCCAGTCGCGGCTGGAAAGGAGGCGAGCAGCAGCCACCCCGACGTCGGCTTGAGCCGACGAGCTCGCCAGGAGTACAGGATCGCGATCAGGGCTGCGAGGTTAGAGGCGATAAGAGTGAGGTTCTGCAACGCGTGGGGCAGCGAGAAGTAGACAGCGATGCCCAGGGCGCTGCAGGGCACATACCAGCGGAGCGCCGCGTTGGAGCGCCTCACGCGGCCATGCGCCGGAGTTCGACGAAGGGGCCAGCGGCGCAGCTCTGCACGGGGATGCACAAGCGGGATCCCTTGATTGTGGTGTGCAATCGCTCTCCTGCCTCGGGACCGGCCAAGCTGGGCAATGGCTTATCCCCGAATGTCCAGTCCAACTACAAGGCAGGCACAACTCACTTATCGACTAAAACCTCCGCATTGCCCGCTTTTGCGCGGAGTCGTGATCACTTGTCATCAGAATACTCGTAGTCGAACATTAATAACAACGCAGCGAGACCCCTGTGACCAGGAGAGGCTGCGCCAGGAAGGTCGAACACCGGAGTTGGGAGGCTTGAACGGAGGCAGCGCACAGACGTTCTTGTTTCAGCTGGCCGCGCTCGAAGTACGGCCCCCCACATCGAATGCCACCACGCAACATGTGGGCACCAGTCGTTGGCCATTAGGGGCCGCAGTTGCCGAGGCATCTTGGTCGGCGAGGAGTGTTTGTCGGCGAGGTGATGATGGGCCCACTTTTCGAGGAAGTGCCCATTCCCACGGAGCAATGTGTCGCCTATAGTCCCGAAGCATGGGGCCCAATCGTGTTCAGTTATTCGCCGCCGCAGGTCTTGTTGTCGTGGGCCTCCTAGCGCCAGGGTGGCCAGCAATTGCCGACCCGCCGACAGCCGTCGCTGGCAGCACCTCGGGCGGCGATCCCTACTTCCCCGCGGCCGGCAACGGCGGATATCAGGTCCGACATTACGACCTGAACATTCGATACACCCCGGATACCAGATTGCTGACGGCCCGTGCCCGCATCAGAGCCAAGACTGGGCAGAAGAATTTGCACCGTTTCAGCCTGGACTTGCGTGGCCTAACCGCATCCTCGGTCAAAGTCGACGGCCAGCCGGCCAGCCATGTGCAGAAGGGCCGCGAACTCGTCGTCACACCGGACCAGATCCTGAGGGCGAAGAAGCCATTCACCGTCGACGTGCGCTACGGCGGGACCACCGGTCAACCGAGAGATCAGACTGGTGCCCTGTACGGGTGGGTCTCCTATGCAGACGGCGCGTTCGTGGCGAATGAACCCGACGGCGCCTCGACCTGGTTTCCCGCCAACGACGCACCATACGACAAGGCCACCTACGACTTCCGGATCACTGTGCCGCGGGGCACGGTCGCGGTGGCCAACGGAAACCTGCTCAACTCGCGGACCCGCGATGGATGGACAACGTACCGATGGTCGGCCGACGAGCCGATGGCCAGCTACCTTGCCATGTCCGCAAGCGGGAACTACACGTTGACCGCGACTGAGACGGCCGATGGGCTGAGCATCATTAACGCAGTCGACAAAGACCTGTCGGCGACGGAACAGGCCGACACGGCCGCGGTCCTGGGCCGCCAACCGCAGATGATCGCGTACTTCTCCAGCCTGTTCGGGCGCTACCCGTTCGGCTCCTTCGGCGCCGTCGTAGACGATGACGAGGACGCCGGCTACGCGCTCGAGAACCAGACTCGACCGATCTACTCCGGCCCTCCGGCCGAGAGCACGGTTGCCCACGAGCTCGCACATCAGTGGTACGGCAACAGCGTCACGCCCAAACGCTGGCGCGACATTTGGCTCAACGAAGGATTCGCCACCTACGCAGAATGGCTATGGACCGCCCATCGAGGGGGAAACTCCGTCCAACAGCAGTTCGACGCCGCCTACGCCCGACCGGCGACGGATGCGTTCTGGCAGGTGAAGGTTGGCGACCCGGGGGCGGCCGGCCTGTTCGAAAGCGCCGTCTACGACCGAGGCGCGATGACGCTGCAGGCGCTTCGGCTGGAGATCGGGGACGAGGCCTTCTTCCGAGTGCTGCGAGCCTGGGCACAGCGCAACCGGTACGGGGTCGTCACCACCAACGACCTGGTCCGGCTGGCCGAACGCATCTCCTGTCGGCAGCTAGACCCGTTATTCACCAACTGGCTCTACACACGGGGCAAGCCTGCGCGCCCTTGACGCATCCCGGTAGGTGTCGCAACGCCCCCGCAGAATCGTCGAACGTCCGCCGTACAAGCCGCGATTGCGGTGCGAGTCCCGTTCGGCGGCTGTGGTGGTGGTCGATTTTCCGCTGACCAGCTGCAGTCGCGATTCGGTCGATGCCCCGGGTAAGAGCTTGCCTTTCAGAAATTCTCGCCGGTCCGCCAAGGCATCTCTTGAAGCCCCATAGAGTTGCCGTCGGGGTCGGCGAACCACGCGTACTTGACACCGCCGCCCACTTCGACGACGTCACCTACGTCCACCCCACGGCCAATGAGGTCGCTCCGAGCCTTGTCGATGTCGGGAACCACGAGGTGTAGTCCCTTCTGACTTCCCGGCGTCATGTCGGAAATGCCGATCAGACCGAATCCGATGACGATCGAGCAGGCGGATCCAGGCGGGGTGAGTTGGACGAAGCGCATCCCGTCGAACGGCCGCACGTCGACATCAACGACGAATCCGACCTGATCGGTGTAGAAGGCTTTAGCCTTGTCGACGTCGGTGACGGGCACTGGTACGAGCTCGAGCTTCATTTCCATGATGACGTTCCTTCGGGTTCGTGTCGTCAGCCGCCTAGGCAGTCCGGCTGTTGATTGCGATAGTGCTGTCGTTCCGTCGAGACGTTCGACGGGCGCGCGTCGGGTACGAAGTACCGCCGTTTCGCTGTCACGGTCTGATCCCGTGCTGCATCGAGTTGGCGGTGCCCGGGGCTAAGCGATGGTGGGAGGCGCGTCCAGAGCCGGGTGTCCACGTCCACGACCCAGAAGCCGATGAGCGACTCCTTCGTCTCAGGGTAGGGCCCGTCGGTGACAACCACGTCGCCGTTGTTGGGCGACACCGTCTTGGTCGTGCTAGCGTCAGCGCGGCCCTGCTGATAGACCAGTTCACCTGCATCAGTCAGGTCTGGTCGAGCTGGTGCATGAAGGCGATCATCTCCTGGTTCCACTCCCTCGGCTGTGTGGCCACCATGTCGCCAGCGCTCCCAAACATCATGATCATGTACTTCACGGCGCTCCTCCTTCGTTCCTCGCACAACCTGCGTCCTGGGACGGCGGATGCACAGCGAAGCGGCGACCGGGTCGCCTTGTTGAGCCGCTGAGCCGAGCGGCTCGACCATGGCCCGGGTCCAAGCTTCCTTGACGATCCTGGAGCACTTCCGGCTTCCGCACGCTAGGTTCATGGGGCTACCCCTGGGCAGCGTGTGCTGGTGGTCTGAACCGTTCAGGTCGGCCCAGGAATCAGCCGGCACCCGAGAGAGGGACCTGTGGCGAAGGCTTACTGGATTAACACCTTCACGGCGATCCGCGACGAGAAGCGCTTGGCCGCCTATGTCGCACTGGCGGGGCCGGCGATGCACGCCGCCGGGGGCCGGTTCCTGGCCCGGGGTACGCCGGCTTACGCGTTCGAGGGCGGGACCAAGATGAGGACGACGGTGGTTCTGTTTGACAGCGTGGAGCACGCGGCTGCGGCGTATCGGAGTCCGGCTTATCAGGCTGCGCTCGAGGAGTTGGGCGACGGAGCTGACCGCGAGATCAGGATCATCGAGGCGGTGGCTGAGCCGTGAGCCCTGAGTCAGCTATCGGTGTCCGAGCCGCCGGCCGCCGGCAGACGCCGGCTGCCGAGGCGCTACCCATTGGTGACCTTCAGATGCCGCCCACGCTGAGTCGGATGTCGTCGCCTTCGCCCGACATAAGCCGAGCAACAATCGATCCGAGAGCTCGCTAGCGAACGACCTTTCGGTTCCGCGCTGTAACAGTGAGGATCACCGCGCCAAGGACTACGCCGGCGCCGAGCAGGGTGCGGCCGGAGATGCTTTCGTTGAGCAGTAAGGCTCCCAAGGCGACGGCCACAACGGGGTTGACGTAGGCGTAGGTAGCGACGGTGCTCGTTGGCAGCCGCTGCAGCGCTACGACGTAGGCAGACAGGGCGAGCAGGGACCCAGGGCCGATCAGGTAGAGCAACGCCATGAGTGAGGCAGTACTGACCTGATCCAGGTGCAGCTGCGCGAACTCGCCGCGAACTGCGGCGGCCAGCGCGAGGACGGTGCCGCCAGCCAGCATTTGCATGGCGGAACCGACCAATGGACGGGCGGGCAGCGCCACCCGGCCGGACAGCACCGATCCCAGGCCCCAGCTGGCGGCCGCGACCAGCAAGACCAGCTGACCGCTGATGCCAGCGCCGGAGTCGGTGGGGCCGGCCAGGATCGCTACGCCAGCCAGACCTACGACCAGGGCGACCCCAGCGAGACGCCCGATCGGCTGGGCGTTGACCAACCGGTCGGCGCCGACCATCCACAGCGGCACGGTCGCGACCAGGAGCGCGGCCAGCCCGGAAGGGACGGTCTGTTCGGCGTAGCTGACCCCGCCGTTCCCGATAGACAGCAGCAACGTCCCGATCACGGCGGCGGCCAGCCACTGCCGCCGTCCGGGGCGGTCGTCTCGACGGGCCACGGCGCCCCCCAGTCGGATCGCCAGTGGATACAGCACGGCACCCGCCGCCAGATAGCGGATCGCGGCGAGCAGCAGAGGTGGGATCGTCTCGACCCCCACCCGGATCGCCAGGTAGGTCGAGCCCCACACCACGTACACCACGACCAGGGCCGCCCAGGGCAGCCAGCGCGCCTGCCCAGGAACGCGTCGAGGGCTGCTGCCCGGCGCGCGAGGACCCAGCAGAAACGTCATACGACTAGGTTGCCGAATCAGCAGCGGACGTGGCACAGCAGGAGCAGTTTCATTCAAGACTGTGGCCCGAGCCCGTGTGGTTGAGCTCGTAGGGCTCCCTCTCCCCGTGCGCCGCCCGGAGGGCAGAATCGAGACGGGTGCAGCACGCACCGGCGCGGATGTCAGGAGGAAATGGTGGCGGTGCGGTGGTACAGCGCGGTGGTGGACTGTCTCGACGTCTCGGCTCAGGCCACCTGGTGGGCGACGGCGCTCGGCTGGAAGAAGGCGTACGAGGCCGACGACGAGGTGGTTCTGGTGCCGCCGCACGCGTCCCTGGAGCTGGTGCAGTCGTTGCCCTGGGAGGAGGTCCCCCCTGGGTTGGTGTTCGTGCCGGTTCCCGAGGGCAAGGCGATCAAGAACCGCCTGCACCTCGACCTGGCACCGCACACCACCGACGACCGAGACAGCGAGATCGCCCGGCTCATCGCCGCCGGCGCCACGCGGGTGGACGTTGGGCAGGCAGACGATGCGTCGTGGACCGTGCTGGCCGATCCCGAAGGAAACGAGTTCTGCGTACTGTCCGCGCGTGACCGTTGATCATCTTTTTCGCTGGGCACCGTCGAGTCGGGTCTGCCCGCCGAACGGTCGGCGCGGCTGTAGGTCGATCGGCTGAATGGGCTGTGCCGCGATCGGTTGGAGCAGGCGACGCGGGCGACGAGGTCGGGTTCGGTGTTGCCGTAGGGACCGAGCCGTCCCGGCGAGTCACGCATCTTCTGAACGGCTTTACGAGACGCCGTCCGTCCCGCTGGGACCGCTCGCCAATCTCGGCGCTCCCGGCATGGCAGTCTTTGAGGGTGGGAGCGTCCGAAGTCCGTGGCCGCGGAAGGCGACGGATCACGCTTGATGACGTGGCCGCTCGAGCCGGCGTCTCGCGAGCGCTTGTTTCGATAGTGATGCGCGAGGCACCGGGGGCGAGCGCGGCGACTCGCGAGCGGGTGCTGGCCGTGGCGCGGGAGCTGGACTATCGGCCGGACGTCCGGGCTCAGTCGCTGGGCGGGCAGCGATCCAGGCTCATCGGTGTCATGTTTGGGGTAGGTGGGGGCAACTTCAACTTCGACCTCCTGGAAGGTCTTTATGCTGCCGTGGAACAGCATGATCACCATCTGATCCTCAGCGCGGTGACGAGCGGCCGAGACGAGGCGAAGGCTGCCGAGGACCTGCTGGACTTCCGACTTGACGGCTTGGTCATGCTGGAGCCGCCGACTGCGCAGCCGCTGCTAGCGGATCGGGTGCCGATTGTCGTTGTCGGATGGCATGTCGACCACCCTCGAGTCGACATCGTCCGGACTTCTGATGCCGCAGGCATGACGGTTGCCGTTGATCATCTGGTCTCTTTGGGACATCGCCGCATTGCGCATCTCGACGGAGGCGACACGTTGATCGGTGTCGGGCGTCGGAACGCCTTTGTCGCGGCTATGCAAGGCCATGGGTTGCACGAGACCATGAAGGTGGTCTCCGGTGGCTCATCTCAAGTCGACGGCCAACGTGCCGCTCTTCACCTCCTGGAGGAGGCCGACCTGCCGACGGCTCTCATCGCGTACAACGACGACGCCGCCATGGCCGCGATGGGCGTTCTTGCCCAGCAGGGCATCGCCGTGCCCGATGACGTCTCGGTGATCGGCTGGGATGACAGTCGCCTCGCCGCTCTCTCACTGGTCGGGTTGACCAGCGTTGCGCAGGAGCCGGAGACGCTGGGCAGACTCGCGGTCGAGCGGGTGCTGGCACGAATCAACCAACATCGGGTAGAGGAGCGTGAGATCGTCTTGTCTCCTGAGCTCCGGGTGCGGCACAGCACAAGCCCACCAAGGCCCAATTGGAATTGACACGCCAACACAGGCGGCTTAGTTTGATGGCACCGGCTCCTAGACCGGTCTAGTGACTTGTGTCACTGTTCACGTTGACTGAGTGAGGACCCCTCCATGACTCTTGGCGTTGCTGTGATCGGTGCCGGTATGGCGGGACGGGCTCACGCCGCCGCTTACCGGACCGCCCCCACCCTTTACGCCTCCACGTTGCCACCCCTGAGGTTCGTCTCGATTGCAGACGTCAGTGCCGAGCTGGGTGACTTGGCGGCCCGTCGGTTTGGCTATGAACGCAGCGACACCTCTTGGCAGGCGCTCGCAGAGGATCCTGACATTGATGTGGTCAGCGTCGTGGTGGCGAATCGACTGCATCGCGAGATGGTGGAGGGACTTCTGGCCGCCGGGAAGCACGTGCTGTGCGAGAAGCCGCTGAGCGACACCTTGGAGGACGCACGCGAGATGGTTCATGCTGCTGACGCGTCTAGCAGCCTGGCTCGGATCGGCCTCACTTTCCGCCGTGCACCCGGTGTGGCGGCAGTGCGTGACTTGGTGCTCGACGGGACGCTGGGGAACGTCCTGCATGTTGACGTCCGGTACTGGTGCGACTACGCCGCCGATCCGCAGGGCCCCATGGCCTGGCGGTACAAGGGCGGGCCAGGCTCGGGTGCGCTGGCGGACCTCGGCAGCCACGCCGCCTACGTCGCCGAGTTCCTCGCCGGGGACATCACTGAGGTGAGTGGTGGGCGGTTCATCACCGCAATCACCGAACGTCCAGTGGCGCTGGGCCCAGTGGTAGGACACGGCAAGGTCGCTATCGGCGACACGTACGAGCCGGTGGAAAACGACGACTACGCAGCGTTCAGTGCCCGCTTCGCCCACGGTGCCGGCGTCATACAGGTATCGCGGGTCGCGGCAGGCCACCCGAACGGGTTTCAGCTGGAGGTGTTCGGCGACCGTGGCGCCGCAAAGTGGGCGCAAGAGCGGCCCGCCGAGCTCGAGCTTGTGCTCAACGAGGGAAGCACCGCCGGCACGAACGGCTATCGTCGGGTGATCATCGGCCCTCACCACCCGTATGTTTCCGGTGGTCTGCCGATGGATGCCCCCGGCGTAGGTCTCGGTCAGAACGAGGGCTTTGCCTACCAGGCCCGGGCACTCCTCGAGGAGGTCGCTGGTCTCGACGAGGGCAGCTCGTTGCCACGCTGTGCATCCTTCTCAGAAGGCCTACACAACATGCAGGTGCTCGCCGCGGTCGCCGAGTCAGCCGCCAACCACGGCGCCGCCGTCCCAGTTCCCGCACAGCGTCTCGTCCGGCTCGAGGAGGCCTCAGCATGAAGTTCGGCGTCTATAACGCGGTACTGCATGATCGTCAGCTGCCCGAAGCGCTGAAGGTCATTGGAGGTCTCGGCCTCAGCGGAATCGAACTCAACTCTGGTGGCTTCCTGCCCGCCACGCACATCCCCACGTTCGACGACATACTGACCTCCGACTCTGCCCGAGACACCTTCCTCGGCCAGTTCGAGGGCACGGGGGTGGAGATCGCCGGCCTGAACTGCAACGGCAACCCGTTGCACCCCAACCGGGCTATCGGCGAGAAGCACGCCGCCGATATCCGGCGCAGCCTCAAACTGGCTCACCGGTTGGGGCAGACCCGGGTTGTCACCATGTCCGGCCTTCCCGGCGGTGAGCCAGGCGCCACCCGCCCCAACTGGATCGTCAACGCCTGGAACTCCGGCGCCCTCGACGTCTTGGACTACCAGTGGCAGGTCGCCGAGCAGTTCTGGCGGGAGATCGACCGGGAGGCCGCCGACCTCGACGTCAAGGTCGCGCTGGAGCTGCATCCGCAGAACATCGTGTTCAACCCTGCCGGGATCCGAGAGCTCATCGAGCGCACTGGCGCCACCCATCTCGGTGTCGAGATGGACGCCTCGCACCTGTTCTGGCAGCAGATGGATCCGGTCGCGGTCGTACAGGACCTCGGGTCACTGAACTTTCACGCCGCCGCCAAGGACGTCAAGGTCAACCCAGCCGCTGCGGTCTATGGTGTGCTCGACAACCGGTTTCGACGGCTCGGCGCAGAGGAGTCGCGGACCAACCTCGGTGGGGACGAGTGGGCAAATGAGTGGCCGAGAGATGCGGCGTGGGACTTCGTAGCTCTGGGCCGCGGCCACGACGCCGTCTACTGGTCCACCTGGCTCTCCGCGCTTCACACGGCTGACCCCGATATGTGGGTCAACATCGAGCACGAGGACGTTTCGCTTGGTCGCATCGAGGGCCTGGAAATTGCCGCCAGCGTCCTTTTGGATGCCGCCAAGCGAGCCGGGATCGGCCCCGCCGCCTGAAGGTCTCGAACCTGAGTCTCGAGACGTCAAAGACGCGGATCAGATTCCGCCCCATAGCTCGGACTTGCGCAGGTCGAATTCTTCGGCGGTGATGGCACCGACATCGCGGAGCGCCCGGAGTTCGACCAGCACGTCGAGTGGGTCCCGCTGCCGCGTGCTAGACCACAGCCTGGCGTCGCGGGCCTCGCTTGCCAGCATCTCGCCTTGAGTACCGAGGATCTTGTCGACAACATTGTGGCCGTCCGCGGAGGTGATCCGTACGGTGCCGACCACCTTGTGTGTGGACCCCTCGATTGAGTCGATATCGGTCAGCCGCACGCTGAAGGCGACGGGTCCGTCACTGTCTCGTGAACGGAAGAAGACCCGCTCGTTGGTGAGCACCAGCAGTCCGCGCGCCCCGCAGTGGCGGCCATCCATCATGCGCACGACGGTCTCAGTCTCGGTCAGCGAGGAGCGAAGCTGCACGACCTGTGGATCGGATCGACGATCGGACACCATGGCTTGAGCGGCGGCAACGACGTCGGCGCGCAACTCGAACGGAGCCAAGCGTTGTGCCGCCGTGAGCCTGCGAAACCACTGCAGCGAGTCGGACATATCGATCCCCCTCCTCGGGCTGTTGAACGAGAGCGTCACACACCATCGTTACTGGTCGTTGCTCTCGTCTGGATAGCGATCCCCAGTCTGGCGTCTTACTTCGTCCATCACCTTAAGGACGCTGATGCTGGTTGAGAGTGGTCGGAGGGGAGAACCGGTATCGCCGGCGGTTATGCGTCGTGCAACCTCGGCAGCTTGGTAGTGCAGCCCCTCGTGTGCGATCAGGGGCTCGTCGTACCGCAGACGCACCGTCCCATCAGTCGATCGCAGGCTGAACCCGCCCGGCTGGTAGAAGGGCCCGTCGATGTGGACGGTCGCCGCTGTGCCGGCGATGGTGGCCGACGTCGGAGTGTTGGTCA
>DASQDG010000114.1:0-32736 GCA_035634295.1 Propionibacteriaceae bacterium | reverse complement strand
TCAGTCGTCGTTCACGGTGGGCGAGGCGGTGGAGGACTGGCTCAGCTACGGACTGCCACGGCGTGCACCGAAGACAGTCACGAAGTTGCGGGGCCTATGTCGGCTGCACCTGATGCCCAAGTTGGGGTCGAAGAAGCTGCGGGACCTGACTGCGCGCGACGTGGAGCGGTGGCTGGGTGGACTGAGCGACGACCTGAGCACCAACACCCTCAGCCAACTCCTTTCCTGTCTGAGCCGGTCAGTGCGTCGAGCAATGTCCCGCGATCTGGTCGGCCGGAACGTGGCGGAGCTTGTCGACATCCCGCGGGGTCGGGAGGGTCGTCGCTCGAAGTCGCTAACGGCTGAGCAGGTCGACGCGGTGTTGGGCCACACGCGGGGCGACCGGATGCACGCATACGTCGTGATGTCGCTGTTCACCGGAGCGCGGACCGAGGAGTTGAGGGCCCTGACGTGGGCGCACGTGCATCTGGACAACCGAGAGGAGGCGGAGGCGGGGCCGTACCTCGATCTCTGGCGGTCGGTGCGTGCTGGGGGCGATACGAAGACGCGGCGGTCGCGGCGCACCTTGGGCTTGCCGGAGCTATGCGTGCGGGTGCTGGGGGAGCACCAGGCGTTGCAGGCTCGTGAACGGGCTGTTGCGGGTGACCGGTGGATAGACACAGGTCTGGTGTTCACCACGCGGCTGGGTACGGGATTGGATGCCGCGAATGTGCGCCGAGACTTCCGGCGGGCGCTGCGTGGGGTGCCTGGTGTCAACCCGGGGGAGTGGACGCCACGCGAGTTGCGGCATTCCTTCGTGTCTTTGCTATCCAACGCAGGGGTCCCGCTAGAAGAGATAGCGCGCCTAGTCGGACATGCTGGCACGTCGGTAACCGAGGCTGTCTATCGCCACGAGCTGCGGCCGGTGTTGCAAACGGGCGCCTCGGTGATGGACCGACTGTTCGATGCCTCGAAGTTCGGTGCTGGTGCTACACCGGCTGTCACACCTTTAGAGCCAGCACGACCCGCGGAGGCACAAAACCCCTAGTCAAACGTGTGGGCGATACTGGGATCGAACCAGTGACCTCTTCCGTGTCAGGGAAGCGCGCTACCGCTGCGCCAATCGCCCGAGGTGGAGACGGGATTTGAACCCGTGTACACGGATTTGCAGTCCGTTGCCTCGCCTCTCGGCCACTCCACCACGGGAGGGGGCAACCTCCACAGCTGGCGTGGGCGAGACCCGCTCCGAGCGGACGACGAGATTCGAACTCGCGACATCCACCTTGGCAAGGTGGTGCTCTACCAGCTGAGCTACGTCCGCAGATCCGCAGCCTGACGGCCTTGGGTGCGATGAGAAACCATAGCCGAGCCTTGGGTGCTAGTCCAACCGACTGGGCGTTGCGCCAGAGCGCTCATCCACGGCTCACTTAGGCTGAGGCGTGCTCATCACCACCACCACACCGACGACCTCCACCGACCATCTACGGGTGTGGGTCAACGGCGAATTGTACGAGCGGGCGGACCGGGCGCGGGTGGCGGCGACCGACGCCGGCTTTGTGGTGGGTAACGGCGTGTTCGAGGCGCTGAAGGTCACCGAAGCCGGTCCTTTTGCCGTACGCCGACACCTGCAACGCCTGAACCGCTCGGCCGCGGCCATGGGCATGCCGGTCCCGGACCACGACCTGATCGGGCAGGGGATCGCGGCGGTGCTGGCCGACCGGGCCTATGCCGAGGGCAAGGTGCGGATCACCTACACCGCCGGGCTCGGGCCGCTCGGCTCGCAGGCGGCTTTTGGCCCGCCCACCCTGGTAATCGCCGCCGACTCGCGTGCGACCTCGCCCCCCTCGGCCGCGGTGGTCACCGCTCCCTGGCGGCGCAACGAGCACGGCGCCCTCACCGGAGTGAAGTCCACCTCCTACGCCGAGAACGTCCGCGGCCTCGCCTACGCTGCCGAGCGTGACGCCACCGAGGCCATCTTTCTCAACACGGCGGGCCTGCTGTGCGAGGGCTCCGGCTCCAACGTGTTCTGCGTGTTCGGCGACCAGATCATCACGCCACCGCTGACCGCCGGGCCGCTGGCCGGGATCACCCGCGAGCTGGTGCTGGAGTGGTGCGCGGTCACCGAGGCCGACCTGGCGCCAGCGGCCGCCTTGGCTGCCGACGAGGTGTTCCTCACCTCCTCGCTGCGTGACGTCCAGGCCGTCCACCGTTGGGACGACCGGGCGCTGACCGCACCCGGCCCGGTGACCCGCCACGTCGTCGACACCTTCGCTGAACGCTCCACCGCCGACCGCGAGCCATGACGGGGCGACCTTGACGCCGGAGCGCTCATACGCATTCGAGCCCCCGGCATCAGATGGGATAAGGTTGGCGACGCCCGAAAGGGCACGGGGGCCAGCGCTCCCGAGCAAGATCTGCGGGCGATTGGCGCAGTGGTAGCGCGCTTCGTTCACACCGAAGAGGTCACTGGTTCGAACCCAGTATCGCCCACCCGCCTGAGCCCTCGTTGTCCACCGCAACGGGGGTTCAGTCTTATCTGGCCCCGCTGCAGCCGAGCAGGACCAGAACCAGTCGGGAAGAAAGGGAACGTGATCGTGTCGATGTCGGCCTTGACGACCACTGGTCTCGAGCTGTTCGGCACCGACCGAACGGTCGTCGCCGTCCGGGTCAACGGCACGTTGTGCGACCTGAGTGTCTCGGTCACCGCAGACGACGTCGTCGAACCGGTCGCCGCGTCGTCGCCCGACGGTCTCAACATCGTGCGCCACTCGGCCGCGCACGTGCTGGCCCAGGCTGTGCAGCGCCAGCACACCGACGCCAAGCTGGGCATCGGCCCGCCGATCACTGACGGCTTCTACTACGACTTCGACGTGGCCGCCCCCTTCACCCCTGACGACCTTCGCCGGCTGGAGAAGGAGATGACGGCCATCGTCAAGGAGCGGCAGCGCTTCGTCCGGCGGGTGGTCACCGACGAGGAGGCCCGCGCCGAGCTGGCCGACGAACCGTACAAGCTCGAGCTGATCGGGCTGAAGGGCAGTGCCGCCAAGGACGACGGCGCCGTTGTGGATGAGGCGGACCCGACGAGCGATCCTGCCAGCGTCGAGGTGGGCGCCGGCGAGCTCACCATCTACGACAACGTCCGCCGCAACGACGACGTCGCCTGGCGGGACCTCTGCCGTGGACCGCACGTGCCGCACACCGGCTATCTGCAGGCGTTCGCGCTCACCCGGGTCTCGGCCGCCTACTGGCGTGGAGACCAGGCGAACGCCCAGCTGCAGCGGGTGTACGGCACCGCCTGGCCGACCCGCGACGAGCTCAAGGCCTACCAGCACCGGCTGGAGCAGGCGGCGCTTCGCGACCACCGCCGTCTCGGCCGCGAGCTCGACCTGTTCTCCTTCCCCGACGAGATCGGCTCAGGCCTGGCGGTCTTCCACCCCAAGGGCGGCATCCTGCGCAAGGTGATGGAGGACTACTCCCGCCAGCGGCATGTCGAGGCCGGCTACGAGTTCGTCAACACCCCGCATATCGCCAAAGCCGAGCTGTTCGACATCTCAGGCCACCTCGGCTTCTACGCCGACGGCATGTTCCCGCCGATGCACCTTGACGAGGAGCGTCACCCCGACGGCACCGTGAAGAGGCAGGGCCAGGACTACTACCCGAAGCCGATGAACTGCCCCATGCACTGCCTGATCTTCCGCTCCCGTGGCCGCTCGTACCGCGAGCTGCCGCTGCGGATGTTCGAGTTCGGTTCGGTCTACCGCTATGAGATGTCCGGCGTCGTCCACGGCCTGACCCGCGTCCGCGGCATGACCCAGGATGACGCGCACATCTACTGCACGCCTGACCAGATGCAGGCCGAGCTGATTTCGCTGCTGCAGTTCGTGCTCGACCTGCTGCGGGACTACGGGCTTGACGACTTCTACCTCGAGCTCTCCACCCGCGACCTCGACAAGTCGATCGGCTCCGACGAAGACTGGGAGCGGGCCACCGACGCGCTGCGCGGGGCGGCCGAGGCGTCCGGCTTGGACCTCGTCCTGGACCCCGGCGGGGCGGCCTTCTATGCGCCCAAGATCAGCGTCCAGGCTCGCGACGCCATCGGTCGCACCTGGCAGCTGTCGACCATCCAGGTCGACCTGATGCTGCCGGACCGTTTCGACCTCGAGGTCACCGGCGCCGACGGCGGCCGGCAGCGACCGGTGATGATCCACCGGGCCTTGTTCGGCTCGATCGAGCGTTTCCTCGGTGTGCTGACCGAGCACTACGCCGGCGCGTTTCCTCCGTGGCTGGCCCCGGTCCAGGTCGTCGGCATTCCGGTGGCGGACGCGTTCATCCCGCACCTGGAGCAGGTGGCCACTGCGCTGCGCGCCTCGGGCGTACGGGTCGAGGTGGACGTCAGCGACGACCGGATGCAGAAGAAGATCCGCAACGCCGAACTGGCCAAGGTGCCCTACCTGCTGATCGCTGGCGGCGAGGACGCGGCTGCCAACGCCGTCTCGTTCCGCTACCGCGACCGGAGCCAGAAGAACGGCGTGCCGGTGGACGAGGCGGTTGCCGAGATCGTCTCGGCCATCGCTGAGCGTCGTCAGGTCTGAGGTGAACCAGAGCGACCAGGGCCCGCCCAGCGACGACCGGGCCAACGGGTCCGGGATGGAGCAGGCGGGTCTGCGCCCCGCCGTGCCGGACGCCTTCCAGCGCCTGTGGACGCCGCACCGAATGGTGTACATCAACGGCGAGGGCAAGCCCCCGTCGCAGGACTCGGTCGACTGCCCGTTCTGCAACATCCCCGACGCGACCGACGCCGACGGGTTGATCGTCCACCGAGGCGACCTGGCCTACGTCGTTCTCAACCTCTATCCGTATTCACCGGGCCATCTGCTGATCTGCCCTTATCGCCACATCGCCGACTACACCGACTTGACCGCCGACGAGGTGGCCGAAGTCGGCCGGCTGACCCAGCGGTCCATGACAGTGATCCGGAGCTCGAGCGCCCCCGACGGGTTCAACCTCGGCATCAACCAGGGGGCGGTGGCTGGCGCCGGGATCGCGGCCCATCTCCACCAGCACGTGGTGCCCCGCTGGTCCGGCGACTCCAACTTCTTGCCGGTCATCGGCCAGACCAAGGCTTTGCCACAGCTGCTCAGCCAGACCTGGGAGGTCGTGCACCGCGCCTGGGACGGCGCGGCTTGACCTCGCCGGCCCGCTCACGGTGGGCGGACAGCCGTGCTTGAGCGCTTCCGCGCCGCCTGGGAGGCGATCCTCGGACCTTTCGCACGGCTGCTGATCCGGCTCGGCGTATCGCCGGACCTGGTCACGCTTGTGGGCACTCTCGGGGTGATGACCGGTGCATTGGTGTGCTTTCCCCAAGGCTGGCTGTGGCAGGGCGTGCTGGTGATTGTGGTCTTCGTGTTCGCCGACATGGTGGACGGCCAGGTGGCCAAGCTCGGCGGCACCGCGAGCAGCTGGGGGGCGTTTCTCGACTCCAGCCTGGACCGGCTGGGCGACGCGGCGGTGTTCGGTGGCATCTTGCTGTTCTTCGTCGAGAGGGAGTCAGCACTCTGGGCCGCCATCGCGTTGGCCGGTCTGGTGTTCGGCCAGGTGACCTCCTACGTCAAGGCCCGCGCCGAGAGCCTGGGCTTCACCGTCGGCGGGGGACTGGCGGCGCGCGCCGACCGGCTGATGGTCATCCTGCTCGGCGCCTTGCTGGCCGGCCTCGGCGTGCCGTACGTGCTGGAGGCGGCCACCGCGCTGCTCGCGCTGGCCAGCCTGGTCACGGTGTTCCAGCGGATCGCCCAGGTGAAGCGGCAGGCCGCCGTAGGCGATGTCCGGCCGGCGTGATGCCGCGGTGCGCACCCTCTATCGGGTGGGATGGAGGAGCGCACCGAGGATTCCGGCCCCAGCGGTCGCCGGACTGATCTCGGCCGGCAGCGCACTCGCCGCCGCCTCCAACGGTCCACACGTGCAGACCCTGCGGGCCAACCTCTCCGCCGTGACCGGACAGGTGGTCTCGACGGCGCTGGTACGGGCGGCTCTGGCCTCCTATCTGCGCAACTTCCACGAGGTGCTGACGCTTCCGGCGTGGCCAGCCGACCGGGTGCTGGAAGCGGTCACCACCACCGGGGAGGAGACACTGCGGAACGCGTTCGCGACCCGGGGAGCGGTGGTCGCCCTGCCCCACAGCGGCAACTGGGACTTGGCCGGGGCTTGGGCCTGCCGTACGGGAATGCCGGTGACCACGGTCGCCGAGCAACTGGCCGAGCCGGAGTTCCGCGCCTTTGTGGCGTTCCGGGAGAGCCTGGGGATGGCGGTGCTGTCGCACACCGACCCGGCCACGCTCCCGGCCCTGATCGAGGCGGCCCGGAGTGGTCGACTGGTCTGCCTGGTCGCCGACCGCGACCTGGCCGGCACCGGCGTTCCGGTGATCTGGGCGGGTCATCAGATCACCATGCCGGGCGGTCCGGCGCTGGTGGCGCGGCGTTCCGGTGCGGCGTTGATCCCGGCCGTCTGCTCCTACACCGCGAAGGGCATGCAGATCGCTTTCGGTGCGGTCGTCGAGGAGCGTCCCGGCCGCGCCGGACTGCAGGCGATGACCCAGGAGGTGGCCAGCTTCTTCGCCGCCGAGATCGCCCGGCGCCCCGAGGACTGGCACATGCTGCAACCCTTCTTCGACGGCGGGGGAGCGGCATGAGCGGGTCACCGGCCCTGGGACGGCCTCAGGGCGCGAGTCGACCCGCGCCGACGGCCGGTCTGCACGTAGGGCTGGTCTGCCCGTACTCGTTCGACACCCCTGGCGGGGTGCAGAGCCACGTCCGGGGGCTGGCGGGTTATCTGCGCGAGGAAGGGCACTTCCCGCACATCCTTGCTCCCGGCGAAGCCACCCCGGGCGACATAGCCGGCGAGTTCACCTCGGCGGGCGCGTCGGTGCCGGTGCGCTACAACGGCTCGGTGGCCCGGGTGAACTTCGGCCCGTTGAGTGCCGCCCGGGTGGCGCGCTGGCTGCGGGGCGGCGCCTTTGACTTGGTGCATCTGCACGAGCCGATCACACCGAGCATCTCGGTGCTGGCTTTGTGGGCGGCCGACGTGCCGGTGGTGGCTACCTTCCACACCGCGACCCCCCGCTCGCGCTCGATGCAGATGGCGGGCGGGGCGATGCGGGCCACCGTCGAGAAGATCGACGCCGGCATCGCGGTGTCGGAGTCGGCGCGTCAGGTGGTCGTGCAGCACCTCGGCCGGGATGCCCTGGTGATCCCCAACGGGTTCTGTCACCACTTCTTCGCCAGTGGGGTCGCCGCATCCAACGGCCGCTGGCGCGCCGGACCCCGGCCGCGGCTGACCTTTGTGGGTCGCACCGACGAGCCCCGCAAGGGGCTGGACGTACTGCTGTCCGCCCTGCCTGAGATCCGCGGACGGCACCCCGAGCTGGAGGTGGTGGTCGTCGGCGTGGGGGCTCGTCGATTGCCACCCGGCTGCCGGCGTCTCGGGGTGGTGACCGACGCCGAGAAGGCGCAGCTGCTGGCCAGCTCCGACGTCTTCGTGGCACCCCATCTGGCCCGGGAGAGCTTCGGCATCGTGCTGCTTGAGGCGATGGCGTCGGGGGCGGCCGTGGTGGCCTCCGACCTGGCGCCGTTCACCGATCTGCTAGCCGGCGACCGCGCACCTGAGGCCCTGGGCACGACGTTTCCGGTGGGCGACGCCTCGGCGTTGGCGGCGGCCGTGTTGCGGGTGCTGGACTTCCGTGACGAGACCCAGATCGCAGCCGCCCGACGAATCAGCCGACGCTACGACTGGTCCCGGGTGGGCGCGGCCGTGACCGAGGTCTACCGGGCGACGACCGAGCAGGCCGGCCCTGCCACTGCGGCTGCGCTCGGGCGGTGACCGGCTTGCTCGGGCTGGCCGGCCTGCTGATCGTGCTGCTGGGTCTGATGGTCGCAGGTGCCTGGTGGTTGACCTGGCTGGCCGCTCGGCTGGATCGGGCGCACGCGCGGGCGGAACGGGCGTGGGTGGTGCTCGACGCCGCCCTCGTCCGCCGGGCGCAGCGCGCCGCGGAGCTGGCCCAGCACCCGGAGGTCGACCCGGCCAGCAGCCTGCTGGTCTGCGACGCGGCGGCCGAGGCGCTGGAGGCCGACCTGGCTCCTGAGGCTCGCGAGCAGGCCGAGAGCGGCCTCAGCCACCTGCTGCGGGTGGTGCCGTTGCCCGGTCTGGACCTGGAGCAGGACCGGGTCGCTCTGGCACGCCGGTTGCACAACGACGCGGTCAGCACGGCCTGCGCCCTGCGCCGCCGCCCGGTCGTCCGTACCCTCCGGATGGCGGGCTGGGCGGGCGAGCCGCGTCCATTCGAGATGGCCGACGAGCGTCTAGTCTGGTCCGATGGAGCAGAGCGGTGACGTGCTGGTGCCGCAGGCGCCCGGCTACGACACCGAGCGGGTGTGGACGCTTCCCAACGTCTTGAGCCTGCTCCGCTTGGCGGGGGTGCCACTGTTCCTCTGGCTGGTGCTGGGGCCGCGCGCCGACGGGCTGGCGGTGCTCGTGCTGGTGGTCGCCGGGTTCACCGACTGGCTCGACGGCCAACTCGCTCGCCGCTGGCACCAGCGCTCGCGGCTGGGCCAGATGCTCGATCCGGTCGCCGACCGCTTCTATATTCTCGCCACCCTGCTGGGACTGGCCATCCGCGACATCATTCCGTGGTGGCTGGTGTTCATCCTGGTCGCCCGTGACTGCGTCATCGCCGCACTGGTGCCGGTGCTGAAGACCCGGGGATACTCGTCGCTGCCGGTGCACTTCCTCGGCAAGGCGGCGACGTTCAACCTGCTGTACGCCTTTCCGCTGGTGCTGCTGGGTGCCGGCGACGGCGGGCTCGCGCTGGCTGCCCGAGTGATCGGCTGGGCGTTCGCCCTCTGGGGCACAGGCCTCTACTGGTGGGCCGGCTGGCTCTATCTGGCTCAGACCTACGTCCTGGTGCGGACGACGCCGCGGGTTGAGAAACCGCCCTCAGCGGTCGTCGGGCGATGAGCAGCGACCACGTGCCAAGCAGCCGCGCCGTGGACGCCAGCATGTCTCGGCCCTGCAGAGCACGCAGGCGGCGCCCGCGCTTGCCGTGGAGCGGACCGAGCTGATCGACAGTGTCACCCAGGCTGAGCGCCCGCAGGACGATGTGCAGCGGGCGGTGAGCGCCCCACGAGCTGGTCACGGCTGACCTGCTGCTGGATGCGGTGGAGGAGATGAGAGACGCCGGCGCCGAGGTGTTCGGGGTCAACAACACCGTACGCATCGTGGCTTCCCGCTGGTTCTCCTCTGACGCACGGGGGCTGGCCCTCGACGGCGTGGCGATCGCCGCCCACTCCACGGTGAAGGTGTTCGGGGACCCGACAGCCTGCAGGAAGCGGCCGAGTTCCGTGGCGGCATCCTCAGCGAGATCACCGGCGCCCGGATCCGGCGCCGGGCAGACGTCAAGCAGGTCGACAGGCTTCTCGTTGAGTCCTTGCGCGCCCAGCGCGCCGCTAAGTACGCTCAGCCCTCGTCGCCCCCGACCCCGCGCTAAGGAGCAACCGTGGCCAACATTCCCGAAGATCTCAAATACACCTCCGAACACGAGTGGGTCCGGAGCGGGAACGCAGCGCGGGTGCGCGTCGGCGTCACCGAATACGCCGCCGAGCAACTCGGCGACATCGTCTACGTCTCGCTGCCCGTCGTCGGCGACACCGTGGCGGCAGGGGATGCTTGTGGAGAGCTCGAGTCGACCAAGAGCGTGTCCGACCTCTTCTCTCCTGTCTCCGGCGTGGTGGCGACGGTGAATGAGCAGCTGTCGAGCACGCCCGAGACCATCAACGCCGACCCCTACGGCGACGGGTGGCTGTTCGAGCTCGACATGGACGAGGAAGCAGACCTTGATGTGCTGCTCGACGCCGACGCCTACGCCGAAGAAGTGGACGCCTGACCGAATTCGCTTCGTACCCCGCTCACGCAGGCCCTAAACTCTCACTCACTGTTCAGTCGAGGTCTCTACCGAAGGTCGACTCTGATGCCGTACTGCACGCACTGTGGTCACGACAACCCCGACGGTAGTAACTTTTGCGCCAACTGCGGTGCACCGCTGCCCGCCACCACCAGGTCCGACTCCGCGGGAGTGTCCGACGGCACGATCGCCCCGAGCGGGGACACCACCAAGACGATCCCGGTCGTGCCCGAGGACCGCGACGCCGACGCTCTGACCCCCGAGGAGGAGGCTGCCGTCAAGGCCCTGCCTCAAGGATCAGCCTTGCTGGTCGTACAGCGTGGCCCTGACGCGGGCAGCCGCTTCTTGCTCAATAAGGACGTGGTCACCGCCGGGCGGCATCAGAGCTCAGACATCTTCCTCGACGACATCTCGGTGTCACGCCGGCACGCCGTCTTGGTCCGAACACCGGAGGGCGTGGTGGTCAAGGACCAGGGGAGCCTGAACGGGACCTATGTCAACCGGAGTCTCGTGGACGAGTGCCGGCTCACGCACGGCGACGAGGTGCAGATCGGCAAGTTCCGGCTGGTGTTCTTCGCCAGTCCCGCCGACGTGGAGTAGGGGGCTTCGGCGATGAGCGTCTCCCCACCGGCCGCTTCTCCCTCCGGGCCCACCTCTTCGAGCGCAAAGAGCCTGCGCAGCATCGGGCAGGTCCTGGCGACTCTGAGGGGTGACTACCCCGAGATCTCCATCTCCAAGATCCGCTTCCTGGAGACCGAAGGCCTGCTGGCCCCTGAACGTGCCGCCTCCGGATATCGCCGCTACTCCCCGAGCGACGTCGACCGCCTGCGCTACATCCTGTCCGTGCAACGCAACCACTATTTGCCGCTCAAGGTCATTCGCGAACACCTGGAACTGATGGACCGGGGGCTGGCGCCGCCGCCCGTGGAGTCGCTGCGGCCGGCCGCCGACGAGAACGCGTCAGCGTCACCACAGACCGCGCAGGGGACCGGTCCGACCGGTCCGTCCGGTCCCCAGACGCCACCAACGCCTCCCAAGCAGCCACTGCGGCTGTCCCGGCGGGACCTGCTCGAGGCCAGCGGGTTGAGCGAGGTAGCACTCGCCGAGCTCGAGCGGACCCAGATCGTGGTTCCCAAGAGAGGCACTACCCACTACGGTCGCGAAGCCCTGACGCTGGCCATAGCCGCCAAGAGGATGGCCGAATACGGCATCGACAGCCGCCACCTGCGGGCCTTCAAGATGTCGGCCGACCGCGAAGTTGGATTGGTGGAGCAGGCCATCGCCCCGCACGTACGACGAGCTGGCGGCAACAAGGACGTCTCCGGGGAGGTCACACAGCTGGTGATCAGCTTCCACGCTGCGCTGGTCCGCACCGCGATGGAGCGCTGAGCCCGGTCGCGCCCGGTTCTCGGCAGCGATGCGTCGCCTCGGGGTGTCTGTCCGTTGGGGCGCAAAGTAGGGTTGGCGACATGCGCGAGCTTGATGTGGTTGGCGTCCGGGTGGAGATGCCCTCTAACGCTCCGATGGTCCTGCTGCGCGAAGTCGGTGGTTCGCGCTACCTCCCCATTTGGATCGGCGCCGGCGAGGCCTCGGCGATCGCTAACGCGCAAGAGGGTGTGGTGCCGCCCAGACCCCTCACCCATGACCTGATGGTGGACACGCTGGCGACGCTGGGTCACCGACTGACCGAAGTGCACATCACCGAGCTTGACGGCGGCACCTTCTATGCCATCCTGCTGGTCGACGGGATCGAGGTGAGCGCCCGCCCTTCGGACGCCATCGCGCTCGCCCTCCGGGTGGGTTCGGACATCTACTGCGCTGAGGACGTGCTGGACGAGGCTGGCATCGAGATTCCGGAAGCCGAAGAAGATGAAGTGGAGAAGTTCCGTGAGTTTCTCGACCAGGTCAACCCCGACGACTTCGTCACCGGAGAAGAACCGAAATCCTGACGGTCTGAGACTCTCACGGTCAGGTTGAGCCTGAGAAAAAACGCAGCGGGGCCGTGGGGCGTGTCGTTGACCATGTCGGGGGCGCGACGTAGCGTGCAGAGGGTAATACCGCCGGTGAAATTACGTGACCTGAACTTGGCAACGAGTTGGCGGAACCACAGCTCCAACGGTGCTGGACCAGATGGTGATGGAACAACGGAGGCGACGTGAGCAGCAGAGAGCAACCCTCATCCGAGACGGATGCGGTCACGCCCGGCGCCGAAGCACAGGACCTGCTGTTTGAAGGCGACTTCTCGCCGATGCCGAGTGACGTGGGTTTCCGCGGGCCGGTGGCGTGCAACGCGGCCGGCATCACCTACCGCCAGCTCGACTACTGGGCTCGTACGGACCTAGTCAAGCCGGGGGTCCGGGCCGCCACCGGCTCCGGCACGCAGCGGCTGTACAGCTTTCGCGACATCTTGATCCTCAAGGTAATCAAGCGGCTGATCGACGCCGGCATCTCGCTGCAACAGATCCGGACGGCCATCGAGCACCTGCGGGCGCGCGGGGTCGAGGACCTCACCCAGGTGACACTGATGAGCGACGGGGTGTCGGTGTTCGAGTGCACCTCCGATCACGAGGTGATCGACCTGCTGCGTGGCGGTCAGGGCATCTTCGGCATCGCGCTGGGTGGAGTGTGGCGCGACATCGAGGGCACGCTGTCGGCGCTGCCCGCCGAGCGGGCAGTCGCCGAGGAGCCGAGCCCCTCCGACGAGCTGTCCCAGCGTCGACGGGCCCGCGCCGCCGGCTGACGTTGTGCTGCGGAGCGCCGCGCTGGACGCTGCCGGCTGGCCCACCTGGGCTTGGCCGGTCGGTTAGGCTGAAGCTGCTGCATATCGCGATGCGGGAGAGACCGTATTGATCATGCTCCTTCCAGGGCGTGACCAGACGGCGCCGAAGGGGCAACATCCCCGGAACCTCTCAGGCCCCCAGACCGCTCCGCGTGGCAACTCTGAAGCCGATGGCGACAGAGGGGGAGTCTTCCTCGCGCGCACGAGGACCTCAGCCCTGGAGAGTTGCCATGGTCAGCACAGATCTCACCCCCGCCCCGCTCGGGCCGTTCGTGTCCCGCCACATCGGCCCGCAGGATGACGAGCGCGCCAAGATGCTCGCCACACTCGGGCTGACCGAGCTCGACCAGCTGGTCGACGAGGCCATGCCGAGGTCGATCCGGATGCAGGGCTCGCTGGACCTGCCGCCACCACTGAGCGAGATCGAGACGCTGGCCGCCCTGCGCCAGCTGGCCGCAGCCAACCGCCCGCTCACTGCCATGATCGGACTCGGCTACTTCGGCACCGTGACGCCTCCGGTTATCCGGCGCAACGTGCTGGAGGACCCCTCTTGGTACACGGCCTATACGCCGTACCAGCCCGAGATCAGCCAGGGCCGGCTCGAGGCGCTGCTCAACTTCCAGACCGCCGTCGCCGACCTGACCGGCCTGCCCACCGCCGGCGCCAGCCTGCTGGACGAGGCCACGGCCGCCGCCGAGGCGATGACGCTGGCCCGCCGTACGGTCAAGACCGGCTCGGTGTTGCTGCTGGACGCCGACACGTTGCCCCAGACCGTCGGTGTCATCCGCACCCGCGCCGCCGCGCTCGGCCTGGAGGTGGTGGAGGCGGCCGGACCGCTGGCCGAGGCGGTGGCCACTGTCGAGCCGTTCGCCGTCCTGGTGCAGACTCCGGGAGCCTCAGGTCGCCTGGCCGGCACCAACGAGCTCCGAGCGATCGCCGAGGCTGCGCACGCCGCCGGTGCCTTGGTGATCGCCGCCTGTGACCTGCTGGCCTGCACGCTGGTGACTCCGCCGGGGGAGTGGGGCGCCGACATCGCCATCGGGTCCAGCCAGCGATTCGGCGTGCCGCTGTTCTACGGCGGCCCGCACGCCGGTTTCATGTCCGTCCGGGCTGGGCTGGAGCGACACCTGCCCGGGCGTTTGGTCGGGGTATCGGTCGACGCTGACGGAACGCAGGCCTACCGGCTCGCCCTGCAGACCCGCGAGCAGCACATCCGCCGGGAGAAGGCGACCTCGAACATCTGCACCGCCCAGGTGCTGCTGGCCGTCACCGCCAGCATGTATGCGGTCTACCACGGCCCCGCCGGACTGCGGACGATCGCCACCCGGCTGCACCAGGAGGCTGCCGCACTGGGCGGCGACCTCGCCGCGGCCGGTGTGGAGGTCGTCCACAGATCCTTCTTCGACACACTGCTGCTGAGGGTCCCCGGTCGGGCGGACGAGGTGGTGGCGCAGGCGCGAGAGGCAGGCGTGCACCTGCGCCGCGCGGACGACGACCTCGTCGGGGTCTCGGTCGGCGAAGACACCTCCGCGGCCGCGCTGACCGCCGTCCGGTCCGCGTTCGGGATCCCCTCGGGTTCAACGACGGCCTCTGGCAGCCACCCGCCGGGGGACCTGGCCGGCAGCGAACGCAACAGCCCGTATCTTCAGCACCCGGTGTTCAACACCCACCACAGCGAGACGTCGATGCTGCGCTACCTGCGGGCGCTGTCGGACCGCGACTTCGCCTTGGACCGAGGGATGATCCCACTCGGCTCCTGCACGATGAAGCTCAACGCCACCACCGAGATGGAGCCGATCTCCTATCCCGGGTTCGCCGACCTGCACCCCTTCGCCCCGGCCGAGGACGCCACGGGCTACGCCGAGCTGATCGCCACTCTGGAAACCTGGCTGGCCGAGATCACCGGATACGCCAAAGTCTCCATCCAGCCCAACGCGGGCAGTCAGGGCGAGCTCGCCGGCTTGCTGGCCATCCGGGCCTACCACCAGGCCCGCGGTGACGAGCAGCGCCGGGTCTGCCTGATCCCGTCCTCGGCCCACGGCACCAACGCAGCGTCAGCGGTGATGGCGGGCATGCGGGTGGTGGTGGTCCGAGCGACCGACGACGGATCGGTGGACCTCGACGACCTCAAAGCCAAGGTCGAGGCGCACGCCGATCAGCTCGCGGGGATCATGGTCACCTACCCGTCGACGCATGGCGTCTTCGAGGAAGGCATCACCGACCTCTGTGCTCTGGTGCACGACGCCGGGGGCCAGGTGTACGTCGACGGCGCCAACCTGAACGCGCTGATGGGCCTGGCTCAGCCCGGTCGCTTCGGTGCCGACGTCAGCCACCTCAACCTGCACAAGACCTTTTGCATCCCCCACGGTGGTGGCGGTCCAGGGGTGGGGCCGGTGGGCGTCGGCGCCCACCTGGTGCCCTACCTGCCGAGCCACCCGCTTGCTCCCCAGCGATCCGAAGGCGGCATCGGCCCGATCTCGGCGGCCCCCTACGGCTCAGCCGGCATCTTGCCGATCTCGTATGCCTACATCGCCATGATGGGCGCCGCGGGCCTCACCCGGGCCACCGAGCACGCACTGCTGTCGGCCAACTACGTGGCCGCCCGACTCGGCGAGCACTTCCCGGTGCTCTACTCAGGGCGCAACGGCCGGGTCGCGCACGAGTGCATCCTGGACCTGCGACCGTTGACCAAGGCCACGGGAATCTCCGTCGACGACGTGGCCAAGCGGCTGATCGACTACGGTTTTCACGCGCCGACGATGAGCTTCCCGGTGGCCGGCACCTTGATGGTGGAGCCGACCGAGTCGGAGAATCTGGCCGAGATCGACCGGTTCTGCGAGGCGATGATCGCGATCCGGGCGGAGATCGCCCGAGTCGAGTCTGGCGAGTGGCCGCGCGACGACAACCCTCTGACCAATGCGCCGCACACCCAAGGCCGGGTGACCGCCGATGAGTGGTCGCACCCCTACTCACGGCGACTGGCGGCCTTTCCCACCGGGCTGCACGCGGGGCCGATCTCCGCTTTCGGTGCCGACAAGTACTGGCCGCCGGTGGGTCGGATCGACGGAGCGTACGGCGATCGCAATCTGGTCTGCTCCTGCCCACCGCCTGAGTCCTTCGAGCAGTAGGGACGGTCCGCCACTGACGGAGTGTCCGCGCACCCCTTTGCTTGCCGTCTCAAGGTTCCGGCCTGCAACTCATCTCCTGGCTATGCTGAAGCCACCTGAGGGCAAGCCCAGCCTCGGCCAGGGCAGGCGACGGAGCCGCCGGGGAGGCACCTGTGAGCAAACCCACTATCGTGACCGTGGACGACGACCCGCAGGTCTCTGCGGCAATAGCGCGGGACCTGCGCAGCCGTTACGGCGCTGACTACCGCATTGTCAGGGCATCGTCAGGAGCCCAGGCCCTGGCTGCCATGGCGAAGCTTGCCCTCCGCAACCAACCGGTGGCGCTCATCGCCGCCGACCAGCGGATGCCGGAAATAACGGGCATCGACATGCTGGAACGTGCGCGGATCCACGCTCCGACGGCCAAATCTCTGCTACTGACGGCCTATGCCGACACTGATGTGGCGATCAAGGCGATCAACGACATCGCGCTGGACTACTACTTGCTCAAGCCCTGGGACCCGCCCGAGGAGCGCCTCTACCCTGTCATCGATGACCTGTTGGGCGACTGGCGCCAGGCCAATCCCGACCACACCGCCGACGTCCGCGTAGTCGGCAACCGCTGGTCGGACCGCAGCTATGAGGTCAAGACGTTCCTTGCGCGGAACCACGTGCCCTATCACTGGTATGACGTGGAGCGTGACGCCGAGGGTGAGCGCCTGCGCGTGCTCTCGAAGGCCACCGCGGACGACTTGCCCCTCGTGCTCGTGCCCGAAGGCGACCCGCTCCGGGCCCCCAATACGCTCGACCTGGCAGGTGCCCTAGGGCTCCGGACCCGGGCCGAGCAGCCGCTCTATGACCTATGCATCGTGGGCGGTGGGCCGGCCGGCCTAGCGGCCGCCGTCTACGGCGCTTCGGAGGGTCTGAGCACGGTGATCGTCGAGCGGGAGGCTCCAGGTGGCCAGGCTGGTCAGAGCGCCGCCATCGAGAACTACCTCGGGTTTCCCAGAGGGCTGAGCGGCTCGGACCTCACTCAACGGGCGGTGGCTCAGGTGGTTCGTTTTGGGGCGGAGATGGTGCTGGCCCGCGGCGTGGGACGCTTCGAGACGCGTGGGCCGGTACACGCACTCTGCCTCGACGGCAGCGGTGAGATCGAGGCGCGTGCCGTGATTGCCGCGACCGGCGTGTCCTATCGTCGCCTCGAGGCAGCCGGTCTGGAGGAGCTCACGGGGCGGGGCGTCTACTACGGGGCCGACGCCAGCGAAGCCAGCCAGTGTCAAGGCGACGACGTCTATATCGTCGGCGCAGCGAACTCCGCCGGCCAAGCCGCGGTGAGCATGGCGCGCTTCGCGCGACGAGTGGTACTGGTGGTGCGCGCTGGCACGCTGCAGCAAAGCATGTCCAAGTACTTGATCGAGAAGATCGCGACGGCGGCCAATATCGAGGTGCGCTTTCGCAG
The DNA here is from genome assembly GCA_035634295.1 of Propionibacteriaceae bacterium. Taxonomy (GTDB): domain Bacteria; phylum Actinomycetota; class Actinomycetes; order Propionibacteriales; family Propionibacteriaceae; genus Microlunatus. Next base: position 15,463 of record DASQDG010000114.1, on the reverse strand, counting down.
CGAAGTTTCAGCGTGCCGCGGCGACGGTCACCTCGAGGCGCTCACGTTGTCCGACCGAGACACCGGATTGACCGAGGAGGTGCTGACGAGCTGGCTCTTCGTCTTCATCGGCGCTTCACCGCGAACCGACTGGCTGGGGCCGGGCGTGGTCCGCGACGGCAAGGGGTTTGTCATCACCGGCCAGGACCTGCTGCGTCCCGATCACGGCGGAGTCTGGCCGCTGGCGCGTGCCCCGTACGCGTTGGAGACCAGCGTTCCTGGCGTGTTCGCCGCTGGTGACGTTCGACTGGAGTCAATGAAACGGGTCGCCTCGGCCGTCGGTGAAGGCGCGATGTCGGTCTATCTCGTGCACCGATATCTAGCGACCATCTGATGCTCGCCGACGACCTGCGCCCGATCAGCCTTTTCGACGGACTGAGCAACGACCAGCTTCGTGAGCTCGCTGAAGCCGGCACCGAGGTGCCGCTGGAACCTGGCTTGGAGCTGTTCCACGAGGGTGAGCACGCCGACTACTGGTGGCTGCTGGTGGACGGCGCCGTCGAGCTGATACGCCACGTGGGTCGAGAGGCCAACGTGGTCGGCACGATGGACGTCCCGGGCAGGTGGGCCGGCGGCTTCCGGGCCTGGGACGAGAACGGCGTCTACCTCGCCACGGGTAGAGCGGTGACGTCTGGGCGCGTGCTCCAAGTGTCGGCCGATGAGTTGCGGCGGCTCACCGTGGCGTGGTTTCCCTTCGGGGGGCACCTCATCGCCGGTCTCTACCGGACGGCCCGAAGCATCGAGTCCACGGCTCGGCAGCGCGAGTCTCTGGTGACGCTTGGCACCCTAGCCGCCGGACTGGCGCACGAGCTCAACAATCCGGCGGCAGCAGCGACCAGGGCCGTGGACGCCTTGGAGGACGCATGCTCAGGTCTGCTGACCGCACTCGCACGCTTGGCTCAAGGCGAGATCTCGGCTGGCCAGTTCAACGCCCTCGACGCGCTGCGCCGCGAAGCCCGACCGCAAGCCATCAGCCAGGATCCGATGCAGGTCGCGGACCAGGAAGAGGAGCTGGCGTCGTGGCTCGGTGACCACCAGATCGAGCGCGACTGGGCGATCGCGCCGCCCTTGGCGGCCGCAGGCGTGGATCTGAAATGGTGCGAGCGCGCGGCCACCGTGCTGAACGGGCCCGCCCTGGAACCGGGGCTGGAGTGGGTGGCGAGCACCTACTCGGTGGCCACGCTGCTGCGTGAGGTCAAGGAGTCCACGCGACGAGTATCTGAGTTGGTCGCCGCAGTGCGGTCCTACTCGCAGATGGACCGCGCTTCGGTGCAGACCATCGAGGTCACCGAGGGGCTCGAGAGCACCTTGGTGATGCTCAGCCACAAGCTGCAGGGGGTGCAGGTGGTGCGGTGCTATGACGCCGATCTCCCCCGTATTCAGGCCTATGCCGGTGAGCTCAACCAGGTGTGGACGAACCTGCTCGACAACGCGGTGGACGCCATGGACGGTTCCGGCACCCTCACTTTGCGCGCGCGGGTCGAGGCCGAGGACCTTGTGGTGGAGGTCTGCGACAGCGGTCATGGGATGCCTGCGCAGGTGGCGGCCCGGGCGTTTGAGGCGTTCTACACCACCAAGGAGGTGGGCCAAGGGACAGGCCTCGGTCTTGACATCGCCAGGCGCATCGTGGTGGAGCGGCACGGCGGCGCTATCGGCATCGAATCCCAGCCGGGAAGAACAGTGATTCAGGTGCGGCTACCGGTCGGCACGTCGCGATCCACGCGCGCCGGCTGAACCTAGCCGATGGGTGACCTCGTCGTCGGTCAACAGGCGTGCATCCCATCAGGCGCCCAACGGCTCCACGGTGGAGCGTGTTCAGGCTGGCCCGTCGCGGTCCGGCCTCTCCAAACATGGCCAGCAGATGAATTTTGGCCGGGCCGGGGGGGCCAGCGGCCGACGCGGGTGCAGGAATAGGACAGAGTGTTTCGACGCCGCTATACATCTTGAGTGAGTGGCATTACTGTTTCCCATCCTGTCCGAGCTAGAAGGAGGCGATTGTGCGATTCCGCTTGCGGGCCTTAACGGCCGTTTTCGCATTGAGCGCGGCGTGCGCCGCCACTGCTGCTACCCCGGCTGCTGCCGATGAACCCTGCACGATCACCGGCTTTACACCTCGTACCTTCACCGTGGGTCTTTCGCCTCGGACCGCCACCTTCAACGTTCAGACCTCCGACTGCACGCTCGAGGCTTGGAGCGTCGAAGGGGGCTTCTTCGTCCACACGTCGGCGCCGCAGGAAACGTTCAACCCTTTCGACAACAGCGAAGCCGGACCACAGGACATCATTGTCGCCGCATACAACTCGGACTTCGATGAACGGGAACGAGTGTTCGTCAACGGCTTCAGTCTTAAACGAAACTCGGGCTGGCAGAACAGCTCCTTCAACGCCAGCCCTGAGCCGGTGCGGAAGGGCGGGAATATCACCCTCAAGGGCCGGTTGCTGATCGCCGACTGGGAGGAGGACCGCTATGCGGTGGCGGCCTACCGCACGGTGCACGTCCAGTTCCGGAGCCCGAACGGCAGCTTCTCGTCAGTGAAGACCGTACAGACCAACAAGGACGGCTGGGTGACCACCACCGTTCCGGCCAAAACCACCGGAGTGTGGCGCCTGGACTACCGGGGCAACTCTGCCGCCGGACCCGTGAGCACCCAGGGCGACTCCGTCCAGGTGGTCAGCTGACACTGACCGGCAGGCGGGCAGCGGGCTCAGTGGCCGGGGGTCGGCTCCGGTTGCGGCTGCCCGATCCCTTTGAGCAGGACCTCGAACCAGTCGGTGGTGATGTCGAACGGCTTGCCGCCCTTGATCCGATCGAACTCGATCGCCCGCAACTCGTCCCCGCGTTCCTCGTCGTGGCCGATCACCCCGGGCTCGCCCCGCAGAGCGGAGTCCACCGCGAGGTCGGTCATGGCACGGATGAGCTCGAGGTCAGCCTGGTTGGGCGCCGCGGCCCGGGAGTAGTACCCCGACTTCTGCACCATCACCTTCTCGGCGGCGAGGCGTTCGGCGAACTTGCTGGCGAACCACTGCCCGGGGTTGATCTTGTCGATCCGCACATGTCCGAAGGGGTCACGGGTAACTTCCTCCCCGGAGCGCTCCATCTCGGCCACGATGGTCTTCAGCCCCGCGCCTTCGGAGATGAACAGGTTGACCGAGCCCACCTCGTCCATGACCGTGCTCAGCCGCGCCGCCTCCGCCTCGAGATCAAAGACGGCTTCCGGCACGTAGACGCCGTGCACGTCCCAGGCCTCGCGGCTCAGCCCGATCTCGGGCAGCCACTCGCAGCTGTCCAGCCACTCTCGGTAGGCCCGGGCCGTCGCTGCCGTCAGCCAGCCGCAATGCCGGCCCATCACCTCATGCACGATCAGCATCCGGGAGCCGGAGTTGTGCTCACCGAGGACGTTCTGGGCGAAGCGCGCACCCTGTTCGGCGGCCGTGATGGCCCCCAGCGACTGTCGGATCGGGACCACGTCGTTGTCGATGGTCTTGGGCAGTCCCACCACGGTGAGGGCGTGCCCGTGCTCGGCGAGGTAGGCGGCCAGGTCCGCGGCGGTCGTGTTGGTGTCGTCGCCGCCGATGGTGTGCAGCACGTCCACGCCGTCGGCAGTCAGCCGGTCCGCGGCAGCCTGCAAGGGGTCCACCCCCTCGGCTACCAGGCCACGGAGGACCAGGTCCGCAGCGTTGGTCAGTTTGACCCGGGAGTTTCCCACCGGCGAACCGCCGAAGCGGTGCAGCAGCGCGGCGCGCTCGCGGACTTCCCGCGTCACCGTCAGGCTGTCGCCCCTCAGCAGGCCCTGGTAACCGTAGCGGTAGGCGATGATCTCCACCTCGGGCGCCACCTCGGTGTATCGCTCGATCAGCCCGCCGATCGCCGACGACAAGCACGGCGCGAAACCCCCGGCCGTCAGCAGGGCCACCTTCTTCACCTGAGGCTTGTTCACCATGGCGACATCCTAGAGCGGCCCTCGACGCCGCTAGGTCGGCACTGCCGCCGCCGCTGAGGCGGGAAGCTCAAGCAGCGGCGCGCCCGATCCCTGCTGGGCCAGCACGTCGTCGGGATTCTGCAGCGAGCAGCTTTCGAGGCTGAGGCAGCCGCAGCCGATGCAGCCGTCCAGCCGGTCCCGAAGGCGCTGCAGTCGCTCGATCTGCTGGTCGATCCGGGGCCGCCAGGTCCTGGACAGCCGAGACCAGTCGGCGGGGCTGGGCGTACGTCCGTTCGGCAATGAGCTCAGCGCCTGGGTGATCTCCTGCAGGGTGAGTCCGACGCGCTGGGCGGCCCTGATGAAGGCGATCCGGCGCAGGGTGCCGCGCTCATAGCGACGCTGGTTGCCGGTGGTCCTGACCGACGTGATCAGCAACTGCGCCTCGTAGAACCGCAGTGCAGACGGCGCGACCCCAGAGCGCCGAGAGAGCTCACCGATGGTCAGGGGAGGTGGGGAAGGGTCGACCATGCTCCTAGCCTAGGGACGCAGATAGGATTTCCGGGTGGCGAAGTACGTCGACCTGCATCCGGACAACCCACAACCGCGCGGCATCGCCCAGGCCGCCGGGCTGCTGCGCACCGGCGGGCTGATCGCCTACCCCACAGACTCCTGCTACGCGCTGGGTTGCCAGTTGGGCAACGCCGACGGTTTGGACCGGATCCGAGCCATCCGGCAGCTGGACGACTCCCACCACTTCACCCTGGTGTGCAGCAACTTCGCCCAGCTCGGCCAACTCGTGCAGCTCGACAACGCCGTGTTCCGGGTTGTCAAAGCGGCCACTCCGGGTCAGTACACGTTTATTCTGCCTGCGACCCGCGAGGTGCCCCGCCGGCTGCTGCACCCGAAGAAGAAGACCGTCGGGGTTCGCATCCCCGAGCACGTGGTGACGCATGCCCTGCTCGCTGAGCTCGGGGAGCCGCTGGTGTCGTCCACGTTGCTCATGCCGGGTGACGAGGAACCGCTGACCCAGGGTTGGCAGATCAAGGACCGCCTCGACCACGTGCTGGATGCGGTGCTGGACTCCGGAGACTGCACAGCGACCCCGACCACGGTGGTCGACTTCTCCTCCGGCGAGCCGGTGGTCACCCGGCGCGGCGCGGGCGACCCGAGCCGCTTCGAGTAGGTACGCACAGGGCATGACAGGCTTGCCGGCATGCTTCTTCTCATAGACCCGGCGGGTGGGGTCTATGCCGCGGTAGGTGTTGCGGCGCTGGCTGCCGCCCTGCTGCCGCGGCTGCTGGGGCGAGTACCGGTGTCAATGCCGATGGTGTTCTTGGCCGTCGGCCTGCTGTCGTTCGGTCTGAGTGACACGCTGCCCGACCCCGACCCCCGCCAGCACCCCGAGTTCGCCCGGCACCTCACCGAGGCGTGCGTCATCATCTCGCTGATGGGTGCAGGTCTCGCGCTCAACCGGAGGGTGAGCTGGCGCGGGTGGCGGACCACCTGGCGGCTGCTGGCCATCGCCATGCCGCTGTCCATGCTGGCACTGGGGCTGCTGAGCTGGTCGGTGCTCGGACTCGGGGTGGGCGCTGCCGTGCTGCTGGCGGCCGCCTTGGCCCCTACCGACCCGGTGCTGGCCAGCGAGGTGCAGGTCGCCGAGCCCGCGGACGACCCCGAGGACGTGGGCGAGGACGAGGCCCGGTTCGCGTTGACGTCTGAGGCCGGGCTCAATGACGGACTCGCATTCCCCTTCACCTACGCCGCCATCGCCATCAGCGTGGCCGGGGTGGCTCCCTCAGGCTGGCTCGGCCACTGGGTACTCGTCGACGTGCTCTGGCGGGTGGCCATCGGTGTTGCAGTCGGGCTGGCCACAGGTTGGGTTCTGCGGAAGCTGTTCTTCGGGGCTCCCATCCCCAACCTGCGGCTGGCTGAGCACTCCGAGGGGTTCGTCGCCCTGGCAGCCACCTTCTTGGCCTATGGCGCGACGGAGCTGGTTGAGGGCTACGGGTTCCTGGCCGTCTTCATCTGCGCCTGCACGATCCGGGCCGGCGAGCGATCGCACGGCTACCACCGGGTGCTGCACCAGTATGTCGAGCAGGTGGAACGGCTGCTGACCGTGCTGATCCTCATCCTGCTTGGCGGCGCCATCGCGCGAGGGCTGCTCACCGGCGTCGGGTGGTCGGAGGTGCTGGTCGCCTTGGCGTTCCTGCTGCTGATCCGCCCGCTGGCTGGCTGGCTGAGCCTCGCCGGCGGCCGGACCGGCCCTCGTGAACGCTGGGTGATCGCCTTCTTCGGCGTCCGGGGCATTGGCTCGCTCTTCTACGTGGCCTATGCGGTCAAGGAGGGCGACTTCGGTGAGGAGGACTACCTGTGGGCGCTGGTCGGGCTCGTGGTGGCAGGATCGATTCTCATCCACGGCATCGCGGCGACGCCAGTGATGAGGCTGCTGGACCGGCGCCGCAAGAAGGCGGCCCTCGACGAGCGGGGCGATGAGAACCAAGCCGCCGTCATGCCGGTCTGATTAGGTACTCGCGGGCCGGGACGTGTGGGGCCCGTACCGTCGGGGTACCAACTCGACAGTCGGAGTCCAGGGGACAATCGACCTGATCCGTTGCTGCCGTACGTGAAAGGACATCCATGAACACCGCCAGACCCCTCGCCGTGGTGACCGGTGCCTCCAAGGGCATCGGCTTCGAGCTGGCCAGGATCTTCGCCGAGAACGGCTTCGACCTGCTGATCAACTCCGAGGACGCGTCCCTGGACAGGGCGGCCGAGGAACTGCGGGCGGGTGGGGCCTCGGTTACGCCGGTGCGGGCCGATCTAACCACCTACGACGGGGTGCAGCAGCTGTACGCGGCCGTGCAGGAAACCGGTCGGCCGGTGGACGCGGTGGCGCTGAACGCTGGGATCGGCCAGGGCGGGGCTTTCGTGGACAACGACCTGGCGGATGAGCTGGACATCATCAACCTCAACGTGATCTCGACGGTTCACCTGGCCAAGCTCGTCGTTCGTGACATGGTCGCGCGCAAATCGGGACGGGTGCTGTTTACCTCCTCGATTGCCGCCACCATGCCCGGGCCGTTCCAGGCGGTGTACAACGCCTCCAAGTCCTTCGTGCAGTCGTTCGCCGAGGCGCTGCGCAACGAGCTGAAAGACACCGGTGTCAGCGTCACGGCCCTGATGCCCGGGCCCACCGACACCGAGTTCTTCTCTGAGGCCGAGATGGAGGACACCAAGCTGGCGCAGGCCTACCGCGACCATCCCGCCCAGGTGGCGCAGCAGGGCTTCGACGCCCTCATGGCCGGCAAGGAGAAGGTGGTCGCCGGCTCCCTGAAGACCAAGGCACAGGCGCTGGGGAACGCCGTTACCCCCGACAAGCTCAAGTCCCAGGCCCACCGGCAGATGGCCAAGCCGGGCTCGGCGGACTCCTAGAGCCCGCGGTCCTCAGCGTTCGGCGGCCGGAGCCTCGTCGAGTCGCACGTCAGCCGGTCGGGCCCGTGCCGAGCAGCAGTCCCACCAGATAGGTCACCGCGGCGGCGCCGTAGCCGATGGTCAGCTGCCGGAGGCCGCGCTTGAGCGGAGATGCGCCGGACAGCAAGCCGACGGCCGCTCCTGTGGCCAGCAAAGCGAGCCCGACAAGGGCTGCGGCCACGATCACCGCGGTCAGTCCGCTGAGGCCGACGAGGTAGGGCAGCACCGGCACCACAGCGCCCGAGGCGAAGAAGCAGAAGCTGGACACCGCCGCTCCCAGTCCCGTGCCGATCGCCTCGTGCTCGGCCGGCCCGTCAGCCGCGTCACCGGAGGCACCCTGCTCGGGTTCTAGCGGTGACGAAGGGAGGCCGTGCTGGCCACTCAGGGTCGCGGCGGCCCGCGCTTCGGCCTCGACAGGTTCCATCCCGCGCGCTCGATAGACCAGGGCGAGCTCGTTGGCGTCGAGGTCGAGCTCAGGCAGCACGCTCTGGGCCTGCGGGTCGGGCGTCGAGGCAGCCAGCAGCTCGCGCTGGGACCGGACCGAGACGTATTCACCAGCGCCCATCGACAGGGCCCCGGCCAGCAGCCCGGCCAAGCCGGTCAGCAGCACGATGTGGTTGGCGACGCCACTGGCGCTGATCCCCAGCACCAGCGAGAGATTGCTGACCAGACCGTCGTTGGCTCCGAAGACTGCGGCTCGGAAGGTACCCGAGAGCCGGTTGCGTCCGCGGGCGGCCAGGCCACGGACCACCTCCTCATGAATCCGTTCATCGGCGGCCATGGTGGCGGTGGCGTCGGAGTCGGCGTCATAGGGGGACCGCGCCTCCGCGCGCTGGGCCAGCGCGAGCACGAAGACCGAGCCGAAGCGCCGAGCGAGCAGGCCGAGCAGCCGGGTGCGGAGGTCGGGCTGTCGGGGTTTGCCGGCCTCGTCGCCGAGCAGCTGCAGCCAGTGCGCCTCGTGGCGCCTCTCGGCGTCTGCCAGGGCGAGCAGGATGTCACGCTCCTCGCCGATGCGGTGCCGCGCCAGATCCCGATAGACGGCAGCCTCCGCGCGCTCGTCGGCCAGATACTGCCGCCAGCGACGCAGGTCGGCACGGGTCGCCCGGCCAGCGCTGCCGCTGCGGGGCGTCTGCGGCTCCGACGTGCTCACGGGCGCATCTACTCCTCGCCTGGTGGTGGTCCGGCGATCGTATCTCCGCACATGACTGCCGGTGACCCGACGACGGCCCCGACGCCCGCCGTTGCTGGGCAGAGGTGCCGCTACGTTGTGGGGTCAGGAGGCCCGATGACACCGAGTCCAACGATCAGATGAGTGCGCTCTTGCCCCAGCGCGAGGTCGAGCGGTTGCGCCGACAGGACCTCACGTACCTCGAGGTGGGGAGAACCCGCGGGCAGCTGCCACCCGGCTATGCCCAGCTGTCGCGTCGGGCGCGCATCGGCACCGGGCAGGACGAGTTCCAGGCGGCGGCCCAGGCCCTGCTCGGCTGGCGGCTACAGCGCGGCGCCGGCGTCCGGGTCCGGCCGTCGTCGCCCACCGTGGCCGAGGATGCGGTCGCGGTGCTGCTGCTCGGGGTCGGGCCGTTGGCCGTCCGGGCACCGGTACGGGTGGTTTACGTGCTCGACGAGCCCCGCCGCGTCGGCTTCGCGTACGGGACCTTGCCCGGCCACCCCGAGAGCGGTGAGGAGGCGTTCCTGGTGGAGCTGGCCGACGACGGCACGGTCACCTGTCAGATCACAGCGTTCTCCCGTCCGGACACCTGGTTGACCAAGGTGGGCGCGCCCCTGGCCACACTCGCTCAGCGGTGGGTGACGACCCGCTATCTGCGCTCGCTCGCGGTGTAGGTGCGCAGCATCAGCCGGTGAGCACGGCGGCGACCTCGGGAATCTGCTCAAGGTAGCCGGCCAGCAACTGCCGGGCGACCGAGATCGAGTCCACCAGCGGATGCAGCGCCAAGGCCAGCAGCGCCTGCTCCCGAGAGCCGGTCAGGGCGGCCGCGATCGCGTGCCGCTCCGCGGCCTTGACCTGCTGCATCAACCCCAGCTGGTGCATCGACGGCGCAGGCGTGGCCAGTGGATGAACCCCGTTGGCGTCCACCAGCGTTGGCACCTCGACCACGGCATCGGCCGGCAGAGCGGCGATCGTCGTCGCGTTGCGCACGTTGAGGATCATGGTCGCTTTTTCGTCCCGGGCGACCGCGGCCATGACGCCCAGCGCCACGCCGGCGTAGCCCTGGTCGGCGGGGTCTGTCTGACCACCGTGCCCGGCAGTCGAACGCCGCTGCCCGTCCCCTCTGGCCTCGGCCATATAGCTCGCGCTGCGGGCGTCGACGGTCCGCCGCCACAGTGCTGCAGCGTCGTCGCCGGCCTCCCGTACGGCTTCGAAGAACGCCGTCTGGCTCTGAGCCAGGAAGTCGCCCCGGGTGAGCCCGGACTCACTGATGCGGCGGACCGCCTCCCGGTTGCAGTAGTAGTAGTAGAGGTACTCGTTGGGCAGCACGCCGAGGGCGCGGATCCACTCCTCGCCGAAGAGGTCGGCCTCCTCCAATTGCGACAGCCGCTGTTCGTCGGCCAGCAGCCCCGGGAGCAGGTCCTCGCCGTCGTAGAGGACCCGGCGCATCCAGCCCAGGTGATTGAGCCCGACGTAGTCCAGCTGCATCCGGGCGTGGTCCAGCCCCAGCAGGCCGGCCACACGACGCCCCAAGCCCGAAGGGGTGTCGCAGATCCCCAGCACCCGGTCGCCGAGCACCGTCTGCATGGCCTCGGTGACGATGCCGGCCGGGTTGGTGAAGTTCATCAGGTAGGCGGTGGGTGCGAGGTCGCGGACGACTCGGGCGATGTGCATCATCACTGGCACGGTGCGCAGCGCGTACGCCAGTCCGCCCGGCCCGGTGGTCTCCTGGCCGAGCAGGCCGAGGTCGAGCGCCACGTGCTCGTCGCTACGCCGGCCCTGCAACCCGCCCACCCGGATCGCGGCGAAGACGAAGTCGCTGCCCTCGACCGCGCTCTCCAGCGACGTGGTCGGCCGCAGCTGCGGCGGGTCGGCGAATCCGACCGCGAACTGCTCAAGGATCGTCGTCATCGACTGCAGCCGTTCGGCGTCCACATCGTAGAGAGCGACTTCGGTGACCCGCGGGACGCCATCGTCGCGCAGCAGAGCCTGATAGACGTACGGCGTGCGAAACCCGCCGCCGCCGAGGATGGCCAGCTTCATCGGGGCCCCCCATGCGCCGAGGCGACGCCGCGCGATCATCGCCTCAGCCTAGGTCGACCGGGTGACGTAGCGTAGGCAGCACAGCCAGCCGCAGCTCTTCAGGAGGTCGACGTAGCGCCCGAAGCGACGCAGCCACGCTCGGCGGAGAGCCTCGATCTGCTGTTCGCCGGGGATGTGTTCTGCGACCTGGTGTTCGCCGGCGTGCCGATGCCCGAGCCGGGTGCCGAGGTCTACGCAGAGGCGTTCAAGCTCGCTCCGGGGGGCGTCGCCAACCGCGCGGTTGCGGCCGCCCGCCTGGGCGCGCGGACAGCCCTGCTCTCCCAGCTGGGGGATGACCCGCTGGGTGTCCAGATGGCCGCCACCCTGGCCGCCGAGCCCAACCTCGACCTCTCCTGGCTGAGCTGCAGGCCCGGCTTCCAGAGTCCGGTCACGGTCTCGCTGGCCGGTCGCCACGAGCGCGAGTTCATCACCTACCAAGAGGAGGGGGACCCGCTCGAATGGCCGGTCGGGCGTCCTACCGTCGGCGCCACCCACGTCAGCCTGCAGCGCGACCTGCCCGAGTGGGTGGGCCGCCTGCGCGCGGAGGGCACGACGGTGTACGGCGGCGTCGGCTGGGACTCCAGCGGCGCCTGGTCCCCGACGGTGCTCCGGCGGTTGGAGGACATCGACGTGTTCGTGCCCAACGACCTCGAGGCGATGCGCTACACCCAGACGGAGTCGGCTTGTGAGGCCGCCTACGAGCTCGGCCGCTTCGTCGAGTTGGCCATCGTCACCCGTGGGTCCCGCGGACTGGTCGCCTACGAACGGGCAGGCGACCGGACGATTGAGATTCCGTCCGTGACCGTGCCGGCGCTCGACCCCACTGGCGCAGGCGACGTGTTCGTGGCTGCCTTTATGGCCACCTGCACGTTCGGCTGGCCGTTGGAGGAGCGGCTCCGGCTGGCGGGGCTGTGCGCCTCATTGTCCGTCCGCACCCTGGGTGGAGCCTCCAGCGCCCCCGGCCCGGCCGACATCACCCGGTTCCTGGCGGAGGCGTCGCCTGCCGGTGACTGGTCGCTGATCTCGGCTTGGGCCGCCGCCCAGGGTGCTGGGACGAACACCACCAGGAGTAGTTAGCGTGGGGCCAACCGTAAAGGACTGACATGACGCAACTGGCCAGCACGGGCGGGGACACCGCCGCGGACTTCGACGCCTCCAGCAGCGGGGAGAGCGTGGCGCCGGAAGCATATGAGCTCGGCCAAGTCGACGGGCCGCTCAACCCAGAAGCGCTGCATCGCCTCGACGCTTGGTGGCGGGCGGCCAACTATCTCGCCGTCGGGCAGATCTACCTCACGGCGAATCCGCTCGTGCGTGAGCCGTTGCAGGCCAAGCATGTCAAGGCGCGGCTGCTGGGCCACTTCGGGACGGTGCCAGGACTCAACCTCGTCTACGCCCATGCCAACCGGCTCATACGCGAGCGCGACCTCGACGCCGTCTTCGTCGCCGGTCCCGGACACGGCGGGCCCGGCCCGAACGCGTGCGCCTGGCTGGAGGGCACCTACTCCGAGTTCTACAGTCACATCCCGCAGAACGCCGAGGGGATGGCCGCTTTCTTCCGTCAGTTCTCCTACCCCGGCGGCGTGCCCAGCCACTGTGCACCGGAGACGCCGGGGTCCTTCCACGAGGGGGGCGAGCTGGGCTACTCACTGCTGCACTCCTTTGGGGCCGCACTCGACAACCCCGACCTGGTGGTCTTCTGCGTGGTGGGCGACGGCGAGGCCGAGAGCGGGCCACTGGCGGGCAGCTGGCACGGCAACAAGTTCCTCAACCCCCGCCGCGACGGCGCGGTGCTGCCCGTCTTGGCCTTGAACGAATACAAGATCGCCAACCCGACCTTGTTCGCCCGGATCTCCGAGGACGAGTTGCGCTCCCTGATGCGCGGGTACGGCTACGAGCCGCACATCGTGTCCGGCAGCGACCCTGCGAGCGTGCACCAACAGATGGCGGCGACTCTGGACACCTGCCTTGACCGGATCGCGGAGATCCAGGCGACCGCCCGGGGTGGCCACGACACCACCCGCCCGGCCTGGCCGATGATCGTGCTGCGCACCCCCAAGGGGTGGACCTGTCCGCCGATGGTCGACGGGGTGCAGGTGGAGGGCACCTTCCGGGCGCACCAGGTGCCGCTGCCGGCCGCGCACACCGATGAACAGCATCGCTCGGTGCTGGAGCACTGGTTGAAGTCGTACCGTCCCGAGGAGCTGTTCGACGACTCGGGCGCACCGGTGGCCGAGCTGGCAGAGCAGTCACCGACCGGTGCGAGGCGGATGAGTGCCAACCCAGTCGCCAACGGGGGAGCCCTGCTGCGCGACCTGCGGCTGCCGGACTGGCGCGAGTTCGGCGTGCCGGTCGACCAGCGGGGAGCGACCGCACACGAGGCGACCCGGGTGCTGGGCGGTTGGCTGAGGGAGGTGGTGCGCGGCAACCCCGACAACTTCTTGACCTTCGCGCCCGACGAGTTGGCCTCCAACCGGCTGCAGGACATCTTGGAGGTGACCGGGCGCAACTGGCAGAGCGAGGTGGGCGAGTTCGACGAACGGCTGGACCGTACCGGCCGGGTGGTCGAGGTGCTGTCGGAGCACATGTGCCAGGGGCTGCTCGAGGGCTACCACCTGACCGGACGGCACGGGCTCTTCACCTGCTACTAGGCGTTCATCCACATCGTCGACTCGATGTTCAACCAGCACGCGAAGTGGCTGGAGGCCATGACGCACGTGGCCTGGCGCCAGCCCGTGGCCAGTTTCAACTACCTGCTGTCGTCCCACGTGTGGCGACAGGACCACAACGGCTCCACCCATCAGGACCCCGGCTTCCTCGACGTGGTGATGAACAAAAAGCCTGAGATCGTTCGGGTCTACCTGCCGCCAGACGCCAACACCCTGCTCTCGACCTACGACCACTGCCTGCGGTCGCGGCACTATGTCAACGTGGTGGTGGCGGGCAAGCAGCCGCAGGCCGACTGGTTGTCGGTGGACGAAGCGGCGCTGCACTGCACCCGCGGGGCCGGAATCTGGGAGTGGGCGGGCAACCGCGACGAGACGGGCACGGTGCCCGACGTGGTGCTGGGCTGCGCCGGGGAGATCCCGACCTTGGAGACGCTGGCTGCGGCGGCGATCCTGCGGACGCGGCTCCCCGAGCTGCGGGTGCGGGTGGTGAACGTGGTGGATCTGATGCGCCTGCTGCCGGAAAGCGAGCATCCTCACGGGCTACCCGACCGGGAGTTCGACACCTTGTTCACGGAGACGCAGCCGGTGATCTTCGCCTTCCACGGCTACCCCTGGCTGGTACACCGGCTCACCTACCGCCGGCGAAACCACGGCCAGCTGCACGTCCGCGGCTATAAGGAGAACGGGACGACCACGACACCGTTTGACATGGTCATGCTGAACGACCTGGACCGGTTCCACCTGGTGATCGACGTGATCGACCGGGTGCCTGGGCTGGGCACTAGGGCGGCTGGTCTGCGGCAGGAGATGGTGGACACCCGGTTGCGGGCCCGCTCCTGGACCCGCGAACACGGAGTCGACCTGCCCGAGGTGGCCAACTGGAGCTGGCCGGCCTGACCAGCACCCAGACGGCAACGGCGCCGCCGCGCATGGCGACTGGCCACGCACGACGACGCCGTTGCTCCGACCGGTCCGATCTCGACCGCTAGGGCCGACCTCGGCTCGGCAGCAATCAGCTGAGCGGGTTGATCCGCTCGAGCAGGCCCTCCTTGACGGCCACCGGGCGCTGCTGCTCACCGGCGTACGCGGTGACGACCACCAAGGCGCCGGTGAGGGCCGGGATGACCCACTGCAACGCTTTGAGCTGCTTTTGCGCTGCGGCCACGTCGGCAGGAGTGGCGCTGCTGGGCTCGGTGCCGGACTCCACCGGCACGCTGTGGTTGTCGTCGACCTTCTTGCCCAGGACCCGGCTGTAGGCGGTGACGCCCAGCGCCGCGGCCGTCAGCGCCGTCTTGACGATCGACATGGTGCCGACGCCCTTCTGACTGACCAGTCGGTCCTGGTTGCCGCGAAGCTGGCCTACAGCGCCGACCAGGTGAGCGCCGATAGCGGCGGCGTTCACCGGTGTCCAGGCGTCCCACCCGGTGTTGGCCACCCGGCCGGAGCTGCTGGCGTCAGACGCCTCGGCGGCGGCCCTGTTGAGAGACACGGCGTTGGCGAGCGTGCCACCAAACCATGCGGACAGACCGAGATCGTGAAGGACGCGAGACGGGATGTTCGTAGCCATGACTTCTCCTCGTTAGAGACAGGTGCTCTTTGCACCTGCTACCTGTTCTGTTACCAACTCTCAACCAGATTCACACAGGCTGGGTCGACCTCGAACGCCCGGGCGCCAGGGGGTGGAGGGCTGAGCCCGCGCTCAGGCGCTCATCGGCTGACAGCCGGGCGCCACACGCCAGCGCAAGAGGTCGCAGTCGTTGTCCGAAAGGGTCGCTGAGCACCGACTTCGGCCGGCGGTTGCCCCGATAAAGTGGCCCGGACAAGTTAGCGGAAACTATTGATGAGGAATGGATTGAATTTGAATCCAACTGATAGAGCAGGGCGCGCAGCGCACGTCGGAAACCCGGAAAGTAGCGGTAGAAATGCCGGCCCATCAATCACGACACGATGTGATTGCTCACTGATTAGACATCAAGAGACGTGATGCCCTGCCTCGGCGGAGGCAGGGCATCAGCCCCCGTCAGAGACCGTTAGCGAGACGCGTGTACCACGTGAGTGCACGACCGAGCCACGTAATCAGCGAGCATTGAGCAACTGCAACCATGCCGAACCTTCTTT
>DASQDG010000113.1:0-13472 GCA_035634295.1 Propionibacteriaceae bacterium | reverse complement strand
CCGGCCGAGCCACCCGGGTGGCCCATCCGTCGCGGCTGGCTGCCCACAATTTGCCAAGCTCGAGTAGATGACGACAAACACGAGCTGGGGTCGGGAGGGCGCTTGGCCACACGCGGACGGGGAACCTTCTTCCCCATCGATACCACCGGACCCGCCAACCAGCAGGCTGACGCGCCAAGCACGGCTGCGCCGACTGCCCGGTGTGTGGCGCAGGTCTGGACCTCCCTTGATGTGGACGGCGCCGCCGTCCTGCCGGGCAAGCCGACGCCCTCGGCCGCCGCAGCAGCCCGGATGTCGTGCAGCGACGACTGACGCTGCGCGCCCTCGCGACCGACGTGCTAGCCCCGGTCGGGCCGCGGGGTGATGCGTACGTCATTTTGCACCTCTCAGTCCCTGAAGCGTTTCCCGCCAGGCGCCGGCCCGATCCCACGAGGGGACCGGGCCGACGTTGGCCCTCTCACCTATGACGACGGGCGTCATAGGTGAGAGGTTTTGGCGGGACGCAACTGGCCCGCCACTTCATGCACTCAGCGCGCCATTGGGATGCAACTCGACATCAGCTGCAGCCGCTGGTGCTGCCACACCCCTCGCACACATAGCAGCTGCCACTCGGCCGCATCTTCGTGCCGCAGGTGAAGCACAGCGGCGCGTCCACGCTCGTCCCCGTGATGCTCTCCATCAGCTCAGATGTGGTCCGAGCTGTCGCAGGCGCTGGCCGCACGCTGGCCGCCTGGAGGTCCGCAGCGTCGTTGTCGACCCGCCCAGAGTCGGCCTGCAGCGACTGCACCTCGCTGACTTCCGCGACCTCCTCAGACAGGTAGGAACCGGTCTCCACGTGGCGCGCGCGCTCGGCAGCGGTGTAGATGCCGAGCTCCGAGCGCTCCTCGAAGGTCAGGTAGTCCAGAGCCAGACGCCGGAAGATGTAGTCCATGATCGACTGCGACATGCGGATGTCGGGGTCGTCGGTCAGCCCGGCGGGCTCGAACTTCATGTTGGTGAACTTCTGCACGTACGTCTCCAGCGGCACCCCGTACTGAAGGCTGATCGAGATGGCCATCGAAAATGCGTCCATCACACCGGCCAGCGTGGAGCCCTGCTTGCCGAGCTTAAGGAAGACCTCGCCCAGCCCGTCATCGGGATAGGAACCGGCAGTCATATAGCCCTCCGCCCCACCCACGGAGAACGAGGTGGTCCGGCTCGGGCGTGATTTTGGCAGCCGCTTACGGATCGGTCGCGCCGGCGCCTTGGGCACCTCCACGACCACTACCTCGGGCTCCGCCTTCTTGCCCCCGTCACTCAGCGGCTGTCCGACTTTGCAGTTGTCCCGATAGACCGCGAGTGCCTTGAGCCCCAGCAGCCACCCCTGCACATAGACGTCGGCGATCTCCTCCACCGTCGCGGTCTCGGGCAGGTTGACGGTCTTGCTGATCGCCCCGGAGAGGAACGGCTGGGCGGCCGCCATCATCCGGACGTGACCCATCGGCTTGATCGCGCGCTGCCCCATGGCTGTGTCGAAGACCTCGTAGTGCTCGGGCTTCAGGCCCGGAGCATCGATCACGTGACCATGTTGGGCGATGAACTCGATGATGGCCTCAGCGGTTTCGTCGGCGTAGCCCAGGCACTTCAGCGCGCGGGGGATCGTCTGGTTGACGATCTGCATCGAGCCGCCGCCGACCAGCTTCTTGAACTTGACCAGGCTGAAGTCCGGCTCGATGCCGGTGGTATCGCAGTCCATCATGAAGCCGATGGTGCCCGTCGGGGCGAGCACGGACGCTTGAGCGTTGCGGTACCCGTTGACCTCTCCCAGCTTGAGCACGCCATCCCAGGCCTTGGTGGCCAGCCGTTGCACCGAGGCGTCAAACGACGACACTGTCCGCAGCGAGTCGTTGGCGGCCTGGTGCTTGCGCATCACCCGCTTGTGCGCCTCGGCGTTGCGCGCGTAGCCGGCGTACGGCCCGACGATTCCGGCTAGTTCTGCAGACCGTCGGAACGAGGTCGCCGTCATCAGTGAGGTGATCGCCGCAGCGAGTGCACGACCGCCGTCGGAGTCGTACCCGCGCCCAGTGGCCATCAGCAGGGCGCCCAGGTTGGCGTACCCGATGCCCAGCTGGCGGTAGTCACGAGTCGTCTGGCCGATCGCCTCCGTCGGGAAGTCGGCGAAGCAGATGGAGATGTCCATCGCGGTGATGATCAACTCGACCGCCTTGGCAAACAGCTCGGCGTCGAAGGTGTCGTCGTCGCGCAGAAACTTGAGCAGGTTGAGGCTGGCCAGGTTGCATGAGGAGTTGTCCAGGCTCATGTATTCCGAGCAGGGGTTGGACGCGGTGATCCGTCCCGTTTCAGGGTTGGTGTGCCAGTCGTTGATCGTGTCGTCGTACTGGATGCCGGGGTCGGCGCAGGCCCAGGCGGCCTGGGCGATCTTGCCCCACAGCTCACGGGCATCGACGGTCGAGATCACCGTGTTGTCGGTACGAGCGCGCAGACCGAAGTGCTCACCGTTCTGGACCGCACGCATGAACTCGTCGGTGACGCGCACCGAGTTGTTGGCGTTCTGATACTGCACCGAGGTGATGTCGCGGCCGCCGAGGTCCATGTCGAAGCCGGCATCGCGCAGAGCCCGGATCTTGTTCTCCTCCAGCGCCTTGGTCTCGATGAACTCCTCGATGTCTGGGTGGTCCACGTCGAGCACGACCATCTTGGCCGCCCGGCGGGTTGCTCCACCGGACTTGATGGTGCCGGCGCTCGCGTCCGCGCCCCGCATGAACGAGACCGGACCAGAAGCCGTACCGCCCGAGCTCAGCAGCTCCTTGGAGGAGCGGATGCGGGACAGGTTGAGCCCTGCGCCGGAGCCGCCCTTGAAGATGAACCCTTCCTCCCGGTACCAGTTCAGGATCGAGTCCATCGAGTCGTCGACCGACAAGATGAAGCACGCGCTCACCTGCTGTGGCGACTTGGTGCCTACGTTGAACCAGACCGGCGAGTTGAACGAGAAGTACTGATGCAGCAGCAGCCAGGTCAGCTCGTGCTCAAACACCTCAGCATCACCGGTAGTGGCGAAGTATCCGTGGTCCTCACCGGCGCGGCGGTAGGTCAGCACCACCCGGTCGATCAGCTGTTTGAGACCCTGCTCACGCGCCTCGGTGCCGATCGCCCCCCGGAAATACTTGGTGGTCACGATGGTGGAGGCGTTCACGCTCCAGAAGTCGGGAAACTCCACATTGCGCTGCTCGAAAACCACCTCGCCCGACTTCCAGTTCGTCTGCACCACGTCGCGCCGCTCCCAGGTGACCTGGTCATACGGGTGGACGCCCTCGGTGGTGAACACGCGGTCGATGGTCAGGCCGGGCGCCATCGCTCGGGATGTCCTCCTGGTTTCGGTGCGTCCAGTCGATGATCGGGTCGTTTCGCTCATGGTCTGCCTTTCGTCGACCGGTCACTCGGGCGCTCAGCGCGGGGATGAAGCGGTCAGAGATGTTGGGTTCGTTGAGATGGTGAGGTGGGTGGATCCGGGGCAGAGCTCACGCGAGCTCGACTGCAGCGCAGGCCCTGCCCCGGGGAACGGGGCCCCTAGGGGCTTTGACTTCGACGGCCCGAGCTGAGCTTGTGCGGCACGAACTGGCCGATCGAGTGCTTGTCATGGCGCTGGTCGGGAATCAACGGCTCGATGCCCTGTGGCTCCGGCACCACTCGCAGCAGCGCGATCTCGGTCTCGAAGTCGTCCACCGACTCATATTGCCGATAGACGCTGGCGAACCGCAGATAGGCCACCTGATCCAGTTCCCGTAGCGGACCCAGAATGGCAACCCCAACCTCGTCGGCGGGGATCTCCGGTTGACCCGAGGCGCGCAGCGACTCCTCGACGAGCTGACCCAAGCGAGCCAGCTGGTCCTCCCCCACAGGGCGGCCCTTGCACGCTTTGCGCACCCCCGAGATCACCTTGTCGCGCAGGAACGGCTCGACGACGCCACTCCGCTTCACCACGACGAGTTGCATCTGCTCCATTGTTGTGAACCGCCGCTCACACGAGGGGCACTGCCGCCGACGCCGAATGCTCGCTCCGTCCTCCAACACCCGAGAATCGAGCACCTTGGAGTCGGTGTGGCGACAGTACGGGCAGTACATCTGACTCCTTCTCGACATCGGATTAAACCCGGGGCAACCGACATATCGACCGGTCCTTTGGGGACAAGCATGGGGAAAACCTGTGTTCAGCTCATCCAACGGTGTGGACGAGGTGTGGACAACCGAACACAACCTGTGGACTAATCACACGCATGTAACTACTAGATCTAGAGTACCGTACGTCTTCGCGGCCTGAGTCGCAAGCAGCCACGCACGAGGGATTCTGATCTGCGAGCCCGTGGAAGGTGGCGAGCTGTGATGAGGGCAGTGAGCAGCCGACTACGGCACGAATGGTCACCTCGAGCGGGGTCACCACCACAGCGGGCGCGTCGTGCTTGGAACCTTCGTGCGCCAGGCCACGGTCCGCCTAGGGAACAGCGGCCTGAATGACGTCAGTGCGCCAGCGACTGGCTGACGCTCACCTGCTGATGTGGCTCACCGGTGACGGCGACTGCAGTCAGGGCGATGACGGTGACCGCAGCCAGCACGATCATGGCGCCCGCAACCAGGACCGCCGCAATGCCTCGGTCGGTCAGCCGGAGACCACCGGTGGCCACCGACCCCGACGTCGGGCCAAGGTCACCACAACCCCGGGTGCCGACAGCGCTGCGGGCTCTCAGCGGCAAGCCCTCCGCGCGATGCGCCGGGTTAGCCAGCGGTCCCCGGCGGCGGCTGCCGCGACCTGTCAGACGGGCTGTGGGCACGACGCGTCCAACGTCGCGCTTCGAAGGGCGCCGCAGGGCTTGACGCCTCGGCGACAGTTGTGGTGATGCGAACGTGCTGGCACTCACGAGTGCTCCTCAGGCTCGGTCTCGAACGAGTGTTCGAAGAACGTGTGTTTGATTATGACGGCATGACGATCCATAAGTCCAGACCCGGACCGCGGCGGAATGCCCTGTCGTCTTGACGGCCATGTGTTCGTCGACCGGTATCTTGTTGAACTGAACCAGGGATCACTGACAGTTCTGTTCGGACCGCGGTGCAACCGATCTGCACCAACTCTCGGAGCGGCGCGACACGCCTCGAACAGGTGTTTGATTTTGTCAGTGGGTTTGTTTAGGTTCAGCCCTATGGCAGACAGTGACCGCACGAACCCCCCCAAGAACGAGGCGCCCGATCTCGAGGCCCCCAAGGCCAAGACCCGCCGTGGCCGCCCCCGTGCCAGTGACGTGGCAGCGCAGATGCAGCGGGCGGGCTCCGTCAGCGCCCTTCCGGACGGGCCGGCCGATGCCACCGGACTGACCCCGAGGCAGCGGCGCATCCTCGAAGTGATTCGCGACGCGGTGGAACAGCGGGGATACCCACCCAGCATCCGCGAGATGGGCGAGGCGGTCGGCCTGGCCAGCTCGTCCAGCGTGGCTCATCAGCTCAAGGTCCTTGAGCAGAAGGGCTTTCTGCGTCGAGATCCTCACCGTCCGCGGGCGCTCGAAGTGCTGCTGCCCGGCGAGGGCGCCGCTGCAGCCGGGCCGACGAGCTCAGGCAGCTCCGCACCTGAGATGGCCGCTGGGGAGCCCGTCTTCGACGAGACCGGCCACGGCGACGCCTACCCCGCGCCGGTGCACGTCCCCGTCATCGGGCGCATTGCGGCAGGCGGCCCGATCCTGGCCGAGGAGCGAGTCGAGGACGTGTTCGCCTTGCCCCGACAACTGGTCGGCGAGGGCACGATGTTCTTGTTGGAGGTGAGCGGGGACTCGATGATCGACGCAGCGATCTGCGACGGGGACTGGGTCGTGGTGCGTCAGCAGCCGACGGCCAACAACGGCGACATCGTCGCGGCACTGCTGGACACTGAAGCCACCGTAAAGACGTTCCGACGCAGCGACGGACAGGTGTGGCTGCTGCCGCATAACCCTGCGTACGAGCCGATCAACGGCAACCACGCGTCCATCCTGGGCAAGGTTGTCGCGGTGTTGCGACGTTTGTGACGGTGCTCGACGAGCCGGGCGGCTCGGCGAGCGTTCGTATCACGCGCCGCCGGAGGGAGGAGCGAGCCGACGCGCATACCATCGGCGATCGACGACGGCGCCGCGGGGCTGAGCGCGATGGGCGAGCAGGGCTTATCAGGAGGCTCTAGAGCATGCTCGGTTCAGCGGCCAGCACCTCGTCGCTGAACCGGGTCAGCGCCCGCAGCTTGTTGGCCACGTCCAAGGCGGCCACCTTGTAGGCCTCTGACAGCGTTGGATAGTTGAGCACCGTGTCCACGAGGTAGTCCACGGTCCCGCCACAACCCATGACCGCTTGACCGATGTGGACCAGCTCAGTGGCACTGGTGCCGAAGACGTGCACGCCAAGAATTTCACGAGTCCCCGTGTGCACGATCAACTTCAACATGCCGTAGGAGTCACCGACGATCTGTCCGCGGGCCAGCTCTCGATATCGCGAGATGCCGACCTCGAAGGGCACCGACTCCCCGGTCAGATCCGCCTCGGTCCTGCCGCAGAACGAGATCTCCGGAATGGTGTAGATGCCGATCGGCTGCAGGCCGTGGAGCTCGTTGGCAGGCTCGTCAAAGGCGTGCGAGGCCGCCAGTCGACCCTGGTCCATCGAGGTCGCGGCCAGCGCAGGGAAGCCGATCACGTCGCCGACCGCGTAGATGTGACCGACGCTCGTCGCGTAGTGCTCGTCCACCTCCAGCCGGCCGCGCTTGTCGGCCGCCAGCCCGGCGAGGTCAAGGTGAAGCGCGTCGGTGTTGCCCTGCCTGCCAGCCGAATACATCACCACCTCCGCGGCGATCCGCTTGCCTGAGGCCAGCGTGGTAATCGTGCCTCGGCCCGAGCTCGCCACCGAGTTCACCTCCTCGCCGAAGCGGAACGACATCGAGTGGTCCCGCAAGTGGAACTTGAGCGACTCGACGATCTCGGGGTCACAGAACTCCAACATTTGCGGGCGCTTCTCGACCAGAGTGACCCGCGTGCCCAGAGCGGCGAACATGGACGCGTATTCCACCCCGATCACTCCGGCGCCAACGACGACCATCGAGTCCGGCACCTTGTCCAGGGTGAGAATCTGGTCCGAATCCAGCACCCGCTCGCCGTCGAACTTCACCGAACTCGGCCGAGCGGGCGTGGTGCCGGTGGCGATGACGATCTTCTCCGCGGTGAGCGTGCGGTTGACCGACGTGCCCTCGACGTTGACCGACAGGGTGTGCGGGTCGACGAAGCTGGCCATCCCAGGGATGAGCTCGACATGGTTGCGCTGCAATTGTGCCCGGATGACCTCCGTCTCCCTGCCGATGACGTGCTGCAGTCGGCTGAGCAGGTCGGAGATGGTGATCTCCTCCTTGACCCGATAGCTGGCACCGTAGAGCTCGCGCATCGACATGCCGGTGAGATACATGACGGCTTCCCGCAACGTCTTGGACGGGATGGTGCCGGTGTTGACACAGACGCCGCCGACCATGGCCTTGGCGTCGATGACGCAGACCCGTCGCCCCAGCTTGCTCGCCATGATGGCGGCCTTCTGGCCCCCGGGACCTGATCCGATGACTGCCAGGTCGACGTCGTAGGTGTGCTCCATGGCGCAAGCGTGCCAGAGGATGGCCGCGACGGGTAGCGCTGGGCAACCCCGTTGACTGCCCGCCAGGACCTCAGCCCTGCCCGGACAGGCGCCGCAGCGCGGACACCACCACCTCGCGGTCGGTGGTCGGCCACATGTCCGGCATGGAGGCCTGCAGGTAGGCGCCGTAGCGAGCGGTGACCAGCCGCGGGTCCAGCACCGCGACCACTCCACGGTCACTGAGCCGGCGAATCAGCCGCCCAGACCCCTGGGCCAGCAGGAGCGCGGCCTGGGCCGCGGCTACCGCCATGAAGCCGTTCCCCCCGGCTTCGGCCACCGCGCGCTGGCGAGCCAACGTCAGCGGTTCGTCCGGCCGGGGAAACGGGATCCGGTCGACGATCACCAGCTGGCAGGTCGGGCCCGGCACATCCACCCCCTGCCACAGCGACAGGGTCCCGAACAGGCTGGTCGCGTCGTCATCGGAGAACCGGCGGGTGAGCTCGGGGAGCTGGGCGTCGCCTTGGCACAGCACGGTCATCTTGGGCAGCTGCCGCCGCACGTGCAGCGCCGCCGACTCCGCGGCTCGACGCGAGGAGAACAGACCGAGCGTACGGCCACCGGCAGCCCACACCAGCTCGGCGATCTCGGCCTTGGCGGCGTCCGACAAGCCGTCTCGGCCGGGAGTGGGCAGCGACCGGGCGACGTAGAGGATGCCTTGCCGGCGGTAGTCGAACGGCGAGCCGACGTCAAGCCCTCGCCAGGGCAGCGGGTGATCCTCGCCCCGGCTCGGCTCGGCGTCGTCACCGTCCTGGCGCCCTGGGCCGTGGCCGTGCGGAGAGTCGTCGCGCTCACTCGAACGCAGGCCGACGGCCTCGGCCACCTGGTCGAAGTCCCCGCCGAGCTGCAGGGTTGCCGACGTCAGCACCGTGGTGCGCTCGGCAAAGACTGCGCTGCGCATGAGTCCCGCCACCGACAGCGGCGCCACCCGGAGCTCTCGGCCGGAGCGCTCCCGCTCGCTTAACCACACCACGTCACGTTCGTTCAAGGCCGCCATCCGGTCGGCCACGTCGAAGACCTCCTTGACGGCGGCGGCCGCCTGGCGCTTTTCCGGCTCAGGACGATCGTCGGGCGCGGCGAGGGCGCTGACCGCCTGTCGCGTGGCCAGGCGCACCGCTCGGCAGGCCGCCACCACCTCTGAGTCGGCGTCCTCGACCCGGCTCAAGGCCGCGGCGTCCAATGCCGTCCGGAGGAGCTCGGCTGACTCCAGCAGCTCGAGCGCGACGTCGTCTCCGAGATAGGTGAGCGCCCGGCGAGCGACGCGCTCCACCAGCTGCGGGCTGAGCTCAGCCGAGGCAGCACCGGTCACCCGAGCCACCAGCTCGTGCGCCTCGTCGATGATCGCCGCGCTGTGCTCGGGCAGTGCGGTGCCACCGTGCATCGCGTTGATGGCTAGCAGCGCGTGATTGG
Source organism: Propionibacteriaceae bacterium (assembly GCA_035634295.1). Taxonomy (GTDB): domain Bacteria; phylum Actinomycetota; class Actinomycetes; order Propionibacteriales; family Propionibacteriaceae; genus Microlunatus. The sequence goes on along the minus strand of DASQDG010000113.1, from coordinate 4,388 downwards.
TCACCACCAGGTCCGAGGCTCGCGCCACCTCCCGGGACCGCTCCACGAAGCAGGCGTGTCCCTGCGGGCACCGCTGCACCCCCAGGCACTCTCGTACCGGGATCGAAACCTGCTGCCACGCTCGCTCGGTGTGGGACGGCGCATCGTCACGGTCGGCCAACCCTCGCTCGCTGTCCTCGGCCTCCGCCCACTCCCGCAGCGCCAGCACCTCCGCACCGAGCGCCGACTCCGCCGAAGCCGACGGCCGGATGGTGCCGGCCAAGTCGTCGGCCGAGATCAGGGCTGACTGGTCACCGAGGGCCCCATCACGCACCTTTAGCAGGCAGGCGTAGTTCGTCCGGCCCTTGAGAATGGCGTGGCTCGGTCGCCGACCGGTCACCTGCTCCACCGCGTCGAGTGCGGCCGGGATGTCATTGGCCGCGAGTTGGCTCTGCAAAGCGAGCGTGGCGGTGGCGATCAAAATGCGCTCCGACGACTCGGTCAGCCTGATCAGCACCGGAGCGAGATAGCCGAGGGACTTCCCGGTCCCCGTGCCGGCCTGCACCAGCAGATGCCGTCCGCTGTCCAGTGCATCAGCCACCGCGTCGGCCATCGCGACCTGCCCCGGTCGCTCCTGACCGCCGATAGCTGTCACCGCGGCCGTGAGCACCGCGCGGTGGTCAGGGGCGACGGTGGTCGCCGCCGAACCTGACTGCTCGGTCACCGCAGCACCCTAAACGCTTGGCCCCGCTAACGCGCCGTGTTGCCCGAGTCCGCGCTGGGCAGCAACTCATAGGGGGCCAACTCGCCGGCCAGACCGGCATGCACGCGCGCCACCACGAGCGTCCCGTGCTCGGTGTGTTCCATGGTGATGAACTCCCCGGCCTGGTGGATCCGGTTGACCAGGTCACCTCGCTCGTACGGCAGCAGCGCCCGGATCTCCACCTCCGGGTGTGGCAGGCCCGCCTCAATGGTCACCCGCAGCGACTCAATGCCCTGACCCGTGCGCGCCGACACGATCGCCGCCTGGGGATACTGGCTCCGCAGGGTAGTGATCGCCTCGGGGCTGGCCGCGTCGGCCTTGTTGATCACGATCAGCTCAGGCAGTTCCCCCGCGCCGATGTCGGCCAGGACCCCTCGTACCGCCGAGATCTGCCCGGTGGGGTCTGGATCGGCACCGTCCACCACATGAACGAGCAGATCTGCGCGTGCAGACTCCTCGAGGGTGGAGGCGAAAGCCTCCACCAGGTCGTGCGGGAGGTGGCGGACGAACCCCACGGTGTCGGTCAAGGTGTAGATCCGCCCGTCGGCGGTCTCGGCCCGGCGGGTGGTGGGATCCAAGGTGGCGAAGAGCGCGTCCTCGACCAGCACTCCAGCGCCGGTCAGCCGGTTGAGCAAGGACGACTTGCCCGCGTTGGTATAGCCCACGATCGCCACCGACGGGATCTGGTGGCGCTGCCGCTCCGCCCGCTTGGTCTCCCGGGTGCCGTCCATCTCGCGCAACTCGGCGCGGAGCTTGGCGATCCGGCTGTTGATCCGCCGGCGATCGGTCTCGAGCTTGGTCTCACCCGGTCCGCGGCCGCCGATGCCTGCGCCGCCGCTGGTCCGTCCGCCGGCCTGGCGAGACAGGTTGCCACCCCAGCCGCGCAGGCGCTGCTTGAGGTACTGCAGCTGGGCCAGCTCGACCTGGGCCTTCCCCTCGGCACTGCGGGCGTGCGAGGCGAAGATGTCGAGAATCAGCAGCGTGCGGTCGATCACCTTGACCTTGACCTGGTCCTCCAGATTGCGCAGCTGGGCCGGTGTCAGCTCTCCGTCACAGATCACCGTGTCGGCCCCGGTGGCCACGACCACCTCGCGCAGCTCGGTTACCTTGCCGCGACCGATGTAGGTCGCCGGGTCGGGTCGGTTGCGCCGTTGGGTGAGCGCCTCCAGGACCTGGCTACCGGCTGTCTCGGACAGCAACTTGAGTTCGGCCATGGCGTTGTCGGCGTCAGCCTGGGAACCAGACGTCCATACGCTGACGAGCACCACACGCTCCAGGCGCAGCTGCCGGTATTCGACCTCGGAGATGTCCTCGAGCTCAGTGGACATGCCGACGACCCGGCGCAGTGATCGCCGGTCCTCGAGGTCCTGTTGGTCGCCGTCATGGTCCGCACCCACTGGTCGCCCGGCACCGAGCTCCATGTCGTCATCGAGCTCTGAGTCGGCTTCCACGTGGTCGGGCTCGTGGGGGGCGGCGTCGTTGAGGTCACGGAAAGGCACAGTCATGTTGACGTCTACATTCTCACGTTCGGCCAAACGAGCGCGACAGGGTTTCAGACAACTGTGGACGTCACGGCAGGGTCAACACCCCAGCCGCGACGATCATGGCCGGTCCGGTGAGAAAGGCCTGCGCCGGGGTCAGCTCCACCTCGACCGTGCCACCGGGCACGTCCACGCGGTACGTCTGCGGCCAGGCCTGGTCGCCGTGGCTGTGGTGGCTGGCCGCTGCGGCAGCCGCGACCGTTCCCGTCCCACACGACCGGGTCTCACCGACCCCGCGTTCGTAGACGCGCATCGCGATGTGTCGCTCCTCCACTCTGTGGACGAACTCCAGGTTGACGCCGGTCGGGAACAACTCCGCCGGCTGCCAACGGGGGGCGGTCGCCAGCGCCAGCCGGTCCAGATCGGGCGCGAAGCTGACCGCGTGCGGGTTGCCTACGTCGACCGGGGTTGCGGCGAAGCTTGAGCCATCCGCGGTGGTCACGGTCACGTCCTGGTGGCCGACGCGGACCTGACCCATCGAGACCCGGATGCGACCGTCGCCCAACGCCATGGCGTGCAGCACGCCCACCCGGGTGGCGATGGCCAGGTCCGGACCACTGTCGAGCCCCTCGTCAAGCAGGTAGCGGGCGAACACGCGCAGGCCGTTGCCGCACATCTCGGCCAGAGAGCCGTCGCCGTTGCGGTAGTCCATGAACCACAGGTCACCGTCGCCCTGCCACCCCTCGACGTGGCGAGCCCGGACCACCCGCAGCAAGCCGTCTGCACCTACGCCCGTACGCCGGTCGCAGATCGCCCGCACGTCGGCTGCGCTGGGGTCCAGTCGGGCGTCGGCGTCCGGCAGCAGCACGAAGTCGTTCTCCGTGCCGTGGCCCTTGGCGAACGACCAGCTGCGCATACCTCGAGTGTGTCACCCGGCCGAGCTGATCGCGTACGCCTCCTCGACCCGGCGCTGCTCGGTGGCATCCACCCATTGGATGCGGTTATCGGCGCGAAACCAGGACTCCTGGCGCCGGGCGAACCTGCGGGTGGCGGTCACCGTTTGCTGCTGGGCCTCCGCTTCGGTGATCTCGCCGTCGAGGAACTGGAGCACCTGTCGATAGCCCAGTGCCCGTGACGCGGTCAGCCCGTCCCGCAGGCCCTGCCTGGCCAACCGACGGACCTCCTGCACGAATCCGGCCGCCCACATGCCTTCCACCCGCTCCGCGATCCGCTGGTCGAGCGCGACGCGGTCCAGCCGGAGACCCACCTGAACGACGTCGGGCAGCAGATAGTGCCGCGGAGGCAGCCCGGCCCGAAACGGCCGTCCGGTCAGGGCGATCACCTCCAGCGCCCGCACCACCCGCCGACCGTTCCCGGGCTCGATGGCGGCTGCGGCCTCCGGGTCCAGTCGGGCGAGGCGCTCGTGCAACGCCGGGGCCCCCCGATGGTCCAGTTCGCCCTGCAATTCGGCCCGGACCTCAGGGTCGGTGCCGGGGAAGTCGAAGGAGTCCACGATCGCTCGTACGTAGAGCGCAGACCCACCCACCACAAGCGGCACGACGGCTCGTGCCCGACAGCTGGCGATGGCGGTCCGGGCAAGCCTCTGGAACTGCGCCACGGTGGCGGTTTCGGTGATGTCCAGCAGGTCGAGGAGGTGGTGCGGCACCTCAGCCCGCTCGTCCGCTGTGGGCTTCGCCGTGCCGATATCCATGCCGCGGTAGACCTGCATCGAGTCGGCGTTGATGATCTCGGCCGCCTGACCCGCGGCTCGGAAGCGCCTCGCGATCGCCAGCGCCAGAGACGACTTGCCCACGGCGGTCGGACCCACGATCACCGTCGTCATGGCACCAGTCTCTTGCCTCCTGGTGGTTCTTCGTTCCCACCGTGGGTTAAAAATGGAGCCCGGGGCGGCGACGCTGTCCCGAGGAACACCTCAACAAGGGAGACAAAGCATGGGCATCTTCGACAAGGCCAAGGACGCGCTCGGCGACCACCCGGAGGTGGTGGACAAGGCGGGCGACTTCGTCGACGACAAGACGGGCAACAAGTACACCAGCCAGATCGACCAAGGCGAGACCTTCGTCGAAGGTCACCTCGCCGACCCGAACGACCCGGCGGTCACCGAGACCAAGGTCGTCGAGTAGCCTCCGCTCGCGCAACGGGCT
>DASQDG010000112.1:0-4035 GCA_035634295.1 Propionibacteriaceae bacterium | reverse complement strand
AGCTCGTCGGCCAGCAGTTCGGGCGCGGTTCGGCGGGAGATCCGGATGGCGTCGGTGATCGACCGGCCGGTTGTCAGGGCCGAGGCGAGTGAACGCACCCACCGGTCAAGGGCCTCGAGCAAGAGCACGTCTCGGGCCTTCGGCATCACCAGCAGATAGGGCAGCGCGAAGGCCAGCAGGGGCACCAACGCCACGGCGACTACCCAGCCGGTGACGGCAGCCACTGCGAAGCCGACGACCAAGGTGCCCACGAGCAGGCTGTCGCGGCGTCGCCCTCGCCTGCCCGGTGGTCGTCGAGTCACCCTCCCCCACAGTGCTGTCGTCGACGACTCGCCTCGACGCCGCTCCGGCCAGGAGCGCGACATCCCGGCCAGGAGCGCGAGCATGCCACCCACCACGAGCAGGCCGGCGAGTGCGGCCGTCACGAGCGAACCGCGTGCTCATTGGGCTCGACACCGTCAGCAGACCTGGGCAGCTGCCGAGAGAACGGCAGCAGTTCGGCCTCGAAGTCGGCGTCGGGAAAGAAGCCAGCGGGCTGGAAAGCGGTGGCGGTGGCCGAGTACGTCAGGTGGGTGACCGGACGCCCGTTCTCCAAGGAGCGGGTCACCTGTCGGATCTCGGCGAGGTAGCGACGGCGGCTCCCTCCCCTCCACGTCTCGTCAGTCAGCCGCACGTAGAGGAAGAGGTGGATGTTGTGGGCGATCTGACGGAAGGCCTCGTCCATCGTGATGACGCCGCCCTGAGCCACCCGCGAGGCCAGCCGATCCATGGTCGACTCGGCGGAGTGGGAGTGCGTTGTGCTCAACGTGCCCGTCCCAGCCTGCATGGCTTCGAACATCGCCGCAGCCTCGCCGCCTCGCACCTCACCGACGATGACCCGCGACAGGTTCTGGCGAAGCGCTTCCGGCATCAGATCGGAGATGCCGAACTCCCCCACGTTGCCGCTGGAGGTGGTCTCACCGTGACCCGATCGGGCCTGCAACGCCAAGATGTTCTTGCGGCCGGGCTGGCGATGGGTCATCAGTTCGTAGTCGGTCTCCAACGTGCCGAATCGTTCGTTGTTCGGGATGGAGCTGATCAGGGCCCGCAGCAACGTGGTCTTGCCCGCCCCCTGGTCTCCCGCGATCACCATCGACTTCCGGGCGAGGATGGCGGCGTCGAGAAAACGGGCCACCTCTTCTGGCATCAGCCCACCGGCCACCAGGTCAGCCAGCGTGACCGAGGTCAAGGTGTGCTGCCGGATGACCACGCTCGGCCGATACGAGAGCCCGAAGCCGATCGCGTGCAGTCTGAATCGCTCACCCAAAGCCAACGTCATCGTCGGATGCGTGTCGTCAAAGGGCCGCGACGGCTGATTGTTCTGCCCGAGGAAGCGGATGGCGTCGACGAGCTCCTCATCGCTGTCGGCCACCGGCGGCATCTGCCGACGCCGACCGTCGCCGAACTGGACCACGACCGAGTCCCACCCGTGGATCTCGATGTTCTCGACATCTGGCATCTCCAGTAGCGGCTGCAACCGGCCGTAACCAAAAACGGCGTCCTCGACGGCTTGGACATAGGCCTGCTCCTGCGCCGGCGACCAGAGGTCGGCGCCCTCTCGGTGCAGTGAGCGCACATGGTCGCCCACCACTCGCCGGATGATCGAGCGGCCCATCAGCAGCCGATCGTCCCCGGTGATCGGGGACTGGCCCCGCACGAGCTGGCGCTGGCTCTCCTCGGTGATCAGCGCTGAGGCTTCCTTACGCAGCGCCACCACTTGGGACCAGTCCAAAGTGGCCGCCCCATATGTGTGCAACGGCAGGTCGTCACGCCGAAAGAGACTCAGCCCCTCGTGAGCACCAGGGGCATCGTCTCGAACGGTCCCCGGCGGCTGTGGTTCGGTGTCGACACCCAGCCCGGCAAATAACGGAACCTCACGCAACGCGGGTACGGGCGTCGGAGGGTGTTCCGCAGTCACGCCTTGATCCGTTCTACCGTGCGCTGCAGGCGGGTGGACAACGTCCCCGCCGTGGCGTGCAGCGCTCTGGCCAGCGCCGTCGACTCGAACTTCCGCGGTCGGGGACCTCCGTCGGACAGGTGCAAGGCGGCCCGCGGGTCGTCGGGGATGGATGCAATCACGGGCAGGCCCAGCGCCGGCGCGATCTCGTGTCGGCCGTACGGGGTGCCTTCGCCCACCAGGATCAGCCCCGCGTTGCCCGCATCTGCCGCCTCGCTGAACTGGGCCGAGTGCACCCGAGCCGACATCACCGACCGGAGGTTCGAGCGGAGAACAAGGCAGGTCAGGGTGGCGCCCTCCAGCATCGGTGCGGGAAGGCCCTGGGCGGGCACCCGGCCGGCGTCAATGATGACGTCCATGCCGGCGTCGTCCAGCCGGGCGAAGGCCTCGAGTAGGTGGGGCCAGACCCCGGCGAAGAGAGCGGAGCTTCCGGGCTTGGTGAACCCGGGGAGGAACAGCCGTCGCTGGGCAGCAGCACCACCGAGCGGCAGGGTTTGGTCCACGACCACGTCCAGCAACGAACGACCGTCGCGGTGGGCCTCGGCGACGCGTAGCAAACCCTTGCCACTGGGACTTTGGCCGCCAAGGTGACCCGCCAGCACCGCCTGATGGGCGCCGGCGTCACAATCGGCGAGCAGCACCGAGCGGGGCCAGTCGAGGGCAAGGCCGACAGCCAGTGCCGTGACTCCGGGGGATCCGCAGGTCGAGGTGAGCATCAGAATGGCCATCTCGTCTCACCGATCCGCGTCACGGACGAGGGCGAGCCGTTCCTGCGCAGCCAGCAGGGCCACAGCAGGAGCGGTGGCAGCGGCAACGTCGACGTCGATCACCACCGAGGTCCCGTCGGTGCCCTCGACCTTGTTCACCGCGCGCGCCACGATCGTGCGACCGGTGTGTTCATCGTTGGCCTCGGCATCGGTGCCCGCAGGCGGCAGGGCCACCAGACGCACACTGCTGCCCCGAGGCAAGGGCTCCGACGGTGCTCGCCCGGTGACCAGGCGGATGCCGACCACGGCCCGACCGGGCTGCGGCAGCACAACGTCGGCGACCGCCCCGGCGGGCAGCAGTGATCCGCCGACCAGGTCGTACACGGCCCGGCGGCCGACTAGCTGATCAAGTTGGCGTGCCGGCACGGTGCTGACCCCCGCAGTCGACGGCACGCTGACGCTGGTGAGATCCGCGGCGGTGACAACGTCTCCTCGGTGCACGGTGCTCGCCACCGCCACCACCGACGACTGGTCGGCCACCCGGGCGTAGAGAACGTAGGACAGCAGGGCCCCCAGACACAGAGCAACGATGCCCAGCGCGATCCACTTGGGGTTTCGCCGGCCGGGAAGCTGCGGCAGTGCCGGTTGCTCCACGGGAGGCGACATCTGTCCTCCGATCGAGTTCGTCGGAGGTCGTCTGGAGTTCGCCCGGGACTGGGCATCTACAGTCATGGCCCTGTCTCGGCTGCTGTCGAACGGCCGGCGAGTGATCCGCTGCAGGTCATCTGGACTCTCCCGTGGCCACGATGTTGGCTTCTGCCGAGCCTGTGGCCTCCACTTGGTCGATGCCGATCACGCTGAGGAAGAGGGTGGGTGCCGCGGCCTCCGTGCGCACCCGAACGACGCCTGCCCTGAGGGTCACCGAACCCGTGACGCCTCGTTCACCGCCCAGATAGGTTCTGGCGGCGCGTACGGCGGTGGCGACATCTGTTGCGCCTGCGAGCTCTGAGGTGGCCGCTGCGTTGCTGGCTGCCCGTGCCGCGCCGGCAGCGGCCGCCTCCGCGCGGGCGGTGGCAGTCACCTTCTGCCCTCCATCCACCACCAAGCCCACCGTCAGCATCAGCGCGCCCGACACCAGCAGCGCAAAGAGGTTGACCGACTGGCCGCGCTCACTGCGTCGAATGCTCATCGGCGACTGCGGTAGGTGTCGAGTGCCGACGACCCGGAGGAGACGACAGTGATGGCACCGGGCAAGCCCGGCAGCGCGATGTCGGCGAAAGTGACCACACACGTCACGCTGGACGTGATTGTGGCCGGGGTGCCAACGGGCAC
>DASQDG010000111.1:0-73612 GCA_035634295.1 Propionibacteriaceae bacterium | reverse complement strand
GAGGACTCCCGGCCGACCACGCACGCCGAGCCGACCTACCGGGTGCACGAGTCGGTCTTCTACTGTGTGGCGAACATGCCGGGTGCGGTGCCCAACACCTCGACCTATGCGCTGACCAACGTGACCCTGCCGTACGCGGTGAGCCTGGCCAACCTCGGCTGGCGGGACGCGCTCAGGCGTGACCCCGCGCTGGCGATGGGGCTGAACACCTATGACGGCGCCTTGACCTGCGCTCCGGTCGCCGAGGCGCACGACCTCGAGCACCGCGACGTGGCCGAGGTGCTCGGCTGAGCCTGACCGGGACCGTGACTGGCCGCCCGTGACTGCCCACCCGTGATCACGCTGACCGCCTTGGTGCAGTCCTATCTGGACCACCTGAGCGTCGAGCGCGGGGTGTCGCCGCACACGCTGGCCGCCTACCGGCGGGACCTGAGTCGTTACGCGGACTACGTCGCCGGTCGGGGGGTCGCCGAGCCGGCCGCGATCGAGCCCGGCCTGATCGACGACTACGTCGTCAGCCTGCGCGAAGGTGAGCGCGACGGCGAGGACGGCTGGCGGTGGCCGCCGTTGGCCAGCGCCAGCGTGGCCCGGGCCGTGGTGGCGGTGCGGAGTCTGCACCGGTTCGCGCTGGAGGAGGGCGTGCTGGTCGACAACCCGTCCGCGGCAGTGCAGCCGCCGACCCCGGCGCGGCGGCTGCCAAAGGCGCTGTCGGTGGCCCAGGTGCAGGCGCTGCTCGACGCTCCGGCTCGCGACACTGAGCTCGGGTTGCGCGACCTCGCATTGCTGGAGCTGCTGTACGGCACGGGCGCCCGGATCACCGAAGTGGTCAGCCTCGACGTGGACGACGTCTCCCGGGCGGTCGGCCATCCGGGCGAGGACGAGCATCGCCCCGGGTTGCGGGTGCTGGGCAAGGGCAGCAAGGAGCGGATCCTGCCGCTCGGGTCCTATGCCCGGGCGGCCTTGGAGGGCTATCTGGTCCGCAGCCGCCCGGTGCTGTCGGCGCGCGGCAAAGCCGATCCGGCCCTGTTCCTCAACGCCCGCGGCGGCCGGCTGTCGCGGCAGAGCGCTTGGACGATCCTGCGGAGCGCCGCACAGGTGGCCGGGATCGCGGTCGACGTGTCCCCGCACACCCTGCGGCACTCGTTCGCCACCCACCTGCTCGACGGCGGCGCTGACGTACGCGTCGTGCAGGAGCTGCTGGGACACGCCTCGGTCACCACCACGCAGATCTACACCCTGGTGACGGTGGACCATCTCCGCGAGGTCTACCTGAGTTCGCATCCCCGCGCGACCTAGACACCGCTCGCCGCGGGGGCCGGAGGTCGCTTCGCTCCAACGACTTGAATAAGATGCCGCGAAACGCCTCACTCGAGGTGTCGACCGCCCGAGGCAGGCACGTGCCCAAGGAGGACTGCGTGGACGAGTCCGACACGCCTGCGCTCCGCAACGCCAAGGAGACCCAGGCCGGATCGCCGAGCACCCGACACTTGGACCTGCTGACCGTCGAGGCCGAAGCCTTGTTCGAGGTTGCCGAGGCCGTCAGCGCAAGGGACCAGTTCGTGGTCCCGACGGCGCTGGACGCAGTGGACACCGACGGGCCGGTGCTCGGGCCGACGGGACGGGCGTGGCCGGAGCTGCCCGAACCTGAGCCGGTGAACACCCATGGCCCGGCCACCACCATCGCGGTCTGCAACCAGAAGGGAGGCGTCGGCAAGACCACCACCACCATCAACCTGGGTGCGGCATTGGCCGAGCTCGGCCGCCGGGTGCTGCTGGTGGACTTCGACCCGCAGGGCTCGCTCTCGGTCGGCCTCGGGGTCAACCCGCACACGCTGGAGCTGAGCATCTACAACCTGCTGCTCGGCCGAGACGTCGCGGTCGACGACGTGATCGCCCCGACCGAGGTGCCCGATCTGGACATCCTGCCGAGCAACATCGACCTCTCCGCCGCCGAGGTGCAGCTGGTGTCGGAGGTCGCCCGGGAGCAGACCCTGCTGCGTGTGCTGGAGAAGGTCCGGGACCGCTACGACGTCGTCCTGATCGACTGTGCCCCCTCGCTCGGGCTGCTCACCATCAACGCCTTGACGGCCGCCGACGCCGTGATCATGCCGCTGGAGTGCGAGTTCTTCGCCCTGCGCGGCATCGTGTTGCTGACCGACACCATCGCCAAGGTGCAGGACCGGCTTAACCCCAAGCTGCAGGTGATGGGCATTCTCGGCACGATGTACGACGCTCGCACGCTGCACAGCCGGGAGGTGCTGGAGCGGGTCGTGCAGGCCTTTGGTGAGACCGTCTTCCACACGGTGATCAGGCGTACGGTGAAGTTCCCCGAGACCACCGTGGCCGGTGAGCCGATCACGACCTACGCGTCCACCTCGGCCGGCGCGGAGGCGTACAGGTCGTTGGCTCGTGAGGTGCTTGCCCGGGTTCCGGCTTGACGGGCCCACGTTGACTAAGACTCGCTCGAGGATCGCCAGGGCCGAGCCGCTCGACCCCGCGACTGAGGAGCGGCCCTTTCGGGTCCACCTGGACAACTTCGAGGGGCCCTTCGACCTGCTGCTGCAGCTCATCAGCCGGCACAAGCTGGACATCACCGAGGTGGCGCTGTCCCGGGTCACCGACGAGTTCATCGGTCACATCAAGGCCGCCGGCATCGACTGGGACCTGGAGCAGACCAGCGCGTTCGTGGTGGTGGCCGCCACTTTGCTGGACCTGAAGGCGGCCCGGCTGATCCCGTCCGGTGAGATCGACGACCCGGAGGACCTGGCCCTGCTGGAGGCTCGCGACCTGTTGTTCGTTCGGCTGCTGCAGTACCGCGCGTACAAGCAGGTGGCGGCCTATCTGGGCAGCACGCTGCTCGAGCAGGATCGCCGGCACGCCCGGCCCGGTGGGCTGGAGCCCTACTTCGCCCGGCTGCTGCCCGAGGTGGAGCTGACCATCACGCCCGCACGGTTTGCAGCACTGGCGGCCAAGGCGCTGGCCCCCAAGCAGGCGCCGGTGCTGTCGCTGTCCCACCTGCACGCTCCGGCGGTGAGCGTACGGGAACAGGCCGGCTTGCTGGTGGAACGGCTGCGTCGGGCACGGACGCTGACCTTCCGCGCACTGACCGGGGACTCGCCCAACCGGATGACCACGGTGGCACGGTTCCTGGCCCTGCTGGAGCTGTTCCGGGAGGGGGCGGTGGCCTTCGAGCAGCTGACGTCGCTGGGGGAGCTGACCGTTCGCTGGACCGGTGCCGCGGAGGGGGAGCTGGACATCTCCGACGAGTTCGACACCGCACCGCCCGCCGAGGACGGCGGGCCATGAGCGAGCCTGGGGGCGGCGTCGGCGCGACTGACGTGCCGGGCGCCATCGAGGCTCTGCTGTTGCTCGCCGAGGAGCCGATGAGCGAGACCACCCTGGCCGCGGCGATCGGCGTTGGCGTGGGTGAGGTGGCCGACTGCCTGATTGAACTGCAGGCGTTCTACAACGAGACCGGCCGCGGCTTCGAGCTTCGCCAGCTGGCCGGGGGGTGGCGGTACTACACCCGCGCCGAGCACGCCGACCTGATCGCCGCCTACGTGCTCGAGGGTCAGCAGGCTCGGCTGTCCCAAGCCGCGCTGGAGACCCTGGCCGTGGTCGCCTACTCCCAGCCCATCTCCCGGTCGCGGATCGCCGCCGTCCGCGGGGTGAGCGTGGACGGGGTGATCCGGACCCTGCTCGCGCGCGGGTTGATCACCGAGGCCGGCCATGACCCGGAATCGGCGGCGGTGGTGTTCGCCACCACCAGCCACTTCCTGGAGCGGATGGGGCTCACCTCGCTGGACGACCTGCCGCCGCTGGCGCCGCACCTGCCCGAGGTTGACGCCCTGGAGGCCGAGTTAGGCCAGCTAGCGGCGGTGCCCGCCCCGAGCGGGGCGGCGACGTACGATGAACCGCTCGAACCACCACCTAGCGCCGACCCCGAGGACTCCCGTGAGCGACCCTGACTCTGGCGTTCGGCTGCAGAAGGTGCTGGCCGCCGCCGGCATCGCCTCCAGGCGTGCCAGCGAGTCGCTGATCAGCGAGGGCCGGGTCGAGGTCAACGGCCGGATCGTGACCGAGCAGGGAGTCCGGGTCGATCCGGAGCGCGACGTCGTCCGGGTGGACGGCTCGCGGATCCCGCCGCCGCGCCGACACCTCTACGTGGTGTTCAACAAGCCTCGCGGTGTGGTCACCACCATGGACGACCCCGAGGGCCGGCCGACGCTGGCCGACTACCTGGTGGGTCGCAAGGAGCGGCTCTTCCATGTCGGCCGGCTGGACACCGACACCGAGGGCCTGCTGATCCTGACCAACGACGGCGACTTCGCCCACAAGCTGGCCCACCCGTCGTACGAGGTCCCGAAGACCTATCTGGCCGAGGTGGAGGGCGTCGTCCTGCCGGCCACCATCAAGCGCCTCAAGGCCGGCGTCACCCTGGAGGACGGCCCGCTGGCGCCCTCGTCGGTCAAGCTGGTCTCCACCGCCCGCGACCGAAGCCTGGTCAAGTTGACCCTGCACGAGGGCCGGAATCGGGTCGTGCGCCGTACCATGGAGGCGGTTGGCCATCCCGTACGGCGCCTGTCCCGCACCGGGATCGGACCGGTTCGGTTGGGCACCTTGGCCTCCGGCGAGGTGCGCGACCTCACCCGCGACGAACTGGGCGGCCTGCTCGACTTGATCAGCCGCGCAGACTGAGCGCAGCACTGGCTCCGACGTCGCCTACCAAGGAGTGCCCGCGTGGATCGTCGCATCTTCGGACTGGAGACGGAGTACGGCGTCGCCTGCACCTCGGGGGGCGCCCGCCGGCTGACCCCCGACGAGGTTGCGCGCTACCTGTTCCGCCGGGTGGTGACCTGGGGCCGCAGCAGCAACGTCTTTCTGCGCAACGGCTCGCGGATCTATCTCGACGTCGGCTCCCATCCCGAGTACGCCACCGCCGAGTGCGACGACCTTCTGCAGCTGATCAACCACGACCGGGCCGGCGAGCGCATCCTGGAGGACCTCATCGTCGACGCCGAGCAGCGGCTGCTGAGCGAGGGGATCAGCGGTGACATCTACCTGTTCAAGAACAACACCGACAGCCATGGCAACTCCTACGGCTGCCACGAGAACTACCTGATCTCCCGGATCGGAGACTTCTCCAAGATCACCGACGTGCTGGTGCCGTTTCTGGTGTCGCGCCAGTTGATCTGCGGGGCGGGCAAGGTGCTGACCACGGTCCGCGGTGCCGAGTTCTGTGTCAGCCAGCGGGCCGAGCACATCTGGGAGTCGGTGTCCTCGGCCACCACTCGCAGTAGGCCGATCATCAACACCCGTGACGAGCCGCACGCCGACCCGGAGCGATACCGGCGGCTGCACGTGATCGTCGGCGACTCCAACATGAGTGAGACCACCACGCTGCTCAAGGTGGGTTCTACCGAGCTGGTGCTGCGGCTGATCGAGGCCGGCGTGCCGATGCGCGACTTCACTCTGGAGAACCCCATCCGGGCCATTCGGGACATGTCGCGCGACCGTACCGGCCGGGCCACGGTGGCGCTGTCCAACGGCCGGCGGATCACCGCCCTCGACCTGCAGACCGAGTATTACGACAAGGTCTCTGAGTTCGTCCGGCGGGAGAACCTGAGCACACCCACCATCGACCGGGTACTCGACCTCTGGGAGCGCACGCTGCGGGCGGTGGCCGAGGACAAGCTGGCCCTGATCGACACCGAGATCGACTGGGCGATCAAACACAAGCTGCTCGACCGCTACGCCGCCAAGCATGACCTTGCGATGTCGGACCCCCGAATCGCACAGCTCGACCTCGCGTATCACGACATCCGCCGCTCGCGCGGGCTGTTCTGGATGCTCGAGCGTCGAGGGCTCGCGGCTCGGGTGAGCGACGACCTGGCCATCTTCCGGGCCAAGTCGGTGCCCCCGCAGACCACCCGGGCCAAGCTTCGCGGCGACTTCATCCGGGCAGCGCAGGAGGGCCGCAACGACTACACCGTCGACTGGGTGCACCTGAAGCTCAACGACCAGGCCCAGCGGACCGTGCTCTGCAAGGACCCGTTCGTATCCGTCGACGAGCGGGTCGACCGGCTGATCGCGTCCATGCACCGGACCAGCTGACCGCGTCCATGCACCGGACCGGCTGACCGGGGACGAGCAGCGGAGGGGCCTGCTCTGCTCGGCTTCGAGCCCCGACCACTGCCTCGAGCCCGCTGCTGCAGGGTCGAAGCGGGGGGAAGGGGCTCGGGCCCGCGTCAAACGAGCTGGGTCGAGATAGCCGGTCGGCGGGTATCGTGCAACGAGTGCGTTCTTCCCGTTCCGCGTCCCTGACCGCTCTCTGCTTGACCTCTGTGTTGCTCGCCGGCTGTGGCGGTGAAGGCGAGGGCGGTTCATCGGCGTCACCGTCGGCCCCCACTTCGGCGAGCGCCCCGGCGTCGGCGAGCCCGTCGGCCTCGGCCTCCAAGACGCCGGCCCCAGCCAAGGTCAAGGCGTCGACCAACCTGGACGCCATCAAGGTTTCCGGCGACTACGGCAAGGCGCCCAAGGTGACGGTGCCGGCGCCCTGGGGAATCGACAAGACACAGACAAAGGTGCTCCGGGCCTCCAAGGGTGCGGAGATCAAGGCCGGCCAGCCCGTCGACGTCAACTACTACGGCGTGAACGGCCGTACGGGCAAGAAGTTCGACGACTCCTTCAGCCGAGGTGCGTCGGCGGCGTTCAGCCTCGATCAGGTGGTCACCGGCTTCAAGAAGGGTCTGATCGGGCAGCGCCAGGGCAGTCGTGTGCTGGTGGCCATGCCCGGGCCGGACGGCTATGACGCCGGGGGTGGCAACCCCCAGGCCGGCATCAACGTCGGCGACACGCTGGTCTTCGTGATCGACATCCTTGGCCCGCTGCCGGGGCCGGAAGGGGCTAAGGTCAAGCCGAAGGCGGGGTTGCCCGTCGTGACTGAAAAGGCGGGCGTGCCCGACATCGCCGTGCCGAAGTCGGCGCCACCGGCGAAGCTGCAGGTCCAGCCGCTGATCACGGGAACGGGCAAGAAGGTGGCCGCCGGCGACGCGATCACGTTCAACTACCGCTGGGTGGCTTGGAAGGACGGCCGGCTGCTGGAGCAGAGCTACGGCCAGCAGTCCCCGAGCGCCCCACTCAACCAGCTGCTGCCGGGGATGCAAAAGGGCCTTGTCAACCAGACCGTCGGCAGTCGCGTGCTGCTGGTCCTGCCGCCGGCCGAGGCCTACCCCAACGGCAACGCCAAGCCCAAGATCGCCAAGGGCGAGACGCTGGTGATGGTGGTTGACCTGCTGCTCACGCTGCCGAGCCAGTAGCGGCGAGCAACCTCGCCGCCAGCCGACCACTCGCCGCCGCGGCTAGGAAGTAGGCCGGGTCCTCGTCCAAGCCGCGGCCCATGGTGCTCAGCCGCAGCGGCAGGTTGAGCAACGCGCGGTCCAGCCCGGACAGCTCCACCAGTCGTCGCCGGTGCCGGGTCAGTCCCGCGGCGGCCTCGGTCACCGACTCCGCCAGCGCAGCCACCTCGGTCAGCCCGGCGATGCCGCTCAACCGGGAGGCCCCGGCGAAGTCCGGTACGGCAAGCTCCGCGGGCTGCAGCGCCACCGCGCCATAGGCGGTCAAGCTGTGGTGGGAGACGCCGCGGTGTCGAGGGCGAGGGTCGGCGCCGGAGATCCGTAGCGACCCAACCGGCCGTCCGCCCAGGGTCGCGGCCGCGTTGATCGCTTCGCCGCAGGCCACCCCGGAGAAGCCCCAACGGGTCCCGGTCCCCAGATTGCCGGGTCCCTGGGTGAGCACGACCACCTCCGCGCCAAGGGCGAGCCTGGCCGCCAGCAGGCCGGAGTGCACGTTGACCGCCTCCAGGTCGCCTCCGAAGGCCTGCCCGGCTGTGACGGTCGCAGCTATCAGGCCGGCATCGCGAAGCTCGGCCACCGTACGGGAGAACGCCAGCGGCAGCGCCCCGTGGTCGCTCATCAGATACACCACCCGAGTGCCCGGCCGGTCGTGCTGGATGGCGGCCACGATGGCGGGCAACGCCGAGTGCAGGTCTGCCACTACCACCGGCATCCCGTCGATGCTGGTCGCCTCGGCCAGCGTGTCGTGGTAGTCCGAGCCCTGCTCGTCTGCGCCTGCCACCATGGCCTGCATCGGCAGGTAACGGGCCTTGACCAGGTGCCCGCGGGGGGCGGACGGCTGGCCCTTGAGGTGTCCGGCGGGAGTCAGCACCGCGACCACCAGGGCATAGCCGCCGGTGCCCAGCCCGCGATCCAGGGCGGCCACGTTGAGCAGCAGCCGGTCGCCGGGCTCGGGCGCGGGCACCAGGTCGAGATAAGCCAGGGCGCGACAGGCGCCGCCGCCATCTCGGCTGGCCTGCACCTCGACGGCACCCGCCCAGCGGGCACGAACTGCGGTGACGGCGCCCTCGGCCCAGATGATCACAGCAGCGACCCTAGCCCTGAAAATCTACTGCCAGATGTGGCGAACTGTCCGTTGGTGAGCGTGCAGTCGGCTGACGCCGCTCATCGAGAAGTAGAATCTCGGGGGCTAGGCCACCACCCAGGGCATTCGCGGCAACCGCACCGGGTCGAACCGAGACAGCAGGTCGTCCAGTGTGACCACCTCTCCGGCCGCCGCCAGCCCCAAAGTGCCCGCCAGCCGAGTCAGCACCGCCGCCGGCCCGACTCCTACGGCGGCCAGCTCTGCCAGCGTGACCGCGTCGTCGCGCTTGCTCAGTCGAGCTCCCGACGCGTTCACCACCAGCGGTACGTGGGCGTAGCCGGGTGCGGCGAAGCCCAGCAGGCCGGCCAAGTGAGCCTGGCTGGGAGCCGAAGTCAGCAGGTCGTCGCCGCGGACCACCTGGTCGACGCCAAAATCCCCGTCGTCCACCACGCTCGCCAGGTGGTAGGCGGGCACCCCGTCGTTGCGGCGCAGCACCACGTCGTCGACCAGCCCGGTCACCGTCCCGTGGATGGCGTCCCGCACGCTCTGGCGGGCCCGGTCGGCCCGCAGCCGAAGTGCCGGCGGTCGGGTGCGCCGCCGCAGGGCTCGCTGGGGTTCGGTCAGCTGGGCGCAGGTGCCGGGATAGAGCCGAACCGTGTCGTGGGGCGCGGACGCCGCCTCAGCGATCTCGCGGCGGCTGCAGAAGCACTCATAGGTCACTTCCCGCAGCTGGTGCAGCGCCTCGGCGTAGCGCGCGGTCCGCTCCGACTGCACCACTGGATGCCGGTCGAAGGTCACCCCCAATGCGGCCAGGTCCTGTTGCTGCTGAGCGGCCGACCCGACCCGGACCCGCGCGGCGTCGAGGTCGTCGACCCGCAGCAGGAACGCCCGTCCCGAGGACCGGGCGAACAACCAGCCGAGCACCGCCGTCCGCAGGTTGCCCAGGTGCAGCGCCCCGGTCGGGCTTGGAGCATACCGTCCGGCCCCGGTCCCGGCCGCGCCGATCATCGGCTCGCCCCTCCTCGGCTGGTAGCGTTTTGCCTTGGCGACAGATGACGTCAGGAAGCAGACCTCAGCATGGCACCACGCAAGACCGAGAGGATCCTCAACCTCACCATCTGCCTGTTGGTCTCCGGGCGCTACCTCCCCAAGAGCCGGATTCGCGAGGCGGTGGAGGGCTATCACGACCTCAGCGATGCCGCCTTCGAGCGCACCTTCGAGCGCGACAAGGACGAGCTGCGGGCCCTCGGCGTACCCATCGAGGTGGGCAACTACGATCCGCTGTTCGACGACGAGCCCGGCTACCGGATCGTGGCCTCAGAGTTTCAGCTGCCCGCCATCGATTTGGACGCCGAGGAGGCCAGCGTCGTGGGCGTCGCAGCACGGGTGTGGCAGCACGCCAGCATGGCGGAGTCCACGTTGAGCGCGATCGCCAAGTTGCGGGCGGCCGGGATGGAGCCTGACACCTCGCAGCTGGCTTCGCTGGAGCCGTCGGTGTCGGCCACCGAGCCCGCCTTCGAGACCCTCTGGACCTCAGTCATCGACCGCACCCGGGTGTCGTTCGTCTACCGCGATGGTGCTGTCCGCACCCTCGAGCCGTGGGGTCTGACCGCGTCGAAGGGCCGCTGGTATGTCCTCGGTCTCGACACCGACCGAAACGACACCCGGATTTTCAAGCTGGCCCGGATCCGCGACGTGCCCAGGCGGGTGTCGCGCCCCGGGGCCTTTGCCGTCCCGGAAGATCTGGACCTCCGTAGCCTGGCCCAGTCCCTGGCCCCACCCGAGCCCACCGCCGAGGCTCTCGTAGCGCTGAGAGTGGGCCGGGCACCGTCCTTGCGACGACGAGCGCGCGCCGCGACCCATGAGGTGGCGCTGGCTCCGGGTTTCGAGGCGGTCACCGTCGGATACGGGGATGCGCACGCGCTGGCCGACGAGGTGGCGGGCTTCGCCGCAGACGCCCTGGTGCTGGCGCCTGTCGAACTCCGTGAGCTGGTGATCGAGCGGCTGACCGCGGTCGCCGGGCAGGCCCCGACCGCAGGCCACTCGGCGACCGTTTCGGGAGCAGCGTGACTTCGCAGGGGCAGGTACGCCGACTGCTCAGCCTGGTGCCCTATCTGCGGGACCACGACGGGGCGGCGATGGCCGACGTGGCCCGGGCGTTCAACATCTCCGTGCGGACCCTGCGCCAGGACCTCAGTGTGTTGTGGATGTGCGGCATGCCCGGGCTGACCCCCGGCGACCTGATTGACATCGACATGGACGCCGTCGACGGCGAGGGCGTCATCCACCTGAGCAACGCCGACTATCTCACCCGGCCGCTCCGGCTGGCCGCCGATGAAGCCTTGGCGCTGGTGCTGGCACTGCGGACGCTTCGGGAGGTGGCCGGCCCGGGGGAGCGGGACGCCATCGACCGCGCGCTGGGCAAGCTGGAGCAGGCCGGAGGGCGGCCCAAGCAGCCCGATCAGGCCTCGGTCAGCGTCACCGCCGCTCGACAGGAGGTGCAGCAGCAGGTCAACGACGGGCTGCGGCGTGGTCGGCAGCTGGATCTGACCTACGACGTGGGCTCAAGGGCCGAGACCACCCAGCGAGTCGTGGATCCCCTGCGGGTCTTCGTCCTGGAGGGCTACGGCTATCTCGAGGCCTGGTGTCACTCGGCGCAGGGGCTGCGGACGTTTCGACTGGACCGGATCGCTGCGGTCGAGGTGACTGACACGCCCACGGCTCCGCACGACGTCCAGCTCAAGGACCTGTCCACCGGCTGGGTGGATACCTTGCGTACCGCACCGCTGGTCACCCTGGACCTGGCGCCGGAGGCCGCCTGGGTGGCCGAGTACTACCCGACCGAGCAGGTGCGCCGACACAGCGACGGCAGCCTCACCGTGTCCCTGCACGTGAGCGACCCGGCGTGGCTGCAAGGGCTCCTACTGCGCCTCGGCGGAGCGGCTCGGGTGGTGTCGCCGGCAGGTGCGGGCGACGCGGCAGTGCGGGCCGCTCAGCAGGCGTTGGCGCAATACGCCGAACGTCCCTCGTGACTACGAGCACTGATCGCCTACGCTGACGCCGTGCTCTGGGTGCTGCTGTTCACCGCCATTGCCGTGGGCGGCCTGGTGATGGTCATCTGTTACGCGGTGTGGCTGGCGCACAAGGTGAGTGACCTCTACTCTGAGGTCGCGGTGCTGGCACATCAGGCCGCGGACCTGGCCGAGCTGGCGGCGCAGGTAGGGGCGCCACAGCAGCGTCAAGGAGTCGTTCCGGTGCCAAATCTGGCCAACGGCGCTCGGCAGTTCAAGACAGATGTGGACGTAGGATGATTGCAGCGAGGCGACCGCCCGCGGAGGAAATGAGGACAACATGCACTCCCTAGAAATGCATTCCCTGGCCCTGTACCCCTTGGCATTCATGGGACTTGGGCCGCAGGAGCTGATCATCATTCTGGTCATTCTCTTGCTGCTGTTCGGCGGATCACGCCTGGCAGGACTGGGCAAGAGCTCGGGGAGAGCACTAAAGGAGTTCAAGGAGGAGACGCGCGGGCTCCGCGACGACGCCAAGTCGACCGACCACGCCAACGGCGACCATCCGGCTACTCCGCCGGCAGTGACGAACGGCCAGCCCGGGGCGGTGCCCCCGACGTACCAGCAGCAGCCGATGCAGCAGCCCTATCCGCAGGCCCCTCAGCAGTCGCCCTACACCCAGGCGCCCCAGCCGTCGCCGTACTCGCCGATGCCCAACAACCTGACAGACCCTCCAGCCAGCGACGTCCGCCGCGACGTCTGAGGAGTTAGCACCGCGTGGCCCTGACCATCCTGAAGCGACCGGTGCGCTTCAGCCTTGCCTGGCTGAAGCCACCGCCGGTCCCGGTTGACGGCTCGATGACCCTGTTCGAGCATTTGCGCGAGTTGCGCTATCGGCTGGTGGTGGCCACCCTCGCCATCGTCGTCGGCATGATCGTGTGCTCGTTCTTCAACGCCGAGCTGTTCGCTCTGCTGCGTCGGCCGTACGACATGGCCATCGCCGATCTCAAAGCGAAGAAGCCCGACTCCGTCACCATCTTGGCCAACCAGGGGTTGACCTCGCCGTTCACGTTGGCGTTGAAGATCGCGCTGGTCGGGGGAATGGTGATCAGCGCGCCGGTCTGGTTGTGGCAGCTCTGGTCTTTCATCATGCCGGGGCTGCTGGCCAAGGAGAAGAAGTGGGCCCTGATCTTCATCAGCGCAGCCAGCCCATTGTTCTTCGCCGGCGTCGCCGTCGCCTACATCGTCTTGCCCAAGGGTTTATCGGTGCTGTTGGGTTTCACCCAGAACGGCATCACGAATATGCAGGACATTTCGGTGTTCCTCACTTTCCTGCTGCGGATCATGGTGGTGTTCGGGGTCGCCTTTCTGATTCCCCTCATAGTTCTGATGCTCAATTTCCTGGGTGTCGTCAAGGCCAGCCAGCTGGCGAAGTATCGGATGTACGTCGTCTTCGGCACCTTCGTCTTCGGCGCCGTGGCGACGCCGTCCACAGACCCGTTCTCCATGCTCGCTCTGGCTCTGCCGATGACTCTGCTGTTCCTGGCGGCCGAGGTGATCGCGCACATCGCCGATCGCCGCAAGGCCCGCAAAGCGTTGGCGGGTGGCAATGAGGTGGGCGCCAGCGTCGACCAGGACCGAGCGCTCCGCGAGCTTGACGAACAAGACGATCTGCAGCCGGACCGGGACGGGTGAGCCGAGCCACTCGTACCGTCACCCTGGTGGTCAACCCCTCGTCTGGTCGCGGCCGGGCGCTGGAGCTGTTGCCCCAGGTGGCCGGCCGGCTGCGTGACGCCGGCTTGACCACCGAGATCCTGCTGAGTCGTCACTTCGACGAGGCCGCCGAGATGACTCAGGCGGCCGCCTCCTCCAGCGTGGACGTGCTCGCCGTGATGGGGGGTGACGGCATGATGCATCTCGGTCTCAACGCCTGCGCCTCTGCCCGGTCCAGCGGCAATGAGCGGCTGACCCTGGGCGTGATCCCGGCCGGTACGGGCAACGACTTCGCCCGCGGTCTCGGTCTGGACCCCGGCGATCCGGTCGCAGCTGCGGAAGTCGTCGGTGCCGGATTTCGGCGGCACCTCGACCTGGCTCGGGTCAACGGTCGCTACGTGGGGGCGGTGGTGGCGGCCGGCTTCGACGCCCTGGTGAACCAGCGGGCTAACGCGATGCCCTGGCCCCGAGGTGCACTGCGCTACCCCCTGGCCGCGCTGGCGGAGCTGCGGGTGTTCGCGCCGCTCAGCTATCGGCTGACGGTTGACGGGACCGTCCGTGACCTGGAAGCCATGCTCGTCGCTGTCGGCAACACCTCGACCTACGGCGGCGGGATGCGGATCTGCCCGGACGCCGCCGCCGACGACGGGCTGTTGGACGTGACCATCGTGCACCCGGTCAGCCGGGCCAAGCTGGTGCAGCTGCTGCCCCGGATGTATTCCGGCAGCTTCGTCCGTGACCGCTGCGTCGAGCAGCTGCGTGCTCGCGAGGTGACGGTCACCGGCCCCGGTCTGGTGGGTTTCGGGGACGGCGAGCTGCTGGGCGCAGCCCCGCTGACCGTCTCCTCCGAGGCGCAGGCCCTCTCGGTGTTCGCTGTCGCCGCCAGGTGATGCCGGCGGGATCGGGGGGCGCAGGCAGGTAACTTGGGGGCTACCATGGCCGATCCGATCCGCGAGCACAGCCCGGCACAGGCATACGCCCGGTTTCGCAGCAACCAGGTGAGCCCGCAGCTGACCGCGTTCGCCGACTCCTACGGCTTCGCGTTTGACGACTACCAGCGCGAGGCGTGCACCCGGCTCGAGGCCGGCATCGGGGTGCTGGTGGCCGCGCCGACGGGGGCAGGCAAGACCATCGTTGGCGAGTTCGCGGTCTTCCTGGCTCTTCAGCAGGGCCGCAAGTGCTTCTACACCACGCCCATCAAGGCGCTGTCGAACCAGAAGTACGCCGACCTGGTCCGCCGGTACGGCGCCGGATCGGTGGGACTGCTGACCGGTGACTCCAGCATCAACTCCGAGGCGCCGATCGTGGTGATGACCACCGAGGTGCTGCGGAACATGATCTACGCCGGGTCCTCGACCCTGTCGGGGCTCGGGTTCGTGGTGATGGACGAGGTGCACTACCTCGCCGACCGCTTCCGCGGCGCGGTCTGGGAGGAGGTGATCATCGGACTGGCCGACTCCATCCAGGTGGTCGCGCTGTCGGCCACGGTCAGCAACGCCGAGGAGTTCGGCGACTGGCTCTCGGAGGTCCGCGGCGAGATGGCGGTGGTGGTCTCCGAGCGTCGCCCGGTGCCGCTCTTCCAGCACGTGCTGGTCGGCCGCACCCTACACGACTTGTTCGCCGACGTCGCCCCGACGGCCAGAGAGGCCCCCGGTGACCATCGGGCCGAGGTCAACCCAGCTCTGCTGCGAATCGCCCGCGACGAGTCCCGCCACGTCCGCGACGACTCTCGCCGCCCCCGAGGTGCGTCCGGCCGAGGGAAGCGGACCTCGGGCTACGGCTCAGGATCGTACGGCGGGGCGGCCAGCCGGACGCGCTCGGAGGGGCGCGGACCGAGGTCTCTAGTGGTGCCCAGTCGACCGGACATGATCGAGGCCATGGACCGAGAGGCCCTGCTACCCGCGATCGTCTTCATCTTCTCCCGAATGGGCTGCGAGGCAGCCGTGCGCCAGCTGCTGTCGTCGGGGATCCGGCTGACCAAGGCCGCCGACCGACGCGAGATCACCGCGATCGCCGAGCGGCACGTAGCCGGGCTGAGCGAAGCCGACCTCCGAGCGCTGGGCTATCCGGTGTTCCTCGAGGCGCTGGAGCGGGGCATCGCCGCCCACCACGCCGGGATGCTGCCCGCCTTCAAGGAGTGCGTCGAGGAGGCCTTCGTCCGCGGGCTGGTCAAGGTGGTCTTCGCCACCGAGACGCTGGCTCTGGGCATCAACATGCCGGCCCGCAGCGTGGTGCTGGAGAAGCTGGTGAAGTACAACGGCGAGAACCACGCCGACATCACCCCGGGGGAGTACACCCAGCTGACGGGGCGGGCCGGGCGCCGGGGGATCGACGTCGAGGGTCATGCGGTGGTGCTGTGGCAGCCCGGCCTAGACCCGCGGGCGGTGGCGGGGCTGGCCTCGCGGCGTACCTATCCGCTGAAGTCGTCGTTCGCGCCGACGTACAACATGGCCGTGAACCTGGTCGGCAGCCTTGGCCGAGAGCGCGCCCGCACACTGTTGGAGCAGTCTTTCGCCCAGTTCCAGTCCGACCGCTCGGTCGTCGGCTTCGCTCGTACGCTGGTCAAGAACAACGAGGCGATCGAGGGCTACCGCCAAGCCGCTCACTGCGATCGCGGCGACTTCGTCGACTATGCCCGAGTGCGCACCGAGATCGCCGAGTTGGAGGCGGCCGCGGCTCGGGACCGTCGGGCCGACCGCCGGGCGGAATCGATGCAGGCGCTGCTCGAGCTCAAGCCGGGTGACATCCTGCGGGTGCCCACCGGCAAGAGCCAGGGTTGGGCTGTGATCATCGATCCCGGCACCCGCAGCGACCGCGAAGGGCCGCGGCCGATGGTGCTCACCGAAGAGCGGCACGTCCGCCGGCTGAGCCTGGCCGACTTCCCGACGCCGCCGTTGGTCGTCAGTCGGATCAAGGTCCCCAAGCACTTCAACGCCCGGGAGCCCGCCTCCCGGCGCAACCTGAGCGCGGCCTTCCACGCCAAGCTCTCCACCGTCGACCTCGACCCCAGCCGCTACCGGCCCGGAGCGCGCGACTCCGACATCAGCGCCCGGATCGACCGGCTTCGCGAGCGCGTCCGCTCGCACCCCTGTCACAGCTGCCCCGACCGTGAGGCGCACGCTCGGTGGGCCGAGCGGGCCCTGCGGCTGGAGCGCGAGTCGGCCCGCACCCAGGCCAGGGTGGCCACCCGGACCAACACCATCGCCGCCCACTTCGACAAGATCTGCACTGTGCTGGAGTCGCTCGGCTATCTCGGCGGCGACGGCGGATCGTCGGTGACGCCGGAGGGTCGGATGCTCGGCAGGATCTACGCCGAGCTGGATTTGGTTGCCGTCGAGTGCATTCGCGCGGGCGTCTTCGACGGCTTGACCTCGCCCCAGCTGGCGGCGGTGCTGTCCAGTCTGGTGTACGAGTCACGGCGCAGCGACGACGCGGTCCGCCGACCGCGGATGCCCGACGCGGTGACCGAGGCGGCGATGACGCAGCTGCGCAAGATCTGGCGGGAGGTGTCGCTGGTCGAACGCGACGCCCGGCTGGAGCGTGGGCCGGAGCCGGACATCGGGTTCAGCCAGGCCGCCTATTCCTGGGCTGCCGGCGGTTCGCTGTCGATGGTGCTGGACAGCAGCGGTCTGACCGCCGGCGACTTCGTCCGCTGGGTCCGTCAGGTGCTCGACTTCGCAGGCCAGGTGGGCGACGCTGCCGGACCGGGCTCGCTGCGCGATGTCGCCCGGCAGGTTGTCTCGTCCATGCGCCGGGGAGTGGTGGCTTTTGTGCCGGAGGACAACGCCTTCGAAGACATTGACGCCGGCGATGACCTGACCGGCATCGATCTGCCCTGAGGCGCGGCCGGCCCTGCTGCGCCCTGGCCGAGGCGCGAGCCGGCGGGGCCACACTAGAGTGAGCGGGTGCCGATCCGCAAAGACCGAACACTGGCCGAGCTGGCCGACTTCGCCAGGCTTGTGGTGCGCGCCGGCTACCTGAACCGGGCCCGGGTGCAGGCCGAAGTGGGCAACTTCGTGTCGGCCGAGCTGCACGACGACGCCGAGGCCGAGGCGTTGACCCAGCAGCTGGTGCTTGAGGCCGAAGCGGAGCTGGTTCGCGAACAGGCCGACTGGCCTGACCGCACCGACAACGACGCCTTGGACGACGTGCTGACCGAGCTGGGGCAGCGCGGCTTCCTGGTGCTGGAATATTGCGCCGACCACTTCGACGCCTCGGCGCACCTGCGGGCACACCCCGACGCCGCCGGCATCGTGTTTTTTACCGAGACTGACGTCTGGCACGCCATCACCGAGTCGATGCTGGAGCTGAAGGTGTGGCACGCCGACACCTCTAACGTGGTTTCGGCCGACCCCGAGCTGGCCGTCGTGCTGGAGAGCCTGCGCCGGCACGGGTTGCCGGCCCGATTCGACGAGGGCCGGATCGAGGTCACGTGCAGCTGGCGCAAGCGAGGACGGCTCTAGACCTCAGCCCTGGTCGGCGTCCTCGATCAGCACCAGCAGGTTCCCGTCAGGGTCCGAGAACGTGAACATCGGCGGGGCGAACTCCAGCCGTAGCACGTCGGTGTTCACCTTCGCTCCGGCGCTCGTCAGTGCGGCGTGCGCGGCGTCAGCGTCCGCGGTGCCGAATCGGACGCCGATGGGGAGGCCGCCTTCGGCGGTCAGCAAGGCGATGCCGACGTCGGAGCCCGGCGGCACCACCTCGACCCAGCGAGCGCCGGGCCAGACCTCGACGTCGGCACGCAACTGACAGCCGAGAGTGTCGACGTAGAAGGCGATGGCCCGGTCCTGGTCGGAAACCTGGACGGAGATGCTGGTGATGCGTGTGGGTGCGGTCATGCCTGATGAGACTTCACTCGGGCGCTGAACTCATCGCGCGCGACCGCGCGGGGGATCGGCTAGGACGCTTGGCTGACCGTGGACATATTGAAGTCCGCCACTCGCAGGGGCGGCATGACCGTACGGGTGAAGTAGTCGTTCCACTCCCGAGGCAGCGTCTGCTGGGCGACTCCCACCTCGCTCACCCGTCGCAGCAGGTCAACCGGGGACTCGTTGAAGCGGAAGTTGTTCACCGCACCCCGAACCTGACCGTCCTCAATCAGATAAACCCCGTCGCGAGTCAGTCCGGTGAGCAGCAGCTGCTCCGGGTCGACCTCGCGGATGTACCACAGACAGGTCAGCAGCAGCCCCCGCGACGTGGAAGCGATCATCTCCTCCAGACTCGCCTGGCCGTTCCCGTCGAGCACCAGGTTGTCGATCACCGGCCGGGGCTGCTGGCCGGTCCTGACCGCCCACGCCCGGTTTCGCGCAAGCTCGCTGAGCCGGCCGTCGCGGATCCAGTCAGTGGCCTCCAGCGGGAGTCCGTTGTCGAACACCGAGATGGTCGCCCCGTCCGAGGCCCCGGCCACCACGAACGGGGCGCACTCCAGTCCGGGGTAGGCCGGGTCCGACGACAAGGTGAGCGGCAGCGAGGACAGCGATTCGCCCACCCGGGTGCCTGCTGAGCGGTGCGAGAACACGCTCCGGCCTTCCTCGGCGTCACGCGCGCCGGCAGTCCAGTAGAGATAGATCATCAGGTCGGCCACCGCCGACGGGGGCAGCAGCGTCTCGTAGTGCCCGGGCGGCAGGTCGATCCGAGTCGCCGACCACCCCAGACGGACCAGCAGGTCCTCATGCAGCCGGGAGATGTCGACATCGCTGAAGTCCGCGGTGCCGACGCCCACCCAGGCCGAGCCGCCGGCCGCGGACTTCGCGTTCAGCTCCAGCCGCCCGGTGGGTTGCACGAAGCGTCGACGCAGCCCGGTCGAGCTGCCCAGGTACGTCGTCGTCACCACGTGCTCAGCGAAGCCGAACAGCAGATGGCCCTGCTCTCGGGCCAACGAGAACGCCGCCCCGAGCGCCGGCGCCACCGAGGCGAACACCTCCACCGACGTCTGCTGAGGTGCGGCGTCCCAGCCGGCGTCCGGACCGCCGGTGACCAGGGCTACGGCGTCCTCGGCCGGCGGACCGCTGCCGGCGATCGCCTCGGCGGCGGCGACCACCGCCCCAACCTCGCCGGCGGCGCTGACCTCCCGGGTGACGTTGCCCACGGCGGTGCCACCGTTGACCGGCGCGGTGGCGATCACGGTCAGCTCGACGGCGTGCATCTGGCCATTGGTGGTCAACGAGCTCAGGGCCCACCGCAGGTTGGTCTCGCTGCGGTCGGTGACGATGACCACGCAGGGCAGTGTCGCGGCCGCAAGCGCCGCCTCGACCAGCTCGGCGCTCATTCGGCGCCCTCGGCGGCGGTGTTCAGCACGTTCACGCCGCGAAACAGGGCCGACGGGCAGCCGTGGCTGACCGGAGCCACCTGACCGGGCTGGCCCTTGCCGCAGTTGGACGCACCGCCCAGCAGGTAGGTCTGCTCGTTGCCGACCGCCTCCATCGCTCCCCAGAAGTCGGTCGTGGTGGCCTGGTAGGCCACATCGCGCAGCTGGCCGGCCAGCCGTCCCCGCTCGATCCGGTAAAAGCGCTGCCCGGTGAACTGGAAGTTGTAGCGCTGCATGTCGATCGACCAGGACTTGTCGCCCACGATGTAGATGCCGGACTCCACGCCTGAGATCAGCTCCTCGGTGGTCGGACCGCCGACCTCAGGCTGCAGTGACACGTTGGGCATCCGCTGCATCGGAATGTGGCCGGGCGAGTCGGCGAAGGAGCACCCGTTGGAGCGACCGAAATCTTTCGCTGCGGCCATCTCCCGATTGAGCTGGTAACCCACTAGCACCCCGTCGCGGATCAGGTCGAATGACTGCCCGGCGACGCCCTCGTCGTCGTAGCCGATGGTCGACAGCCCGTGCTGCACACTCCGGTCGCCGGTCACGTTCATCTTGCTCGTGCCATAGCGCAGCGACCCCAGCTGGTCGTACGTGGCGAACGACGTTCCGGCGTAGGCGGCCTCGTAGCCGAGTGCGCGGTCAAGCTCGGTGGCGTGGCCGATGGACTCGTGGATGGTCAGCCACAGGTTGCTCGGGTCGATCACCAGGTCGGTGGCGCCGGCGGTGACCGAGGGAGCTGCCACGTGTTCGGCGAGCTGTTCAGGCAGCTGGTCGATCTCGGCGTCGAAGTCCCAGCCGGTGCCGGTCAGGTA
This sequence comes from Propionibacteriaceae bacterium, assembly GCA_035634295.1. GTDB lineage: Bacteria > Actinomycetota > Actinomycetes > Propionibacteriales > Propionibacteriaceae > Microlunatus. The sequence continues at coordinate 53,324 of DASQDG010000111.1, read as the reverse complement.
TTCCCAGCCTCGTCCGGCCGGCGGCGCCAAGGTGCGCATCGAGGAGAACCCGCCTTGGCCGACGTGCACCGCAGTGAACTCCGGCTCGATCCGCACCCGCTGCTGTCGGGTCGAGGTGCCGGCCAGGTCGGCGTAAAACTTGTTCTCCTGCACATAGGCCACCGTGGCGTTGGTGTGCGTCACGCCGTCGGCACGGGTCAGCCGGGCGCTCAGCTCAAGCATGCGGGCCTGCTGCTCGGCCTCGGGCACCTCGAACGGGTTCACCTGGTAGGCCGAGCACCAGGTGACGTCGGCGTACACCGGTTCGGGGGCCAGCTCGACCGGCTGGGCCGAGAGCGGCCGCGCCAGCCGGGCCGTGGCAACCGCGCGGACGGCGAGCTCTGCGGCGGCGTCGGTGGTGAGCACAATGTCGCTGGCGAAGCCCCAGGTGCCCTCGTGCACCACCCGGACGGCGAGACCCTGGGACTGGCCGTCGGAGTTGGTCTGCAGGGCGCCGTCGCGATAGCTGCGGACCGCCTGCCGGATCCGTTCGACCCGGATGTCGGCATGCGTGCAGCCGAGCTGCTCGGCCCGGGACAAGGCAGCCTCAGCCAGCCTGTTCAGGGGAAGGGCGAGGAAGGTGGGGTCGATCGGCGGCACCACCCCACCCTAGGTGTTCCGATTCAGGGGTTTGCCGGGACCTGTCATGGCAGGCGGCGACGCTCGCGCCGACCCGACGTGACCGGAGCGGGCTGTCGGCCGTCCTTGGTTAGGGTTGCCCCATGACTGTTGCCGTTCGCGTCATCCCGTGCCTGGACGTGCACGAGGGCCGGGTGGTGAAGGGGATCAACTTTGTCGACCTGCGCGACGCCGGCGACCCGGTGGAGCTGGGCGCCGTATACGACGCCGAAGGCGCCGACGAGCTCACCTTTCTCGACATCTCCGCCTCGGTTGAGGGTCGCGAGACCACATGTGAGGTCGTTCGGCGGACCGCCGAGACGGTGTTCATCCCACTGACCGTCGGCGGTGGCGTGGCGAGCGTGAGCGACGTCGACGTGTTGCTGCGCGCCGGGGCTGACAAGGTCGCCATCAACACCGGGGCGATCCGGCGGCCGGAGGTGATCGGGGAGATCACCCGGCAGTTCGGCAACCAGGTTTTGGTGTTGTCGGTGGACGCTCGGCGAGAGCCCGGTCAGCCCTCGGGCTACGGAGTGACCACCCACGGCGGACGCCGCTCCGCCGGCTTGGACGCCGTGGCCTGGGCCCGACGGGGTGCAGACCTCGGAGTGGGGGAGATCCTGCTCAACTCGATGGACGCCGACGGCACCACCGCCGGCTTCGACCTCGACATGATCGCCGCGGTCCGTTCCGCCGTGGACGTGCCGCTGATCGCCTCCGGAGGGGCCGGGCGGGTCGAGGACTTTCCGCCCGCCGTTGCGGCAGGCGCGGACGCCGTGCTGGCCGCCACCGTCTTCCACTACGGGACCCTGCGTATAGCAGACGTCAAAGCGGCCATCGCCAACGCGGGCCACCCGGTCCGGTCCACCGCGTCCCTGCAGGCCAGCCGATGAGGGTCTGGCTGCCGTACGCGGACACCGGGGAGGCGGAGCGGCGCCTCGGCGCGCTGCCTGGCGGTGTGCAGGTCGACTGCTACCGCGGCGCCGCCGACGATTGGCCGGCGTCGATTGACGAGGTCGAGTTCTACGTGCTGCCATACCTGGAGAGTGCAGAAGTGGTGCTGGCCCGCGTAGATGAGATGCGCAGTCTGCGGGTGATCCAGACCCTGACCGCCGGGTATGAGAACTTCATGCCGCTACTGCCCGAGGGTGCGACGCTGTGCAACGCCGCAGGCGTACATGACGCCAGCACCGCCGAACTGGCCATCGCGCTGGCCCTGGCTAGCGGCCGGGGGCTGGACGAGTTCGCCCGTCAGCAGGCCTCCGGCAGCTGGTCGCCACGGCCGGGCCGATCTTTGGCTGACCGGCGGGTGCTGATCGTGGGCTACGGCCGGATCGGTGCCGCGATCGAGCGTCGGCTGGCTGGATTCGACGTGGCCTCGATCACCCGGGTGGCGCGGTCGGCTCGTTCTGGTGACGTCTCTGGCGGCGGAAGGGTGCACGCGGTAGCCGACCTGCCGTCGTTGCTCGTGGACGCCGAGGTGGTGTTCGTGATCGCTCCGCTGACGCCTGAGACCGAGGGGCTGATCGACGCCCGGGCCTTGGCCGCTCTGCCCGACGGGGGGCTGCTGGTCAACGTCGCCCGCGGTCGTCTCGTGGACACCGACGCGTTGGTTGCTGAGACCTCGTCAGGGCGGTTGCGGGCTGCGCTGGACGTCACCGAGCCGGAGCCGCTGCCCGCCGACCACCCGCTCTGGCGCATCCCCGGGGTGCTCATCTCGCCGCACGTCGGCGGTGCCAGCACGGCCTTCTTCCCACGCGCCGACCGTCTGGTGGCGGCACAGCTGCAGCGCTTCGCCGCCGGCGAGCGGCTGGAGAACATCGTGGTCGAGCCGGAGTCAGCGGGAATGCGGTGAGCGTGGATCCCGACTGCATCTTCTGCCGCATCATCGCCGGCGAGATCGGCTCGCGCCAGGTGTACGAAGATGAGCACGCCTTCGCCTTCCTCGATCTCGCCCCCTGGCATCGAGGACACACGCTGGTCGTGCCTCGGCAGCACGTGGTCGACCTGCTGGCCGGGGAGGCAGCGCTCACGCCGATCGCCCCCGCGGTGGACGCGGTGTCCCGGCTGCTGGTCGACCGCCTAGGCGCGGCCGGCCTCAACGTGTTGTCCTCGGCCGGCGCCGTGGCCGGCCAAGAGGTCTTCCATCTTCACGTGCACCTCATCCCCCGCTATGCCGACCGGCCCGGACTGGGTGCGCTGATGAGCCGCGGCCCAACGGACGACTCCGAGCTCGACGCCGTCTGGCACGAGATCACCGGACCGTGAGCGCGGCTTCGGGCACTGTGGCCGTGGCCCGCCGCCTTCCCGTACCCGCCGCCACTGGGCGGATCGCCGTCGAGCTGCTGCCGCCGTTCGTGGTCGCGCTGCTGATCCTTCCGTTTGTGATCGCCCACGGCAGGCTGTCGCCTTGGCAGCCCTCAACGATCGACCTTCAGGTCTACGTCTACGCGGTCAAGGACATGCTCGCCGGGCGCGACATCTACCAAACCACCACGCCGTTCTGGAACCTCTACTTCATCTATCCGCCGATCGCGGCCGTGCTGATGTGGTTCCTCGCCTTTGGGCCGTACGTGCTGTGGCAGGTGCTGTGGACCCTGGGCCTGGTCTGGGCGCAGCAGTCGGTGCTTCGTCGCTGCGGCGTGCCGCGGGGCTGGCTGCTGGGGCTGCTCGGAATCGCAGTTGTGCTCGCGGTGGAGCCGATCCGGACGACGCTCGGCTATGGCCAGGTCAACACCCTGCTGATGGCTCTGGTGGTCGCGGACCTGCTGCCTGATCCCCCAGGCGAGCGTCGACGGCGCATCCCCCAGGGCACCTTGATCGGGCTCGCCGCGGCGATCAAGCTGACCCCGGCGCTGTTCGTGGTGTTCCTGTTCCTGCTCGGTCGGCACCGAGCGGCCCTGACTGGCATCGCGTCCTTCGCCGCGTTCACGCTGGTGGGCACGCTCTTTCAGTTCCGGCAGACGTTGGAGTTCTGGGGCGGGCTGTCCGGCGGCAACACGCGGACCGCCTCACCGCTCTACACCGGCAACCAGTCGCTGCTCGGGGCGTTCTTCCGGGTCGTCGGCCCTTCGACCACCACCGCACTGGCCGGGTTGGCCGTCGCCGGGCTGGTGGCCTTGTTGGCGACCGCCGTCGCCGCGTGGTGGTGGCAACGCGGACAGCCCGTGTTCGCGGTCGGTCTGGTCGGACTGGGCACCTGCCTGGCCTCTCCGCTGTCCTGGACCCACCACTACGTCTGGATTCTGCCCCTCGCGGTAGCGGTCATCGTCCGGCAGCCAGGTGGCTCCAGGCGGACGCCGCTGCCGCGATGGGCGTCCGCGGTATCGGGTGCCTGGGTGCTCTGGGTGTGCGCCTGCCCGCCGTTGGCGGTGCTCCCCTACGGGGGCGGTCGGGAGCGCAACTACACCCTGTTGCAGAGTGTGGTGGTCGATCTCGGACCTCTGCTCGGCGTCGCGCTGGTCGTCGGGCTGGGGTGGCAACTGGTCTCGCAATCCAGATCGAAGGCGCTGGCGCCGGCCGCTGCGAGCTAGATTGACGCCCATGACCACCACCGTCCCTTCGAGCACTCCTGCCGCCCGACCTGGGGGTGTCGATATCAAGCCGCGCTCCCGGGTCGTCACCGATGGCCTTGAGGCGACAGCCTCGCGGGGCATGCTGCGCGCGGTCGGCATGGGGGATGACGACTGGGCGAAGCCGCAAGTCGGGGTGGCGTCCAGCTGGAACGAGATCACCCCGTGCAACCTGTCGCTGGATCGTCTGGCCAAGGCCGTCAAAGACGGTGTGCACGCCGCTGGGGGCTACCCGCTGGAGTTCGGCACCATCTCGGTCTCCGACGGCATCTCGATGGGTCACGAGGGCATGCACTACTCCCTGGTGTCGCGCGAGATCATCGCCGACTCGGTCGAGACCGTGATGCAGGCCGAGCGGATGGACGGCTCGGTGTTGCTGGCCGGGTGCGACAAGTCGCTGCCCGGCATGCTGATGGCGGCGGCTCGGCTCGACCTGGCGTCGGTGTTCCTCTACGCCGGCTCGATCATGCCGGGGCGGGTGGGCGACAAGGACGTCACGATCATCGACGCCTTTGAGGCCGTGGGCGCCTGCGTACGGGGACTCATCAGCCCTGAGCAGGTGAGCGAGATCGAACGCGCGATCTGTCCGGGCGAGGGCGCCTGCGGAGGTATGTATACGGCCAACACCATGGCCAGTGCGGCCGAGGCGCTCGGGATGTCGCTGCCTGGGTCCGCTGCGCCGCCTGCCGTGGCGCGTCGGCGAGACATCTATGCCCGCCAGAGCGGCGAAGCCGTGGTCAACCTGCTGCGCTCCGGCATCACCGCCCGCCAGATCATGACCAAGGAGGCTTTCGAGAACGCGATCGCGGTCACCATGGCCTTCGGCGGTTCGACCAACGCGGTCCTGCACCTGCTGGCGATCGCGAACGAGGCCGAGGTCGAGCTGACTTTGGACGACTTCGTCCGGGTCGGGGCAAAGGTGCCGCACCTGGGCGACCTCAAGCCGTTCGGGCGCTACGTGATGAACGACGTCGACCGAGTGGGCGGGGTGCCCGTGGTGATGAAGGCGCTGCTGGAGGCGGGCCTGATGCACGGTGACTGCCTGACCGTGACCGGCCGCACGCTGGCCGAGAACCTGTCCGACATTGCCCCACCCGACCTGGACGGCACCATCCTTCGCGCACTCGATCGGCCGATGCACCCGACCGGCGGCATCACGATCCTGCACGGCACCCTGGCCCCGGAGGGGGCGGTGGTCAAGAGCGCTGGTTTCGACCAGAACGTCGTCCGGGGGACCGCGCGGGTGTTCGACGGGGAGCGGGCGGCTATGAACGCTCTCGAAGACGGAACGATCGTGGCCGGGGACGTGGTGGTGATTCGCTACGAGGGCCCTCGGGGCGGGCCGGGCATGCGCGAGATGCTGGCCATCACCGGAGCGATCAAAGGCGCCGGGCTCGGCAAGGACGTCATGCTGATCACTGACGGCCGTTTCAGCGGCGGAACCACCGGGCTGTGCGTCGGCCACATCGCCCCAGAGGCCACCGACGGCGGCCCGATCGCCCTGGTACGTGACGGTGACCCCATCGTGCTCGACGTTGCCAACGGAGTCCTGGATCTGATGGTTGAGCCTGACGAGCTGGATCGGCGCCGGCAGGAGTGGGCGCCGACCCCGCGCCCCGCGCCTCGGGGGGTGCTGGCCAAGTACGCCAAGCTGGTCCGTTCGGCCAATGTGGGCGCGGTCTGCAACTGAGCACGCCTACTTAAGGCTGCTCGCGCGATCGCGCTTGGGCCCGACGTCTTCCTCCCTCGCGGTGACGACGAAAAGTGTGTCGCCGCCGCTCGGTCGTGCAGACGTCGGCGCGCCCGACGGGCAAGGCTTTGGCGTAATGATCCCGCTCGACAACGAGGTGGCCGAGTGCCCGGTCAATCGGCACACTGGGCTGCCATGATGAGCCTTGCTGAGGTCTGGCCGCCCTATGGAGTGCGCGTCACCGAAGGCGACCTGCTGCTGAGTGTGATCGCCGACGAGGACATCCCCGGACTGGTGCACCTGGCCCTGTCCGGCATCCACCCGCCGGAGCAGATGCCGTTCTCCACACCTTGGACCGACGACGTCCGCGCCGACCTCCCGGCCAACAACTACCGCCACTACTCCCGGCTGCGCGCTGACTGCAGGCCGGAGGCCTTCACCCTGGCGTTCGCTGTACGCGTGCAGGGGAGGCTGGTCGGGGTGCAGTCGCTGACGGCTCAGGACTTCGCGCTCACGCGTACCGGTGAGACGGGCTCCTGGCTCGCGATGGCCCATCAGGGCCGGGGCATCGGCACCCGGATGCGGCGGGCCATCTGCGCCTTCGCCTTTGACGCCCTTGAGGCCACCGAGCTCACCTCTGCGGCCTTTCTCGACAATCCGGCCTCATTGGCCGTCAGTCGCAAGGTCGGCTATCGGCCGAACGGAACAGTCCGGCTCAAGAGGCGTGACAATGAGGTCGCCATCAACCAGAAGTTGGTGCTGACCCCGGACACTTTTGTCCGGGGAGCCGCCGTTGTGGTTGAAGGCGGCGCGCCTCTGAGGACGTTTCTGGGTCTCGGTCCCTGAGCCGCCTCGGCAGAGCAGGCCGGGACCTGCCCACGCGCCGTCGATGCCATGCCCCCAACGCCCCACACAGCTCGCGGTGAGCAAATCGCCCGGCCACTGCAGGTAAACTTGGCCACGTTCGGGGGCCGGAGAACATCGCCCCGAAAGGTTTCTTTCGTCCATGCTCACCGTACGCGATCGTGCTGCTCAGCCGAGCGTGCCGGGGGCCGGAAGCGCGGGCTACCTGGCTCAATGTGTGGCGGCGGCGGTCGTGTTCGGGCTCTGCGTGGTGACCCTGCTCGCTCCGGTGGGCAGGGCTCAGCTCCGGCTTGAGGTGGTCCAGGTCATTGTGCTGTTGCTGGGCCTGGGGGTGGCGATCGCGAGTCGGCGCGCGGCCGGCCGCGCGGTCGGCTACGGCGTGCGGATGTGGCGGCGATTCAGTGTGGCCGGCTTGCTCTGGGCGATGGGCCATGCCGCCCGGCTGACCGTGCAGCTGAGTGACCGCCCAGAGTGGCATGTGGTGGCCGACCTGTTTTTCCTGGCCGCCCTGTTTCCAGCGGGTATGGCGCTCAGCGCCATACCCGCCGAGGAGCGTGAGCCAGGTGAACGGCGGCGCGCCTGGCTGGGTAGCGCCATCATCGCCTTCTCGGTGCTGCTCTTCTGCCGCGCGCTGATGATCGCCGTGCCGACGCCCCAGCTGTCTGACGGGACGGCCCTCCGAGTCCTCGACGCCGCCGATCCCGTTCTGCACGTCGTGCTGGCCACGATGGTCTGGATCATGCTCCTGCGGGCGGGCACCCGGGCGCGGCTGCCGCTGTTCCTGGGCACTGCGGCTCTCATCGGCTACGTATGGGCGAGCGTCTACTGGTCCTACCACTCGGGTCACGGCGGCCCCGGAGGCGGCGGTTACAGCCACGAGGTTTTCGCCATCGGCAGCGCATGGTGCTATCTGCTGTTCATCCTGGCCGCTGCCTGTCCGGCCGTGGTCAGCAGGCGCCCACTGCCGGCCCGCGTGGTGAAGGGCCGATCCGTCGGCATCCAGTCCCTCGTGGTCTACGTCCCGCTGGTGGTCTCGATCCTGGTGCTCTATTTCGTGCCCCGCAACGCTGACCCGATCGTGGAGGGGAGCGGGCTTCTCGTGCTCACTCTCTTCGGACTTCGGCTGACCGTGCTCTCCATGGATAACAGCCGGCTGCGCGACGACTTGGAGAGCCGGTTGGAGGCTCTGACGTCTCGGACGTCAGAGCTTCGCCGACTCGTGTTGCAGAACGAGCGGATCGTGCAGTCCGTGGTAGACGGGGTGATCGGGGTCGACGCGCTGGGCTTCGTCACCTTCGCCAACCCAGCGGCCTGTCGGATGCTCGGCTACTCCAGAGAAGAGCTGCTCGGAATGGCCGAACACGAGATTTTTCACGGCGAGCAGACGCCCGGCGCTCAACCTCTGCTGAGTCCCGGAAGCAACGACGTACACGTCGCCGAATACACACCGCTGCTCAACTGCTGCGTCGTGGCGACGGCGATGAACACGGCTACGGCCGCCGCCAGCGACCGGGAGTGCTTCATCACCAGCGACGGGCGGCTGTTCCCGGTCGAGCTCGCGGTCGGTCCAATTCTTGAGGCCGGCCAGATCACCGGCGCCGTCGTCGTGTTCCGCGATGTCAGCGAGCGGCGCAAGATCGAGCGGATGAAAAATGAGTTCGTGTCGGTGGTGAGCCACGAGCTGCGTACGCCGTTGACTTCTATCCGAGGCTCGCTGGGCCTGTTGGCTGGAGGCGCGGCCGGACGACTGTCCCGCCAGGCGGAGCGAATGGTCCAGGTGGCACTGGAGAGCAGTGAGCGGCTCAGCCGGCTGATCAACGACATGCTGGACATTGAGCGGATTGAGGCCGGCGCGATTCCGGTGGTGCTGACCAACTGCGAGCCGGGTCTCCTGGTGCAGCAGGCGGTCGACGGGCTGCGCGGGTTGACGGCGCGACACCGGATCCGGGTAGTCCTCAGCGGCGTTTCCCAGGTCCGTGCTGATGCCGACCGCATCGTGCAAGCCTTGACCAATCTGATCGGCAACGCCGTGAAGTTCTCGCCGGAAGGCACGACCATCACCATCGCGGTACGAAACATCAGCAAGGACGTGGTTGAGTTCTCCGTCTCAGACCAGGGGCGCGGCATCCCTGCTGACAAGATCGGCCGCATCTTCGAGCGGTTCGAACAGGTCGACTCGTCGGACTCGCGCGAGATGGGCGGGACGGGGCTCGGCTTGGCGATCAGCCGCACCATCATCCGACGTCACGGTGGCGACATCTGGGCTACCAGCCAGCCGGGGCGCGGTTCGACGTTCCGTTTCACCCTGCCGGCCGTGGACTCTGCGGGTCTGGTGCTCGTCACCGACGGCGCCGCACCACGGGTGGGCTGACAGCAAAGTATGAGGACACCCGATCTTCCTTCCAGATGTCAAGACCTGTCGACCTCGGAATTGACACCTCGGGTGGCCATGCAGGATTGTGAAGAGGTGCAGTCCGCAACTCTCATTCTCGTAGTTGTCCAGCGTGTCGGCTGAGCTCTAGCTCTCCTGTCGACACGCTCCCTCGACTGCCTTCGGGCAGCGGGGGTTTTTTCTTGTTACCACCGCATGTGCTAATCCTGGGAGGGAAGGCCGACATGGAGGCTGACATGGCCGCCGCAGAAGAGCTGACCGGAGCGCAATCGCTGGTCAAGTCGCTCGAGCAGGCTGGGGCGGACACCGTATTCGGCATTCCCGGCGGCGCGATCCTGCCCGCATATGACCCGCTTTATGACTCGCGGCGGGTGCGCCACATCCTTGTCCGGCACGAGCAGGGCGCCGGGCATGCGGCCGAGGGCTACGCCATGGCGACCGGCAAGGTGGGCGTGTGCATGGCGACTTCGGGGCCCGGGGCCACCAATCTGGTCACCCCCATCGCCGACGCCCACATGGACTCGGTGCCGATGGTGGCCATCACCGGGCAGGTGTCCAGCGCCGCCATCGGGACCGATGCCTTTCAGGAGGCTGACATCCGGGGAATCACCATGCCGATCACCAAGCACAGCTTCTTGGTTTCGGACCCGCGCGAAATCCCCAATGCCATCGCGTCAGCATTCCACATCGCCAGCAGCGGCCGCCCCGGACCGGTGCTGGTTGACATCACCAAGGACGCCCTGCAGGGGCGCGCCGACTTCGCCTGGCCGACACAGCTCGAGCTGCCGGGGTACCGCCCGGTCACCAAGCCACACAGCAAGCAGGTGCGAGAGGCCGCAAAGCTGATCGTGGCGGCACAGCGTCCGGTGCTGTACGTCGGCGGCGGGGTGCTCAAAGCCCGGGCCTGGCGCGAGCTGCGCGAGCTGGTCGACCTGACCGGAATCCCGGTGGTGACCACGTTGATGGCACTGGGAGTGTTTCCCGACAGCCACCCCCTGCACCTGGGGATGCCCGGCATGCACGGCACCGTGCCTGCCGTGGGCGCGCTGCAGCAGAGTGACCTGCTGGTCACCCTGGGGGCCCGCTTCGACGACCGGGTGACGGGCAACCTCAACAGTTTCGCGCCATTGGCCAAAGTGATTCACGCCGACATCGACCCCGCCGAAATCAGCAAGAACCGGGTGGCCGACGTGCCGATCGTCGGGGACTGCCGTGACGTGATCGCCGAGCTCACCTCGATGCTGAAGGGCCTCGGGCAGGTGCCTCAGGTGGACCCCTGGGTGACCTACCTGCTCGACCTGAAGCGTCGCTATCCCACCGGCTTCGAGTTCCCCGACGACGGCACGCTCTCTCCGCAGCACGTGATCAAGCGAATCGGCGAGATGACCGGCCCGGACGCCTACTATGCCTCCGGCGTAGGACAGCACCAGATGTGGGCGGCGCACTACCTGCCGTTCGAGCTGCCGGGACGTTGGCTCAACTCGGGCGGTCTGGGCACGATGGGCTACTGCGTGCCGGCGGCCATGGGAGCCAAGGTCGGCGCGCCGGAGTCGGTGGTATGGGGGATTGACGGCGACGGCTGCTTCCAGATGACCAACCAGGAGCTGGTCACCTGCGCCCTGGAGGGCATCCCGGTGAAGATCGCCGTGATCAACAACCAGAGCCTGGGCATGGTCAGGCAGTGGCAAACCTTGTTCTACAACGCGCGCTACTCCAACACCGACCTCAAGACCAACCGGGTGCCGGACTTTCAGAAGCTGGCTGAGGCGATGGGCTGCATCGGGCTGCGGGCTGAGGACCCGAGCGACGTCGACGCGGTCATCGATAAGGCTCTATCAATCAACGACATGCCGGTGGTAGTCGAGTTCGTGGTCCACAAGGACGCCATGGTGTGGCCGATGGTGGCCGCCGGCACCAGCAACGACGACATCAAGTACGCCCGTGACCTCGCGCCGGCCTGGAACGGGGAGGAGCTCTGATGGCGGGGGCCAGCGTGACGAGCCGCACCCTCAGCGTGCTGGTCGAGAACAAGCCGGGCGTGCTGGCCCGCGTGTCGAGCCTGATCTTTCGCCGCGGCTTCAACATTGACTCGCTCGCCGTCGGCCCGACCGAATATCCGCACATGTCGCGCATCACGCTTGCGGTGGCGGTCGACGACCTGGTGCTGGAGCAGATGACCAAGCAGCTCAACAAGCTGGTCGAGGTGCTCAAGATTGTCGAGCTTGAGCCGGGAGCGGTCCGCCGCGAGCTCATCTTGATCAAGGTGCGCGCCGAGGCAGAGCAGCGTGGGCGGGTGCTGGAGATACTGCAGCTGTTCCAAGGCGCCAAGGCCGTTGACATCACCGCTGAGACCATCACCATTGAGGCTGTCGGCAGCCCCGACAAGCTAGAGGCCATGATGAGGCTGCTGGAGCCGTTCGGTATCCGCGAGCTGGTCCAGTCGGGCGTGGTGGCGGTTGGTCGGGGCAGTCGCTCGATCACCGACCGGGCGACGCGACCCGATCGCCCAGCGGCGATCCTCGCGCTCTGACCCCGCCTGCTCACCAATACGCCTCAACCAAGGAGAACGAAGTGCCCGCAGAGATGTTCTATGACCAAGACGCCGACCTGTCGCTGATCCAGGGCCGAAATGTGGCCATCTTGGGTTTCGGCAGTCAGGGCCACGCGCATGCACTGTCCCTGCGTGACTCTGGGGTCGACGTCCGCGTAGGGCTGCCCGAGGGCAGCAAGAGCCGAGCCAAGGCTGAGGCGCAGGGGCTGCGGGTGCTCAGCCCGTACGAGGCCTGCGAGGAAGCCGACCTGATCATGGTGCTGACGCCCGACCCGTCACAGCGCAAGCTCTACGCCGAGGCGATCGAGCCCAACCTGGTTCCGGGTGACGCACTGTTCTTCGCGCACGGGTTCAACATCCGCTACGGCTACATCACCCCGCCTGAGGGTGTTGACGTGGCGCTGGTCGCGCCCAAGGGCCCAGGTCACCTGGTTCGTCGCGAATACGCCGAGGGTCGCGGTGTGCCGGTGCTGGTGGCGGTCGAGCAGGACGCCAGCGGCAAGGCGTGGGACCTGGCGCTCGCGTACGCCAAGGGCATCGGTGGCCTCAGGGCCGGCGGCATCAAGACCACCTTCACCGAGGAGACCGAGACAGACCTGTTCGGCGAGCAGGCGGTGCTCTGCGGCGGGGCCAGCGCGTTGGTGATGGCCGGCTTCGAGACCTTGACCGAGGCTGGCTACCAGCCCGAGGTGGCCTACTTCGAGTGCTTGCACGAGTTGAAGCTGATCGTCGACCTGATGTACGAGGGCGGCATCGCCAAGCAGCGCTGGAGCGTCTCCGACACGGCGGAATACGGCGACTACGTCTCGGGCCCGCGCGTCATCGACCCCCGCGTGAAGGAAAACATGAAGGCGGTGCTGGCCGACGTGCAGAACGGAGCCTTCGCTCAGCGTTTCATCGACGACCAGGACTCCGGGGCGCCGGAGTTCTTGAAGCTGCGCGAGCAGGGGGCGGCACACCCGATCGAGAAGGTGGGGCACGACCTGCGCGACCTAATGGCGTGGGTCAAGAGCCACGACGACGACTACGTGGAGGGTACGGCGGCGCGCTGATGTTTTTCGCCGCCGTGGGGAGTCGGGGGCCTGAGGACTGGTGCGCGGCGCCTTAACTACTGTCTGCTAGACGGTTTTCCTCGGCTGTCGCTGCTGATTCAAACGTCTTAGCGCCGGTCTCAAACCCCCGACTCCTTCGGCGGCCCGCTGTCGTGCGCCGCCGCCCCTCAACGCGGCGTCTGGTGGCTCGCGTGGATCCAGGGACTTCCTGGCGTGAGTCAGAACTTGAACGCCCGGCCCCTTCATTGAAGGGCGCGGCTCAGCCCACAAGCTCAAAGAGGTAGCGACGCACATCTGCCGCCTCCAAGATCGAAACTTGTCGATATGTGCGTTGATTGCCTGTTCGGCGTTCAGCTTCCGCACTTGCCGACACGCGAACCAGTCGAAATCGCTGAGCCTCGAAGAGGCGCTCAACCAACACTCTCTGCTGCGGCACAGCGGAGACGTAGATGTAGCGCAGGCCGTGCTCTTGCATACGCTGCACGATCAAGTCCGATGACATTCCAATGTCACCAGCATCAAGTGATACGAGTTTTCTCTTTTGTGCGGGCCCGAGCAAGGGGTACGTGCTGGCATAGTCCGCGTGGGGGAGACCGTACCCCGTCACCTGCAGCAGGCCCTGGTCCTCAGGTAGGTTTTCAACGACGTAGGCATCGACGGCGAAGAGCCGTTCATAGAACGCGCCTCGTCGGACCGGCTGCTGCGCTAGTGGAGCTATCTGCTGGTCGAGTGCGAGTAGCGCAGTCAATACGGCTGTGATCCCGAGCAGCCGGGACGCCCACAGCCGGTATCGAGGGCTCATGGCCATGAGGGCGAAAGGAATGCAAATGAGTGCCAGCCCGACCTGAGTCAAGAAGAACCGCGGCTCATGGAGCGTGTATCTCCACCAGAAGGGCAGCAATCCCACTGAGGCTCCAATCAGCAGCACGAGCGGGCGTCGTCTGGCTCGTCGGACCGCCCAAACTGCACCTGGTAGGAGCGCTACACAGAGCATCGCACCAAAGCCGGACCGATCTCCAATGCCTTCAAGCAGCGGATACGCAGGCCACAGGAACTTTCGCCCCACCATCGCGCTGTCTATGCCGCCGAACTCACTGACGTCAACGCCTCGTCCTAGGACTGGCAGGGCTTGCGGGTAGATCGGGTTCCCTTGCCGGGCAAGGTTTCGGAGCCACCACGGGGCGACGACAAGTGTAAATAGCGACATACCGAGTACCGCTGCGCGCGCGCGTGGCAACGAGCTTTTGGCCTCTCGGATCAGCACGTATGCGGCGAAGATCACCACGACAGCAACAGCGGGCAGGGCCACGAGCTTGGTCGCCGCGCCTAACCCGAGCGCAAGGCCGATGAGCCCGACCCGAGGGATGGTCCAGTCTTTGGGTGGAGCCGCAGCCAAGGCCATTGCGCCCAGAACAAAAGAGGCTCCCATGAGGTCGTTGGCCTGTGTGCCGACTTGCAGCGCAACGATGGGAATGAGTAGAAACGAGCCTGCGGACAACAACGCTGCACCAACTCGCAGTCCAGCGCGACGAGCAAAAGCGGCCACGGCGCCCGCGCCCAGGATCGCTGATGGCAACTGGCACAAGTCTGCGAGTCGCTCTCCTCCCAGCAGCAAAAGGAGTCCGGCCCAAATCTCACTTGTGCCTGGGTGTGCAAAAGCCCAGGTTCCGGGAGACCGGTCTAGCATTGTAGTCAAGTTGCCCTCCCGCCAGAAGTACACTGCCAGCGGAGCGTGGTAGCTCAACGCGTCACCCTGCCCGGGGGGTTGCAGCAGGGTCTGGGCAGAACGAAGAAGAAGCAACGCAGCGCAAGCCCATCCGACTACGGCTAGCAACAAGCTTCTGGGAACTTCTGGTAGGCGTGGCAATGATGGTCGCCATCCCCTTCGCAAGAACAATCCGACGACAACGCTTGCGGGGACGGCTGAAAGCAGTGGTCCGATGGGAGGCCGCAGCAATGGGGCCCCAAGAGCCGAACCAATACCAGCCAAGATGGCCGCTGGAACGGTGAGAAATGCAAATGCGCAGAGCGCAAAGGCCACGAGCGCCTCGAAATCTCCACCGCGAAAGGCAGAAACCAGGGCGCCCGCGGCAAGGATCCCGGTGAGGAGAAAGATTCCTGCAGCTGCCGCATCAATCAACACCCAGCCCGGCACATAAAGATTGCAGAAGTAGCAACCCGTCGGAATGCCCGAGGCAGCCGCTATAGATGCTCGAAAAGGCGAATGCAGGACAGCGTAAGCACCTAAAGCGAAGACCAAAGTCACCAGTGCTATCGCATTAAGCCGTCGACGGGAGGATGGCAGCCATGCCTGTTTGCGTCGCATGGGACATGATCCTCTCGCACATGCCATGACGCCGCACCCACTGCAATTAGGCTAGGAGCGGCGTGGCGTCGCTACGGGGGCCGGTCCGCTGGGTGATCAGCGAGACCGGATGTTCATCGCGATCACGCGGCTGCCGTCACGGCGGAGGCCGGTGCCGACGGCGTAGAGGCGGCTGCTGACGTCGCTGTCGCCGGAGATCGAGGCGTCGTCGTTGGCGAGCACGCAGACCGCGCTCAGCCCGGCCGTGGGCATAGGTGCGGGGAGTCCGGGTCGGCACGGGCCGAAGGAGTCCTGCAGGGCGGCGAGGGCGGTCGCCGCGTCGGCGGGCGGCACGACCAGTTGGCCGTCCAACTGATAGTCGTGGGTCGCCCGGTAGCGGGAGGCGACCACGGTGGTGCTGTCGGGCAGCGTGACGTCGCCGTAGAACTGCACATCGGCCAGCGTCACCGGCTGGCAGGTATAGCCGGTCAGCTGGTTGCGGCAGGTGGACCCGCGTTCGGTCTGGAAGGAGAAATACGGCACGCCCCAGCGCCCGGCGAAGGTCGTGAGCACCGCCCAGAGGATCATCACGAAGGCTGCCATCAGCAGAATGCCGGTCACGATCCGAGCCGCCTTGGGTACCCCGTCGGTCACTGGCCAATCGTGCCCGACCACGGGTGAGATCGCCAACCGTTCACCACATTCGGCATCGGTGCGGTCGAATCTGACTCAGCGACGGACGGCGATCAGCACCGAGGTGTCTTCGGCCACCAGCACATCCACGCTGGTGAATCGGTCGTCGGACAGCCACTCCAGCCGCGCGTTGTCCACCCGGCCGTGGCTGAGCGGAGGCCAGGAGGCACAGGGCGTGAAGTCGTCTATGACGATCATGCCGCCCTGCTCCACCAGTTCGATCAGGTGCTCGCGTGGGGAGCCCTTGGCGCTTGCGGCGTCCAAGAACACCAGGGAGAACGGCGCGTGCTCGGCCAGACTCGCCCAGTCGGCGTGCATCACGTCGATGTCGTCGTCGGCGAACATGTCCATCACCCCGTGGGCAAGCTCGGGGTCGAGCTCGGCGGTGATCACCCGGGTGGCCTTGGGTGCGCCGCTGCGCAGCCAGGCGGCACCCACCCCGCAACCGGTGCCGCACTCGGCGATGGTGCCGGTCCGAGTCGCAGCCAGCGTGGCCAGCAGCCGGCCGGTCTCAGTCCGGGACGCCTGTACGTAGCCGCGCTCCAGTGACATCCGTAAGGCGCGGACGACCAGCTCCGGCAGTTGGGGGGGCGCGCTCACCGAGACCTTTCCACCGGTCCAGTCTGACAGCCCTCACCCACCGGGTACTGCCGTCCAAACAGTAAGACGTAACCGCCGTCGGTCGGATCAACTAGTTGGATGTCCTAGTATCTAGGACTGAACGCTCCCATTGTTTTCTCTCACCCCAGGACAGCTGATGTACGAGATGTATCCCGAGTCCTGGCCGGCCGTGGGGGAGCGCCGGTCGCCTGAGCTAGGTGACAGACCACCCCGCCGCCGGCCGCGCAAAGAGCATGCCGTGCTGCCGCCCGCGCTTACTGTGCGCCGACCCGCAGAACACGGCTCAGGTCGCAGCTAGACGCTGGACGCGATGGCGTCGCCGATCTGCGATGTCGATCGGCGGCCGCCGCGCTCGCGACCGGCGATGTCGGCGACTACCGCGCGTTCCACCCGCGCGGCCTGCTCGGCCAGTCCCAGATGGTCGAGCATCAGGCTGACCGACAGGATCGCCGCAGTGGGGTCAGCTTTCCCTTGACCCGCGATGTCCGGCGCTGAGCCGTGCACCGGCTCGAACATCGACGGTCGGGTGCGGTCGGGGTTGATATTGCCGCTGGCGGCCAGCCCGATGCCGCCGGTGACCGCGGCGGCCAGATCGGTCAAGATGTCTCCGAACAGGTTGTCGGTGACGATGACATCGAAGCGCGCCGGGTCGGTGGCCAGGAAGATCGTGGCTGCGTCGACGTGCAGGTAGTCGGTGTTCACTTGCGGGTACTCCGCGGACACCTCCTCGAAGACCCTGCGCCAGAGGCCACCTGCGTTGACCAGCACGTTGTGCTTGTGCACCAAGGTGATGCGGTTTCGGCGTCGGCTGGCGCGGGCAAAGGCGTCACGCACCACCCGTTCGACCCCGTACGCGGTGTTGACGCTCACCTCAGTGGCGATCTCAGCGGGGGTCCCGGCGCGGACGACCCCGCCGTTGCCGCAGTAGAGCCCCTCGGTGCCTTCCCGGACCACCACGAAGTCGACGTCCTTGCCGGCCGTCACCTCGTCGGCGAGCGGCGTCGGCACCCCGGGAAACAGGCGGCTCGGCCGCAGGTTGACGTAGTGGTCGAAGGCGAACCGGAGTCGCAGCAGCAGCCCTCGCTCCAACAGGCCGCTGGGCACATCGGTGGCGCCGGGAGCGGCGCCGACCGCTCCCAGCAGGAGCACATCAGCATCGGCCAGCTCGGCCAGCACCGAGTCCGGCAGCACCTCGCCGGTACGCTGCCATCGGGTCGCGCCCAGGTCGTAGGAGGTGGTGAGGAAGGTGCCCCCGGCGACGGCGTCGAGCACCTTGAGGGCCTCGGCCGTCACCTCGGGTCCGATGCCGTCCCCGCCGATCACGGCCAGGTTCATCGGGCTGATGTTCTCGTCCTCAGTCACCGCCGCATGCTATCGAGACCGGCAGAGGAATGACTCGAGGTCTCACCGGGCAGTGGCTGTTAGCGTTCGGGTATGAGCCTCCTGTTCGACGTGCGGCCGACCGTCAACCCCCGCACCGAGAGCGAGCGGGCCGAGATCCTGCGCGCGCCCGGCTTCGGCGTGAACTTCACCGACCACATGGCGGTCGCGACCTGGACAGAGACCGACGGCTGGCATGACGCGGCCGTGATCCCGTACGGTCCGTTCCTGCTCGACCCAGCGACCGCAGTGCTGCACTATGCCCAGGAGATCTTCGAGGGGCTGAAGGCCTATCGGCACGTCGACGGCAGCGTGTGGCTGTTCCGACCGGAGCAGAACGCGGCCCGCTTCGCCCGGTCCGCCCACCGGCTCGCCCTACCCGAGCTGGCCGCGGCCGATTTCCTGGCCAGCATGGAGGCGCTGATCCGCGCCGACCTGGCCTGGGTGCCCAGGGGCGGTGAGCAGAGTCTGTATCTGCGTCCGTTCATGTTCGCCTCCGAGTCGTTCCTGGGGGTCCGGGCGGCAAAGCGTGTCACCTACTGCTGCATCGCCAGTCCGGCCGGGGCGTACTTCTCTTCCGGTGTCCAGCCGGTCTCCATCTGGATCTCCACCCACTACACCCGAGCCGCGCCAGGCGGCACCGGTGCCGCCAAGTGCGGCGGAAACTACGCGGCCAGTCTGGTAGCCCAGCAGGAGGCGGCCAGGCACGGGTGCGACCAGGTGATGTTCGCCGACGCCACTGAGCACGCGTGGGTGGAGGAACTGGGCGGGATGAACGTCTACCTGGTGACCGCCGACCGCGAGCTGGTCACTCCGGAGCTCAACGGCACCATCTTGGAAGGCGTCACTCGCGACTCAATCCTGACCCTGGCCAAGGAGTACGGCCTCACCCCGGTGGAACGTCGGGTCGGGTTGGCGGAGCTGCTCGAAGGGGTGTCCTCCGGCTTCGTCTCGGAGGTGTTCGCCTGCGGCACGGCGGCAGTGGTCACCCCGATCGGCTCCCTGAACTCCGAGTCCGGCCGCGCCACGGTCGGCGACGGCAGCGCCGGGCCCGCGACGAGCGCTCTCCGCACCGCTCTGCTCGATCTGCAGTACGGACGGGCCGAAGACACCCACGGCTGGCTGCGCCAGGTGGCCTGAGCGATTGCCGTCTCACTGGGCAAGACCACAGCCGCTCGTCAGCGCCTGCTGGGGCCAGACTGAGGCTCGTGCACACCCTTCCGCTCCTGGCGGTGATCATTCTGTAGCGCGCTGAGCACCTCTCAGCGCGCGTCAACCTCCTGTTCTCGTACGGGAGGTTTTTCGCATTCAGAGCAAGCCGACCCACCTGAGACGAGAAGCATGTCAGCCCCCGCGAGGCCAATGCCGCCCGAGTTCCACGTCTTCGACACCACGCTGCGCGACGGCGCCCAGCAGGAGGGCCTGCGGCTCTCGGTGCCCGACAAGCTGGCCATCGCCGCCATGCTGGACGAACTCGGCGTGGGCTACATCGAAGGTGGCTGGCCGGGCGCGAACCCCAACGACACCGCCTTTTTCCGCGCCATGGCCGATGGCGAGCTGATCCTCAAGAACGCCGAGCTGGTTTCATTCGGATTCACCCGCCGGGTGGGGCTCAAGGCAGCCGACGACCCGCTGACGGCAGCCCTGCGCGACTCGCACGCCCCGGTCGCGTGCGTGGTGGCCAAGAGCCACGACCGTCACGTGGAGCAGGCGCTGCGTACCACCCTGGCCGAGAACCTGGAAATGATCACCGACACGGTCACCCACCTGCGCAGCGAAGGTCAGCGCGTCTTCGTCGACTGCGAGCACTTCTTCGACGGCTTCCGCGACAACCGGGCCTATGCCTTGGAGGTGGTGCAGACCGCGGCCGCCGCCGGCGCCGAGGTGGTGGTGCTCTGCGACACCAACGGCGGCATGCTGCCCAGCTGGGTGGCCGACATCGTGTCCGACGCGGCGGCGGTAGGCGCCCGATTGGGTGTGCACTGCCACAACGACACCGGCTGCGCCGTGGCCAACACCCTGGCCGGAGTGGACGCAGGCGCCATGCACGTGCAGGGCACCATCAACGGCTACGGGGAGCGCACCGGCAACGCTGACTTGGTGTCAGTGGTCGCCAACCTCGAGCTGAAGTACGGCTGGCCCCTGTTGCCCGCAGGCTCGCTGCGCGAGGTGACCCGGCTTGCGCACGCCATCGCCGAGGTCACCAACGTGCCGTCCAGCGCCCGCCAGCCCTACGTGGGGCTGTCCTCCTTCGCACACAAAGCGGGCCTGCACGCCAGCGCGATTAAGGTCGACCCGATGCTTTATCAGCACATCGACCCGGTCGAGGTGGGCAACGACATGCGGATGCTGGTCTCCGACATGGCCGGCCGGGCCAACATCCAGCTGAAGGGCGAGGAGCTCGGGTTCGACCTGTCGGACCGGGCACTGGCAGCCAAGATCACCGACCAGGTCAAGGAAGCGGAAGCGGCGGGTTACACCTACGAGGCCGCCGACGCCAGCTTCGAGCTGCTGCTGCGTCGTGAGCTGGACCAGTTGCCCGAGTTCTTCACCGTGCACTCCTGGCGGGTGTTCACCCAGTCCACGGAGGGGGAGGGCACCGACACCGAGGTGACCGTGCGTCTGAGCGCCAGAGGTGAGAGCCAGCGGGTCGTGGGCGAGGGGAACGGACCGGTTGACGCGCTCGACCACGCGGTCCGGCGCGCACTCACACCGGCCTATCCCGTTGTGGAGCGGTTCGAGCTGACCGACTACCGCGTTCGGATCCTGGATCAGGGCCACGGCACCGACGCGACCGTACGGGTGCAGGTCCAGACCACGGACGGCCGACGGGTGTGGACCACGGTCGGCGTCGGGCAGAACATCATCGAGGCCTCGTGGGAGGCGCTCAGCGACGCCTACCGCTATGGCCTGCTGCACTCAGGCGCCGTCGCCTGATCCAGTGCTGAGCGGCACGTGGCGCCCGGCTCGGGGCTGGGCTTTGCAAAGCCGTCCTCAGGCGATCCGCGCCAGCACCACCGGTCGGTCGTGGACCGGTTGCTCCGCGATCCGGTAGGCGCCGTCGAGCGCGGACCGGGCCCGCTCGAAGCGCTCCGGGGTGTCGGTGTGCAGGGTGAGCAGCGGCTGTCCGGCCGCCACCCGGTCGCCCGGCTTGGCGTGTAGCTGCACGCCGGCTCCGGCCTGAACCGGGTCCTCCTTGCGCGCCCGCCCAGCGCCAAGACGCCACGCGGCCACGCCGACGGCAAGCGCGTCCATTGACTGCAGCACTCCGTCTTGATCGGCCCGCAGCACCTCGGTTTCTCGCGCCGTGGGAAGCGGCGCGTCGGGGTCGCCGCCTTGAGCTGAGATCATCGCGCGCCAGACGTCCATGGCGTGGCCCCGCGACAGCACATCGGCCGGATCGCGGTCCTGCACCCCGGCCGCGGTGAGCATCTCCCGAGCCAGCCTGACGGTCAGCTCGATCACGTCCGCTGGGCCTCCGCCGGCGAGCACCTCCACCGACTCGCCCACCTCGAGGGCGTTGCCGGCGGTCAGCCCGAGCGGGGTGGACATCTGGGTCAGCAGGGCCACCGTGGTCACCCCGGCGTGCGTACCGAGCTGCACCATGGTCCGGGCCAGGAGTTCAGCATCGCCGTGATCCTTCATGAAGGCGCCGGAGCCGACCTTGACGTCCAGCACCAGCGCACCGGTGCCTTCAGCGATCTTCTTGCTCATGATCGCCGACGCGATCAGCGGGATCGACTCCACCGTGCCGGTGACGTCGCGAAGGGCATACAGCTTCTTGTCGGCCGGTGCCAAGCCGGCGCCGGCGGCGCAGATGACGGCACCCACTCCCTCGAGCTGGGCCAGCATCTCGGCGTTGCTCAGGTCGGCCCGCCAGCCGGGGATGGACTCCAGCTTGTCCAAGGTGCCACCCGTGTGGCCCAAGCCGCGCCCTGACAGCTGCGGCACCGCCACCCCGCAGGCGGCTACCAGCGGAGCGAGCGGCAGGGTGATCTTGTCGCCCACCCCGCCGGTGGAGTGCTTGTCGGCGGTCGGGCGGCGAAGGCTGGAGAAGTCGAGGCGCTCCCCGGAGGCGATCATGGCTCCGGTCCACCGCGAAAGCTCCGGTGCCGTCAGACCGCGGAAGTAGATGGCCATGGCGAGGGCGGACATCTGCTCGTCGGCCACCGCGCCGCGGGTGTAGGCGTCGATCACCCAGTCGATCTCGGCGTCGGAGAACGCGCCGCCGCCGCGCTTCTTGGTGATCAGCTCGACCGCGTCGAAGGCACCGCCGGACGGGTCGGGACCGGGTGGCGTCGTCGACATGCAGGCGAGTATGCCGCACTGCTCACACCAGCGGGTCGGAGCCGCTGGCTAGTCTGGACCAATGCGTATCGCCCGTTTTGCCGCCGACTCCGACCCGCAGTTCGGCGTCGTCGAACTGGCCGAGGACGGCGGCAAGCACCCTGACACGGTGGCCGTGCTGACCGGCGATCCCATCGCCACGCCCGTGCAGCTGACCGGGGAGCGGCGGGAGCTGGACGGCGTACGGCTGCTCGCACCAGTGATCCCACGCAGCAAAGTGGTCGGGGTGGGCCGCAACTACGCCGCGCATGCCGCCGAACTCGGCAACGACGTGCCGGACACGCCGCTGACTTTCTACAAACCCAACACGTCAGTGATCGGACCCAGCGACCAGATCATCTATCCCGACGCCAGCAACGAGGTGAGCTTCGAGGGCGAGCTTGCGGTGGTGATCGGCCGGATCTGCCGCTCGGTCCCGCTCTCTCGGGTGCCAGATGTGATCTTCGGCTACACCGTGGCCAACGACGTCACCGCCCGCGACCTGCAGAAGCGTGACGGCCAGTGGGCACGCGCCAAGGGCTATGACACGTTCTGCCCGCTGGGGCCATGGATCACCACCCACCAGAGCCTGGAAGAAGTGTCCGACCTGCGCATCCGAACCACCCTGGACGGGCATCAGCGGCAAGACGGCTCCACCAACCTGATGGTGTTCTCGGTCGCCGAGCTGGTCGAGTACATCTCCTCGTACACGACTCTGCTGCCGGGCGACGTCATCTTGACCGGTACGCCTGCCGGGGTAGGACAGATGCTGCCCGGGCAGGAGGTCAGCGTGGAGATCGAGGGCATCGGCACGCTCACCAACGTGGTTGCTGCCGAGTCGACACCGGGCAGTGGCGAGTGATCCGACGTGGCTAGTTCGTCACGCAGGCGACCATCAAACGGCGGCGGCGGCGGTGGCAAGGCCAGGCAGCAGCCGACGCGGTCGGGCAATCCGGCGGTACGCGGGGGCAGCGTGCATCCGCCGCCCAAAGCCGTCGCGCGGGTGCCGTCACCGCGCCCAATGGAGCCCGTCGAGGTCCCGGAAGTGCTGCCCGAGGACGGCGTGGTCTATCCCCAGATCCTGCGGAACCGGGGCTATATCTGGTGGCGGTCCCTGGCGGGGGTCGGGCTGGCCCTGTCGTTCTTCCTGCTCGTCCAGACCCTGGTCAGCCAGATCGTCGTCGCGCTGTCGTGGACGGTCGCCGGTGGCGGCCTGTCGTATGCCAGCTATTACACCTCCGCACTACGATTCGAGCGACCCAGCGGCATGCTGGCGGCCAATTTGGGCATCGCGACCGCCATCCCGATCGCCTGGGTGCTGATGGGCTTCATCCACCGGGTCAAACCGCGATGGCTGTCCTCGGTGCAGCCTCGGGTCCGCTGGCGCTATCTGCTGCTGTGTCTGGTCATCGGCGTACTGGCCCTGAATGGCATGGTCCTGCTGTCCAATCTGGTCGAGCCGCTGCCGGCTTTTCAGCTCCAGCAGGGGTTCTGGGGCTTCTTGGTGGTCATCGTGCTCACCTCACCGCTGCAGGCGGCGGCCGAGGAGGTGCTCTTCCGGGGCTACCTGATGCAGGCCCTGGGCAGCCTGGTGGCGCAGCCGTGGTTCGGGGTGGTGGTGTCCTCGCTGGTCTTCGCCCTGCTGCACGGGACGCAGAACCTCCCGCTGTTCCTGGACCGGCTGGCTTTTGGGCTGCTGGCGGCCATCCTGGTCTGGCGGACGGGCGGGATCGAGGCTGGGGTGGCGGCGCACATCGTCAACAACATCTTCGCCTACGTAATGGCCGGGCTGACCACGTCGGTCGCCTCGCTGCGAGCCGTGCAGCAGATCACCTGGGTCGATGCCGCCTTCGACGTCGCCGGTTTCGCGCTGTTCGCTCTGCTGGCCTACGCGTTGGCCCGGCGGCTGAAGCTGCGTACCCGGGTCGAGCTCAGCAGCCAGCACTGACCCCGTCGACGGGACTCACACCGGCTGGCAGCGGGGGCAGGCATACGACGTACGACCGGCGAGCTGTGTTGCCTCGACAGCCGTGCCGCAGTCGTAGCAGCGCTCGCGCTTGTAGACCCGCCGGGACTCGCTCTCCGGCACCGCGAGCCGGTCGTCAGCGGCGACGGTGATGATGCGGCCGTCTTCGACCCCTCGGGCCATCATCTGCTGCAACTCGTGCCACAGCTGCCGCAGCTGCTCGGCAGTCAAGGAGCCGGCCGGTCGGGTGGGGGCGATCCGGCAGGCGTGCAGCGCCTCAGCCCGGAACACGTTGCCCACGCCGGCGATCACGCCCTGGTCCATCACAGCGGCACCCACGGTTCCGGGGAAGGCAGCGATCCGTCCAAGGGCCTCGGCCATGTCGGCGTCGCTGCGTAGCGGGTCGGGGCCGAGGCGGTCGACCAGTGCCGCCCGTCCCGGTGGGCCGAGCAGCTCGCAGGTGGTCGGCGCGATCAGGTCCCACGCCACTTCAGGTACGGCCAGCCGTAGGCGGACTTGGCGCATCGCGGCACCGGTGACGGGCGAGAATCGGAGCCACTTGCCGCGCATGCCGAGGTGGACGTGGATGGTGGCCTGCTCGTCGCCAGTGCGGGGGGAGACGTCGAGGAGCAGGTGTTTGCCGTAGGCCTCGACGTGCCGCACAGCCGCCCCGTCCACGGCGTCGGCGGCGAACCTGCCCTGCGGCGACGCGGCCAGGAGCTGCTGGCCGACCAGCTCAGCCATAGCGCGCGCCAGGCCGTGGATCGTGTGTCCCTCCGGCATGTGAGCAATGTTCCCATCCGGATGGGCGTCATACGTTGAATGCAGCCCCAACCGGGGATACATAGGAGTCCAGACGAGAGGAGTTTTGGTGAAGTCTCTAGCGGAGCAAAGCGTGACAGAGCTCGGGGGGCGGTTAAGTGTGCTGACTCGCCAGAAGCGCGACCATGTGAAGTTGGACCGGCTGCTGCAGCAGCTCGAGGCGGCCGGACCCGAGCAGCAGGATGCGGTGCTGCGGCGGATCTATCGGCTGGTGTTTCCGCACGCGTTCGCCGAAGAGTCGGTGCTCTGGCCGACACTGCGGCGGACGCTGCCTGACGGACCCCATCTGACGCTGCAGATCGAACAGGAGCACCAGGAGGTGAACGAGCTGGTCACCTCGCTGGAGCAGCTGCCGGTGCAGTCACCTGAGCGGCAGGCCACGCTGCGGCGGCTGGTTGAGGTGTTGCGCGAGGACGTGCGCGACGAGGAGGACCAGCTGTTGCCGCGGCTGCAGGCGGCGGCGAGCACGTCGCAGCTGCGACGGCTGGGGCTGGCCTGGGAGCTCGTCCGCCGCATCGCCCCGACGCGCGCGCACCCGGTGGTGGCCCGCCGCCCGCCGGGCAACGTCATTGCCGCGGCGCCGTTGTCGATCGTCGACCGGTTACGTGACGCCGTGGACTACAGGCTGCAGCACAGCCCCACGCGGGATCACCGGGTGCTGCAGGGGGTAAGCCTGAAGCTGAGGATGGTCGCGCACCGGATCGAGCACCTGCCAATGATGACTAGGGGCGAGGATCCGTCGACGCACAGAGTTTGAGCCGGAGCGCGCCGAGGGAGTATTGTCATCCCTCGTGCCTGCTCGGCACGCATCCACGGCGCTGCTCCCTCGCGGGCAAGGCCGGAGATGGGGTATGGGGTAATTGGCAGCCCGGCTGATTCTGGTTCAGTTAGTCTAGGTTCGAGTCCTAGTACCCCAGCGACGGAGGTCGTCGGCTCGCTCCCCCAGGACGAGTTGGTAGGCTTCCGCCGGTTGGCCAGTGATGGTCGACTAGCTAGGGCCCCGTTGTGTAGCGGCCTAGCACGCCGCCCTCTCAAGGCGGTAGCGCGGGTTCGAATCCCGTCGGGGCTACTCTCAATACACGTTTGACTAGGGCAAACGCCTCCGATGTTCACGTGGTTGGCCGATTTTAGGCGTTCTGGGGCGCGTCAGGGTAGCAGCCGATCGCTCGATTCTGCTCCCTGTTGCGCCACGGCCTTCGGTTCACATACAGACCAACATCACCCGATAGGCCTTTGACTAGGTGCTTGCTGCCGAGGACCCGTAGAGCGACTGCCCGCTACCGCCTTGCAGGGGCGGTGCGTCTGCTCGATGTCGAGGTCCCGTCGCTGAATGAGGTGATGATGGGTCCGTGAGCCAGTTCGAGCAAGGATGGGATGACGCGGTCCGCATGGGGCGTGAGAACCAGCAGACCCTCGAGCTTGCACGTCGCCACTGCCTCAATATGACGTTCGTCGAGTTCGGCGGCCGCGGCATGGCCGAGGAAGCTACCGGTCTACCCATCAACATGCGCCAGGTGCAGTGCCCCGTGGCCTTCGGTGGGGCGTCCATGAACCTGTCCGGCATCGCCAGTGAGTTCCACGGGGAGCACTGCGTCGGATGCCTTCTGCGGCGGCCGACCGGTGAGGTGCCAAACGTGGCAACCGTCCTGGAGGAGCGCGCTGCCGAGGCTGCGCGGCAAGAAGCGCTGCGGGACGCCCAGATCGAGCGGGCCCGGCAGCGGTGGACGGCACGAGCTGAGCGGCGCCGGGCCATCGCCGCCAACGGTGGCCAGGCGATGGATGACGCGGTCGCTAACATCGGATTGCTCGACGCCGAGCCGGGCAGCGACTTCGACGGGGCCGAGCAGGCGGCCGCACGAGAGCGGCTCGCCGCCCTCGCCGATCGCGCACCCCAGGTGTTCACGGACGAGGTGGTCGCCCTCGCCGTCGAGCTGGTCGCCGACGGCGTCGCTCCGGAGCTGCTCGAACCGCTGCGTCGTCTCGCAGGCAGACGGCGGAAGTTTGCCCCGCCCGTGCTACGCGCCGCCGTTGCAGCCTTGGCGCGCGGGCCGCTCACGGCTGCCGGGCGCTGCGTCGCGGACTTCCCGGAGCTGCTCACTACAGCGACCCTGGATGACCAGGCGTGCCGGTCACTGATACTCCTCGCCGGGGCACCGCGACGATCCAGTGTCGGCCGGGTCGCGACCCAGCCAGACGGCCGACCCGACCGGTCTTCGGGCGGCGGTGAGGATCGCACCTGAAGTCGTCACCGCGGTCCTCCGACGGCATGCGACCCATCACTGACGAGGTGTCCAACGCGCGTCCGACCGGCTGTTTGCTGCTGACCGAGGGGCATGTGGCGTCACGTTGGCGCCCTGCCGGGGTGGCTAGCATGTCGGTTCTGGATGAGTACCGCGCCGCAGAAGCATCGGTCCGACGACTATCGGTCCGGACGGAAGTCTTCGCGGCGCCGGGACGGCGACGCTTTCGTGCGGAGCTGCAACAACCACGCTGAAGCTGTGGCATTAGCCCAAGGGGGCCCCTCGAGGGAACCTTCGGCTTACCAGACCCGGATGATGAGCACGTGGCTGCGGCCGCCGTTATCGCCCGCGCCGGCGCCATCGTCACCCAGATTTGAGGCACTTTCCCTCCGCGAGGTTTCCAGCGGATCTGCAGGTGCTTCCCGCCGCCGAGCTTGCCTTCAACTCCGTTGGTGTCGATAGGGTGCGGTCATTGCGCGCGGTCGAAGCCATCGCCGAGCGCAGCCGACGAGTCGGTGAAAGCAGGACCGTTGACAAGGTGCTGAGTCTGCTTCAAACGCGTTACGGGATGATTGATACGGTCGCGCTCCTGCGCGCTGCCTGCTAAGCGAATGAGCATGCGGGTCCTTGCTCCCAGGACGACACGCCGGGCTCAGCTGAGGTACACCCGTCGCGGGCTGAAGGTGTGCCGTTAGGGGGCCACCGGCTGCGTGCGGTCGTCGCGCGGAACACACCAGGCGGGCGGCGTGACAGGTACGGGGGTTCAGTGATGCAGGTCAGCCAGATCCCTTCGAGATTGGCGGCGCCGAGGTCGTTCGTCGAGGTTGTCGAGATCGCCGTTGGAGCGGTGAATCTGGCTGGCGGACCGGTCGGCGCTCCTCGCCGTCGATGATTCGGGCATGGGAGGCATCAGTTTTGGTCATGGGTGAGCTCGACCATGATGGTGAGCGCCCGGTCAACCCCGATTCGAATCGCCGCCCAGACCCCGCGACAAGGACCAACGTGGTCGTCAACCGCTATATCCGGGCCTTCTTGGCTTGGAGTCCGAGGTCCTCGCTCGAGGTGGTCGCGCTTAAGGCCGCACTCAATCGGCGGCTCTTCGCGCCCGGCCAGTTCGAGATCATCACGATCTTCCTGGTGCACGCATCCGAGCCAGCCGACGAGGCCCTTCCGCGCCATCAAGCCGATCGGCGGTCGCGCCTTGATCTTGGCGACTAGCGAAGAGCTCGAGGCCAGCCTCAGCGGGCTAGCATCATGGGATGCTCGAGCACGATGCAACAGATCATCAGCACGATGCTCGACCACGGTTTGGGCTGGGCGTGCCTTCGTAGAGGAATCCGGAAGACTCATGGCATGAGTAGGGAACTGGCGCGCCAGCAGCTGATGGCCTGGCGCGAGAACTGGAGCGTCGCCGACAGGGACCTGATAGAGCAGGCTCTCAATCAGCTCGACGAGGCCGACTATTACGAGCCGAATTCGCGGCAATATGCGGCGGCCCGCGTGGGAGGACGCGTCGCGCTGTATATCGCTCCCGGCTATCTGTACTGGACCTCCTCGAAGTGGGCCGAGGGCCTTGCCACCCAGATGATCCCCGGAGGGCTCGGAGGTGGAGAGCAGGACAAGGGTCGTTGGTACGCTTTGTCGACGTTCCAGGAGCGTGGCTCGTCGCAGCCGGGCTTCGAAGAGCTCAGGGCGCCGTGCCCGGTGTGTTTCCTCGTGCCGTCAGTTTCCGGCGCGTGCAGTTGCGACTGATCACGATTCTCTGTGTACCGGGAACCGCCGCGACGGTAGGGGAGGCGCGACCTGGCCGAGCGCGAGGATGGGATCTAGCAAGGACGCCACTAGCGTCATCTGGTCGTCAAGGCCCTCTTCTGAGACGGCTTCGAGCTTTTCCTTGCGGCGCCAGGCTGCCCACTTGGCCTGCCCGACTTGGCCGTACCCGGCGACGTGTGATGCGATCGGCTCGAGGGGCACGCCACGGTGCCGGGCAACCGCGCGGGCAGAGCGAAGCAACTCATCTGTGTCGATGCCTTGTTGGGCCAGTTGCACGATGTCGACATAGTCGCGCCAGCGGGTGCTGGTGATTCCGCGTTCAAGGATCGTGACCCCTTTCTCGGCGATCGTGGTCTCGGGCGCGTAGCCGAGAAGAACGATCGGCTCACCGAGAACTCGTTCGATCGTGACCATGCGGGGTGCGGGGATGATCGGATCCCCGGTGGAGACATCCCAGATGGCGGTGCTTCTCCAGAAGCCGATCGTTGCCTTGACGCGTACGCGCAGCCCCGGGTACGTCGACTGCTCACGGATCTCCTGCACGGTGATGCTCTCTGCGTCGAACACAACACCGTCAGCGACCTGGACGGCGGCGATGTCGCGCACTACGTCGGCGACATGCTCTGCGGTGAGGTCGACGCTGACGGCCTGTGCGTCGGCGTCCTTCGTAGGCCGCCGCACACCGTAGGCCGCGAGGAGGATGCCGCCCTTGAGGACGAAGCCCGCAGCGTGCTCGGTGCGCGTCAATCGATCAAGGAATGACTCCAGCAGGTGTCGGGTCAGGTACTCCTGGGTCGGCGGCGCGATGCCGGTTTTCGCCGCGGTCGAGCGCGCTGCCGCTTGGAGCCTGCGGAATGCGTCGTCTCCGGCGCTCACGTGAGTGCGTCTAACGCCTGCAGGACCGGCCCTTTGGTGCGAGGGAGCTGGGAAGCGAGCTCGATGAGTCTGGCGGGTTTGCCGCCGCGGCGGAGCCACTCCTTCAACGCGTCCCGGGCGAGCTCGTATCCGATCTCGCCGCGGAGCCGGAATGCATCGGCGATTGAACGCTCCGGGGAGTAGATGCCGATCTCGATGTCGATGCCGGGGATGGGAATCTCGTTGCGGCCGATTTCGAATGTGGTCCGGTCGAACTGGTGCCAGGCGATCGAGGGGCTGCCTGCGGGGGTACGCGATCCGCGGAGAATGGCGATGTCTAGTGCCGCTGGAATGGTGTCGGTCAGGTCGTGGTGCGCTAGCGCGGAGGCCAGGCAGATCGTCGCGTCTGGGCGCCGGCTCGCGGCCTCGATCCAGTCCCAATCGGCTGCTTCCGCGTCGGCAGGCAGGTAGATGCCGCGGGCGATCCGCTGATACCGCCCCTCACGCGTGGCACGGTACAAGGCGGTGCGCGACAGCCCGTCGTGCTTGGCGGTGCTCGGCGTCAGCGTCTTGGCCACATGTCACCTCCTGGTGGTTCGAATCGTCTACAGCTAAGTGTACGTGATGACAGTTCGTTCCAGGGTGCTCGCTGACCCAAGGACCATGGCGCCATCGGCTGACCGGCATTCGTCGCTGAAGTTCCCCGCCACGTGCTAGGAAAGTGCCGTCGAGAAGACGCAGCCCGGTAGAGCCTGGGGGTCCATGACGCCGTCTCGGTTACCTGTGGTCGCCCCACTCGGCCGTCCGATTCCGGGTCGGCCGCATGGTGAGACCCTCGTGTCATCGACGGTTTGAGGCTGGCACTTCGAACCCGATCTGTGGCACTTCGAACGGTGGTCAAAGGGCGGCTTCCCACACCTGGCCAGTCAGAAGCGGCGACACTTCTGGCGCGTTCGCCAGATTTGCCCCGCCGCATCCACTAGACCCGATGACTTGGGGGAGACCGAACAGCATCCGAGCCGTAGAGAGGCTCATACTTGATGCTGAGCACGGGCAGGTTGCCCCGGATCGGCAGCTCACCGGCACGGCCCTCGTCGGGTGGTTGGCGATCTTGGTCAAGGGCGCGTCAGGGGCGCACAAGGACGAGAGAGGATGGCGAACGCCGAAAGAGGTTGAGGGTTGCGGAAGGCCGCATCGTGGCTAATCAAGCCAGGTTTTCGCAGCCACCGGCAAATGTTGAAAGACTATGGAAGATCCGCGGGAATGCCCTCTCAAGGCGGTAGCGCGGGTTCGAATCCCGTCGGGGCTACCTCTCAATATGCTCCTCACTAGAGCAAACGCATTTGAAGGCTCACATGGTGAGCCGACTCCAGGTGCTCTGGCGCGCGTCAGAGCCGCAACCGATCGCTCGATTCTGCTCCCTGCTGCGCCCCGGCCACCGGTCCACATGCAGACCAACATCACCGATAGGCCGTTGACTAGGTGCGTTGCTGCCGAGGACCCGTGTAGCGACTGCCCGCTACCGCCTTGCAGGGGCGGCTACGGTCGCCTGGACGCTGGACCTCGGGCTCACCAAGCACGGACCGATATACCGGCGTCGACTTAAGCTCCCCGATTTCCAACTACCTCGTGCGCAAGCACGCCAGTGTGGCCGCGAGATACCGATGCGCATCGGGGATGCACTCCAACCGAAGGTGCGACGAGCTGGTCTAGCCAGGACGCCCGGCGCGGAGATCTGCGAGCAGGCGATGCATCAACGCCTCCTCGAAAGCCACAGCTCCTGCGTCCGCGATGGCCAGCGCGAGCTGCGGATCCCAGGACGTTGGCGGCCAAGGCCCAGTGGCCGGCGCGGATGGCTTAGATTCCACGAAGTCCTCGGTCATCATGCGCCAAGGCACGGCACCAGGGATCCCCTCGAGAAGGGTGGTCACGTGGCGGATGCCGGCCGCGTCGAAGTCGGCGCGGACAGCAACATTCCACCCCACGGTCACCAGGCGGGCGACCGCGGCCACCTCGAGCGCTGACGGGGTGCCCATCGTGCACAGCAGGCGGGCAACGTCGGCCGCCGCCGGATCTCGGGCGACCAGGGCGGAGCAGGCGGCGAGGACGGACGGGTTCTCGGTCACGAACACCCATCGTCTCGACGCCGGGGCGGGCGGCCAGCGGACATTGGTGAGCTCGTGTGGCGGGAGGGTGCACGTTGCACCGACCGGGATGCTCCAGTCAGCAGGAAACATCCCGAGCGAGGTCAGGCCTCCGGTCAGGTTGTCGCAGTCCACACCGGCGATGAGCAGACCTTGCGGGCGACCGGCGACGACGACGGATGAGCCGACTGCACCGGTACGGACCTGAGCCTGATGCTCACCGGGCCGCCACCAAAGTTCGACGGAACTCCAGACTTCGCACGGTTCTACCGGCAGGCCAGGTTTCGTATTACAATGAGCATGTGGCGCGAGAGACGATGAAGGGTGAGCCGGTCACCGAGGAACAGATCCAAGCATGGGCCGATGAGGCAGAGCGTGGCTATTCGGTTGAGCGGCTCCGCAGGGGCGGTCGCCCCGCGGTTGGTGACGGTCCCGGTGAGGTGATCGCTGTGCGAATGGATGAGACCCTGCTGACAGCGCTGACGGCACGGGCGGCGCACGATCAGGTCTCGCGATCGGAGGCCATCCGGGCCGCGGTGAGAGCGTGGATTGACGCTGCGTAGTGGAAGTTCATCGATCCGCGCTGAAGCACGGGATCGCAGCATCGGACGCTTCCTACGCAGCCGAGCAATGGGTGTACGTGGCGGAGTTGGATGAGGAGAACCCGGCGCGTGAGTTCAGGCTCGGCTTCGACGGCCTGGGCCGATTGCTCGAGCTGGTCGTGCTGCGGTTCGATAGTGGTACTCCGCATATGCCTTGAGTGAGCTGAGCAGCGCATACGTGTCGAAAACGATCGCCTCAGCGTTGGAGCCTGTCGATCTGCCCTTCATCTGCAGCATTCGACCCGGTCTGTCGAAACCTGGCGTGACTACCGGTAGCGCGGGTTCGAATCCCGTCGGGGCTACTCTTTCAAGTGCTTCCCACCAGGGGAACCCCCTGGGGTCATGCGGCCAGTCGTCGGCTGGTGCTGACGAGACGCATCAGCCAGCGCAACTCACTCAGCTACCCGTCCGCTGCCCACGCGTCGACGTGGTCACTGATCATGTGCAGCATCAACGTGTGCATCTCTTGGACGCGAGGCGTCTGGTCGGCGGGCGACAGCAGGGCATAGTCGGCATGCTCCGAGGCTGGCCCGCCGCCGCAGCCGCCGAAGAGCACGGTGGTGGCTCCGGCCAGGTGGGCCGCCTGCAACCCGGTCACGACATTTGCTGAACGGCCGCTGGTGGTGAAAGCGACGATCACATCTCCTGGGCGGGCCAGGGCCGAGATCTGGCGCGCGAAGACGTCGGCGTAGTCGTAGTCATTGGCGATGCAGGTCATCACGGTCGGATCGGTGCTCAGGGTTACCGCCGGCAGCGCCCGCCGCGACCGCTTGTAATGACCGATGAGCTCGCCGGTGAAGTGCTGTGCATCGGCGGCGCTACCCCCGTTACCGAAGCTGTACACGTGGCCGCCGTCGGCGAACTTCCGGCAGAGCAGGTCGGCCACCTGCTGAACAGCCGGGAGGACCGACTCCATGGCTTGCGCCGCGGCCAGGTGGTCGGTGATGTGGGTCCGAAGGCAGGGCAGTCCACCGGAGCGGTCAGGACGTCTCATCGTGGCCAGCCAGGCTCGCGCCGGGAATTGATGACGAGATTCTGAACGAACGTGTCGGGCGGAAGCGTGATCATGAATTCCACCGCCGAGGCGACCGTGTCGGGGTCCATCATCACCTCGTCAGCTAGATGCCATTGCTCCATCATCGGCGTGTTCATGGCTGAGGGCATGAGGCCGTGGATGCGGGCGGGCCAGCGATATTCGTGCGCCTCGCGTTGCATGATGCGGGTCAGCATCGCCAGGGCCGCCTTGGAGGAGTTGTACGCCGCCGCGTCGGTGCCCACCGTAATGGCGGAGATGGAGATCACGTTGACCACGTCGGCGGGAAAGGCTCGTTCGCCCGAGCCGATGACCTTGAGGAATTCTCGGGTCAAGTACAGCGGGCCCGACTGGTTGACGGCGATTACCTGCTGCCACTGCTCGTCGGAGAGATCGAGGATGCCGGCCCCGCGGTCGGTGCCCGCATTGTTGATCAATCCGTCGAACCGGTCGCCGAAGTGGTCGTACGAGTCGTGCATCGCTGAACTGGCGCTGGCCGGGTCGGTCACGTCCAGCCTCACCGCGACGGCCTCACCACCAGCCGCCTCGATGTGCTGTACGGTGTGCGCAGCGCCGGCGTCGTCGATGTCGGCGACCACCGTGGCGGCACCGCCAGCGGCCAGCCGATAGGCGATCGCTCGTCCCAGCCCGCTGCCAGCGCCGCTGATCAGGACCGCTCGGTCGTGAAGGTTCCTGGCCATCATCTTCTCCCTTGTCCGGATGCCGCCGGTTGTGGTCGGGCTTCGAGGGCTCGCGTCACTTGCTGCACACCGTCCAGGACCTCCGAGACGGTGATCCGGAGCAGGGCGGCGTCGGGCTCTTCGCCGTGCGGGTTTCCGGCCCCGTCGCCGTGGAAGATGACCAGATGCGAAGGATCTTTTGGGGGTCCCCACAGTGCCGGCGACACCGGACCGAACAGCACGACCGAGGGCGTTCGGTAGTTGGAGGCGACGTGAGCGACGCCGGTGTCCCCGCAGACCACCAGACGGGCCGATGCGACGACGCTCATCAGTTGTGGGATGGAGAGGCCCAACAGGGTCGGTGCGCCGCTGGCTTCGGAGACCGCCTCGGCGAGTGATCGCTCAGCATGCCCGCCGGTGATGACCACCCGGTGACCTCTTCGGCGCAATTCGGCCGCCACCTCGGCGAACCGCTCCGCAGGCCACCGTCGCGACTCCGCGGCGGCGCCGGGATGTACGACGGTCAAACCCGTGTCCGCCTCCACGTCCGGAACCGCGACGGCGCCGACGACACTCGTGGCCTCGGCGTCATCGATGCCGAAGGCGGTGGTTACCAGTCGGCACCAGCGCTTGACCTCGTGCTCTGCCGCATACCAGGGCGGCCCCGTAAAGCCGGCGCCCGGATCGCCGAAACCAACCAGCCGGGTCGGTTCCAGCTCGACCAGCAGCCTCCGGCTGGCCGGGCCCTTGCCGTGCAGGTCGACGGCGACGTCGACACCGAGATAGCGCCGATCAACCGGCATCAGCTCGCCGGTCGGCTCGAGCCGGTCGACGGCAGGCACCAGCGGGATGATCGGCGCGAACACGGTCGGCGCGGCGAGAACGATGTCGTGCTCGGGCAGCGCGCGTCTGAGCAGCTGGAGGGCCGGCAGGCCGGTCAAGAAGTCGCCCAGTCCCAGCGCCCTGAGCGCGAGTGCGACCGGACGGGTCAACGCTGCACCGATTCGGCGGCGAGCGACACGATCTCGCTTGTGGATCTGCCGCTGAGATAGGGCACGGTCAACACTTCGCCACCCCAATCCGCCAGGATCGCGGCCTCCGGCAACGGCATCCCCGAGTAGTCCCCGCCCTTGACCCAGACGTCCGGCTTGATCCGCCGCAGTGCTTCAACCGGGGTGTCCTCATCGAAGACCAGCACCGCGTCGACCGCCTGCAGAGCCGACAGCACCCGGGCTCGATCGGCCACGGGCTGCAACGGACGTTGCGATCCCTTGAGGCGCCGTACCGACTCATCGGAATTCAGGCACACCACGAGGATGTCACCCAAGGTCCGTGCGGCCTCCAGGGTGGCGACGTGGCCGGCGTGCAGCAGGTCGAAGCACCCGCCGGTGGCCACGACCACGCCGCCGGCGCCGCGCACCCGGTCCAACTTGGTGTCCAGATCCAGCTCCGGCTCAGCTGGCTCGGGCTCGCCGAGACCGAAGGCCGCGGCCCCGCCGGCAGCGACGAACCGGCCGGCCGCGCCGACGGCCTTCGTGACCGCCTCGCTCAGCAGGTCGCCGTCGGACAGTGCCGTCGCAACGGCGGCGGCGAAGCTGTCTCCGGCACCACAGGTATCGGTGCCCGCGACCGCCGTTGCCGTCGCGAGCCGGGGGGCGTCTTGTCCGACGAACAGCAACGCACCGCGAGAGCCTCTGGTGACGCACACCGCTCCGGCCCGCCACTGGTCGGCGAACTCCGCCGCCGCCCGCCGGATGGCGGTGAGCGAATCGTCCGCGGGATGGTCGACGAATCCGAACAACTCCCGTTCGTTGGGGGTGATCAGCGTCGTTCCCGGTACGGCCGGTGGCCCTTTCGGGTGCGGATCCCAGGCCACCGGTATCTCGACCAGAGCATCAGAGACGAGGGCGCGGATCCGTTCGTCGGAGGCCGTTCCATGCCCGTAGTCGGCCACCAGGATCGCCGCCGCCTCAGCGATCGCCGCCACTGCCCGCTCCGGAATGGATTCGATTCGCCCTGGTCGCCCGCCGGTGTCGACCCGCGCCACCGGATGGTTGCCCGCACGCAACCGGCTCTTCACCGGCGTCGTCCCGGTCCACGGGAGTGCCACGAGTTCGACCCGGTCACCAAGTAGCGCCCCGAGGCGGTCGGCCGCCGAGTCGCGCGCCAGTGGAGCGATCAGCACCACCGGGCGACGGCCGCGCGCGGCCAGGCACGCCGCCAACGCCGCCCCGCCGGGCCGAAAGGTCTCGCACGGTTCGTCGATGACGGGAACCGGCGCCTCCGGTGACAGCCGGGCCGCCGTCCCCACGACGTCGATGTCCAACAGCACGTCACCGATGACGACCAGGGGCTGCGTCTCGACGTCGCGTCGCTGGCGCGTCATCTGGACACCGCCATCTTCGACAATGCTGAGCGCGCCTCCAGCGCCCGACGGTAGGACTGCTCGGTTCGTTCGGCGACCCGTGGCCAGGAATAGCAGTTGCGGACCCGCTCAGCCCCAGCGCGACCCATGGCCGCTCGCCGCTGCTCATCGCTAAGCAACCACCCGGTTCCGGCCGCGATGCTCTGCGGATCGCGGCCGTGCACCAAGACGCCGGTGACTCCTGGTACCACCGTGTCCAGCAGGCCTCCGACCGCTGACGCCACCACGGGCACGCCGCAGGACATCGCCTCCAGCACGGTGATGCCGAACGGCTCGTACCACGGAACGGCCAGCAAGACGTCGCAGGAACGGATCACCGCCGGCAGCTCGTCGTGCCGTAGATGCCCCGTCCAGCGGACCCGTTTCGCGACCCGGCACTCGGCGGCCACCTGCCGCAGCCGTGCGACCTCTGGGTCGTTGTCGAGCCGGTCGGCGCTCGGCCCACCGACGATGACCAGTTCGGCCGCCGGGGTCAGCGCCAGGGCGCGGATCGCGTCCTCAACGCCCTTGCGAGGGACGAGTCGGCTGACGATCAGCAGCCGCGGCGCTGAGCGGCCGGCCCGGATCTCATCGGCGGCGGGCGTGAACAAGGAGACGTCGACGCCACAGGGAACGACGTCGACACCTTCGGCGGTGACGCCCATGGCGCGCAGTTCGGCCACCTCGTCGGTGCAGGTGGCGATAATGCGGTCGGCGCTGCCGGCGATCCACCGCTCGGTATCGATGCGGGTCGCCGGGCTCGTGTCCAGGTCGCCCTGCCACCGTCGCTTCACCGTGCCCAGCGCATGGAACGTCTGGACGACCGGTACGCCGCACCTCGCCCCAGCTCTGATCGAGGCAAGGCCGCTCATCCAGAAATGGGCGTGCACGACATCGGGCCGCTCATCGGCCCAGCGTTGGGCGAGGCCGGCGGCGAATGTGCCCATGTACGGCAGCAACTCATCCTTGGCAACCGGCTGCGCTGGCCCGGCCGTGACGTGCTCGACCTGCACGCGCGGTCGCATCGCCACCCGGCGGGGCAGGGACGGACGATCGGCGCGGGTGTAGACCACGACCTCGTGGCCCCGGTCGGCCAGCGCGCCGGCGAGTGCGGCAACGTGCACGTTCTGCCCGCCGGCGTCGACGCCGCCCAACGTGGCGAGCGGGCTGGCGTGCTCCGACACCATCGCGATCCTCATCCAGTTAGCTCCAACTCCTCGTTGCCGGTGCGGGCCAGGAAGTCATCCAACTCCCGCGGGATGCGCGCAGGCCCGTACCGTTCCAGCGCCGCCGCGTGCAACCGCAGGGGGTCCGCGCTGAAG
The DNA here is from genome assembly GCA_035634295.1 of Propionibacteriaceae bacterium. Taxonomy (GTDB): domain Bacteria; phylum Actinomycetota; class Actinomycetes; order Propionibacteriales; family Propionibacteriaceae; genus Microlunatus. The sequence goes on along the minus strand of DASQDG010000111.1, from coordinate 15,380 downwards.
CGATCTGCGAGCGGGTGACGCTGGCGGCAGGCGCGGGCCTCGGGTGTGTTGTGCCCCTGGAGGGACGCGGCCGTCCAACTTCGGTGCACATGGCACTGCAGGATCCTCATCGGACGCTCAACTCCCCGACGACGGGCTGAGAGGACAGGAACCTGACGGCGCTGACGATCTGCGCGGCCGAAACCGACGCCAGGCACGGGTGGCCGTCGATCTGACACGCGGTCCACCGGGTGTCTTTGCAGGGCGCGTCCTGATCGCCCAACAGCTCGACCGGTACGCCGAACGGTGCCCAGCGCCGCGCCGGCACCACCGGCGCAAACAACGACACCACCGGAGTGCCCACCGCCGCGGACAGGTGCGCCGGCCCTGTGTTGGCGACCACCGTGACCTCGGCCCGGTCGAGCACCGCCGCCAACTGCGCGACGTCCAGGCTGCCGGCGAGATCATGGACACTGCCGAGTGTGGCGCCGGCGACGTCATCGATGATGCGCCTGGTCAGCGGCTGTTCTGAGCGGCTTCCGGTGAGGACGACCTGCCAGCCGTCCCCGATCAGCCGCTCCACCGCCGCGGCCCACAGCGGCCACGGGTAGGCCCGAGCGGATGCGCTTGCTCCGGGATGCACCGCCACGAGCGGCGCCTCTGGCCCGACCGGCAACAACGGCTCGACATCGGGCAATGGCCGGCGTACCTGAAGCCGGCCATCGTCACCGGCCGGCAGCCCGAACCCTGCCTCGTGTACGGACTGCAGCATGCGTACGGGTTCCGGTGCGTTGGCGGGGACCGGCAACCGGACGTCGAGCAAGGAACCGGGATAGTCCTCGCTGACCGCGGCGATCCAGCGCACACCCGCGAGCCGGAGCAGTAAAGCGGTGGGCAGCGGTGACTGATGGAACGAGGTGAGGATCACGGCCTGATCGATGCCGAGGTGCGCTATCCGCCCGATCAGCTCGTCGACTCCCTCGCGACTGAGCTCAGGAGGCGGGTTCATGATCCAGGGACATTCCCAGACCACGGTGGCGTCCACTCCGGGCAAGAGCTCGGCGGCGGGGAGGCCCAGCGGTCCGCACAACACTGTGAGCCGGTTGGCGCCTGCGGCCACGGCGCGGATTGCCGGGCCGGCGGCCAGCATGTCTCCCATGCTGTCCAGGCGAACCACCAGGGCATGACCGGCCATCTCAGTAGCGTCCGGACAACACGATGTCCACGGCGTCGGTCAGCGTGGTCGCGTGTAGGGGAGCACCTCGCACCTCGTCGGGCAGCGTTTCATCGGTCGGCACGAGGATCGCCCGAGCACCAGCCGCCTGCGCACTGCCCATGTCAGCCCCGATATCGCCAATGACGACGCAGTCTTCGGGGAAGACGCCGAGACAGCGGGCCGCTTGATGAACCAGGCCGGGCATCGGCTTCCGGCAGTCGCAACCGTCCGCGTCGGTGTGCGGGCACACCAGCCAGGCGTCGAATGGACCCAGCAACTCCTCGATCCGCTCATTCACCGCATCGACCTGGCGTCGATCCAGCAGCCCGCGGCCAATGCCCGACTGGTTGCTGATCACGGCGATCGGAATGCCCGCGTGTCGGAGCTTCTGTAGAGCCTCAGCCGCCCCGGGCATCGGCTGCACCCTTCCGGGATCCCCGTTGTACGGAACGTCCTTGACGATGGTGCCGTCGCGATCGAGCAGCACCGCCGCCGGCAACGGGCGCGAAGACGGCCCGGGGCTCGATCGAAACAACACCGCCCGGGACCAATGCCAGGTGGCGGCGACGGGGATCGCCGCGCTCGTGCTCAGCATCTTGAGCACCTCCACGCGGTCCCGGGGGCCGGGCTGAATCCGTCGCCAACTGAACTCCGCCGTTAGGATCACCCAACCCGCACCGGCGATTGCCGCAGTCTGGCGTCGCCGCAGCAGCAACGCCGCCGGCACGGTCAGTGCGAACGCGCTGGTGAGCAGGTGTAAGGGGCGCCGACCCAACGGTGCCTCGGCACGCCGTCGCCAATGTCGACCGTGCAGGCGGTCCATCAAGACGTCGTCGGCGTTCCCGCGCTGCTGGCGAAGGCTCACCCACCACCCCGCCGGGCGGACCGGATGAGTGGTGTGGCGCTCGCCCTGAGCGAGGGCGTATCCGGCGTCCAGCACCCGTAGCGCCAGATCTGCGTCCTCGCGGAAGGCCCTCGGGAACCGGTCGTCGAAGCCGCCGACCAGTCGCAGGACGTCGCCCCGATACGCCATGTCCGCGGTGATCCACCGCGCCGTCTCCAGGCCCGCAGTGCCTCGCTCCCAGTCGGTGGGGCGGCGGTTCGCCGGCAGTGGCACGGAGATCCGTCCCTGTATCCCGGCGACGGACGCCGGCTGGTCCAAGTCCCTGATGAGTTCGGCCAGCCAGTTGCCAGAGACCACGACATCGTCATCGAGGAACGCCACCCACTCGGTCGCGGTGGCCCGCCATCCGACGTTGCGTGCGGCCGCCGGGCCGCGTCCGCCGCTGTACAGCACCGTTACCCCGGCCAACCGCGCAGAGTCGGGCCGGTTGAGTTCCTGGCGTGGGCGCGGCCGATCGTCGACGACGACGATCCGGGGCATGGCGATCCCGGTGACCCGGGACGACTCCCTCACGCTATCGAGCAGTGTCCACAGGGACGGACGGCCGATCGTCGGGACCACGATCGAGCAGACAGCGCTGGGGGTATCGGTAGTCATCAGCGCCCACCGAGGCCGCGTCGACGTACCGCGAACGGGCCGATAGCCAGCAGGTCGACCGGGGTCGAGCCGAAGCACTCGAGGGCGTCCCGTGGCGAGTCAACCATCGGACGCCCTGCGGTGTTGAGGCTGGTGTTGATCACCACGGGAAGCCCGGTCCGTTGCTCGAAGCCCTGCAACATCCGGGCCACCAATGGTTCGCTTGACGGGTCGACGGACTGGATCCGGGCGGTGCCGTCGACGTGGACAGCGGCCGGGATCCGGTCTCGCCAGCTCTCGGCGACGTCGTGGACGAAGAGCATGTACGGCGACGGGATGGGGCCCCCAGAGAAGAGCTCGGAGGCCCGTGATGCCAACACCATGGGGGCGACCGGCCGGAACTGCTCGCGGCCCTTCACATCGTTGATTCGTCGCAGATTGCTCTCCCGTCCGGGATGAGCCAGCAGGGAGCGGTGGCCCAGCGCCCGGGGACCGAATTCGCTGCGGCCCTGGAACCAGGCAACGATCCCGTCGGCCGCCAGCTCTTCGGCTACCGCATCGGCGATGTCGGCGGGGCGGTTGAACGGGATGTTGGCGGTGCGTAGGGCCGATTCCAGCTCCGCGTCGCTCCATTCCCGGCCGAGATCGGCCCCCGGGAACTCCTGAATCGAGTCGCCCAGCCGCTGCGCCATGTACAACGCTCCGCCAAGGGCGGTTCCAGCGTCGCCGGCCGCTGGCTGAACCCAGACCTGGTCGAAGCCTGACTCGTTGAACAGCCTGGTGTTCGCGACGCAATTGAGCGCGACACCGCCGGCTAGCGTGAGATTCGGGGCATGCGTCTGGTCGTAGAGCCATTCGGCCAGCGCAAGCAGGACCTCCTCTAGGACCGTCTGCAGGCTGCTGGCCAGATCCGCGTGCTCGGCGGTCCACGGCTGATCGGGCGAGCGCTTCGGGGCGAGGACATTCCAGTCCACGCCCGACGTCTGGAAGCCACCATCACCCCGGGCGTGGACGAACTGCCGAAGATAATCGAGGTGGCGCGGCTTCCCGTACGACGCCATTGCCATGACCTTGTACTCATCGGAGCTGCGCAGAAAGCCGAGATGCTGGGTCGCGTCCTCGTACAGCAGCCCGAGCGAGTGCGGCAACTGCTGGCTGTACAGCGTGTGCAACGTGCCACCGCAGAATCGGCCGGCCAGGTGGCTGTGCTGCTCACCCCGACCGTCGAGCACCAGGACCGCGCAGTCACCGCCGAACGGAGCGGCCAGACCGGCCGACGCCGCGTGGGCGACATGATGCGGCACGAACTTGACTTGCGACGCGTCCAAACCGGAAAGGGCCGAGGCCAGGAACTCCGGCGCTCGCTGGGCGTAGTTCTGACGCAGGTCGTCCCAGGGATCGAAGAGGCCCAGCGAGCTTGGGGGGAGACGCAGGGCCGGATCGAAGGAATAGGTCACCGCATCCAGCTCTTCTGGCCGGATGTCCGCCTGGTCGAGGCACCACGCGGCCGCGAGTTCGGGCAGCTCCCAGGCCGAGAAAGGCACCGGGCGCTTGCCATGCTTGCGCCGGCTGAAGCGTTCCTCCTCAGCCGCGGCCACGGTGGCGCCGTCCACGACGACGGCAGCAGACGGATCGTGGTAAAGGGCGTTGATTCCGAGAATACGCATAGGTGTCCTTACCGGTTGGTCTCAGCGGCGTCGGTGGAAGGGTGCTTCACAAAGCCAAGGGAATCGCCGACTGGCCGAGAACCGGGTCGCTCATGCGGCCACCGAGGTGGTCAGCGCTGCGATCGTGGAGGTCAGACCGTCCCGCCAATTGACCTGTGGCCACCAGCCCAGCTCCCGCTGAATGAGGCCGATGTCCGGACGACGAACCATGGGATCGTCGATCGGCCGATCGATGAACGTGATGGAAGAATGCGAACCCGTCGCCGCGACGATCGATTGGGCAATCTCTAGTACGGTGAACTCCTCGGGACAGCCAACGTTGACCGGGCCGGCCAACTCGCTGGCTGCGACTGCAAGCACTCCGCGGACTGTGTCGTCCACGTAGCACACCGATCGGGTCTGGCGGCCGTCGCCAGCGACGGTGAGCGGCTTGCCGTCCAACGCCTGCCGCAAGAACGTCGGGATGGCGCGGCCGTCGTCGGAGCGCATCCTTGGACCGTAGGTGTTGAAGATCCGGACGATCGCGGTGTCCATGCCGTGCGAGGTGCGGTACGCCGTGGTAAGCGCCTCGGCGAAACGCTTCGCCTCGTCATAGACCCCGCGAGGGCCGACCGGGTTGACGTGTCCCCAGTAGTCCTCTGGCTGGGGGTGCACCTGCGGGTCTCCGTACGCTTCCGACGTCGACGCCAGCACGAACCGTGCGCCTTTGTCCTTGGCTAGCCCCAGCGCGTGCAGGGTGCCGATGCTGCCCACCTTCATCGTCTCGATCGGCAGCCGCAGATAGTCGGCCGGCGACGCCGGTGAGGCGAAATGCATGACTAGGTCCACATCACCGGCAACGTGCAGATAGTCGGTAACGTCAGTCTTGACCAAACGAAAATTATCCTCCGACTGGAGGTGGGCCACATTCTCTGGAGCCCCGGTCGAGAAGTTGTCCAGACAAGTGACCCGAGTGCCCTCGGCGATCAAACGGTCGCACAGATGCGACCCCAGGAAACCGGAGCCTCCAGTGACAACGGCGTGGCGAAAGTAACGCATGCAAAGCCCCCCTTTTCCGCAGCGTGCGAGCGCCGCGAAACGCCTCGCCCCGTGGGCGATGCGCGAAGCTCAGATCCCCCGTACGCGGTGACTCTCGGCTGAAAGCACCGCCGCGAACCTAGCATGGTTCTCCTCTGGAGCAGGGGTTCCGCAGCACACTCGAATGTCCAAGAGTCCTACTGGCCCGCTGATCGTGGCGGGGAGCTGATCATCGGTCGACCCGACACAGGAGTGTGAATTGGGAGCCCGAACCTACACCGCATGGTTTTGAGCACTCTGTGCTGAGCAGCGGTGCCAGCGCGCCAGAGCGGGCGGCTGGTGACCCGGGCGGCACTGGTACCTGATCGTGGTCAAGGCGCCACCGGGGCGCAGGAGAACGAGCCGGGATGGCAGCCGCTCACGGACCGCGGCGGGTGAGGGCAGCTACGCCGGTTCAGATCCCGTCGGCACTACAGGTCTGGAACTGTGGTTGACCAGGGTGCGGGTCACGGCTGGCGGCGCGCCAGGTAGGCGCGCCAGCCGCCGTATGCCGTGATGTCCCGCGCCTGCGCCGTGGCTGCTGCCTCCACCAGAAATCCCAGCACCTTGCTGCCGTCGTCCAGTTGGACAGAGCCTATGGTCATGGGCGGTGGGAGGGCGGCGACGAGGGCGCCGAAGTCGATCGCGGGCATCCGCCACCGCTCCCCAGATATTGCCCCGCCGGCCGAGTTGACGCGGAGGAGACCGGGTTTGGGGGGCACAGTGTTCAGTGCCCATAGGCGGTAGGTCGGGGCGGTGCGGACCTGTCCGACCAGAGCGGCCTTACACGCGAGGAGGTTGTGGTTGAGCGGCTGCCCGCTGAGGTGGGCGCCGACCACCAAGAGGTCGACAGTGCTTATCTCGACGGTGCGCCCTGGCAGCGTCGGTCCCGCGAGTGGCTTTTCACGGACCCGAGCGGCCGGTCGGGCGACCCGCACGCCGTCAGCCTTCCGCGGCAAGCGCGTCGGTCCCGGGTACGTCCTTAGCGCGGGCGCCGCCCCCGGTATGACGCTGCAGCCGGGAGCAGCCGACCAGGGTGACGGCGAGCAGCAGGTAGCCGAGGGCGACCCCGGGCGCAGCTGCCCATCCGACCTGATCCGCGTGAAGAAGACCGATCCAGGACAGCGCTGCACCGACCAGGGCGGCGAGCGCAGCGTGGAGGAGTTGCTTCTCCAGAACGAAGGTGACGGTCGATCCCAGGACAATGCCGGCCAGGGTGGCTCCCTGCCCCAGGACGTGCAGGCCTTCGTACACCAAACCGGCGCTCGTGAGCGCTTCTTCGCCTACCTCAGCGGCGGTAGTTCCTGCTGCAGCCAGGGCGTTGTCGATCAATCCGGCACCCCAGGCGGCCAGGTTCGGGATGATGGCCGCGACGACGGCCGCCGCGTGCAGCCGCGGCGTGGACTGGAAGGCCTGCGCGCCGATGAGCAGGCCGATGTACAGCAGGATGGGCACGATCGCTGGTAGCGGCAACACGGTGGCTAGCAGGCCGAACAGCCCGAGGAAGCACAGGACGGCGATGAACAGTCCACTGGCCATCGAGTAGCTGGCCCGCCCGCCGGCCTCCTTCCAGCCGGGATGGCCGATGTAGACCGCCGGTGGGAAGGGCGAGCCGAGCGCCGAGCCAATGATGGCGCCGCTGCCGTCGGCCAGCAGCACGCTGCGCAGGTTGTAGCTGTCGCCGGCGGCAGCAGCACTTTCCACGTTGCTCATCGCCTCCAAGAAGTTGTAGACCCCCAGCGGTATTGCGGTAGCGAGCAGCGGAGCCATCCCGCCTAGTCCCGCCCACAACAGGCCGACGTTGAGGCTGGGGATGGCGATGGCCACGTCGGCGGCAGCAGCGGCTACGTCGGGCACCGACAGGTAGCCGCCGATCCAGCCGATCGCAGTGCCGACGAGAAGGGCAGCAAGGCCGATGGGCACCCCTCCGGGCAGCTTCAGGTCGGTGAAGAAGCCGACCAAGATGATGCCGAGCACCGGCAGGCTGATCCAAGCCGCCTCCCACATCTGACCGGCCGGCCGCATCGAGATGAAGCTCAGCGAGATTCCGGCGAGGGTACCGAGTAGGGCCGCCCGGGGCGTGATCTTGCGGATGGACGGTCCGACGAACGCCCCGATCAAGACGATCACCCCGATGATGAACGCCCACGCCAGACCGGCCTGCCAGGCCCGGACCGGGTCCCCGGTGGAGAGGTAGATGGGCAGCATGATCACGAACACGACGATGAACATGTGCGGCACGCTGGGGCCATACGGCAGGGCGGTCACGTCTGTGCGATGCTCCCGCCGGGCTAACCGCCGGGCCAGCAGCGTGTAGTAGGCGTTGCCCGCGATCAGGGCGATGCCGAGAGCCGGCAGCACGGTCCCCAGCACGTCACCGGACGGCAACCGGACCACGAAGATCAGCAGCGAGGTCAGGGTCAGCACGTTGACCAGGATGTTGAAAGCGAGGCCGAAGAAGGCGTTGAGGTCGCCTCGCGTCCACCACGGCACCCGAAAGCGGTCGGTGGTGGCGCTCTTGGCGCGTACGGCGGTGCTGGTCATGATCATGAACTCCTAGCTCAGGCGGCCGGTACGGCGGGCGGGGTGGCTGGCCGCGACGGAGGCATCGCGGCAAGGGGGCGGGGGAGGGTGCTCAGTAGGTTGGTGGAGTCGGTCACCCAACCGAAGATGCCGCCCTGGGCGGCGATCATCTGCAGCGCGACCCGCTGGAACTCGGGGAAATAGGAGCCGACGCAGTCCGACAGCACCAAGACCTCGAAGCCGCGGTCGTTGGCCTCGCGGACCGTGGTGTGCACACACACCTCGGTCGTCACCCCGGTGACGATGAGCGCGGTGATACCGGCGGCGACCAGCCGGTCCTGCAGGTCGGTGCCGTAGAAGGCGCCCTTGCCGGGCTTGTCGAGCACAGGTTCGCCGGGCAATGGCGCGAGTTGGTCGATGATGTCGTGGCCGAACTCGCCGCGGATCAGGATGCGTCCGTACCGGCCGGGGTCCCCGATCCGCAGGGACGGCTGGCCACGACGCAGTTTGGCCGGCGGCAGGTCCGACAGGTCGGGCCGGTGGCCCTCGCGGGTGTGGATCACGAGCATGTCTGCGTCGCGGGCAGCGGCGAGCACCTGCTGAAGTGGTGGGATGACGGCGGCAAGCTGCTCGACGTCGTTGCCGAGGCTTTCCCCGAAGCCGCCGGGCAACAGGAAGTCCCGCTGCATGTCGATGACCAGCAGGGCCACCCGGCCGGGCGAGTAGCGGAAGGGGTGGGGCTCGGCGGGGACCGAGATGACAGCGGCAAGGGTTTTTTCGGTCATGCGGGCTCTCCTCGTGGCGCGTGTCGGTGCGGGGGCCCATCACCCGGTTGTGCTGAGAGCTGCCGGGTCTGGCTCTCAGGGAGGGCGGTCGGGGTGGCGAGGCTCCAGTCGGAGCTGCTGATACGGGCCGCAGCGGCCAGCACCTTGTCGTCGGCCAGCGCTGGTCCGAGAATCATCACGCTGACCGGTCGTCCGTCGGCGGTAACGCCGGCGGGTATCGCGATGGCGCAAAGGTCGAGAAGGTTGCCGAAATGGGTGTAGTGACCAAGCACCGTGTTGGTGCCGATCGGGTCGGCCAGCACCTCCGGCACCGTGAAGGTGGTGCCGATGGTGGGCAGCACGAGGACGTCCATGGTGGCGAATAGGCGAGCCACCACGGCCTTGAGCTCGGCCAGCCGGTACTGGGCTCGGAAAACCTCGGCCGCACTGAAATGGGCGCCGCTGGTGATGATCCGTTCGACTACAGGCAGCACATCTGCCCGGTGATCCTTGAGGAAGTCGCCGAACTGGACGTATCGCTCGGCCACCCAGGGCCCCGAGTAAAGCAGCTCACCGGCCTGGACGAACGGCTCGAGTGGTGACGAGGTGGTGGCGAACAGGCTCTGGACCCGAGACCGAGCAGACCGGTGAGCCTTGGCCATCTCCTTGTCACCGAAGAACTCGAGCTCGCCGAAATCGGGCAGCCCGACGATGAACCTGGCGGCGTCCACCTTCTCCGTGAGGCGGGGCCGGCTCCAGGGATCGCCGTGGTCCTCGGCGGTCAGGAGATCAAGGACGGTGCGCAGGTCGCCGAGGTCCTTGGCGACCAAGCTGATGCAGTCCAGAGAGCGGCAGGCCGGCACCAGGCCGACGGTGCTGATCAGGCCTCGGGATGGCTTGAAACCGAGGATCCCGTTGAGTGCGGGTGGCACCCGCCCGGATCCGGCCGTGTCGGTCGCGACCGCGAACGGCACTTGGCCCAGCGCGACCGCCAACGCCGAGCCCGAGCTGGAGCCACCCGAGATCAAGTCGCCGCCGAAGACGCTTCGCGGCACGGCGTAAGGGGTGCGGGTGCCGTTCAGCCCGGTAGCGAACTGGTCGAGGTTGGTCTTGCCTATCAGGATGGCGCCGGCATCAAGGAGCCGCTCGACTACAGGCGCCGTGCTTGTCGCTGGATAGGCATAGGCCGGGCAGGCCAGCGTGGTCGGCCAGCCGGCGATGTCGATGCTGTCCTTGACGGCGAACGGTACGCCGTAGAGCGGTAGCGCCTCGGCGTCCTCGTGGACTTCGAGCCAGCCGGCCCTGTCCAAGGCCTGCTCGAGGGTGGCGACGGTGATCCACGTGCCGTCGTCGCCTCGAAGCGCGATCTCCGCGAGCAGGCGTCTGACGACCTCAGTTGGTCTCAGCGCTCCCGCGCGGTAGCCGGCCAGGAGCTGCGCGATGGTTGGCCGCCCTGCGACAGGCCCAGCGTCGGGGCGGGCTATGGTCGCGTGCGGAACAGCCATGTTGTCGAGTGTCGACAATCCAGACCACGACTAGAAGGCGCTGGCGTTACGAGTGTGTAAGGAGTTCCTCACTCACCGCGAGGAGCGGTTTCCGCGGCCAGAAAGCGGCGGCCGCCATGGTGCTCTAGCTCGTGCAGGATCCGTTGCGCGTCGTTGCTGCGAAGGGCGTCGATGATTCGTTGGTGTCGTGCAAGGCCCTCCTGCGGACCCACCGCGTGAGCTTCCCGACGCAGGTTGAAGGCCATCGGCCGTTGCAGCTTGAGCAGTACCGGTTCCAGGACCAAGTTCAGCTGACCGTTCCGGGCCAAGGCGACGACGGCGGCGTGGAAGGCGCGGTGCGCGTCGTCCTTGCCCAGCTGGTCCCCGTCTAGCTCGGCCATCCGCATCCGGTGCAGCCAGCCGTCGACTTTGGCAAGCTGCTGGTCGCCCGGGGGTTCAGGCATCGGGAAGACCGATTGGACAGCGTGCCGTTCCAAGGCCAGTCGGATCCCGAACAGCTGGTCGACCTCGGTCTCGCTCAGTTCGGTGACGCGCACACCTCGGCGTGGCAGGTGCTCCACCAGCCCTTGTTGAGTGAGGAGACGCAGGGCCTCGCGCAACGGCGCCCGACTGATGGAGAAGCGCAGCCGGATCTGATCCTCAATCAGCCGCTGGCCCGGCTCGAGGGTGCCGGCCAGGATCTCGTCGCGCAGTTGTCGAGTAGCGACCTCGACCAAACTAGGGGCGTACAGTCCGGCGACGGGCTCAGCCACGCACTCCCTCTCCATGACAACTCGTTGGGTCAAGTGAACCATCACACGCCCAAGAAACGATCTGGACGAATGGGCACGTCAAGCAGGCTTGCGCAGGAGCTCGCCTCCCCGCGCAACTGCCAGTGGGAGCAGTGGGTGAGGGGGTCGCCGTGACTGCGGCTGCTCGGCAGGCGGCGATCAGTAACAAGCCGGACATGTTGGGAGCGGCGATTGACACATGCGGTCAATACGTTGCGGGACAACTTCTCCGCCGAGACGGTCGCGGCCGGGATACCACCTGACACGAAAGGGATGCCTGTCTGATGAGCAGCCAACGTCTGACCACGAGTTCGATCGCCCTGACCTGTATTGCCATGAGCTCGATTCTCGTCCTTTCGGCCTGCGGAGGTAGCAAGGTCGGGGCGGAGACAGCCGCAGCGCCCGCCGGCGCCAGCTGCGTCAAGACCGACGGTCCCACCGTCAAGATCGGCTTCCTCAACTCGCGGTCGGGCACCATGGCGATCAGCGAGAACACCGTCTTCGACTCCCTGACAATGGCGAAGGACGAGATCAACGCTGGCGGCGGGATCAATGGCAAGCAGCTCGAGGTCGTGGCCGAGGACGGTGCGTCCGAGCCGACCACATTTGCCGAGAAGGCCCAGAAGCTGATCAGCAGCGACTGCGTCGCGGCTGTCTTCGGTGGGTGGACCTCCGCGAGCCGCAAGGCGATGCTCCCTGTCTTCGAGGGCAACAACTCGCTCTTGTTCTACCCCGTCCAATACGAGGGTCTGGAAGCCTCCAAGAACATCTTCTACACCGGCGCGACCACCAACCAGCAGATCATCCCTGCCCTGGACTACCTCAAGGAGCAGGGTGCGAAGTCGGTCTTCCTGGTGGGCTCGGACTACGTCTTCCCCCGCACGGCGAACAAGGAGATCAAGGCCTACGCTGCGGCCAACGGCATGGAGGTCAAGGGCGAGGAGTACACCCCGCTGGGCTCGACCGACTTTGCCACCATCGTAAACAAGGTGAAGTCGGCTAACGCCGACGCCGTGTTCAACACTTTGAACGGCGACTCCAACGTCGCCTTCTTCAAGGAGTACACCAATGCCGGTCTGAAGGCGACGTCGATGCCGGTGATCAGCGTGTCGATCGCGGAGGAGGAGGTCAAGGGGATCGGGGCCAGCAACCTGAAGGACCAGCTGACGGCCTGGAACTACTACCAGACGATCGACAGCCCGGTGAACCAGCAGTTCGTGTCCGCCTTCAAGGACAAGTTCGGCGAGGACCGCGTCACCTCCGACCCGATGGAGGCCGCCTACACCTCCCTCTATCTCTATAAGGGCATGGTGGAGAAGGCCAAGTCGTTCGACGTTGCAGCTGTCCAGGCGGCGGCCGACGGTGTCAGCTTCGACGCTCCTGAGGGCAAGGTCACGGTGAATGGGGACAACCACCACGTCGCCAAAACTGCCTTGATCGGCCAGATCCAGCCCAGCGGCCTGATCAAGACGGTCTGGTCCTCGGGGAAGCCGATCGAGCCGGATCCCTTCTTGGAGACCTACGACTGGGCCAAAGATCTCAACAGCTGAGCGTCGCCTCCCGCAGGGCCGGAGACCTCCGGCCTTGCGGGGGACCGCAGGGGTGGCGCGCGCCACATCACCGAGGAGAAGCATGGACATCTTGGCTGGCCAGCTCTTCGCAGGCCTCTCGCAGGGCTCAATCCTGCTGCTGATCGCCCTGGGTCTAGCCCTGACGTTCGGACAGATGGGCGTGATCAACATGGCCCACGGCGAGTTCATCATGGCCGGGGCCTATACCGCCTACGTGATGCAGGGGCTGCTCGGCAGTGCCGGCATCTCGCTGATGCTGTCGATCCCGGTCGGCTTCATGGTCGGCGGAGTCCTCGGCCTCGTCCTTGAGGCGACCCTGATCCGCCGGATGTACCACCGGCCGCTGGACACCTTGCTTGTCACCTGGGGGGTCTCGCTGATCCTGCAGCAGCTGGCGCGCGACGTCTTCGGACCCCCCAATGTGGACGTGGGATCCCCGGGCTGGCTGCAGGGCAGCATCCGCGTCGCCGGCGTCGACCTGGCCGCGGCCCGGGTGTTCATCGTCGTTGTTTCGGTGCTGTGCGTGGCCCTCATGTCGGTCCTGATCCGCTACACCGGCTTCGGCCGTCGGGTCCGCGCCGTGGTGCAGAACCGCGACCTGGCTGAGACCGCGGGCATCTCCACCCGGGCCAGCGACCAGATGACATTCTTCATCGGCTCCGGCCTGGCCGGAGTGGCAGGGGTTGCCCTGACGCTGCTGGGCTCTACCGGCCCCACGCTCGGCACCAACTACATCGTCGACGCGTTTCTGGTCGTCGTGGTCGGCGGCATCGGGCAGCTCCGAGGCGCTGTGATCGCCGCCTTCGTGCTCGGCCTGCTCCAGTCCATCTTCCAGTACACGACCACGGCCAGCATGGCGAAGGTGTTGCTGTTCGTCGCCATCGTGGCGTTTCTCCAGCTGCGACCCCAGGGGATCGTGAGCGTCCGCAGCCGAAGCCTGGTCTGAGCAGAGAGGGCAGAAGAAGAGAATGAAGGTTTTGAGGTATCTCACCGGCGACGGTCGGTTCTGGGTGGCGCTGGCTCTGGCCGCCCTGCTCCTCTACGTGATCGCGCCGGCGGCGCTCTCGCCATTCCGGCTGGCGCTGCTCGGCAAGTACCTCTGCTGGGCCATGGTGGCCGTCGGCATCGGTTTGGCCTGGGGCAAGGGCGGCATGCTGGTCCTCGGGCAGGGCGTCTACTTCGGCCTGGGCGCGTACCTGATGGCTATGCACCTCAAGCTGGCCGACGCCGGTCCCGGCCGGGCTCCCGACTTCATGCTTCTCTACGGTACGGGTGAGGTGCCGATCTGGTGGGAACCCTTCCGCTCCGGTGGCATCACCGTGATCGCGATTGTGCTCCTACCGGCCGCGGTGGCGGCGGTGCTCGGACTCGCCATCTTCCGGCGCCGAGTGAAGGGCGCCTACTTCGCGATCCTCTCGCAGGCACTGGCCGCAGCGTTCGCGACTTTCCTGATCGGCCAGCAGACCACGACGGGCGGCACCAACGGGCTTAACGGCTTCCGCGGCTTCTTCGGCTACAACCTGTACGACCCGGCCAACAAAATGATGCTGTTCCTCATTGCGTCCACCGTGCTGCTGGTCATGGTGGTCGCGGTCCGGCACCTCTATCGCAGCCGCTTCGGAGAGCTGCTGGTGGCGGTCCGCGACCAGGAGGAGCGGGTCCGCTTCCTCGGCTACAACCCGGCGGACGTCAAGTTGGTTGCCTACGTCGTCGCCGCGGCGATGGCCGGGATCGCCGGAGCGCTCTTCGTACCCATCGTGGGCATCGTCTCTCCGGCCGACGTCGGTGTGGTGCCGTCGATCGCCTTCATCATCGGCGTCGCGATCGGGGGCCGCAACACCCTTGTCGGTCCGGTGCTCGGCGCCATCCTGGTCGCGTACGCCCAAACGACCCTGTCCGAGGAGTTTCCCGGGTTCTGGACCTACTTCCAGGGCGCCTTGTTCATGCTCGTCGTCGCCTTCCTGCCCGGCGGTGTCGCGTCAGTGAGGTCGGTGGTCACCAAAGCTCGTCACCGCGGGACCAGTCGCGGCGTCATACCCGTCCTGGACCGACCAAACCCGGTGGACCCCTCCGAGCACAAGGTGGCTATCTGATGCCCTCGGATTACCTGGAGGTCCGTGGCCTGACAGTTTCGTTCGACGGTTTTCGGGCCGTGGACGGCGTGGACCTCACCGTGTTTCAGTCAGACCTGCGTTTCATGATTGGTCCCAACGGTGCCGGAAAGACCACCATCATCGACGCCCTCACCGCCCTCACCCCGGCGACCGGGTTGGCCACCTTCGACGGCATCCAGCTGATCGGCCGTAAGTCCCACCAGATTGCCCGGCTGGGGGTTGGTCGCACCTTCCAGACCGCCAGTGTGTTCACCGAGTTGACCGTGCTGCAGAACCTGGACATCGCCTCCGGGGCTCGCCGTTCGCCCTGGTCGCTGCTGGGAGTGCGACGGGGTGTGCCTGACATCGTCGCCGAAGTTCTGGAGACCATCGCGCTGACCGCTCACCGCGACCAGCCGGCCGGAGTTCTCTCCCACGGACAGAAGCAGTGGCTGGAGATTGGGATGCTCCTGGTGCAGGACGCCAAGGTGCTGCTGCTCGACGAGCCGGTGGCGGGGATGAGTGAGGGCGAGCGCGAGTCGACCGGTGCGCTGCTGAAGCGGGTAGGGGCCGACCGGACGGTGATCGTGGTCGAGCACGACATGGACTTCATGCGTCGCTGGGCCGACTCTGTCACCGTCCTGCACCAGGGTCGCGTCCTTCGCGAAGGATCCGTTACCGAGGTCCAGGCCGACGCTCGAGTCCAGGAGGTCTACCTCGGCCGGTCGGCGCACGCCGCCGTGCCGGGCGCCGCCA
>DASQDG010000110.1:0-1723 GCA_035634295.1 Propionibacteriaceae bacterium | reverse complement strand
CGGCACCCCAGTGAGCGACTTGTAGGAGTATGTCCAACGCGATCGACCTGTCATTGTGTTGAGCGTCAACAGGCGCGTTGGCGAAGGCGATTGCGTTGCAGCGACAGGAGACCGGTGTGTTCGTGGGAGTTGACAGCTTCGTTTCTGCAGTGACCGATCCCTCGACTGAGCAGATCATCGGAGCCGGGGAGCGGATCGAGCACTTGCTGGAGGAGATCGTGCTCGCCGACACATCGGGCCTCTACTCGTTTGGGATTGGCGAGCACCACCGCGAGGAATACTACGATTCTGCGCCACCCGTGCTCCTTGGGGCGGCCGCCGCGCGCACGTCCCGCATCCGGCTGGGCAGCGCGGTCACGGTGCTCAGCGCAGCGGACCCGGTAAGGGTCTTCCAGCAATTCGCCACACTCGACCTCATCGCGAAGGGTCGCATCGACCTCGTGGTCGGACGCGGTTCCTTCACCGAAGCCTTCCCGCTGTTCGGCCTGAGCCTGGCCGATTACGACACGCTGTTTGCCGAGAAGCTCGACCTACTACTCAAGATCCGGGAATCGTCGCACGTCACGTGGTCCGGTCGGCACCGCCCGGCGCTCACCGGGCAGGGGGTATATCCACGCCCGGTTCAGGACCCGTTGCCCATCTGGGTCGGGGTCGGTGGAACGCCCGAGTCGTTTGTGCGGGCTGGGCTGCTTGGTCTGCCGCTGATGGTCGCGATCATCGGCGGCCAACCACTCCAGTTCGGACCGTTGGTGAACCTGTACCGCCGCGCTGGGGCCGAGGCGGGCCATGCCCCGGAGGACCTCAAGGTCGGGTTGCACGTCTTCGGCTTCGTCGGCGACAGCGTCCGTTCTGCCGCTGACACGATCTACCCTGGCTGGCACCAGATGTTCACGTCAGTCTCCCGAGAGCGCGGCTTCGCACCCCCCACGCGGGCTCAGTTCGATGCCACCAGCGGCCCGGACGGCGCCTTCTTCCTCGGCGATCCTGACACGGTCGCCACCAAATTGCGACGCGTTTCGGACCAGTTGGGTGGTGTCGACCGGGTCTCGTTGCAGATGACCAACCCCCGCCTCTCCCACTCCGACCTGCTGCGCGGCATCGAGCTGTTGGGCACGCAGGTGGCGCCGCAGGTAGCCGACGTCTGATCCATCGTCGACCTCAGCACCGACCACGGCGACCCCGGACGTAGTCCAAGACCACGTACCTTCGCAAAGTTTCGCACAACCGCTACGGCGCCGCGCTCGCCAAGTCCCGTGCACGGTGTCGTGATGGCAGCACCTTGGTCGGCTTACTCGGCACCGCCGCTGAGCAGCGCCTGCACGAACTGCCTCGCGTCTAGGGGCCGAGTGCCGTGGTCGGTGGTGCTGGTCCCTGGGTGGTCGTAGATTCAACAATCCTTCGTATTCTGCACGGGGTGGCTCACTACGGTGTACGGCACGGAGGTGTTGTCCTATGGTCGCTGCCGTGAGAGCCGCTCCGATCGACGTACGGAAACTGGCGGCCGCCTTGTTCTTGCGCCCCGACTGGCCTCGGCGTCCACCGCTGCTCGACGTCGTCCTGGCTGGTGCGTTCGTCGCCCTCACGGTGGTGGAGGCGGTGACCCTCTCGGGGACGACGCAGGCGGCGAAGCTGTGGGCCTTGTCGGTGCCGGCGCTCGCCAGCCTGGCCGTCCGCCGGCAGTACCCGCTCCTGGTGGCTTGCCTGGTCACCGATGTCAACTTCG
>DASQDG010000109.1:0-8907 GCA_035634295.1 Propionibacteriaceae bacterium | reverse complement strand
CCGGGGGCCAGCAGCGAGGAGCTGGTCGAGATCAAGACGCTGAAGGCGAAGGTCCGCCGACTCGAGGAGGACAACGCGGTGCTGAAGGCGGCCACGGTTTTCTTCGCTGGGGAACTCGACCCCCGCAACCGCTGATCATGGGGTTCATCGACACCATGAGGAGCCAGGGCCACGCGGTCGAGTCGATCTGCCGGGTCCTGCCTGAGCAGGGCTGTGAGGTCGCCGCGCGGACCTACCGCAGCTGGAGGCGAGCCGGGCGAGTGGTCGCTTCCCGGACCATGTCCGACGCCCGGGTCGTCGACGCGGTCCGCGACATCGCCTGGACGACCAAGGTCGACGGCGACGGCGTGCTGGTCGGCAAAGTGAGCCCGGAGGGTCTCTACGGACGCCGAACGATGACCGCCTACTGCGCCGCACTGCGACGCCGGAGGCGTCTGCGGGGTCGGTGGACCGGGCGATGCGCCTGCTGGGGCTGTCCGGGGTCGGACGCGACAAGGGCGTGCGGACCACGATCCCGGCCAAGGACGGCACCCGGGCCGGTGACCTGCTCGACCGGAACTTCACCGCCGTCGCCCCGAACCTGACCTGGGTCACCGACTTCACCTACTGCCGGACGTGGGCCGGGTTCACCTACGTGACGTTCATCGTCGACGTCTACGCCCAACGGATCGTGGCCTGGCACGCCGCCACCAGCAAGCACACCGATCTGGTGATGATCCCCTTTGCGGTTGGCGCTGTGGCAACGCGACCGTGAAGGCCGCCCCATCACGGCCGGGGAGTTGATCTGCCACGCCGACGCCGGGTCGCGATACACCGGTTTGCGGTTCACTGAGCACCTCGCCCTCGAGGAGATCCGGCCCTCGATCGGCTCGGTCGGTGATGCCTACGACTGTGAGGATGTGGGGTGCCGGTAAGCGGCCTGACTCTTGCTTACGACTGACCCCGCGGTTTGGGTGTCCTGGCTGTTGATCTGTCGCCCGCTTACCGGTGCAGCACCGTGTGGTGCTGGCCGGGCGGGCAGTTGACCTTATAGGAGCCTGACTGCACTCAGTCTCGTCACAGTCCCGTCCACCCGGCCGGCCAGTGTCACCTCACCCAGGTCCGGTCGAACGAAGGGAATCAGCAACATGACGAGCATGCAGGACTCACCACGTCGCCGTCGAGTCGTCGTCGGTGTCGACACCCACAAACACATCCACGTCGCGGTCGCGCTCGACGACTTCGGCGGTCGGATCGACGCCCGCAGCTTCTCGGCGGACAAGTCCGGCTACGAGCAGCTGATCGATTGGGGTACCTCTTTGGGTCGGGAGGTGATCTTCGGTGTCGAGGGCACCGGCTCCTACGGTGCCGGCTTGGCCTCAGCGATCCGCCGCCGCAGCATCGGCGTGCTGGAGGTGCTGCGCACCGACCGGCGAGACCGCCGCCTCCGCGGCAAGTCCGACACCATCGACGCCGAGAACGCCGCCCGAGCGGTGTTGAACGGACAAGCCACCGCTGTGCCAAAGAGCGCCGACGGCACCGTGGAGATGATCCGCCTAGTCAAAGTAGCCAAGGACGTCGCCGTCAAGGCGCGCACGTCGGCGATGATCAGCCTGAAAGCCGTCCTGGTGAACGCACCCGCTGAGCTGCGCGAGCAGCTGCAGCCGCTGACCAAGATGGCGCTGATCCGCCGCTGCGCCGCCCTGCGCCCCGGACCGGTCACCGACACCACCACCGCCGCGAAACACACCCTCCGCGCGATCGCGCGACGCTGGCTGTCCCTCGACGCCGAGATCAAGAGTCACGAGCAGATCCTCAACCAGCTCACCGCTGACCTCGTCCCCGACCTGGTCGCCGCGTTCGGGATCGGCGCCGACATCGCCGCCGAAATGCTGATCGTGGCCGGCGACAACCCCGAACGAGTACGGTCCGAGCCGGCGTTCGCGAAGCTCTGCGGTGTCGCCCCTATCCCAGCCTCCTCAGGCATGACCACCCGGCACCGACTCAACCGCGGCGGCCACCGACAAGCCAACGCCGCCCTCTACCGAGCGGTCATCGTCCGGCTCCAATACCACCAGCCCACCCAGGCCTACTACCAACGCAGGACGGCCCAGGGCCGCACCAAAGCCGAGATCATCCGTTGTCTCAAGCGCTTGTTGGCCCGTGAGATCTGGAGCCACCTCCGCCCACTCAGACAAGCCCGGCAACAGCTCGCCCTGGCTGCTTGACAGCTATAGGAGCATCAACGCTCTGATGGAGACGATCAACGGTCTCTACAAGGCGGAGTGCATCCGCACCACCGTCTTCCACGACGGCCCCTACAAAACCATCGCCGACGTCGAGTACGCCACCGCCGGCTGGGTCGACTGCAACAACAACCGAAGACTTCACTCGACCCTGGGCACGTCCCGCCCCTCCAGTACGAGCAAGCCCACTACGCTGCCCTCAACCCAGAGCAGCAACCCGTATAGGAACGGCCGAGAACGTGGGGCGCTTCACCCTTCCCGGGGCCGACAATTGTGCAGACGCCGGGGGCCAAGTGACTTGACGAAACGCAGCAGCATTGGACAGTCCTTACCCGTATCACCCTCTTGACGACTGGCGTCCTACTCGTGGTGGGACTGTGGTGATACTCGGCACCGAAATCAGGAGCCCAGCCACGCTCGGACAGCTCAGCGGCGCAGAGCAGCTTTCCGCTGCATTCTTCGCGGCGGTCACGCCCCGCTCAGGAGGCTTCAACACGCTCGACATGACAGCTTTACGACCCGAGACTCTCTTCGTCACGGACATCCTCATGTTCATCGGCGGTGGAAGCGCCGGGACGGCCGGCGGAATCAAGGTCACCACCTTCGGCCTGCTGGGTATCGTCATCTGGTCGGAGATGCGTGGAGAACCGGACGTCAGAGTAGGCCAGCGGCGAGTACCTGCGGCCAACCACCGCCAGGCACTCGCGATCGCACTGTTGAGCATCGGCGTGGTCGTGCCCTCGACCTCCTCATGCTGGCACTGACTGGGTTCAGTATCGACGCTGTCCTGTTCGAGACGATAACCGCCTTCGCCACAGTGGGGCTCTCCACAGGCATCACTCCGGATCTCCCTTCGTCAGCGAAGCTTCTTGTAGCCCTGATGTTCGTCGGACGTATTGGGCCGCTGACCGTCGCGTCCGCACTCGCGGTGCGAGAGCGGCCTCGGCTGTACCAACTGCCAGAAAGGACGATCGTTGGCTAGACACCGCACAGAACCAGTTGCCGTTGAGTTCCTAAACGATGTCAAGCCGCTTCGGGAGTCGTAGCGTTGGGTGTGGACGGACCGGTTGATGGAGCGCTTGGCGACTCCTTGCTTCGCCGGTCCGTTCTTGTGTCGGCGGTGGTTCTGCGTTGTGCGCGGAGGTCTTTGGGGATTGTGTAGCGTTCGGCGATGATCGCGCGGGCTTGGTCCTTGGTCACCGGGGTGCCGTCGATGTCGCGCAGTACGTAGGGCTGTCCGGCGCGCCAGCACGCGATGATCCGGGTCAATAGGGTGGTGGCGATGTGACACAGCGCGGAGTTGTGGTGCTTCCCGGCGTCGACCATGAGCCGGTGATATTTAGCGGCCAGGGTGGGGTCGATCCGGCGGGCTTGGCCGGCGGCCATGAACAACGCTTGCCGCAGGACCGCGTCGCCGCGTTTGGTCGGTCCGCCGTGCCGACCGGTCAGGCCGGAGGAATCGAGGATCGGCACCAGGCCGGTGAACGCGCGGGCGCCAGCGAGAGAGTCGAACCGGTTTGGGTCGCCGAGCCGCCCCAAGATGGCGGCTGCGGTGACCGTGGCGACGCCAGGAGCTGAGGTGAGGATGCCGTTGGGGTGAAGCAGCACCGCAGTCCGTTCGTCGAGGTCTTTGATTTCCTCGGTGAGCTGCAAAGCCAGCCGGGCCTCGATCGCGATGTCCTCGGCCAGGTCGGGGTAGTCCAGCTCGCCGCCGGTCCACAACTCCAACGTCTGACTGGCGGCAGCGAGCAGCGCGTCGGCGTGCGGCTCGCCCCAGGCTCCGCGGGAATGCCGATAGCAGAACCGGGCCAGCCGGGTCCGACCGAGCCGTGTCACCACCTGCGGGTCGGCGTAGCCAGCGGCGAGGAACTTCAACGGGGTCCGGTTGGCAAGGTCGGCGCCGAACACGGCGTGCCAGGCCGGGCCGAGGATCTCCAACAACGCGTCCAGCCGGGCCAGGCTTTGGCTGCGCCGGTGGGTCAAGGTGGAGTGCAGCTTCGCCGCCCGCTTCAACGCATCCCCCGGCCCAAGGCCCTGCTCGGCATACAGGCCGTCAGGGTGCAGCATGGGCAACCGGGCCAACAAACGAGAGTCCAGCCGGTCGCTTTTGCTGTGTTTGGCGTAGTACTTCCGCAGATCCGCCGAACGTTCCGGCGGGATAAGCACCACCTTGGCGCCCTGGCGGCGGAACCAAGCGGCCAGCGGCACCCACGCGTTCCGGGTCGGCTCCATCACCACCAGCACGTCGGCTGGGTCGGTGCCGTCAGGAAGCATTGACCACAGATGCAGCAGGTCTTGCGGCGTGGTACGGAACCGGCGGCCGGTCCACATGAACCGGCCCAACTCGTCGGCGAGGCTGACCTGGTGCGCGGCACGGCACGCCACGTCGATCCCTAAGCGAAGCGACATTGCGACTCCCATCAGAAGAGGACAAGTGAGAAAGAACGTCGACTGCCTCTGCCGAACGAGAACGACCCGCACCAGACATTCGCTAACAGGGATCCACAACACGGAACACGCGAGTGGTCACCAGGTTCCTAACAGGGCGGCCCTTCTCCGGCAGGAGGCCCCGCTCACCAACGTGATCAACAGGCAAGAAGTCGCATAGCGCTTCGATCGGAGCAGCAACGACGATGAGCGGGTGCCGGACCCCTCGATCCTCACACCGCCGGCCGGACGATCCGGGGACCTTCAGGGCGCTACCCAGTTTGAATATCGGACTGGGCCGGTTCGGCACCTCACTGGCCCTCGAGCTCACCCGACGGGGTACCGACGTTCTGGCCATCGACAACCAGCCAACGGTCGCGCAGCGGCTCGCTGGCTCGCTCGCCCGAGTCATCGCCGTTGACTCAACAGACATCGACGCACTGCGGGAGATCGGAGTGGATGAGTTAATCGCGCTGTGGTCGCGATCGGCTCGGACCAGCAGTCGAGCATCCTGACCACCGCATTGCTCACCGACCTAGGAATTGGCAACATCTGCGCGAAGGCACTCGATCGCCAACACGCGAAGATCCTGGAGCGGATTGGGGCGCATCATGCTTTTCAGCCCGAGCACAAGATGGGAGAGCGGGTTGCTCATTTGTTGTCGGGCCAGATGCAGGACTACGTCGAAGTAGATGAAGATTGGCCCTCGACAAGACAGCACCGCCCCGGTTCCTGGTCGGTATTCCCTTGGGCGAGTCTCACCTTCGAGCGAAGCACCACGTCACTGTCGTCTCCGTAAAGCCGGAGGGAAAGGGCGAGTGCAGCTACGCAGACGCAGCTACGACCCTTCGCTACGGCGACCAGATCCTCGTCGTTGGCAGGCACCGCGACATTGACCGCTTCGTCGACCAGATCTGAAGAATCTGTCGGAGACAAGGCCAAATGCCGTCGGGGCGTCCCTCCAACCCGCGCTGCCGCGGCCCCATGTGCGCCATACAGCTGCGCACCCAGGGTGAGGAACGGTTTGCCCTAGGCACTGCGACATTGGTCTTGCTGTCCCTGACAGTTCACCCGGCGTCTTTTCGGGTTCTGCAGACGTGAAAACCCAGCCGCTCTCCTCCTACAGCTGCTGCGCGTGATTCCGGGGCGAGGCTGGAGAGCGCGTCTCGCGGACAGCCTTGCGTAAGTCTCGCTGGGTGTTGGCGATCTCCGCCTTCCTGTGCTTCGCTGGCTGCATCCCCTGCATTCTCCGATCCCCGCACCACTGGGGTGTAGCCGCCGCACGGTCCTTCGCTCGAGCCCTGGGAGGTAGGGGATGTCGTCCTCGATGCTCAGTTGGGTCTTCGTCAGGCACGCCCATCCGATCAGCGCCTTGAGCAGGTGGGCCTCAACCCCTCTGGTCGTCGTCCCACTCTGGTTCAGACGTGGCTGGACTGCACTGCCCATCGCGGCATGGATGATCATCAACCCGATCATCACACCTCCAGTTATCGATGATCGCGCCCTTCGCAACCCGCGCCATCCTTGGAGAGCAACAATGGGTCGCTGACCCCACCAAGCGCACTGACATCATCGCCCTCAACGCGGTAAGCACGGCCTTCCTGGCTGTAGCCGGAGTCGCCGCCTGGCGGCGTCGCCCACTGCCTATGGCGGTCGCCATCGCCGGATCGGTGGCGGCCATACTGATGACGTGGCGCAGCTACGTTGACCACTACGACCCCGACTCATCCAACGTTGGATGAGTTTGAGCCATGGCGCGCTTCGGCTCCGCGACCTCGCCGGGCATCCCCGATAAGGCAGAGAAGTCTGGACAGCAGCCGTAACAGCAAAGCATCTGCCTTGCCACCGGCCGCGGGAGAATGCTCAGTCCTGAATGACCAAGGGTGCGGGCTGTTTATGGGCACAGACCGACGACTTGCCCGGGTCTATGGATCACAAGGTCAACAGGAGTACAGCAGCGAAGTACAGCAACCGCCACACGGCACAATGCATCCACGACCGTCCGCCTGCGCGCCGCTGTACGCACAGATGGCTCAGATGCTGCCAGGGCTGCCCCTTTGCAAGCAGGTGCTCGGAGCGGGCGGTTCCAGCACGCTGCGTGACAAAATGAGTGACAACGGGGTCGCCCGTACACCTTTCCCCCTGGACTCCCACGTACAGATTTTCGCGCTCGTTGAGAGAGGATCACTTACGGGTACTCGACCTGATAAGGCAGCGCTTGAGCGATTCAGTCTTCGTTTCGGTCCCCCTGGCGGATCGGCCCCGCTGAGGCCAGGAGCACCGGTGCGGCCAGTGCGCTGAGCGCTGCTGCGCTGGCGAAGGCGACCGGTATGCCCGCGCCGGCGGCGATGAGACCGAGGAGCAGGGGACCGCCACCGAAGCCCAGGTCCATGAACAGCGTGGCCGTTCCAGCAGCACCGCCACGTTCGTGCGCCGGCACGACGCCCAGGATGGCAGCGAAGATCGCCGGCGTGAGGAAGGCAACACCGAAGCCGAGCACGGCAGCCCCCACCAGCACGCCAACTGGAGTCGGAATCCCAGCCAGGACCAGTAAACCGAGAGCGCAAGCCGACAACGACGCAGCGCCCAGCCGCAGCGGGGGCAGCCTGTCAGGAACTCGGGCGAAGACGATCCGACAGCCCACCACGATGCCGCCGTAGACCAGAGGCACGACACTCCACGCCCGGAAGCCAACCTCGCTCGCATGTAAACCGACCAGAGCGAGGAAGCCTGCGGTAGCCGCAACGCCGGCCAACAGCGCCAGACCGGGACGGACCACCGCGGGATGGATCAGCGGTGCGGGCGCCGCATCTTCGGGGGCAGGCCGCCAGGTCTCGGGCACTCGCAACACCAGCAGGGCCGCCACCAATGCGAGCGCCGCGCCGCCGACCCAGGCAGCGCCGTAGCCCCGCCAGTCCATCAGCAGCTGGCCGATGCCGGGACCGGCGGCGATGCCCAGGTAGAGGGCCACCGAGTTCCAGCTCAGCGCCTCCCCAGCCCGACCAGGGGGAGCGAGGTCGGACAAGGTCGCGAACCCGGCCACGAAGTACATCGCCTCTGCCACTCCCAACACCAACCGAACCACAATCAGCGCCCACAGCTGCTCCACCAGAAGGTGCGCCGCGATCATCACCGCGAACAAGCAGGCCCCCGCCAGCAACAGGCGCCTCCGCCCGGACTCATCCACCATCCGCCCCACCACCGGCCGCAGCACCAGCGTCGTCACGCTGAACGCGCCGAGAGCGACCCCGAGCCCCGCCGTTCCCGCTCCCAGGGGACCGGTGACAAAGAACGGCGTCACCCCCATCACCAGCCCGGCAGCCGTGAAGTACGCCAGGTCTGAGACGGTGAGCGCCACGAACGCCACCGTGAACAGCCGCTGATCCGCCTGCGCCACGACCGCATTGTCGTCCGGGTGCGGTGGTCCTGACCAGGGATCGACCTTGCGGGATCTGCGGTGCACAATGAGGCGGTGAGCGAGCGCTACAGCGTGGCAGTGGCCTCCGGGTCGCTCAAGCCGCTTGAGGGTCCGGTCGTGCAGTTCCCGCACCGGTGGACATCGGAGGGCGTCAGCGTGATGACCAACGTCACTGGTGCCCATCTTCTGCACCTTGCGGCGGCGGGCTGCGTCCTCAATGACGTCTACCGCGAGGCCGAACAGCTCGGCATCCAAGTCGACGGAGTACGGGTGGAAGCGAGCGGCGGCTACGACTTCGACTCCTGGCAGTCCACCGGGATTGAGTACACCGTCCGCATCGCCACCCCAACCTCTCCAGCTGAAGTCGGGCGCCTGCTCGAAAGGGTTGACGCTGTCGCCGAGATCCCCCGCGCAATCCGAGCAGGGGCACCGGTGCGCCGGTCCACCATCGCTGTGGGCCCACCACAGCCCTAGGGCTCAGTCGCCCGCCGATGTCGCTCAATGGTCCCCGCCCAGACCTAGGGAACAGAGGGTGGAGCCATTCTGGGAGCCAGACCAAACACCGACTCGGACGCCGGCGGACCTAGATGGCGGGTCGACTGTGACAGACACCTGTAGGGGTCGACCTCAGCGTCCTTCAGACGACTGGTCGAGACCTACGGATCAGACGGTTCGGGAAGTGCCTCGATCACCCACTTGCCCGCTTCCGCTTTCGCGCCACGATGCGCAGCTACGCCGGGCCCCATCCGGGCCCCACGCGAGAGTCAGCAGCGGTCACAGCAGGCGAGCAGAGGCGCGCAGCCTGCGCGCAGTCGGGTCGCCCGCGCGGGCGGGACG
>DASQDG010000108.1:0-81626 GCA_035634295.1 Propionibacteriaceae bacterium | reverse complement strand
CGGCTCGGCCTGAGCCGCGGCGGGGGCGACAGCAGCGGCCGCGGGCGCTGCCTGGGGCTCAGGCTCCGGAGCGGCCTTCGCCGCCTCGGCGGCTGCCAGCACGTCCTGCTTGCGGACTCGGCCACCCACGCCGGTGCCGGTGATCGAGGACAGGTCGACGTTGGGCTCGGCCGCCAGCTTGCGCACCAGCGGCGTCACGTAGCCGGCGTCGGAGTCGTTGGCGACCGGCGTCGGGGTACGCGGCTGCGCCGAGCGGGCCGATGGCGAATGGTCCTCCGGCTGGTTGTCGGCGGACTGGGAAGTCCGCGCCTGCTGCGGCGCCGGTGCGGCGGGTGGCGGGGCGGGCTGTGCCTGCGGCTCAGGCTTCGGCTCTGCCTTGGCCTCCGGCTGGGGGGCCTCGGGCTCGGCGGCCTCGGGCTCGGGCGCGGCCTGAGGCTCCGGCGCGCTCGGCGGCGCGGGGCTCTCGCTCGCTCCCTGCTCGCCCACCACGGCGGGCACGGCGCCCACTTCGACCGTCTCGTCCTCGCCCACCCGGATCTCCAGCACCACTCCAGAGATGGGGGAGGGGATCTCGGTGTCCACCTTGTCGGTGGACACCTCAAGCAGCGCCTCGTCAGCCTCGATGGCGTCCCCGACCTTCTTGAGCCAGCGGCTGACCGTACCTTCGGTGACGCTCTCACCCAGCGCGGGCAGGGTCACCTCGGTGCCGCTACCACTGCCGCCACCCGAGCCTGTCGGCTCGGACGCAGCCGGGGCCGCGGACGGCTCGGGTGAGGAGGCGCTCGCCGCTGGGGCCTCCTCGGCGGCGGCCTCCTCGGCCGCGGGCTCGACGTCGGCGTCAATGCTGCCGCTGACCCCGTCGTCACCGGCGGACTCGCTCTCGTCACCGATCACGCCGAGGACGGCACCCACCTCAACCGTCTCGTCCTCCTGAGCGCTGATCTCCAGCAGCACGCCGGCGGCGGGAGAAGGGATCTCGGTGTCCACCTTGTCCGTCGAGACCTCCAGCAGCGGCTCGTCCGCCTCCACCGTGTCCCCGATCTGCTTCAGCCACCGAGTCACGGTGCCTTCGGTGACACTTTCGCCGAGCGCGGGAAGAGTTACGGAAGTCGACATGGTGCGGTGGGACTCCTTCGTCGAGCGTGCTGGTACTCGGTCGGGGTCAGCCTAGCCGCCTCAGCCGTGCACGTGCAGGGGCTTCCCCGCCAGCGCCAGATGCGCCTCACCGAGCGCCTCGCTCTGCGTCGGATGCGGGTGAATCAGTGCCGCCACGTCGCTCGGGAACGCCTCCCAGTTGGTGATCAGCTGGGCCTCGGCGATCAGCTCGCTGACCCGAGCGCCGATCATGGTGACCCCAACCACGGGACCGTTCGGCTGTCGGATGAGCTTGACGAAGCCCGAGGTCTTGAGGATCTGCGATCGACCGTTGCCGGCCAGGTCGAACGTCACGGTGTCAACCTCTCCGAGCCGTTCCCGAGCCGCCTGCTCGCTGAGTCCGACCGAGGCGACCTCCGGCTCGCAGTAGGCCACCCGGGGGATGTCAGCATCGGCGACCAGCGCCGCTGGTCGCTCGCCCCTGCCTAGATCTGCGGCGATCTCCTCCGCGGCGAAGACGCCGTGCGCGAAACCCCGGTGTGCCAGTTGCAGCCCGCCGACTAAATCACCCACGGCGTAGACCCCGGCCACCGTGGTCTGCAGCCGCTTGTCGACAGCGACGTAGCCCCGGTCGAGCGCGACGCCCGCCTCGGCATAGCCCAGTCCGTCGGTGACCGGCCCCCGCCCGACCGCGACCAGCAGGACCTCCGCGGACAGCGAGTCGCCGTTGGCCAGTGTGAGGCGCACGCCGGTCTGGGTACGTTCCGCGGACCGCATGTCCTGGCCGGTCCGCACGGTGATCTTGCGCCGACGGTAGGCCCGCTCCAGGGCGGCCGAGATCTCCGGGTCTTCGGCCGGCAGCAGCCGCGGCAGGGCCTCCACCAGCGTCACTTCCACCCCGAGCGAGCGCCAGGCCGAAGCGAACTCCACCCCGATCACGCCACCACCCAGCACGATCGCCGAGCTGGGCAGCGTGTCCAGGCGCAAGGCGCCGTCACTGGTGAGGATGGTTGCCTGGTCGATGGCAACACCGGGCAGCGTGCGGGCGTACGAACCGGTGGCCAGAACAACCCGACGGCCTACGAACGTCTCCTCGCCCACCTCGACTCCTGGGCCGTCGGCGGTCTGCACCAGTCGACCGATGCCGTTCACCACTGTGATGCCACGGGAGCCGACCAGGCCGGTGAGGCCCTTGTAGAGGCGGCCGACCACTGAGTCGGCGTAGGCCCTCACTCCAGCCAGGTCCACCTTGTCGATGGTGGTGTGGATGCCGAACGTGCTGCCGTTGCGTGCTGCGTCGGCCACCTCGGCCGCGTGCAGGAGTGCCTTGGTAGGGATGCAGCCCCGGTGGAGGCAGGTGCCGCCGACAAGATCCCGCTCGACCAGCGCGACGTTGAGGCCAAGCTCTGCCGCGCGGAGGGCACAGGCATAGCCGCCGCTGCCGCCGCCGAGCACGACCAGATCGAAGGGTGCGTCCATGACCGCCATCCTCGCCTTGGCTGAGCCTGAATCAAAGGCGGGAGCACCAGGCTCGACCAAGAACTCAGTCAGGGGTGCAGCTCCGGGCGCCGTGCCGCAACCGTGACCCGGTGAGCGCTGCGTTGATCCCCAGGTGCGGGCGGCCGGCCGCCTGGCCTCGTTGTGGTCGGGCGTCATACTTGCGGCATGGGCTGGTTGAGGCGCGGCGCGACCCGAGTGAAGCGCGGTGCAAAGGTGGGCCGAGACGGCC
Source organism: Propionibacteriaceae bacterium (assembly GCA_035634295.1). Taxonomy (GTDB): domain Bacteria; phylum Actinomycetota; class Actinomycetes; order Propionibacteriales; family Propionibacteriaceae; genus Microlunatus. The sequence goes on along the minus strand of DASQDG010000108.1, from coordinate 78,802 downwards.
GGAGCGTCGACGATGCCGTGGCGTCGCATCTGACCCAGTTCGTCCGGACCCGCCGCGGCGTGGAGGCCTACGTGGAGCCCCAGACCGCGGTCACGCAGACCACCGTGCTGCTGGTCGCCTTTGACGGTGAGTGGACGCGGCGCAAGGTGCCGTCGCCGGAGTGGGCACACGCCTTCGCCGAGCACCTGCACATCCCCGGCTACGACGCCGCCGTCGTCGGCTACCCCCAGCGCATGCGCGACTACAACAGCCGGCACAAGGGTCCGCCCGACCTGAGGTGAATGAGCTGCCGGCGGACCTCGACCAGGTCCCGGGTCGCGCCCAGGACGTTGAGGGGTGCGAGACGTCTCACGGCTACGCAGTGGCGGGGCAATCCGACGTGCTGGCAATCCGAACCAGCCCTTGGCTTCGGATACCTGGCAGGTCGAACGTCAAGGTGGGCCATCGGCCCGGCCCGTGGGGGGATGGCGTTCCGCTTGCAGCCGTGCTGATGCGGTACCGCGCTCGGGGGACACGCGGCATTACGGACGTCAGCACGGCTGCTCACCCTGGTCGGGCTCAGCCAAGAAGTCGCTGCGGGACCGAGACGAGTGACGCCGTATCGTCGGGCCGCCGCTATCGTGCCGCTCATGACAACTCTGACGGCTCGTTTCACGGTCGACGGCTGGGATGAGAGACCGGTCGAGGGACTGACCGGCGACTGGCTGGACACGGTCGAGATGCGCAAGACCTTCACCTCCGGCCTCGTCGGCACCAGCGTCGCGCTCTTCGTCTCGTCCGGCGAGGTCGACGGTTACCGCTCCTACTTCGCCGCCGAACACATCACTGCGGCCCTCGTCCAGGGTGGCGAGCAGGGCAACGTCACGGTGCATCACGGCGGCCTCGAGTCCGCACCCGAAAGGTGGTTCGGTCACGTAGTGCCGAACACCGGCTCGGGACCCTTCGCGGGCTGGGCGGGAACGGCGCGCATCGTCCACGACGAGGAAGGCGCGTACTTCTCCTTCGAGGTGAGCTGAACTGCCCCGCTCAGCCCTGCAGCGAGGCGGCGAGGGCAACCAATGTCCGGACCCCGACGCCGGTGCCTCCCGGTCCGACGTAGCCGAAGGACTTGCCATCGACGTAGGCCGGGCCGGCGATGTCCAGGTGAGCCCAGGGCAGCGAGTCGGGGACGAAGTCACGGAGAAAGGCAGCCGCCACCAAGGCGCCGCCGGGTCGCTCGCCGCTGGTCGAGCGCAGGTCGGCCACCTTGGAGTCCAGCTTGCCCCTGATCTCCGGCGGGATGGGCAATTGCCAGAAGTCCTCACCGGCCGCCTCGGCTGCATCCAGGATCCGGTCGGCCGTTTCGTCGTCGCTGGCCATCAAACCGGCTGTCCGGTCCCCGAGGGCGACGATCACCGCCCCAGTCAGCGTGGCCACGTCGACCAGCAGGTCGGGCTCGTCCTCACTGGCCCGGACCAGCGCGTCGGCCATCACCAGGCGCCCCTCGGCGTCGGTGTTGCCGTTCTCGACCGTCTTGCCGCCGTACATGGTCAGCACGTCGGAGGGTCGGTACGCGGTAGACGAGGGCATGTTCTCGGCCAGCGCGCCGTAGGTGGTGACCTTGACCTTGAGCCCCAGCTTGGCGATGGCGTACGTGGCCGCGAGGACGGTGGCGGCGCCGGCCATGTCGCACTTCATCGTGTACATGCTGTCGCCCGGCTTGAGGTTGAGGCCACCGGAGTCGAAGGTGATGCCCTTGCCCACCAGAGCCAGGTGCGCCTTGGCGCCGCGGGGGGCATAGCTCAACCGGACCAGCCGGGGCGGTCGCGAGGAACCGCTGCCGACCGCGAGGATGCCGCCATAGCCGCCGCGTTCCAGCGCCTTTTCGTCCAACACCTCGACACTGACCTTGACCTCCCTGACCAGGGACCTGACTTCGTCGGCGAATGACTCCGGATAGAGCAGGTTGGGGGGCACGTTGACCCACTCTCGAGCAGTCACCACGGCGCGGGCGACGGTTTCGGCGACGGCTACGGTGGCGGCATCCTCGGCCGAGCGGGCCGAGTCCGGCTTCAGCACCGTAACTGCCTCCAGGGCAGGCGTTACCGGCGTGCCGCTGATCGGGGCGTAGTTGTAGCTGCCGAGCAAGGCCCCTTCGGCCACGCCTCTCAGCTCCTCAGGCTCGACGGCGCCCAGCGACACGGCCACCGTGAGCGATCGGCCGTCGGCCAGCCCGGCCGCGTGCCGCACTCCTGCCCCGGCGGCTCGGCGCAGGTCTTCGGGCGTCGGCTCGTTCTCCCCGAGCCCGACCACGACCACTCGCGGACCTCGAGCGGCGGCGGGCAGCAGAGCCAACGAGCCGGTCTTAGTTTTTGCGCCCAGCAGGGCGGCGAGCTCTGCGACGCCGTGGCCCAGCTGCTGCGCGTAGGCCTCCTGCAGTGCTTGCGGCACGCCAACCGCACCCGCGGTAGTGAGCCCGACCACCAGCACGTCGGTTCGCGGGGACGTCGCCTCGGCAAGGCTCAGGGAGGGCAACGGCGGGATGGGCACGACAGCTCGCTCTCGTCAGGGGATCGGAGCGTCCCAGGCTAGCGTCGGGGCGTCGCGGCATCCAAGGGCGTCCGACCTCCTACACCGAACCGGCTGAGGTAGGTTCTGCTGCGACATGTCGATGCCACAACAGTCGCCCTTGCACGACCGGCTGGCGGCCGCGGGAGCCAAGTTCGCGGACTTCAGCGGCTGGTCGATGCCGCTCGAGTACGCCGGGGGAGGCGTGCTCACCGAGCACCTGGCCGTCCGGCAAGCCGCCGGATTGTTCGACGTCAGCCACCTGGGCAAGGCCAGGGTGGCCGGCCCGGGCGCCGCCGACTTCGTGAACCGGTGCCTGACGGCTGACCTGGGCAAGATCGGTCCCGGGCAGGCGCAGTACACCCTGCTCTGCTCCGACGACGGCGGCGTGGTGGACGACCTGATCGCCTACCTGCGCTCGGCTGATGACGTCTTCCTGGTGCCCAACGCGGCTAACGGTGCGGCCGTGGTCGCAGCCTTGTCGGCGGCGGCGCCGACCGGCATCACGGTCACCAACGAGCACGCCGACCACATCGTGCTGGCCGTGCAGGGTCCGCGGTCCGACGCCGTGCTGCAGGCCGCTGGCTTCCCGGTCGGTCACGACTACATGTCCTTCATCGAGGTTGAGCGCGGCGGCGAACCGGTGACCGTGTGCCGCACTGGCTACACCGGCGAGCGCGGCTATGAGCTGGTGGCGCCGGTGAACGCGGCCGCGGGGATTTGGGACGCCCTGCTCGAGGGCGGCCGTCCACTGGGTCTCCGACCGGCCGGGCTCGGCGCCCGGGACACGCTCCGCACCGAGATGGGCTATCCGCTGCACGGGCACGAGATCTCTCCCGAGATCACCCCGGTCCAGGCTCGGCTCGGCTGGGCCGTCGGTTGGCAGAAGGACGCATTCTTCGGCGACCGGGCGCTGCGGGCCGAGAAGGCGACTGGCCCGCGTCGGCTGCTGCGCGGGCTACGAGCCGTGGGTCGCGGCATACCTCGGCCTGGCATGGCCGTCCTGGACACCTCTGCTGAGCCGGTGGGCACCGTCACCTCAGGCACCTTCTCCCCCAGTTTGAAGACCGGCATCGCGTTGGCCCTGGTCGCCGCCGAGGTCTCCGAGGCCAGTACTGTGGCGGTGGATATTCGGGGTCGGGCCGAGCCGTTCGTGGTCACCAAGCCGCCGTTCGTCGTTGCGGGCGTACGCACTTGAGCCTGCCGGCCACCTCTCCCACGGGCACGATTCTGACCCCGAACTTGACCCCGAACTTCACGCCGATCCTGGCGCGGGCGCGGTGACCGCGCGACGGGCGCGCACCCGACTCGCTCACGCCGTCTTGATCTGTGTCGGCCTGGCCATCTTGCTCTATCCCCTCACCGTGGGAGCCAACCCGACGATCAGCTGCCGGGGAGTGCGACTTCAGCCCGGCCAGTCCTGTGCCAAGGCTGACAGCAGCGCTGCCCAGACCTATGAGCAGCGCCGTCGGACCGCCGTCGCGGCCAGGCCGGTGATCATCGGCGTCGGACTGCTGGTCGCGGTGTTCGGCGCGGTCCTGCTCGCCGGCGACCTGCGGGCGTCGCGCGAGTCAGACGATCCCGGCGTCGAAGACCGTTCGGGCGTCGGGTGAAAGTGCGCTCGCGATCCGCCGCAGGTCACGCGCACTGAGCCCGGGCAGCTCCGACAAAGCACACCAGCGCACCTCGGTGGACTCCTCGTCCCCGACCTGCGCATCGCCGGCGAGGTAGTCGCATCGAAACGTCATCGCCAGAAATTGGCAGTGGTCCCCATTGGGATAGGTAATGGCTTCGTCCATCGTCAGCTGGGCCAACGAGCGAGGCCGGATGTGCACGCAGGTCTCCTCGAGCACCTCGCGGACCAGGGTGTCGGCCGGTTGCTCATTGGGCTCAACTATCCCGGCGGGAAGGGTCCAGTGGCCACTGTCGGCTCTGCGGACCAGCAGCAACTGGCGCTCGTCGCCGCCCTCGTCGGGCCGCAGAACCACCGCCGTCACGCCGGGCAGCAGCAGCAAACCTGACCCGTAGCTGCGTCGGATGTTCTCGATATAGGCGGGTGTCGGCACGGTGCCGAGGATATCCGCCGCCCGCTTGTCGGCGGCAAGACAGCGCGTTGGGGCTACTCCTTGGTTCTACTCCCGGTGCTACTTCTTGGGCGGCGTCACTGCTCGGGGTGCAGGCCCATCGGGCCATAGACCCGACGGTCCTCCTCAAACAGGGAGACCGCGTCGACGCCGTCGGCGACGAGGTCGGGATAGAACTCGCCCAGCCAGCTCTCAGCTTCGCCCTGGGTGGAAAAGGTACGCCCGGCATCGGCCTGCTGACCAGGATTGGCCTCAGGCACCCACCGCCACGCCATCAGGTCAGCCGAGACTTCGGCGACGGAGATTCCGCGGGCCCCCGCTGAATGGCGTCGCCCAGCGCCTCGTCGATCCCGGCCAGTGTGTCTGCCGACAGTTGGTGTCCGGCCGCCGCGGCGTTGGCCTTGACCTGCTCGGCGCGCGAGCCACCGGTGATCGCCGAGGCCACGTTGTCGTTGCTGAGCACCCAGGCAATGGCGAGCTGTGCCATGGTCAGCCCCTCGGCCTCGGCCAGCGGAGCGAGCAGCTGCACCCGGGTCAGGGTCTCATCGGTGAGCAGCCCGCGGATGAAGCGCGCGCCGCCGCCCTCATCGGTGGCCCGCGAGCCCTCAGGGTGCGGCTGGCCCGGCTTGTACTTGCCGGTCAGGATGCCCTGCTCGATCGGGGAGAACACCACCTGGGAGATGCCGAGCTCGACGCAGGTGGGCACCACCTCGGCCTCGATCACCCGGTACAGCGCGTTGTACTTCGGCTGGTTGGAGATCAGTTGGAACCCCAGCTCGGTGGCCAGCGCGTGCCCGGCTCGCAGCTGGTCCGGCGTCCATTCGCTGACGCCGATGTAGAGCGACTTGCCGGCCCGGACCACGTCGCCGAAGGCCTGCATGGTCTCCCCGAGAGGCGTCTCGTAGTCGTAGCGGTGCGCCTGGTAGAGGTCGACGTAGTCGGTGCCCAGCCGAGTGAGCGAACCGTTGATGGACTCCATGATGTGCTTGCGGGACAGCCCGGTGTCGTTGGGCCCGCCGGGGCCGGTTGGGAAGTAGACCTTGGTGAAGATCTCCAGGCTTTCTCGGCGCGGGCCGGCCAGCGCCTCGCCCAAGATGGTCTCGGCCTTGGTGTTGGCATAGGCGTCGGCGGTGTCGAACGTGGTGATGCCGGCATCCAGCGCGGCGTGCACGCACTCAGTCGCTTGGTCGGCTTCCACCTGCGAGCCGTGGGTGACCCAGTTGCCGTAGCTGATCGAAGAAACCTTCAGGCCGCTGTGGCCGAGGTAGCGAAACTCCATTAGTTCTCTGCTTCCCGTTGGTGAGCTTTGGGTCGTCGGCGACGTACGCCATCGCCAAGCCTTACCCGTCAGTTCCGGCCATCAGTCCGACCGGCCGTCAGTACGCCTGCCCCCGCTTGATCCGCGGCGGTGGCATCCGGAACCGGCGGATCTGGATGCAGCGGTTCATCCCGTACAACAGCAGACCCTTCGTCGGGGTTTGCGGCAGCCGCGCCGCGAGCACCTTCTTGAAGCCGCGCCACATCACCACGGTGGCGTCAAATAGCACGAGCAGCAAAAAGAGATACATGCCGAGCGTGGCGATCACCGTCACCTGCGGGAATCGGCTGCCCAGCAGACTGGTGATCAAGATGACGGCCAGGCTGGGCAGCAGCAGTTCACCCAGACTGAAACGGGCGTCGATGTAGTCGCGCATCAGCGCCTTCTCCGGCACGTTCTCGCGAGCATGGATGCTCTGCATCCGTCGGGCCCGGGCCTGCCTGGATGCAGCGGCTCGAGCTTCCTTCTTGGTCAGGGTGCGGTTGACCCGCTGCCGGCGGGCTGCTTCAGCCTCCCGGCGCGAGGGTGTTGGGCGGTCCTTCTTGGCTCGGCCGGCCCTCGCTTCCAGCTCCGCAGGTGTGGGCTCAGGTTCCAAGGGCCCTGCCTTGAGTGGTACTGAGGTGCCGCTGCGTCGGAAGAGTGCCACTCAGCGATTCTGTCAGGGCTGTCACCGAAAACGGAAACCTACCTTGTCCCTCCTGCTGCGTGGCTATCATGGCGGGCATACGGTGGTGCCTGTCCGTTAGCGCCCATGGGCGCTCGATCCGCCTCTTTCGTTCCGGAAGGACCTGCTGACCCGTCATGAGTGGCATTTTTCAGCGCATGTCATTGATCTTTCGCGCCAAGACCGACAAGGCCTTGGACAAGATGGAGGATCCTCGCCAGACCCTGGACTACTCCTACCAAAAGCAGTTGGAGCTTCTGCAGAAGGTACGCCGGGGGGTCGCCGACGTGGCCACCAGCCGCAAGCGGGTCGAGCTGCAGGCGACTGGGCTGAGCACTCAGGCGGACAAGCTCACCGCTCAGGCCCAGAAGGCGCTGGAGATGGGCCGCGAGGACCTAGCCCGCGAGGCGTTGACCCGCCGGTCCGGACTGCAGCAGCAGCTCACCGACCTGCAGGCCCAGCACGCTCAGCTTCAGGGCGAGGAGGAGAAGCTCGTCCGTGCCAGCCAGCGCCTGCAGGCCAAGGTGGATGCCTTCCGGACTCGCAAGGAGACCATCAAGGCCAACTACTCCGCGGCAGAGGCGCAGAGCCGCATCGGCGAGGCGGTTTCTGGCATCAGTGAGGAGATGGGCGACGTTGGACTGGCCGTGCAGCGGGCCGAGGACAAGACGGCCCAGATGCAGGCCCGCGCGGGCGCCATCGACGAACTGCTGGCCAGCGGCGCGCTGGACGATGCCACCGGCTCCACGAAGGACGACATCACCCTGGAGCTCGAGCAGCTGGCCTCGACGTCTGACGTCGAGACCGAGCTGGCGTCGATGAAGGCCTCAATCGGCACTGGACGCTCAGCCAGCACGCCGGCCATCGAGGGCCAGCCGACGGCTCAGGCGCCGGTGCAGGGTCAGGTGGCGCCGGCGTACGACCCCAACGCTGTCCAGCCCAACCAGGGGGACCTGCGATGATCGTCCGCATACTCAACGAGGGCCAGTGGGAAGTTGGAGAGCACCTGGTCGACGAGCTCAACCGCCTCGACGACGCGGTGGAGCAGGCGGTCAGTTCGGGCCGCCAAGACGAGTTGACCTCGGCGTTGGCGTCCCTGCTCGACAAGGTCCGCACCGGCGGCAGTCCCTTGCCCGACGAGGAGTTGCACGACTCTGACCTGATCCTGCCCGACAGTGACGCGACGCTCGAGGATGTGCGAGCGCTGCTCAACGAGTCAGAAGAAGGTTTGATCCCCGGCTGAGGATGCGGGTTCTGGTGGCGACCGACGCGATCGGCATGTTGACGTCACTGCACGCGGGCTCAGTGATCGGGACCGGCTGGCCGGGTGCCGACGTCACCGTGGCCCCGTTGGGAGAGGCCGGGTCCGGCTTCGTCGAGGCCACGGCAGACGCGTTGGGGGCCGAGGTGACCCGAGGAATGTTGGCCGAGCAGATGATGTTGCTCGCCCGGGCCGACGGCGTCACGGTGCTGGGTGTTGAGGCGGCCTCCTCGGTACCACGTACGGGCATTCCTTTCGAGGCGAGCTCAGCCGATCTGGGTCGTGCGATCGCGGACGCGCTTGAGGACGATCGGCCGCGTCGGCTGGTGGTCGATCTGGTCGGCCCCGACGTGCACGACGGCGGTGCCGGGCTGCTGGGCGCGCTCGGGGCGACAGCCGATGTCCCGCTTGACCGGGGTGTCGCCGGCCTCTTCGGCCTGACCAGACTGGACCTGACCGCTGTACGCGCCGCGCTTGCCGGCGTGGATTTGGTCGGTGCCGTGCCTACTGATCAGGTGGACCGGCCGCTGCTGGGTCTGCGGGGTATCACCTCGGCGCGCCGCGGCGCCGACATCGACCCTGCGCTGCTGTTGGCGACTGACCAGACGTTGGCGTCGTTGGCACGGTTAGCGGGTCTGGACCACGCCGACGTGCCTGGAGGCGGGGCCTGTGGCGGCCTGGGCCTAGCCGTGCTGGCCCTCGGCGGACGGCTGGTGTCCGGGCCGGGCTATGGGCTGGAGTCAGCCGGCCGGTCTGCCGCCGACCTCGTGGTCACAGGCTGCACGACCTTTGACTTCGCCCGGCGAGGCGGTGGCGTGGTGGCCACGGCTGCGCACGTGGCCAACCAGCACCTGGCGCCATGCATCGCCTTGGCGGCGGAAGTGCTGGTGGGCGCACGAGAGCTGCGGACGATGGGGATCGAATCGGCCTACGCTGTCCGAAGCACCGTTAACCATAGCCCCGCGGTCGGCGACGTGACCGAGGCCGAACTGCTGGCGCTGGCCCAGAGGGTCGGTCGATCCTGGCGCTGGTAGGGCGTCGTTTGGCCCCGACTGGCACCGCCCCTAGACTGAGGACGTCGGAATAGGAAGGGCGGAAGCTGCGGTTGTGCTGACGCCGAAGCGTCACGCGACGCTTGGACGAATAGCCTTGAGCTCATAGCTGGCGTCCGAATCCTTGAGCCTGAAGATTCAACCCGAAGACTGGAGAGAGATATGACGGCAACTGACCAGACCAGCATAGAGACGCCGGTAGCCGACGGGATCATCCTCAGCGATGTGGCCGCCTCCAAGGTCAAGTCGCTGCTGGACGGCGAGGGCCGCGACGACCTGGCCCTGCGTGTCGCGGTGCAGCCGGGCGGATGCTCGGGCCTGCGCTATCAACTGTTCTTCGACGAGCGCAATCTCGAAGGCGATGTCGTCAAAGACTTCAGCGGCGTCAATGTCGTTACTGACCGGATGAGCGCCCCTTACCTGATGGGTGCGACCATCGACTTCGTGGACACCATCGAGAAGCAGGGGTTCACGATCGACAACCCCAACGCCACCGGGTCTTGCGCCTGTGGAGACAGCTTCCACTGACCTCAGGACCGACCAGAGCTGCATCGACTCCCCGCCCCCACCGAGTCCGGGGGCGGGGAGTTTTTGCGTCCATATGTCGCAACTCCCTTTTCGGCGACGAGACAATGGGAATGCTGTTGTAGTTGCATATCGCGATAAGGTATTCGCGGGGGAGAAGGGAACCCCCGTGATTACCGAACTCGTCAACATGATTCTGTTCGTCGTGTTGGCCGTGTCGTCGCTGCTCCTATGGTGGCGCCGCCGCGACAGTGCATCAGCCTGGCTGGCCGGCGCCTGGAGTTGCCTGGGCGTTGCGGTGCTGGTGATGCTGGCCCAGCCCGACACTAACGTTGCCCAATACGGTGTGCAGAGTTGGGTCAGCAAGCTCGGGCTGGCACTGCCGATCCTGTTGTATCCCTACTGCTTCCTGCGCTTCGCCGCATCCTTTGACCGCCGCCGGGTGCTCACCCGGATCGCTGCGGCGATGACGTTCCTGGTCTCAGTCACCATGCTCGCCTGGCCCTATTGGCCGGCTCCGGATGACCGGCCGTGGTGGGTGACCGCCTGGCAGGCAGCCTTCTTCGTTCAGTGGGTCGGGCTGTCCTTGGTGGCGGCAGGTCGACTCTGGTGGGCTGGACAAGCCGAGCCGACCGTTACCCGGTGCCGGATGCGGCTGCTGAGCATCGGCGCGATCGCCCTGTCTGCGGTGATCCTGGTGCCGTTGTTCGCCCCCTCGACATCCTCGGTCGGGCGGATGGTCAGCGCCAGCTTGGTTTTCGCTGCAGCAGGGTGTGTGTTGGTCGGTCTGGCGCCTCCAGCGTGGCTCCGTCTGGTCTGGCGGCGGAGTGAACAGCGCCGACTGTACGACTTCCAACTGGCCATGATCGCGGCGGAGAGTCGCGCCGAAGTCGCCTCAGCTGTGTTGCCCGTGGTCACCGAACTGTTCGGTTGCGGTGCGGCGGTGATGGTGGAGGACGACGGGCGCGTCACCGCGGCCCACGGTGCTGCCGGCGACGTCGCCGAGCTGAGCCGCGAGATCGCCGGCAAGGAACTGTCGGATCTCGACCTGCCAGGCGTCATCTCCACGCCTTTGACCTCGGGCGCTCTGGTCGCTCAGAGCGGCCGTTATGCGCCGGTGCTGGGCCTCGACGAGGTGCGTCTGTTCGAGAGCACCAGTCTGATGGCCGACTCTGCGCTCAACCGCATTGCTAGCCGCGACGAGCTGGCTCTGGCTCATGACCGGGCGCTGGAGGCCTCGCGGATGAAATCGGAGTTCCTCGCCAATATGAGCCACGAGATCCGAACGCCGATCAACGGGGTCATCGGGCTGACTGAGCTGCTTTCGGCCACAGACCTGGACGACGAGCAACGCGCCTACACCTCGACGATTCAGAGCTCGGCCGATGCCTTGCTCAGCGTCCTCAACGACATCCTTGACTTCTCCAAGATCGAGGCCGGGAAGCTTGACCTGATCGCGTGCGACTTCAACCTCCGAGCGGCGGTAGAGGACATCATCGCGCTGCTCGCGGGAGCAGCCAACGGCAAGCACGTCGAGCTCGCCATGATTGTCGACGAGGAGCTGCCAGCCACGTTCCGGGGTGACGTGGGGCGGCTGCGGCAGGTGCTGCTGAACCTGGCCGGCAACGCGGTGAAGTTCATCGACACCGGCGAGGTCGTGATCCGGGTGTCGCGCGTCGCCGACGCCGCCGGCGGGGGCGCCACTCAGCAGGGGACCCGGTGCCGCTTCGAGGTGACTGACACCGGCCCCGGCATACCGGCTGAGGCGATGGCTGCCCTGTTTGAGAGCTTCTCCCAAGCTGACTCGTCGTCGTCGCGCCGCCACGGCGGGACCGGCCTGGGACTGGCGATCTCAAAACGCCTGGTCGAGCTGATGGGCGGGGCTATCGGCGTGCAGACCGAGCTGGGACGCGGCAGCAGGTTTTGGTTCGAACTCGAGCTGGCGCCGGCCTTGACGGCCTGGCAGCCCGCACCGCAAGGCGAACACCTGCGCGGCCGGAGTGTGCTGATCGTCGACGACAACGCCACCAATCGCACGATCCTGGTGCACACGGCAAAGAGCTGGCACCTGGAGGTCGTCGCCGTCTGCGACGTCGATGAGGCGCTGGCCGAGCTCGAGCGGCGACACCAGTCCGGCGGTCGCTTCGACCTGGCTCTGATCGACCACCAGATGCCAGGCCGCAACGGGGACGAGCTGGTCCGGTCGATGGCCGCAGATGACCGGTTCCGGGCGACCGCCCGGGTGCTGCTCACCTCCAGCGGGGACCGTAGCGGCCTCGACAGCGGCGAGTTGCACGCACACCTCACCAAACCGGTCCGGCCGTCGGTGCTGTTGAGTTGCGTGACCCAACTGCTGGCCACTGGCGACGAGGGGGCGCTGCCCGAACAGGTGTCTGCGACCGCGCCGCCTGCCGACCCGCTATCAGGGCACGAAGGGGTCGAGCGCGATCCAGTACACCGCGTGCTCGTGGCTGAGGACAATCCGGTCAGTCAGCAGGTGGCTCGGCGGATGTTGGAGTCACTGGGCTGCACGGTGGACATCGCGGGCACCGGCGCCGAGGTGCTGGCAGCCGCGGAGGTTCGGCCGTACGACCTGATCTTCATGGACTGCCAGATGCCCTACATCGACGGCTACGAGGCGACTGACCAGCTGAGGGAGCGGGAGCGCGGGCGCCGGCGTACGCCGGTTATCGCCCTCACCGCCAGCGCCATGAAGGGTGACGCAGAGCGCTGCCTGGAGGCTGGCATGGACGACTACCTGACCAAGCCGGTACGCATAGCCGACTTCCGCGCCGCGCTGGCCCGTTGGTTGCCGGCGCCAGCCGACCAGCAGGAGCGCGCCGACCAGCAAGAGCCGGCTGTGGACCTGGGTGAGCTGGCCGACATGACCGACGACGACGACGAACAAGCCGCTCTGCTGGTGGACCTCTTCGTGAACACGGCGGAGACGCAGCTCGACTCCCTGCGGGCCGCCACGGCCGCGGGCGACATCGAAGCCGTCGGCCAGCTGGCTCACGCGCTGCGGGGTGGAGCCCTGTCGCTGGGCGCGGGTCCTTTGGGGGCCCACAGTGAGGCCTTGGAGAACGCGGCCCGCCGGAGTGCCCATGCGGGTGGAAGCCGGCAAGGAACAGACGATCTCTTCCTCGAGCACCTACGCGTGATCGAGCAGGAGTTCGAACGCGTCCGGCAGGCTCTGCAGCACCCGGTGAACACCTCGCTGGAGGCCAGCGTCGGCCGGATGCAGCAGGCGCCAGTCAAGGCCTGAACTGGTCCGCCCTGCCGCGATCCCGCCGTCGCTGGCTACGTGGCCGCGACCAGCAGGCCGGCGGCGTCCACGGCGAGCTCAACGGTGGCGCCGATCTCCAGCCCCTGACTCGCCGACCCTGCGAGCTGCGCGGTCAGCTCGGTCCCGTCGGCGGTGTGGATGGTGGCCCGCGAGATCGGACCCTGAAACGAGACTGCCACTACCCACGCCGTGCCTGCGGCTGACCGGGTCACCTGCAACTGCTCGGGACGCACCAGAGCCAACCCGCGGCCCGAGGCGATCGAGCCCTCAAGCGTCGGCAGCCGTTGGCCCAGCACGGTGGCCTGACCCCCGCTCACCGAGGCCGGCACGCGGTTCATCAGTCCGACGAAGTCGGCCACGAACGCACTCACCGGTCGGGCGTACAGCACCTGGGGAGCGTCCAGCTGTTCCAATCGGCCCTTGTTCATCACCCCAACCCGATCAGCCATGGCCAGCGCCTCGTCCTGGTCGTGAGTGACGAACAACGTGGTGGTGCCCACCTCGAGCTGCACCCGGCGGATCTCGTCGCGGAGTTGGGCACGCACCTTGGCGTCCAGCGCCGATAGCGGCTCGTCGAGCAGCAGGACCGACGGCCGGAAGGCGAGCGCCCGGGCCAGGGCCACCCGCTGCTGCTGCCCGCCGGAAAGCTCACTGGCGTAGCGGTCTGCGTGCGCACCCAATCCGACCAGCTCCAGCATCTCCAGCGCCCGCTGCCGTCGCGCCAACGGCGCCACGCCCCGCAGCTTGAGGCCGAACTCGACGTTGGCTTGTGAGGTCAGGTGGGGAAACAGGGAGTACGCCTGGAAGACCATGCCCATGTCGCGCTTGTTGGCAGGCACCGAGGTGAGATCGCGGCCGTCGACCACGACCCGGCCCGAGGTGGGGCTGTCCAGCCCGGCCAGGATCCGCAGCGCGGTGGTCTTGCCGCAACCGGACGGTCCGAGCAGCGCCACCAGCTCGCCGGGGGCCAAGGTGAGGTCCAGTCCGTCCAGCGCCTGCACCGAGCCGTAGCTGCGGCGGAGTCCCTCCAGCCGGACTTCCACTCCGTTGCTCAGCGGACCGTCGTCGGTGCTGTCGATGGCGGCCCCGGCGGGCTCACTGCTGCTCGAGGTCATCGTTGCTCCTGGGTCGCAGAAGGGGGTGTGGGGGCGAGAGCGTCGGCGGGAGTCGTACGGTCTCGGCCCCGACCGTGCCGTCGTCCGCTGGCAAACGACAGCCCCACCAGCAAGGCAACCGCAAACAGAATGGAGGCGAGGGACGCCGCCATCGATACCTGGGCGTTGGACTTGCCCTGTTGGGTGATGGTCACCTGCAGGGTATTGAAGTTGAGCAGGGAGGCGAAGGTGTATTCACCGAGCACCAGGGCGATCGAGATGAAGGAAGCCGAGATCAGGGCAGTCTTGATGTTGGGCACGATCACCCGAACGATGACCGTCACCCAGCCGGCGCCGAGGCTTCGCGCGGCCTCGGCCAGAGTCACCACGTTGATGCCCGACAGTCCGGCGTCGAGGGCGCGGTAGGCGTAGGGCAGCACCAGCACCACGTACAAGAAGGCCAGCCAGTAAGGCGTGTCGCCAAGAAGGTAGGCGAGCCAGGCGGTCACGTTGGTGAGGCCGACGATGATCACCAGAGGCGGCACCGTGAGCGGCAACAGACACAGGAACTCAACCGTGCGGGCCATCCACGGCACGCGCAGCCGCACCCAGATCAGCGTCGGCACCAGCAGCACCAGCATGCCGAGGACGGTCAGCAGGGACAGCGCCAGCGAGGTGAGGATGGAACCGCGCAGCAGCGGGTCCTTGACCAGCAGTCCCCAGGCCGTCCACACCCGGTCGGCGGACGCGTAGCTGCGGGTGCTGAAGTCAAGCATCGCCACCAGCGGCACGACGAAGAAGGCCCCGGTGAGCACCAGCACCAGCACCCGGAAGACCTGCAACGAGACCACCCCCGGTCGACGACTCCTCGAGCGCGGCGTGGGCGCCGCCACCGCGGTCATCGGATCCAGCGGGAGGTCCGGCTGAGCAGCAGGCTGTAGCCGGTCATGACCAAGGCGACGATCACGATCATCTCCAGAGCTAGCGCGTAGGCGAAGTTCTGGTGACCCAGAACCACCTCGCTGATGAGCGCCGACCGAATCCACAACGGAATGATCGGGTTGCCCTGGCTGACCAGGGCGGCCGCGGTGGCGTAGGCGGCGAAGGCGTTGGCGAAGAGCAGCAGCAGCGACCCGAGAAAGGCCGGCGTCAGCAGCGGCAGACCCACATAGCGCCAGTACTGCCAGGTGCTGGCCCCCAAGTTGGCGGCCGCCTCGCGCCACTGGATGCGGATCCCGTCCAGCGCCGGCAGGAACACGATCACCATCAGCGGGATCTGGAAGTAGGAGTAGACCAGGGCCAGCCCGCTGAGCCCGAACAGCCACGTGCTGCTGGTCAAGCTGGTACCGAGGTTGGCGTCCATCCAGACCGACAGCACGCCGGAGATGCCGACCGTGGCGATGAAGGCGAACGCCAGGGTCACCCCGCCGAACTGGGCCAGTACTCCGCAGATGCTGGTGACCAGCCGACGCAGCAGCCCATCGGTACGGCCGGTGACCACGGCGTAGGCCAACAGCGCCCCAACCACGCCACCGATGACGGCCGTGACCGCCGAGAGGGCCAGACTCCTGCCCAGAGAGCCGAGCACGGCGGCGTTGGCCAGGTCACGGATGTTGACCAGGCTCGGCCGCCCCTGCTCGGCAAAGGCGCCGACGACCACGGTCAACGTCGGGATGACCAGGAAGATCACCAGGTAGCCCAGGAACGGCACCACGCCGAGAGCCGGGATGAGGCGGGCCAGCCGTGAAGCAGCGCCTCCGGTGCTCCCTGGAGCGCTGGTCACGACAGTGGCTCGGGTGTCTCCGACGGTCAGCCCGTCACCTTCGCCCACTGCTTGCTCAGCACGGCCGCCGCAGTCTTGTTCTGCTCGGCCGTCAGCAGCACCGGCTCACCGGACACTTTCGGCAGCTTGGCGTAGGCGGCCTTGTCAAGGGTGCCCGACTTCTCCATGTCGTCCGCGCGCACCGGCCGGGCGCCGCCGCCCAGGAAGAGGTTTTGCCCTTCGTCTGAGTAGAGGTACTCCTGCCAGAGCCGAGCGGCCGCCGGGTGCGGTGCTTCCTTGTTGATCGCCTGGTAGTAGTACGAGCCGACCTGGGCCTTCGCGGGCACCAGGACCTTCCAGGACGGCAGTTTCGCCGTCACGGCGGCGTTCGTGTAATCCCAGTCGATCACGACGGGGGTCTGCCCGGATTCGATGGTGGCCGCCGTCGGGTCGACGGGCAAGAAGTTGCCGGCCTTGGACAGCTTGGAGAAGAAGTCGACACCGGGCTGGATGTCGTCGGCGGAGCCGCCGTTGGCAACCGAGGCCATCACCACACCGCTGAAGGCGGCGCCGGCTTCGGTGGGGTTGCCGTTGAGCGCCACCTTGCCCTTGAACTCCGGCTTGAGGAGGTCCTCGACGGCCTTCACCTCAGGCACCTTCTTGGAGTCATATCCGATGGACATGTAGCCGCCGTAGTCATTGACCCATTTGCCATCCGGGTCCTTGAAGGCGCTGTCGATGGTGTCGAACGTCGAGACCTTGTACGGCGCAAAGAGGTCGGTGTTGGCCAACGCCACGGACTGACCGAGGTCGAAAACGTCGGGCGCCCGGTCGGTGCCCTTGAGCTGCTTGGCGGCGTTGATCTCCTCCTGGCTGGCGGCGTCGGGCTGGGCCGAGTTGACCTTGATGCCGTACTTCGCCTTGAAACCTTCGATGATCTTGCCGTAGTTGGCCCAGTCGGGCGGCAGCGCGATCACGTTCAACGCCCCCTCGGCCTTGGCCGCGGTGACCAGACCCTCCATGCCCCCCAGCGCGGCTGCCGAGGTGGCCGTGGCCGCTCCCGCCGAGGAGGAGGGGGACGGTTCGGCGGCCGGCGGAGCGCAGGCGACCGAACTGACCATCAGGCCCGACGCAACGGCCAGGGCGACAAGTCTGGAGCGAAGCACGGCATCCCCGATCTGCAGGCCCTCTCGGGCGGAATTTGACGAACGGGCGTCGGAACCGGCCCGCAGCGCACAGCCTTGCACGGCCCGTCACGACACTGCGACGTCGTGGTGCCCAACACGCGCAATTGTTTCCCTTGTGTTGTATCGGCGGTCGATCCCTGCCGACGAGGGTTCACCTGCCTGTGTCCAGCGCGGGTTGTGACCCACCCCCTCGACCTGGCTGCGCTGCGTTAGGGTAATCAACACCGCGCGCCGGGCGGCTGCATCTGTGGATCACGAGCGCGGCGAATGCTTGAATGTGGAGCGGGACTGGTGTGGGTAGATCAGCGATAGCTCGTTGGAGGACGGTGGCTTGTTGAACGCGGGTAGTTCGTACGAAGGGCGCGACGTGAGAGGCACCGAGTTCCGGCCTGTCGAGCAGAACGCGCCGAGGACCGCCTCTCGGGTGCGCTCGCGCCGTCTGCTGGTGGTCATGCTCGCGGTCGGCGCGCTGAGCCTGTCCGGCTGCACTGCGGGACAACTGGGCGAACTCAAGCGCTTGGGCCTGCCACCGTCGGCCAGCGACCGTGCGCCCTACATCCACGACCTGTGGATCGGCACCTGGATCGCGGCTCTGCTCGTCGGGTTTGGGGTTTGGGGACTGATCGGCTGGGCCTCGTTGCGCTACCGGAATCGCGGTGGCTTGCTGCCCAAGCAGAACCGTTACAACCTGCCGCTCGAGATCTTCTACACGATGGCGCCGTTCATTATCGTGGGCGTGCTCTTCTACCACACGATCGTGGCGCAGGATCGTGTCGTGGCCAGAGTTCCCGAGCCGGACCACACCATCGACGTGGTCGGCCAGAAGTGGGCCTGGACCTTCAACTACCGCGAGGCGAACAATCCGGCTGTCGGCCAGGACGTTTGGGAGACCGGCACCATCGACACCTACGCCGACCTCTACCTTCCGGTCGGGAAGACCGTGCGCTTCAACGAGTCGTCACCCGACGTCAACCACTCGTTCTGGATTCCCGCGTTCTACTACAAGCTTGACGTGATCCCGGGTCGGCTGAACTCGTTCGACGTGACGCCGAACAAGGTGGGCACCTTCGACGGTCGCTGCGCCGAGTTGTGCGGCACCTACCACTCACGCATGCTGTTCACCGTCCACGTCGTCACCGAAGCCGAATACAACGCGCACCTGAAGGGCCTTGCCGCTGTGGGTCAGACTGGTGTGGCGAAGGGACCGGCGATACCGGACTCTCAAGGCGAAGCCAAAGAGCAGGACATCCCGGAGGTGGGCAACCGATGACGACCCTGGCACGCACCGCTACTGCGGCCGAGATTGCCACACCCACCCGGCGAATGGGCACGATCTCATGGCAGTGGCTGGTTACCACCGACCACAAGAAGATCGGCAGCCTGTACTTCATCACCTCGATGATCTACTTCTTCTTCGGCGGGCTGCTGGCTCTAGGCATCCGGGCCGAACTGGCCTTTCCGGGACTGCAGTTCCTGTCCTTCGAGGTCTACAACCAGTACTTCACCATGCACGGCACGATCATGTTGCTGTTCTTCGCGACACCGCTGTTCGCCGGCTTCGCGAACGCCATCATGCCGCTGCAGATCGGCGCTCCAGACGTGGCGTTCCCGCGGCTGAACATGTTCTCGTATTGGCTGTACCTGTTCGGCGCCACCATGACCTGCTCGAGCTTCCTGTCGCCCGATGGTGCAGCGAGTTTCGGCTGGACCGCGTACACGCCGCTGAGCGACGTGGTGCACTCCCCGGGAGTGGGCGGCGACCTGTGGATCATGGGCATCTACCTGGCCGGTCTGGGCACCATCTTGGGCTCGGTCAACTTCGTCACCACCATCCTCACCATGAGGGCGCCTGGGCTGACCATGTTCCGGATGCCGATCTTCACGTGGAACATCTTCGTCACCTCCATCTTGGTGCTGATCGCCTTCCCGATCCTGGCCGCAGCATTGCTGGTGCTTGAGGCTGACCGCGTCCTGGGCGCTCACGTCTTCGACGCGGCCACGGGAGGACCGATCCTGTGGCAGCACTTGTTCTGGTTCTTCGGCCACCCCGAGGTCTACATCATCGCGTTGCCGTTCTTCGGCATCATTACCGAAGTGCTGCCGGTCTTCAGTCGCAAGCCGGTCTTCGGCTACGTCGGGCTGGTCGGCGCCACGCTGATGATTGCAGCGCTGTCCATTGCGGTGTGGGCACACCATATGTACGTCACTGGTGCGGTCAACCTGCCGTTCTTCTCGTTCATGACGTTCCTGATCGCGGTCCCGACCGGGGTCAAGTTCTTCAACTGGATCGGCACCATGTGGGGCGGCAACATTTCGTTCGATACCCCGATGCTGTGGGCGGTCGGCTTCCTGGTCACGTTCTTGTTCGGTGGCCTCACAGGCGTCATCCTGGCCAGCCCTCCCCTGGACTTCGCGCTGTCGGACTCCTACTTCGTGGTGGCGCACTTCCACTACGTGGTGTTCGGCACCGTGGTGTTTGCCATGTTCGCCGGCTTCTATTTCTGGTGGCCCAAGTTCACCGGCCGGATGCTCGACGAGACGTGGGGCAAGATCCACTTCTGGTTGCTGTTCATCGGCTTCCACACCACGTTTCTGGTCCAGCACTGGTTGGGCGTGGAGGGGATGCCCCGACGCTACGCCGACTACCTGCCCGACGACGGCTTTCTCCTGCTCAACCAGATCTCGTCCGCGGGCGCCTTCTTGCTCGGTGCGTCGATGCTGCCGTTCCTCTACAACGTGTGGATCTCCCGGAACGCTCCTCTGGTCAACACCGACGATCCGTGGGGTTGGGGACGTTCGCTGGAGTGGGCGACCTCCTGCCCGCCGCCGCGGCACAACTTCAACTCGTTGCCCCGGATCCGCTCCGAAGCGCCCGCCTTTGACCTGCACCACCCCGAGGTGTCGCTGGCCGAATACGGCGCCAACGAGGCCGATGACGACGATCTTGGTGACGCGGGTGAGGACACCGGTCGTGTGGAGGAGCTGAAGGCCCGAGTCAGCGGAACCTCCGATGATGTCATCGGTGAGTCCAAGGATCAGACGGGTCACGGCAACGAGCCCCAGTTCAACGACCCTGACGGGAAGGCCAAGTGAAGATCGAAGCGTGGATCTTTGCGATCCTGGGCATCTTCTGCGCCATCGTGACGCCGGTTTACTGGCAGATGAGCAGGGATCCAACCGGTACGGCCGCGCTGATCCTGACCTTCTTCCTGGTGCTCATGATCGGTCTCTACCTCGGGCTCCTCTCGCGCCGCATCAACCCTCGGCCCGAGGACGAGAAACTGGGTGAGATCGCAGAAGGAGCCGGCGAGCTGGGCTTCTTCCCTCCGCAGAGCATCTGGCCGCTGTATTGCGCGGGCACGCTGGTGCTGGTGGCTCTGGGGCCGGTCTTCGGCTGGTGGTTGACTATCATCGGCACCGGCGTGGCCTTCTTCACTGTGACTGGCTGGATCTACGAGTTCTATCGCGGCGACCACGCGCACTGAGTCACGGTTGGCCGGCGGACCGCTGTCGCCGCTGGCTGGCGAGGTTGGGGCAGGTCATGTTTGGCCATCAGGATCCGCACCCTTGAAGATCGACAGTAGGGTCAGAGCCATGTGCAGGAACATTCGCCAGTTGCATAACTTCGAGCCGCCGGCCACGAACTCCGAGGTGCACGATGCCGCACTGCAGTACGTGCGCAAGATCGCTGGCACCACCAAGCCGTCACAGGCCAACCAGGAAGCATTCGACCGTGCGGTGGCCGAGGTCGCCCACGCCACCCAACACCTCCTCGAGCACCTGACTACCACGGCAGCGCCCAAGAACCGTGAAGAAGAGGCGGCCAAGGCTCGGGCGCGGGCGGCGGAGCGGTACGCACGCTCCTAAGCACCGACCTCTGGGCGGTCGGGGCCCGAGTCCCGCCGGTGTTGCCTGCGGTAGTGCTGGGCAAGAACGTCTCCACCCCAGTCGCGGCGGAGATCGCGCCATACGGAGTGGATGTGGTTGGCCCCGTTCTGGGTGTTGTCGTACTCGATCAGCAGGCTTGGCGAGGTAATCGCGTAGTAGTGCCCTTGGCCCGGCTGCAGCCCGCCGGCCCAGCGGAAGGCGACGCTGCCGAGACCCGCGTCCCGCAGGTCCGTCCAGGCGCGGTTGGCCACCGGGGCGGCCACCCGGCCCAGATACTGTCCGATCAGCGCCCCGAACAGTTGCCTCTGTTCGACGTCCATCCCCGCCATCACCAGTCCGCCCGCCCCCTGCGGCGGAACGGCGATCGGGTTGTCCCGGCTTTCGATGTCAGCCGGAGCACGAGGCGACGAAAGGGCACGTTCACGTTGAGTGAGGTCGAACAGGTGCACCAGTCGCCGGGCCAGATCCTCCTCCTCGGCGAGTCCACGCAGTCCGGCGTGCGGGCCGCGAGGAACTCGTGCCGAATTGGCGCCGAAGAAGTGCGGCGTGCTGAACACCTCGGTGCCGATCACGGTGGCTTGGGCCACCAGATGGTGGCCGCTGAGTCGCCAAGCCCAGGCATCAGACCCTGGCCGGCCGAGGACGCGCACCCAGTAGTCAGCGTCGAGATGGCGGGTGAGCAGCGCCTGCCCGTCCGGATCGGGTTGCAGACCCTGTGCGTACGCCTCTACTGTGAGCACCGACTCCGCCGTGGAAAGCCCGAGCTGACCGTGCAGGGTGGCCAGCAGCTGCGACGCGAGCCGGCGCTGCTCGGTCGTCAGGTTCCCCACCCGCACGCCCGGTCGCGCTCCGGGGAGGTAGGTCCATCGAGTGTGCTCGTCGGGCTGCAGTGCACCCTGTGCACTCCTTCGCTGTGCGGGATCGAGAGCATCCAGAAAGCCCACGACGACCGAGGTCATGTCCTGGGCCAACGCCCGCATCTCCGGCGTGCTCATGGCAGCTCCGTAACCACTCGTCCGACTTACCAGCTGGCGTGCAGCGGTCGCCCCTCCTCGAAGCCGGAGGACGACTGCACCCCGACCAACGCCTGCTCGCGGAACTCCTCGAGCGTGCCGGCGCCGGCGTAGGTGCAACTGCTGCGGACCCCGGCGACGATGGAGTCGATCAGGTCCTCCACGCTCGGGCGCGCGGGGTCCAGATACATCCGCGACGACGAGATGCCCTCCTCGAACAAGCCGGCGCGCGCCCGGTCGAAGCCGGAGGAGTCCTTGGTCCGGAGTTTGACCGCTCGGGCCGAGGCCATCCCGAACGACTCCTTGTAGAGCCGGCCCTGGGCGTCGGTGAACAGGTTGCCGGTGCTCTCGTAGGTCCCCGCGAACCAGGACCCGATCATGACGCTGCCGGCCCCGGCCGCCAGCGCCAGCGCCACGTCACGAGGGTAGCGGACGCCGCCGTCGGCCCAGATCGCCTTGTCGGCCGAGAGCGCTGCGTCCGCGCACTCCAGCACCGCGCTGAACTGGGGCCTGCCCACGCCGGTCATCATCCGGGTGGTGCACATCGCGCCTGGACCCACACCGACTTTGACCACGTCGGCGCCTGCATCGATCAGGTCCAGCACCCCTGCGGCCGAAACCACATTGCCCGCCACCAGCGGGACATGGCGACCGGTGGTCTCGACCAGCCTGTCCCGCGCCTCGCGGACCGACTTGAGCACCTCCAGCATCCTTTCCTGGTGACCGTGTGCGGTGTCCACCACCAAGACGTCGATGCCCGCCGCCAACAGCGAGTCCGCCCGGGCGACCACGTCGCCGTTGATGCCGACGGCGGCGGCCACCCTCAGTCGGCCGTCGGCGTCCAACGATGGCCGATAGAGGGTGGAGCGCACCGCGTGCAGGCGGGTCATCACCCCCAGCAGCTGATCACCAGCGACCACCAGGGCGACTTCGAGGTGCCGGCTGACCAACTCGTCGAAGATCGCCTTCGGCGAGGCCGCGGATGAAGTGAGCATCAGGTCCGACGACATCACCTCGTGGACCTGGGCGAAGCGGTCCACGCCCGCGGCGTCAGCCTCACTCACCGTGCCCACCGGTCGGCCCGCCGACACCACGACCACTACGCCGTGCGCTCGCTTGGGGAGCAGCGACAGAGCTTCGCCGACTGTTGCCTCAGGTGTGACGGTGACGGCGGTGTCGAATACCGGATGGGAGCCCTTGACCTTGGCTACCGCCTGGGCCACCACGTCGGTGGGGATGTCTTGGGGCAGCACCGCGAGTCCACCGCGACGGGCGACGGTCTCGGCCATCCGGCGGCCCGAGATAGCCGTCATGTTGGCCACGATGAGGGGAAGCGGAGTAGCGATCCCGTCGGTGCTGGTGAGGTCTACGTCGAGCCGGGATGAGAGGGCAGAACGGCGCGGGACCAGGAACACGTCGGAGTAGGTCAGGTCATGAGCGGGTGGGCCGGAGAGAAAACGCACGTGTCCTATTGTCACCCGGATCGCCACGTCTCGCAGGACCGGTCTTTGTCGCTGGAACCCGACGCAAGCCTACAGCTGGTCACGGCCAGTGGAATTGGTGACATAAATTTGGCGAGTTGCAACTCGACTGCTCAAAACTTTCCCGCTTTATCGATACCCAAATCCTTCGAAACCGAACCGCCCGCCAGAGGTCCTCATTTCCACTCCCCGCAGGAACAGGCCGCGACCGTGCCGACGCGGCCCGCACACTGGTCGCACGACCTTGGTGGCTGCCCTCGTCATGATGATGGCTGCTGTGCTGGCGCCGCCGGTGGCTGCCGTCGAGCCGGGACCCATCCACCAGCGCACCCGGGCCACGGTCACGGCTGACACGCTGCCCACAGCTCAGATCAACGGCGTGGTGTGGTCTCAAGCAGTGGCAGACGACGTCGTCTATGCCGGGGGCGAGTTCACCTCGGTCAGGCCGGCAGGCGCCCAGGTCGGGACCTCGGAGTCTCCTCGAAGCAATCTGATGTCCTACTCGCTCAGCTCTGGCGTCGCCACCTCGTTCGCCCCTGACATCGACGGGGTGGTCAAGGTGCTCGCGCTGTCCGCCGACCGGTCGACGCTCTACGTCGGCGGACAGTTCGCTCATGTCAACGGACTGCCACGGATGGGCTTCGCCTCCTTTGCGGTGGCCACCGGCGAGCTCACCCCGCTGGCCCCGAACGTAAACGCCACCGTCAACGCCATCGCCGTCCGCGGCCGCACGGTCTATCTCGGCGGCAACTTCAACCGGGTAAACGGACTGCCCCGCACCCGACTGGCGGCCGTCAACGCCGACAACGGCGCCCTCACCGGCTGGGCCCCGACGGCAGACGCGACCGTCCAGGCGCTGGTCGCCCCCCCGGGCGCCCGCGCGATCGTCGCCGGAGGGAGCTTCGCCAGATTGAATCAGGCCGTCGCTCCCGGAATGGGGTCGCTGGACGCTGTCACCGGGGAAAGCCGGCCGTGGGCAGTCAACCAGGTCGTCCAGAACTCCGGCGAGAATGCTGCCATCTTGACCCTCGCGGCCGACCACGACACCGTCTATGGCGGCGGCTACACCTTCGGCGACGGCAACTTCGAGGGTGTTTTCGCTGCTGATGCGGTCACCGGCGACGTCCGGTGGCTGCAGGACTGCCACGGCGACACCTACGACGTCGTCCCCATCGGCGACCAGGTCTACTCCGTCGGCCACGCGCACTTCTGCAGCAACATCGGCGGCTTCCCCGACACGACCCCCCGAACCAGGTGGTCCCGAGCGCTGGCGGTCACCAAACAGCCCACCGGCACCGTCGGCACCAATACCCAGCGCAGCTCTGCCTACCAGGACTTCGCCGGTCACCCGGCTCCCTCCCTGTACAACTGGTTTCCCGACGTCGCCAGCGGCACCTATACGGGCCTTTCGCAGGCGGCTTGGAGTGTGACCGGTACCGAACGCTATCTGGTGCTGGGAGGGGAGTTTCCGCGTGTCAACGGCAGAGCTCAACAGGGGCTGGCGCGGTTCGCCGTCGGTGATCTCGCGCCCAACCGCCAGGGTCCGCGGGTGACCGCCGACCCCACGACCCCCACCGTGAGCATCGGCACTAACCAAGTAAGCCTGAGTTGGCGGGCCAACTGGGATCGCGACGACCAGGAGCTGCGCTATCAGGTCCTGCGCAATGGCGCGGTCATCTCGGCCGACACCGCCACCTCTCACTTCTGGCGCCGCCCCGCGTTGGGCTACGTCGACCGCAGCGGTCGGCCCGGGGCCAGCTATCGCTACCAGATTCGGGTCCAGGATGGCGACGGCAACACAGTCACCAGTCCGGCCGTCGTTCAGACCTACCCCTCCGACGACTCCTACGCCCGCCGCATCCGCTTCGACGGGGCCAAGCACCAGTGGCGGCTGGGGAGCCCATCAGGCTCGACCAGCGATCCCGACGGGGTCGGTGGCCTGCCGCTCACCGCTGACTCCGGCGTCACCTTCGGTGCTCGGGGCGCGCTGCGCGCCGACGCCGATTCCGCCGCCACGTTCAACGGCGGCAGCGCGGCGCGAGCGCGCACCGCTTCCAGCGCCCGGGCCGTCGGGGCGGTCAGCGTCGAGGGCTGGGTCAAGACCACGAGCTCCGACGGCGGCGCGCTGATGGGCTTCGGTCCGGGGGACGGGTCCGACCCTGACGCGGCTGGCCTGCGTCAGGTCCGGATCGAGACTGGCGGCCAGGTGAGCTTCTCGGTCCGTGGTTCCGGGGCGGCTTCGGCCATGGTGACTAGTCCGCGAACCGTCGCCGACGGCGGTTGGCACGCGGTGGTGGCCGTGCAGACAGCTACTCACCTGCAGCTGTACCTCGACGGCCGGTTGGTGGCGACGCGCGCCATGTCCTTCGAGGTTCCAGCGGTGACAGGCCGTTGGGGGCTGGGCGGCCCGGCCGCCCCCGCCCCGCCGGAGGGTTCGGTCAGTCACTTCGCCGGCACGCTCGACGACGTCTCGGTGTTTCCCACAGCGCTGACTCCTGCGCAGGCCTACGAACATCACCGGCTGGGCTCCCCCCGCTTCCGTGTCATCGACGTCGCCCGCGGCGGATAGCCGGTTCGCGCGCCGCAGGTACCTTGGGCGCGTGACAAGCGACGCTTACTCCACCTCAGGTGCTTATGTGACCGGTGGCACTGCCTTCCAGCGGGACACCAACTACATCCAGACCCGGGTCACCCGTGATGCCCGTGATGGGTTCGGCGTCGAGCCCGGTCGCTATCGGCTGGTGGTGGCTCGTGCCTGCCCGTGGGCCAACCGTACGGTCATCGTCCGCCGGCTTCTCGGGCTGGAAGGCGCCATCTCGATGGCCATGTGCGGGCCGACCCACGACGCTCGCAGCTGGACCTTTGACCTCGACCCGGGCGGGGTGGACCCGGTCCTGGGCTACTCGCGGCTTCAGGAGGCGTTCTTCGCCCGGGATCCGGACTACAAACGGGGCATCACCGTGCCTGCTCTGGTCGACGTCACGACCAAGGCGGTGGTGACCAACGACTACCCGCAGATGACGCTGGACTTCTCGACCGAGTGGACCGAGTTCCACCGCGACGGTGCGCCCGACCTGTATCCCGAGCACCTGCGTGAGGAGATCCTCGAGGTGTCCCAGCTGGTCTTCCGCGACGTCAACAACGGGGTCTACCGCTGCGGCTTCGCAGGCTCTCAGGAAGCGTACGACCGGGCGTACGACCGGCTCTTCTCTCGGCTGGACTGGCTCTCGGACCGACTGAGCGGGCAGCGGTTCCTGGTTGGCGACACCATCACGGAGGCGGACATCCGGCTGTTCACCACACTCGCCCGGTTCGATCCGGTCTACCACGGGCATTTCAAGTGCAACCGGCACAAGCTCAGCGATCTCCCGGTGCTCTGGGCCTATGCCCGCGACCTGTTCCAAACTCCGGGGTTCGGTGACACCACCGACTTCGTTCAGATCAAGCAGCACTACTACGTAGTGCACACCGACATCAACCCCACCCAGATCGTCCCCAAGGGCCCCGACCTCACCAATTGGCTCACTCCGCACGGCCGCGAGCAGCTGGGCGGGCGCCCCTTCGGGGACGGCACGCCGCCGCCACTGCCGCCTGAGGCGGAGCGGGTGCCTCCCGAGCACTGGGTGCCGACGGCCTGACGCCGCTTCGGAGCGGCCGCCGTCACAGCGACGAAACAATGGCTGGGTACGGTGAGCCTACACCAGCCGGCAGCACCATCGAAGGAGACGGCCGTGAACTTGGCGCCCTCGGAGACCGAGAAGCTGCTGCAGGCCGTGGCCGGCATGGTCGCCAGGGACCGGCTGGCCCGGGGGGTGAGGCTGAACTACCCCGAGGCGGTGGCGGTGCTGAGCACCTGGGTGGTGGAGCGCGCGCGTGAGGGCGGGTTGGTCGCCGAGCTGATGACCAGCGGGCGAGAGGTGCTGAGCCGCGAGGACGTGATGGACGGCGTGGCCGAGATGCTCACCGACGTGCAGGTCGAGGCGACCTTCCCCGACGGCCGCAAGCTTGTCACGCTGCACCAGCCCATCTCCTGACCGGCCGAGCGAAGCAGGAGGACGTCATGGCGGGACCATCATCCAACGGCCCGGGAGCGATCCGGGTCCAGCCCGGCTGGCTCGAGATCAACGCCGACCGGGCGCCCGAGGAGCGGGCCGAGCTCACCTTCACCAACACCGCCGACCGGCCCATCCAAGTCGGTTCCCACCTCCACCTTCCCGACGTGAACAGCGGGTTGTCGTTTGATCGGCAGGCGGCGATGGGCTTTCGGCTGGACATCGCGGCGGGCACCTCGGTCCGCTTTGAGCCCGGCGCTTCTCGACGGGTGGCGGTGGTGGCGCTTCGCGGCGGCCGCCGGGTGCCGGGGATCCAGGTGGTCCGGGCGACGGACGGTGGGCGGCTGCCGGTCGCCACGGCCAGTCCCCAGGAGTCCTGACATGGCTCGCCTGCACCGAGAGGACTACGCGGCGATCTTCGGCCCGACCAAGGGCGACCAGGTCCGCCTCGGGGACACCGATCTCTGGATCGAGGTGGAACGGGATCTCACTTTCGGCGGCGAAGAGTCGGTGTTCGGCGGCGGCAAGTCGATCCGCGAGTCGATGAACCAGTCCTTGGTCACGTCGGCCGGTGGAGCGCTGGACACGGTGATCACCAACGTGGTGGTGCTCGACCACTGGGGAATAGTCCGCGCCGATGTCGGGATCCGGCAGGGTCGGATCGCCGGCATCGGACGCAGCGGCAACCCCGACATCGCCGATGGCGTCCACCCCGACCTGGTCATCGGTCCCGGCACCGACGTGATTTCTGGCGAGGGCAAGATCCTCACCGCCGGAGGCTTCGACTCCCATGTGCACTTCCTGTCGCCATCCCAGATATATGAGGCCCTGGCCACCGGCCTGACCACCCTCGGCGGCGGTGGCACCGGTCCGTCCGAGGGCTCCAAGGCCACCACGGTGACCCCCGGCGCCTGGCACCTGGAGCAGGCCCACCGCTCACTGGATCAGTACCCGGTGAACTTCTTGCTGCTCGGCAAGGGCAACACCGTGTCAGCCGAGGCATTCGCCGAGCAGGCGCTGGCCGGCGCAGGTGGCTACAAGGTGCATGAGGACTGGGGTTCCACACCTGCAGCCATCGACGCGGCACTGCGGGGTGCGCAGGAGTGGGGCCTGCAGGTCGCGCTGCACGCGGACTCCTTGAACGAGGCGGGCTTCGTAGCCGACACGCTGGCCGCCATCGGCGGCCGCGGCATCCACGCCTTTCACGCCGAAGGAGCCGGTGGCGGCCACGCGCCCGACATCTTGACCGTTGCCGGCTACGACCACGTGCTGCCGTCGTCGACCAACCCGACCCTGCCGCACACGGTCAACACGGTGGCCGAACACCTCGACATGCTGATGGTCTGCCACCACCTCAACCCGTCGGTGCCCGAAGACCTCGCCTTCGCGGAGTCGCGCATCCGGGCCACCACGATCGCGGCCGAGGACCACCTGCACGACCTCGGAGCGCTGTCGATCACGTCGTCCGATGCGCAGGCGATGGGGAGGATCGGCGAGGTCGTCACCCGGACGTGGCAGGTGGCACACATGATGAAGGCCGTTCGTGGCGAGCTGGCCGGCGGGCTCCCGGCGGACAACTTCCGGGCTCGTCGTTACGTGGCCAAGTACACCATCAACCCGGCTGTCGCCCACGGCGTCGACCACGAGATCGGGTCGGTGGAGGTGGGCAAGCTGGCCGACTTGGTGCTCTGGGATCCGCGCTTCTTCGCCGTTCGTCCCAGTGTGGTGATCAAGGGCGGCGGCATCGTCTTCGGGGCGCTCGGTGACCCGAACGCCTCCATCCCCACGCCGCAGCCGGTGCTGATGCGGCCCACGCTCTACTACGCCGGCGGCTCGGCTCGCTCCCAGTCCTACGTCGCCCCGGCGGCCCTGGACCACGGGTTGGCCGATCAGTTGGGGCTGCAGCGATCTCTGGTTGCGGTCCGCCCCACCCGGGGGGTCACCAAGGCCGACATGGTCAACAACTCGGCGCTGCCGGACATTCGCATCGACCCAGAGTCGTTTCGCATCCAGGTCGACGGCGACGAGATCGTGCCCGCCCCGGCCGACCGGCTGCCGCTGACCCAGCTCTACAACCTCTTCTGATGACCCAGGCTGGCACCGATCCCAGGGGACCCGCCTCTGCCGCCTACCTACGGCTGCTGCTGGCCGACGGCAGGCTGCCCACCGGGGGCCACACGCAGTCCGGGGGTGTGGAGCCGGCCCTGCTGGCGGGCATGGCAGTAGATCAGGTGCCGGACTATCTGATGGTCCGGCTGCGCACCGTCACCGAGGTGGAGGCGGCCACCAGCGTGCTTGCTCGGCACCGGTGGCTTGCCAGTGGCTCCACCGCACGCGCGGCGGCGCTGACTGAGGTGGATGCGGCCTGGCGTGCGCGTACGGTCTCAGACGCACTCAGGGCGGCCTCGGACCTCCTCGGCCGCAGCTATGCCCGGATGGCGCGCACGCTCTGGTCTTTGGACCTGGGCGACGACGTGGTCTACTGCCGTGCGGTGGTGGTCGGCGCGACGGCTGCGGCTGCGGGGCTGGGTGCCGACGACACCGCCCGGCTCGTGGGATACGAGGATGTGCAGACCGTGGTGGCGGCGGCTCTCAAGATCCGGCCCTTCGATCCGGCGGTGGCCCTGCGCTGGGCGGCCGCAGCTGGAGCTGATGTGGAGGCGATGGTGACACGGGTGGCCGGGGTCTGCAGCATCGAGCAGCTGCCCGCCCGCAGCGCACCCCTGGTAGAGGCCTGGGGGCAAGCGCATGTCCGCACCGCGAGGAGGCTCTATCGTGCCTGAGATTCGTCGGAACGGTCAGCCCCGGGCTCTGCGCCTCGGAGTCGCTGGACCGGTCGGCACCGGCAAGAGCTCCCTGATCGCGCTGATTTGCGCGGAGCTGGGGGCAGACCTGAGCCTGGTCGTGATCACCAACGACATCTACACCGACGAGGACGCCCGGTTTCTGCGCTCAGCCGGAGTGCTGGATCCGGAACGGATTCGCGCGGTGGAGACGGGCGCCTGCCCGCACACCGCCATCCGGGACGACATCAGCCAGAACCTGCTCGCCGTGGAGGATCTCGAGCGAGACTTCGCGCCGGTGGATGTGGTGCTGGTGGAGTCCGGCGGCGACAACCTGACGGCCACCTTCTCTCCGGCGCTGGTCGATGCGCAGTTCTTCGTCCTCGATGTGGCCGGCGGCGGGGACGTGGCTCGCAAGGGTGGGCCGGGCATCGCTGGCGCCGATCTGTTGATCCTCAACAAGACCGACCTCGCTCCCTACGTCGGCGTTGACGTCGCGCAAATGGTGGCTGACGCTGAGCAGGCCCGCGATGGTCGGCCGGTGCTCGCTCTGTCGCGCACGGACGCGGGCGCCGTGGCTGCGCTCCGTTCGTGGGTGCTGGCCACCGTTGCGTCCTTCTCCCGCGGTGAGCACCGGGCTCGAGATCCCGGGCCGATGGCGCCGCACTTCCACGCCGTGGAGCACGCACACCACGACGGTCCACCGGGGCACGACCCCAGTTACCCCCTGCACACTCACTGAGGTGTCGCCAACCCGGATAGTGGTTCAGCTGCGCCCGGGTGGTCACCGGACCACGCTGACCACCGGCCTGCTGCGTCCGCAGGAAGTGCACAGTCGGCCGGGGTGGTGCCGGGTCGCGCTGGTCGCCACTACTGCGCTGTTGCTCGGCGGGGACCTGGTCGAGCTTGACGTCGAGGTCGGCCCGAGGGCGAAACTGGACCTCTTTGAGGTCGCCGGCACGGTGGCCTTGGACGGTCACGGCTTGGCCGCGGGCTGGGATGTTCGGGTTCGTCTCCATCCGGGTGCGCGGCTGCGGATGAGCGGCCAGCCCTTCGTGGTGGCCACGGGAGCCCGTGTGACCCGAAGCCTCCAGCTGGACGCCGCCGAAGGGGCCCAGGCCTTGATGCGCGACACCATCGTGCTGGGACGCTACGGGGAGCGAGGCGGGTGGCTGCGCAACACGACAACCCTCCGAGTCGCGGGGGACCTGGTGCTGCTCGAGGACTCCGAGCTGGATCCTGCCTGGCGAGAGCTGCCCGGGCTGCTGGGCATTCACCGGATCGTGGACACCCTGACCGCCGTCGGGCAACAACTACCTGACGACGTCTGGCACAGCGGGGTGGCGCACTTCCGATTGCCCAACGACGCCGGCGACATGCGTCGCCACCTCGGCCGCGATCTGGCAGCCTCACCCATGCACGACGCGTGGCAGCGCCTGGAGAGGGACGCCGCCCGGACCGGCTGATCCGGCGGGGTCACTTCCCTCAGCGGGCGCTGGGCTCCTGGTCGGCGTCCTGTTCGTTCTCGGCCTCGGGTGCCTCGCTCGCTCGCTCGTCGCCCTGGTCCCGGGACTCGTTCGTGGGGGCCTCGCTCTGCTCCGTGGCGGTCGCGCTCGGCTCCGTCGCGGTGGCGCTCGGCTCCTCGGTGGGCGATGCAGAGGTGTCGTCGGACGGCTCGGCGCTGGAGGATTTCGACGGAGTTGCTCCGTCCACCCCCGGCTTGTCGTCGTCGCCCTTGGTCGAGTCGGACTTGGTGACCTGGCTGACGGTGGTCCCCTTGCCCCCAGAGAGGGCGACGCCGGCCAGGGATTCCAATCCAGTGAGGGTCACCAGCGCCACGGCGAAGGTGGCGACCGCGGCAGCGAACACGGTCTTCCAAGGGAATGTGGTGGCGCGAGGTCGCGAAGTGGCACCGGAGGGCGCGGTCCGCTGTGCAGGGGTGGCCACCTCAGCGGGGACGGCCACTGCCTGAGCACCGTTACGACGGCCGCTCAGCACCGTAGTGACCTTGGCGCGGGTGTGACGCAGAGACGCCGTGTACAGCGAGCCTGCGACACCGGCGATAATGCTGGCCAAGGCGGCACCCACGAGCGTGCCGCCCACGCCGAGTCGGGAGCCGAGGGCCGCAGCGGTCATGGCCGCCAGTGCGCCGCCGGCGATCTGAGTCGCCGAAAGGTCCATCTTGGCGGCCTTGTCAGCCCACCGACCGGTGGTCGGCTGCGGCTGCACCGGTGAAGAGATGGGGGATGGGTGTTGGGGGAGCTTGCTGGTCATGTCCTCTTGCTTCGTCAGTTAGGTGCGTCTGTTCATGCACAGTCCATCGGTCTTAACGCCGTCGTCGGGGATTTCGATAGCGCGACCGAGCAGACGGTGACCAACCACACAGTCGCTGCTTCGCGCCGGTGGGCAGGACACAGAGAAGGGGCGCCCATCCGCGTGCGGATGAGCGCCCCTGCTTCGTCCTGTGGGTTCAGGCTAGCGCCTTAGTGCCCGGACTTCACCTCGGCGTCGTCGCCGGTGGTGACGGCATGGTGTCCGTTGCCGACGGAGTGGCTGCCATTGCCGGTGCTGTGCCCGTCCTCGATGGCATGGTCGTCCCCGTGCCCGTTTCCGACCCCGTGAGCCTGGTGAGCTGCTGCCTCTTCGAGCTCGGCTCGGGTCGGCTTGCGAACGTTGTCGACGAAATAGAACCGTGAGGCCCGCCGACGCAACTGCTCGAGCCGCAGGTTCTTGGCCGGAAGGTCGTCCTCTTCGGTCGTCACTGGGTTGAGCGGTAGGGGCTCGACCCGCGAGGTCAACGTGAAGGCTTCGTCGACGGAAATCGGTGCATGCTTCTCGGCGTACGACCCCGAGGGATCGCGAACGATGATGCCGGTCTCGGCACCGTGCAGCAATCGCTCTTCGTCCGCGCGCTGCAGTCCGATGCAGATCCGCTTGGTGATGATGAAGGCGAGCACCGGAGCGACGAACACCGCAACCCGCAGGAAGTAGGTCACGTGATTCAGCGACAGCTTGAACTGGGTGGCCACGATGTCGTTACCACCACCGATCCACAACATGCCGTAGCAGGTGATGGCAGCCACGCCGAAGGCCGTCCGAGTGGCGTTGTCCCGGGGGCGGTCGAGCAGGTGGTGCTCCTTCTTGTCACCGGTGATCCACTGCTCGGCGAAGGGGTAGATCGCCAGCACACCCAGCATCAGCCCGATCAACAGCGTGCCTGGCAGCACGACGTTCCAGGACCAGGTTGTGCCGCCGAGGTGCCACTCCCAGTTCGGCATGATCCGGATGCCGCCCTCGACGAAGCCCATATACCAGTCGGGCTGTGCACCGGCGGTGACCTGTGCCGGGTTGTACGGGCCATAGGTCCACACGGGGTTGATCTGCAGCAGGGCCCCCATCAGGACCGTGACGCCGAAGACGATGAAGAAGAAGCCACCGGCCTTGGCCATGTAGACCGGGAACAAGGGGTAGCCCACCACGTTCTGCTCAGTCCGGCCGGGACCGGGGAACTGGCAGTGCTTGTGGTAGACGACCAGGGCGAGGTGCGCACCGATGAGACCCAGGATGAGCCCGGGGACGAGCAGGATGTGCACCATGTAGAGCCGGGGGATGATCAGCTCGCCGGGGAACTCGCCGGCGAACACGAAGAACTCCGCCCAGGTGCCGATCAGCGGGATGGACCGGATCAGTCCGTCAACGAAGCGCAGACCGGTGCCGGACAGCAGGTCGTCGGGCAGCGAATAACCGGCGAAACCCTCGATCATGCCCATGATGATGAGGGCGACACCCAGCATCCAGTTCAGCTCGCGAGGCTTGCGGAACGCACCGGTGAAGAACACGCGCAGCATGTGCGCCAGCATCGAGGCGATGAACAGCATCGCTGCCCAGTGGTGGATCTGCCGGAACAGCAGGCCGCCGCGGATGTCGAAGGACAGCGCCAGCGTCGAGGCGTACGCCTCTGACATGTGCAGGCCCTTGAGCAGCTGGTAGGAGCCCTCGTACTCGATCTCGGCCATCGACGGGATATACCAGATGGTCAGGAAGACGCCTGTGATCAGGCAGATGATGAACGAGTAAAGCGCGACCTCGCCCAGCAGGAACGACCAGTGGTCGGGGAAGATCTTCCGCAGGTTCTTGCGACCGAGCGCGGCCAGACCGAGCCGTTCGTCGGCCCACTTCATCGGGCCGGCGGCCACCTTGAAGACTGGGCCCATCTCCTGCTCGGGCGTCTGAGCCTGGACAGTCGGATCGTGCTCAATCGTTGTGGCTGGTCTTGCCATCAGTTGTCGCCTTCTTTGTAGTCACTGCGTGAGTCCCGCTCGAAATAGCTCGGGCCGACCGGGACGGTGAAGGGGCCACGCGCTACCAAGTATCCCTCGGCGTCGATGGTGATCGGAAGTTGCGGCAACGCTCTGGCCGCGGGTCCGAACACCACCACACCCGAGTTGCCCAGGTCGAAGGTCGACTGGTGACACGGGCAGAGCAGGTGATGGGTCTGCTGTTCCCACAAGCTGATCGGGCAGCCGACGTGGGTGCAGATCTTGGAGTAGCAGAGAATCCCACCGACTTGCCAGTCCTTGCGGGAATCCGGGATCTTGATCGAGTTGGGGTCCATCCGGACGACGATGATCGCCGCCTTGGACTTCTCGACGTTGTGCGCGACCCCTTCAAGGTCCTTCAGGTTCTCGGGCTCACCATTGACCAACTGCCCGATCTCCAGCCCACTGGCTTTGATCGGCAGGTAGGTCACGTCGTTGACCAGTCGGATGCCTTCAGCCCAGATGGTGCGCTCGATGGTGGCGGCGCGCACTCGCTTGGTGGGCTTGGGGCCGAGGTCGGCGAACACCGCGAGCACCGGCAGGGCCAGCGCCCCCAGCGCGCCGGCCAGGCTGTAGCCCAGCACCTTGCGGCGCTTGATCTTCGACTCGTCAACCCCAGTTTCGAGGTCTTTGAGGATGGCCACCCGATCCTCGGGACTGGACGTCGCCTCGTGCCGTTCGTCGACCATCTCGACGTCGCTCATGATCTGGCGGGCCCATTGGACGGCCCCAATGCCGATCAGCGTGATGGCGAGGCCGAGCGTCAGGCCCAAGCCGAGGTGCTGTGCGTTGACGTTGGCGATGGTGGCCTCGCGGGGTACGGCGAAGTAGATCACCACGAAGGCCACTGCGAGCAGGGGAACCAGCCCGAACATCAGCGCAACCTGGCGGGTGGCCCGGTTGGCGGCGTGCTCATCGATGTCGGTCAGCCGGGGAATGTGCTCCTCGACCCCTGGATCGGTGACCGGGAAGCGCTCCAGGTTGTCGACCGTGTCCAGCTCGCGTGACATGTTGCCGGGGTCGGCTGCACCGCTGCCGTCGTGCCCCGCGCCCAGCTCGTACTTGCTGCCCCGCTCGCTCATCGTGCCCTCGCTCCCTTGGCCGCAACCCAGATCGCGAACCCGACGAGGCTGCCGAGACCGAGAACCCAGGCCCAGAGCCCTTCGCTCACCGGACCGAGAGCGCCCAGCGCCAGTCCGCCGCGGTCGGGGCTTTCGTGCAGGTCGTTGAGGTAGGCGATGATGGCCCGCTTGTCGTCTGGGGTGACCACCTTGTCCGAGAACACCGGCATCTGCTGCGGCCCGACGAGCATGGCCTCGTACATGCGCAGGTTGCTGACGTTATAGAGCGAAGGAGCGTACTTGCCGTTGGGCAGCGCACCGCCGGCCCCGGCAAAGTTGTGGCAGGCCGAGCAGTTGGTGCGGAACAGCTCGCCACCCCGAGCGATGTCCTCCTCGCTGACCCCTGCGGGGTCATAGTCGGCCGGAGCAGGGATGTCGGGACCTGGGCCGAGTGAGGCGACGTAGGCCGCCAGCGCGGCAATCTCGGGATCGGAGTAGCGGTTGGGCTTCAGCGGCGCCTGCTCGGCGGGACGGGCCATCGGCATCCGGCCAGACGACACCTGGAAGTGCACGGCGGCCGCACCGACACCGGCGAGCGGTGGGCCTTGGATGGACTGCGTCACCTGGCCCTGACCGTTCAGTCCGTGACAAGAGGCGCAGCCCACGGCGAACAGCGCTTTGCCTTCGGCCACTTGTTGGCTCGTACCGGTATCGGCCGAGACCTGTGAGGCCGGAGCGACGACGGAGAACATTGCGCCCATGACGAAGAGCGCAAACACCAACAGCAGCGCCTTCGCTGCCGGGTGACGTCGTCGGGAAGACAGGAATCGCACGTCAGAGCCCTCTCAGATTGTGCATCAACAGGTATTCGATTGTGGGCTGAGCTTGGATGCAGAGGCAGGGCATCACTTGAGGAGGTAGATGACGCCGAAGAGGGCGATCCACACCACGTCGACGAAGTGCCAGTAGTAGGAGACGACGACTGCGCTCACCGCCTGCTCGTGGGTGAACGTCCGGGCCAGGTAGGTGCGGCCGAGCAGCAGAACGAACGCGATCAGACCACCGGTGACGTGCAACCCGTGGAAGCCCGTGGCCAGATAGAACAGCGAACCGTAGACGTTGCTCGACATGGTCATGCCCTCAGAGACCAGAGTGGCGTACTCGTAGACCTGGCCGCCGATGAAGAAGGCGCCCATCAAGAAGGTCAGGACGTACCACTCGCGCAGACCCCAGTTGCGCGGGTTCCACGCCGAACCGCGCGCGGACACCTGACCGCGCTCTGCAGCGAAAACGCCCATCTGGCAGGTGAATGAGCTGGCCACCAGCACGCTGGTGTTCAAGATGGCGAACGGGATGTTGAGCAGCGCGGTCTCGGTCTCCCACAGCGAGCCGAGCCCGGAGGACTCGCTCTGGGCGTTGGTGACGTTGCGGATGGTGAAGTAGGCCGCAAACAGCGCAGCGAAGAACATCAGCTCCGAGGCGAGCCACACGATGGTGCCGACCGAGACCGCGTCCGGGCGCCCCGGGTGACCGCGCAAACGAGACGTAGGGATGGGGTGCAGGCTGGCGTGCGGCTTGACAGCACCGCCTCGGATCTCATGTGTGTGTACGGCCACGGGGTCATTATTGCCCGAGGGCGCAACCCGGTCACCCCTGGGGACACCTTTCGTGCTGCGAGTCTTCCCCCGCCGTTCCAGACCGGCTCCACGGAGGTCGCGATAGGATGCCGTGGCCAACCGCGCCAGGTCCGGAATCGCGTGAGCTGGACCCACCCGCCGATGCACATGTGAGGACGAGCACCCATGAGCAGTGCCGCAGACACGTCGCCGCCAGCAGCGGTCGCGACCGTCCTGCTTTACGCCTCTGATCGTGCGATCCGCGAGCACGTGCGCCTGTCGCTGGGGCGCAGGGTGGCCGGTGACCTGCCGGACGTGCGCGTGCTGGAGGTGGCCACCCAGCCGGCCGTGCTGAAGACGGTCGAGGCCGGCGGGGTGGACCTGGTGATCCTGGACGGTGAGGCCGTTCCCGGCGGCATGGGCGTCTGCCGTCAGATGAAGGACGAAATAGTCGGATGCCCACCCGTGCTGGTGCTCACCGGTCGGGTGGACGACGCCTGGTTGGCGACTTGGTCCCGTGCTGACGGGGTGCTGCCGCACCCCATCGACCCGATGCGGCTGCCCGGGGCGGTGGCGGGACTGTTACGGCCTCGTCTGGGCCGAGGCGCGTCGAGCCCGGCGTGAGTCGGGCAGGAATGAACTGGCCCGAACTGCTGTCGTCGCTGGTCCGTGGGGTCGACCAGCCCCGAGCGGCCATCTCGTGGGCGATGCAGCAGATCCTGGCCGGTGAGGCAACCCCGGCCCAGTGGGCGGCGTTCGTGGTGGCACTGCGCTGCAAGGGCGAGACGGTCGAGGAGATGTCCGCACTAGCCGACACGATGCTGGAGTTCGCCACCCCGATCGAGATCGGCACCCACGCCGTCGACGTGGTCGGATCTGGTGCCGATCGCGCCAACACGGTGAACATCTCAACGATGGCCGCGATCGTGGTCGCCGGCGCCGGAGCCACCGTGGTCAAGCACGGCAACCGGGCGGCGTCGTCGGCGTGCGGGGCGGCCGATGTCTTGGAGGAGCTGGGGCTGGTTCTTGCGCTCACTGCGGACCAGCAGCAACAGGTGGTGGAGCAGTGTGGCATCGGGTTCTTGTTCGCGGCGCAGTATCACCCGGCCCTGCGCTTCGCCTCAGCCCCTCGTCGAGAGCTGGGCATCGCCACCACCTTCAACTTCCTGGGTCCCTTGGCCAACCCGGCGCAGCCAAACGCCGGTGCGGTGGGGGTGGCCGATGCGCGGATGGCCGAGCTGATGGCCGGAGTCTTCGCGGCTCGGGGCAACCAGGGTCTGGTATTCCACGGTGGCGACGGGCTGGATGAGCTGACCACGACGACGAGCTCACAGGTGTGGGTCTTCGTGAACGGCGAGGTGACCGCACTCGAGCTTGATCCGCTCGACGTCGGGGTGCCACGGGCCTCCCTCTCGGACCTGGTGGGCGGCTCGCCGGCGGTCAACGCCCAGGCCGCGCGCGACCTGCTGGACGGCAAGCCCGGACCCGTTCACGACATCGTCGTGCTCAACGCTGCTGCTGCGCTGACGGCTTATCACCAGCCCGAGCCGGCCCGGCTTGCCGACCAGCTGCGAGGGGAGCTGGCGCGGGCCGAGGAGGCGATCGCCTCGGGCGCGGCCAAGGACAAGCTGGCCCAGTGGGTGACGGCGGCTCGGTCCTTCAGCCAGGTGTGAGGGAAGCGCGGGTGCCCGCTCTTGGCCGAGCAGGCGATACTGCTTCTTGTGATCTCTCGTGATCTGGCCGCTCGGCTGGCGCCGTACCTGGACTGGGTGCCTGCGAACGGTGACCAGTTCTACATTCCTCGTCCAGAGATCGAGGAATCGCTGTTCACTGTCAGCGACATGGTGGTGGAGCTGGTGGTGCGCGACGGTGAGTCGCGTTTCCACTTCAACGGCACGGTGGAGTGGGCGCTGGACTCGGTCGAGTCCGACGCCGTGGTATGGCTGCCACGCGAGGAGCAGTTGCGCGAGCTCCTGGGCGAGCACTTTCTGTCGTTGGACTCCTCTGGGAAAGGTTTCGTGGTGACCGTCAGCGGTCCCCGGCGCGCCTCACACACCCCTGCTCAAGCCTCAGCAGCCGACGCCTACGCGCACGCGTTGCTCTACGTCTCTGGCGAGCAGCACAGCTGACGGGCCGAGCGGCGCAGATCGAAGCCGGGCAGGTCAGGCGCGGTCGCCGATCTGCAGCAGCAGCGCGGCGAGGTAGACCCCAGCCAGCATGGATGGGGCATAAGGGAAGCCGCCGTGCAGCCGCCGCGCCAAACGTACGGCCGCGTGTCCGGCACCAACCGCCGTGCCCAAGGTCAGGCCCCACCACAACAGGGTCCACGAGTGGCTGGCGCTCGCGGCCCCGAGCAACGGCGCATAGCGCACATCACCGAACCCGAAGCCGCCCCTGGTGAGGAGCCAAACCACGAGGTAGAACAGCCCCGCGGCCGCCGCCCCAGCTCCGGTCCGCAGCACGTCCCCGGAAGTGGCACCCAACGGAATGGTGAGCACAGCGGCCACCGCCATCAGTAGCCAGCCCGCCCGGGTGAGCGGCAGGGGCAGCCAGGTCGTCCGGGCGTCGATCACGGCCAGCAGCACACCGCAGGTGGCGAGCACCACCCACAGCGGCTGCACATGCGCAGGCAACACCGCCCAGGCCAGCGCTTCGGCCAGCATCGCCACACCCGTACACACGAGCACAAAGGGATAGCGAGCAAGATTTCGATATGGCTCCTTGCCTTCGCGCGGCCCGTCAACGGGCTCGGGCAGGCGCCTGAGCACCGGTGCCGTGACTAGGGCAACGACCAGCCCAGTCATCACCGTGGCGACGACGGCCGCCAACGGAGTCGCCATGGGATCGATGTTAGGCGGGTGGCCGGCTAAGCCGCCCTGCGCACCGGGGCCGTCCGCATCGGCAGCCGAGCGATCAGGCGGGACGCTTCGGCGGCAGCCCGCAGGGCGATCAGCTGGGTGCAGGACCGGCGATTGCCCACAAGTAGGTCGTCCAACTCGTGGCGGTCCAGGCCCAGCAGCCCAGTCAGGTCGGCCTCAGACCACCCCGCCGCCTGCAGCTCATGAAGGTGCTGCACGGTCGGCTCCGCAGCGACATGCAACCGACGCGCGGCGCGAGCATCGGCCGTGGTCACCCTCAGCAGCTTGCGGGCGGTGTGCGGGTCGATCCGGCGCAGTGCACGGCCACCGCGCCCGTGCACCAGCCGGTGAGCCAGCCGCGGCGAGATGCCCACCAACTCGGCAGCCGCGCCGGACGAGAGGTCGCCGGCCGCCATCAGGTGAATCAGTAGCGCGCGAAACGGCGTCGCCTCGACCCACTCGTCGCCGCGCTGCGAACTGTCTGCCTCCCGTTTCGGCTCCACTCTCGGCGTCGGTGCTGTCCTGCCCACGAGTCCTACCTCCTGTGATTGAGTGCTTCGCTACAGAAGGCCGTTCCGGCAGGCCCGATGTGAGGGACATCGGGGAACTTTTTTGATTTTTTCCACGGTTCTCCAGGAGTTCTTCCCTTCCCGCTCGCTGGTGTGGCTTCCGTGACCGGCGGGGGGCGCAGGAGGAGCCCAGGACCGTCAGCGGGCTCCAGTAGTGTCACCGCCATGCCTGCTGGATACCTGCGGACTCCCGACGTGCACGACGAGCTGGTCACCTTCTGCGCGGCCGACGACCTGTGGCTGGCGCCTGTCACGGGTGGCCGGGCGTGGCGGCTGACCAGCGACCAGACTCCGGTGCGGGACCCTCGATTCTCGCCGGACGGAACGCGAATCGCCTGGACGTCCTCACGGGACGGTCACTGGGAGGTGATGGTGCTCAGTCTGGACGAGGGTGAGGCGTCCCGACTGACGTTCTGGGGCAGTGCCACCACCAAGGTGCTCGGCTGGGCGGGACCGGAGGCTGTCCTGGTGGCCTCGGCTGCTGGGGAGGACAATTCACGCCTCAGCTACGCCAAGTTGGTGCACCTCGACGGGCGCGTTGAGCGGCTGCCGTTCGGGCTGGTCGGCGGACTGGCGCGCCATCCCTCGGGTGCCGTAGCGGTGTCCACCCCGGGAAGCCGGGCGCCGGCGGCGTGGAAGCGCTATCGGGGCGGCACCGCTGCCAAGCTGTGGTTGTCGAGCAGTGGTGAAGGGGGCTGGCAGCCCGTGCTGCCCAAGGTCACCGCAGGCCTGGTGAGCCCCCTGTGGTTCGGCGACCGCCTGGTCTTCGCCAGCGACTACGAAGCCGTCTTCCCGCAGGCCGCAGATGTCCAGGCCAACCTCTATTCCGTTTCAGCGTCCGGACATGACCTGCAGCGACACACGACGCATACCGAACGCGAAGGTTACGTCCGAGACCCGGCCTCCGACGGCAGGCGCATCGTCTACCACGCGCGCGGCGCGCTCCATCGTCTAGACGACCTCGTCAGCCCGCCGATCCGGATGGAGATCACCTTGGGCTCAGCGGTGACTGGGCGCCGTCGGAGATTGTTGAAGCCGACAGAGAACCTCGAACTGCTTCGTCCCGATCACGGGGGCGACGGCAGCGTTGTGCTCTGGCGCGGCAAGGCGTTCTATCTCAGTCACCGCGAGGGGCCTGCACGCGCTTTGGCCACCGACCCTGCTGTCCGGGTTCGATCACCGCAGGTCTTGGCCGACCGACAGCAGGTGGTAT
Source organism: Propionibacteriaceae bacterium (assembly GCA_035634295.1). Classification (GTDB taxonomy): domain Bacteria; phylum Actinomycetota; class Actinomycetes; order Propionibacteriales; family Propionibacteriaceae; genus Microlunatus. Next base: position 37,169 of record DASQDG010000108.1, on the reverse strand, counting down.
TGGTGAGCGACGTGGCGGGGGACGACTGCCTGGAAGTCCACTCACTGGACGCCCGGTCGCCCGTGCGCCGACTGGCTGCCGGCCAGCTGGGGCGGATCCTTGCTGTCAGGTCCGACCCTGAGGGGACTCGGGTGGCCACCGTCAGCCACGACGGACGGATCTCGATGGTGGATCTGGCCGAGGGGACAGTGCAACTGCTGGCCACGAGTGTCGAGGGGGAGGCTCGTGGGTTGGCCTTCTCTCCCGACGGACGACACCTGGTGTGGAGCCAGCCTGTCGGACACCGTGACCAACTGATGCTGGTCAACCTTGAGCAAGGCTCAGAGCCGGTCGCTCTGACCAGCGGCAGGTTTCGCGACTTCTCGCCCTGCTTCACCGCAGACGGTCGATATCTGGCCTTCCTGTCGGCACGCACGTTCGATCCGAGCTACGACAGTCATGTTTTCGACCTGATGTTCTCCTCAGCGGTCCGCCCACACCTGATCCCGTTGTCGGCGACCATGCCCGCTCCTTTCGGACCCAGCGCAGATGGCTGGCGGTTGAGCGAGCCGGGGGCAGTCGAGCCGCCCCCCGGCGTCAAGCCGGACAACAACGATCAGCCGGACAGCAACGATCAGCCGCCGGTCGAGCTCGACCTGGAGGGCTTCGAAGACCGCATCGTCGCCTTTCCGGTGCCGGCTGCCAGCTATCGCGACCTGCAGGCGGTCGCCGACGGCGTGGCCTGGGTGCACGAGGCGCCTCGAGATGGCGAGCTGGGATCAGCCCGCGCGGGAGTGGAGGGCGAAGCGCCGGCCGACTCCTTGGAGTGCTTCTCGTTCCTCACCCGCAAGGTCGAGACGTTGGCCGACAAGGTCGACGGATATGCGGTGACCGGTGACGGACGCCGGATCCTGGTCCGCGAGGCGGGGACGGTCACGATCGTGCCGTCGGACCGTTCGGTGAAGAAGGACGACCCGGCGCGGATCGAGGTCGACCTCGACCGGCTGCGCTACGAGCTCGACCCCGTGGCCGAGTGGGTGCAGATGTTCGACGAGAACGCCCGGATCATGCGCGACCACTACTGGCGGGCCGACATGAACGGGGTGGACTGGGATGCCTGCGTGCAGCGCTACCGCCCGTTGGTGCCGACGTTAGCCAGCCACGACGACTTCGTGGATCTGCTGTGGGAGACCGTCGGCGAGCTCAACACCTCGCACGCCTACGTCCAGCCCAAGCAACCGCCTGGGGATCAAAGTCGTCGGCTGGGACTGTTGGGCGCGGACTTGTCCCCGGTCGCGGGAGGGTGGCGGATCGACAGGATCCTTCCGGGAGAGTCCTCCGATCCGGAAGCGCGCTCCCCACTGCGGGCGGCCGGGGTGGGGGCTCAGGTTGGCGACCTCATCGTGGCGGTCAACGGCCGAGTTGTGGATGCCCAGTTCGGACCGGTCGCGGCTCTGGTGGGTGCCGCCGAGCAACCAACCGAGCTCACCCTGCACCCCGCGCGGGGCGGTGAGGATCGGCGCGTCGTGGTGGTGCCGTTGAAGAACGAGGAAGCCCTTCGCTATCAGGCGTGGGTCGCCGGGCGGACGACGTACGTAGACCGGGCCAGCGGCGGCCGGCTCGGCTACTTGCACATCCCCGACATGGTGTCGTCCGGCTGGGCGCAGTTCCACCGAGCCATCGACATCGCCACCCGGGCCGAGGGGCTGATCGTCGATGTGCGCTACAACCGGGGCGGACACACCAGCCAGCTGGTGGTCGAACGGCTGGCTCGTCGGGTGATCGGCTGGACGATATCTCGGCACCACGCGGTGCCAGGTGACTACCCGTCTCAGTCCACGCGAGGTCCATTGGTGCTGGTTACCAACGAGTTCGCCGGTTCCGACGGCGACATCGTCAACGCGGCCGCGCAAGCGCTCAAATTGGGCCCGGTGGTCGGCGTACGCACCTGGGGTGGCGTGGTGGGCATCGACGGGCGCTTCAGCCTGGTTGACGGCACCGGCATCACCCAGCCGCGCTACGCCTTCTGGCTACAGGGCTACGGCTGGAAGGTGGAGAACTACGGAATCGACCCCGACATCGAGGTGGCGATGACTCCCGCTGACTGGCACAGCGAGGCAGACATCCAGCTCGACCGAGCTGTGCAAGAGGCGCTCGACCGGTTGGCGGTCACTCCTTCAGCGACTCCGCCGGCACTGCCGGAGCCGCGGGTCCGGCCGACCTGAACTCAACCCGAATGCCCGTCACCCCGGGGCGCAAACCCGTCGGTGCTCTCTAGGAGCACCGACGCGCTTGCCCGACACCAGACTCAGGCGTGAGCCTGCGTGAACCCGTTCTCGACAGCGGCCTCCTCGCTGCTGAACCACACTTCTGCGGTCGTTTCGTTGTAGCTGGGCGAGGCGGGCGTGTGGTACTTCATCGAGCGTTCGTTGCCCTTGATGACAAACGCTGCCGGCGGCTCGGAGCCCACGTAGACGCCCTCGCCGGCGTAGTTCGCGCCGGAGGCGTCAGTCACGCCCGGGACGGTGGAGGCGGAGCCGTCCAGGTCACCCGGCGACACCGGAACGTCGATCCGAGGAGCGTCAAGGTTGTCCCCGGCAGCGCTCGTCGGTGACGACGAACTAGGAGCGTACGGAGTCGACGGCCGCGCGGCCTGCCAGTCCGCCTCCCTGTGACCCAGCGATCTGACCACATAGGCGGCCAGCCCGGCCAGTCCTGCGGCTGCAGCATAAGGACCGAGCCGCTTGAGCCAGCCGGTCGCCTGGACCGGCACCACCGGTGCTATCGGCTCCGGGAGCGACAGCTCACCGCGAGCCGCCGCCAGAGTTGCCTTGCTGCGCCTAGTGGCCTCGACCACAACAGGCGCGGTTGCCGCGGCCTCCACGGCACTGCTCAGCTTGGGCCGCCAGGTGTCCACTGCGTCCTGGGCTACCCGCGTCCCGCGCGAGGTCACCGAGGTGGCCAGCGGTCCCACCCTGCCCGCCGCCTGCTGTGCCTGCTGCGCGTACGGCGTCACCAACTGGACCGCGTGCACGGCATAGGGGCTGACACGGGTCACAGCCTGCTGGGCGAGCGGGCCGACCTGATGGGCGGCGGACTGTGCCAGTGGGGCCACCCGGGCGGCCGCAATCTTCGCCGCCGGCGCGACTCGTTGGGCGGCCGACTGTGCGTAGGGCGACACCAGAACGGCGGTCGCGTTGATCCGCTGAGCCGCTGTATGGGCCAGCGGCCCCACTCTCGTGCTAACGGTGCTGAGCAACGGCCCAACCCGTCCTGGGACCGGCGTTACGACGATGGTCTCCGCGGCCGGCGCGACGACAACCTCTTCGGTGACGACACTGGGGACATCAACAGGGGTACTTCTGCGCTTCACTTTTCCTCCGTACTCAGACCAGATGCTGCAGACGAAATGGACAAGAACGCGCGCTTGGCGTTCGGTGTTGTCTGGGATGCCAGAAGACCCCACCGTACCGCTCCATATCTCCGCGCTCTTTGCCCGCCGTGACAGGATGACTGCGACGACAGACAAAGCGAGCTCAGCAACGGAGGTCCACGGACGTGGCACACACGGCAACTCTGCACACCAACCACGGTGACATCGTGATCAACCTGTTCAATGACCATGCCCCCAAGACGGTGAGCAACTTCGTCGGCCTCGCCACCGGCACGAAGGAGTACGAGAACCCTGAGTCCGGGGCCAAGCAGACCGGCAAGTTCTATGACGGGACCACCTTCCACCGGGTGATCGACGGTTTCATGATCCAGGGTGGCGACCCCCTCGGCACTGGGACCGGCGGTCCCGGCTACACCTTCGCAGACGAGATCCACCCCGAGCTCACCTTCAACCGGCCCTATCTCTTGGCGATGGCCAACGCCGGTCCGGGCACCAACGGTTCCCAGTTCTTCATCACCGTGGGTCCGACGCCTCACCTGAACCGTCGCCACACCATCTTCGGCGAGGTTGCCGACCAAGCCAGTCGCGAAGTCGTCGACAAGATCGCGACCGTCCCCACCGCTCGTGGCGACCGCCCACAGTCGCCGGTGGTGATTGAGACCGTCGACATCGACGAGTGAGTCAGCCGCCGTCGGCGGGGCCGGAGTTCTCCGCGCCCAAGTTCGCGGGGTGTTATCGCCACCCCGACCGCGAGACCGGGATCTCCTGCCAGCGCTGCTCTCGACCGATCTGCGGCGAGTGCATGAACGCCGCCTCGGTGGGCTTCCACTGCCCCAAGTGCGTCGCGTCTGGGCGAAGCACCAGCCGGGCTCCCCGTACGCGGTTCGGAGCGCCGATGGGCTCAGGCGGCTCGGGCACCGCCACCAAGGCGGTGATGGGCGTGCTGGTGGGCCTCTACGTGCTCAACTTGTTGAGCGGCGGCCGACTGCTGGGGCTGCTGGCCCTAAGCAACTCGGCGGTCTATGCCGGCGAGCTGTGGCGGCTGCTGACCTTCGGCTTCACCTCGGTCGGACTGCTGGGCCTGCTGATGAACCTGCTCGTGCTCTGGCTGGCGGGCATCGCGATGGAGGCCGCCCTGGGCAGCTGGCGTTTCGTGGCGTTGTACGTGGCGGCCGGCCTGGGCGGGGCAACTCTGTTCTTCGTGGCCGGCCCGATCGGGATGGCCACCGTAGGCGCGTCGGCATCGGTGGTGGGACTGCTGTCAGCCAACGCCATCGTGAAGCACAAAGGCGGGGAGGACATCCGACCCGACATCGGGCTGCTGGTGCTGTTGGTGCTCTACAGCGTTCTGGTCGGCTTCAATAGCTACGGCTGGTTGGGCCTGGTGGGTGGCATCGTCGTCGGGGCCGTGGTCGGCGCCGTCATGGCCTACGCTCCGCGGCACCGTCGCACGGCGAGCCAGGTGTTCGGACTACTGGCCGTGGTGCTGGCCTGCCTGCTGGCCGTGACCGCGAGGTTGTTCACCGGCTGATCGGGGCTCGTGGGCGGCACCAGTTCAGCGTCCGGCCTCGACGACCACCGTTACGTGGGCCGCCCGCCAGGGCAGAGACCGTGAAGTCGGTCGACGCCACGATTAGTCCGATCCCAGTGCGAAAGCGGCCTCGAGATCGTGAGCGGAGTAGGCCCGAAAGGCGATGTGTGTCTCGGTGCTGAGCACCCCTTCCACCCTATTGAGGTGCTCGGTGACCACCTGGGCCACCTGCTCGTGATCAGAGACCCGGATCAGGGCGATCAGGTCGATGGCCCCGGTGACCGAGTAGACCTCGCTGACTCCGGACAGGGCGGCGATGGCTTCGGCAACCTGCGGGATCTGAGCCACCTCGGCCTTGACGAACACGATCGCGGTCACCATGGAGATCAGGGTAGTAGCGAGTTCAGGTGCGGGCACACGAGTGTCGACGTGTGCCCAGTCAGCCCGAGGCAGCCAATCCCACCGGCACCGGACCGGCCGCCGCACCCGTCGCCACGGGGCCGGCCAGCGTCTTGAGGCCGGTGGCGTCCAGCACGCCGTGCAATGGCCACATCCAGTCGCCGGTGATCTCGATCAGCCGGACCCCCGAACGCTCCAGCCAGTCCGCGATGCGCTCCGTCTCCTCGATGCTGGCGGCAGGCAGCGGGGCGATCGGGGCATCGACGGTCTCCGCCGTTGCCAGCGCCGCGCGTGCCACCGCCTGAGGAACCTCAGATGGCGTGCACAAGGCAGCGGCGGCCAGTCGCCCGTATCGGATGACGTGAATCTCCCAGTCGGGTCCGGCTCGCAGGGCGGCGACGATCTGGGGGCAGAGGGCCAGACTTCGCACTCGGTGGTAGCGCCGGCCGGTCTGGGTCAGCGTTTCCAGCCGGCGCCGGATGGTGGTGGCCTCCTCGAAACGCAGCTGATCGGCCAGCCGGGACAGGCGTGACTGCATGCCGGTGACCGCGGGGCGGACGTCGCTCGACAACGCACTGCGGACCTGATCGACGATCAACTGATAGTCGGCGCGCGAGACCGTCCCGTCGCACGGCGAGCTGCAGCGACCCATCTCACCCAGCGCGCAGGCACTGGTGTGTTTCGTGGCGCTCAGCCGCGGCGTGCACTGGCGGATAGCGAAGCTGTCGTACAACGCCAGCATCACGTCCTCTGCGGATTGTCGACGACGGAAGGGGCCGAAGTAGGTGGCCTGGTCTGGTTGCACCGCACGCACGACCGAGAGCCGGGGAAACGGCTCTTCGGTGATCTTGACCCACAGCTGGCGCTCGGGAAACTTGGACCGCCGGTTGTAGCGGGGAGCGTGCGCCGCAATCAGCCTCAGCTCGACGACGTCTGCCTGCAGCGGTGTCGCACACGCGATGGCCTCGACGCCGGTCGCCACTCGGACCATCTCGTCCATCCGAGGACGGGTCTCCGAGGCCGTGAAATAGGTCCGCACCCGGTTCCGGATGCTTCTCGACTTTCCGACGTAGAGCACCTGACGCTGATCCTGCGACTCGGCGACGAACAAGTACACTCCTGGCCCGTCGGGCAGGTGCGTGGCCCAGGTGCGCTTGGCGCGTCGCTGAGGCGACACCCGACGGGTGAACTCCGAGAGGTCCTCAAGTGTGTGCACGCCCAAGTTGCCGACCCGTTCGAGCAGGCCGTGCAGCACGTCCACGGTGGCTCGGGCGTCCTGCAGCGCGCGGTGATTGGGAGTGGTGGTGGCGTGGAAGTGCTGCGCCAGCGTGGCTAGTCGACAGTTGGCCACTTCGTCGCGCAGCAGGATCTGGCGAGCCAGAGTGACGGTGTCCACCACGGGCCATTTGGGCCATGGGTAACCGAGTTGCTGACACGCCCGCCGCAGGAATCCGACGTCGAACGGAGCGTTGTGAGCCACGATCACTGTCTGCGCGGCGAACCCGAGAAAGGACGGCAGCACCTGACTCAGCGTCGGTGCCTCGGCGACCATCTGGTTGGTGATTCCGGTCAGTACGGCGATCAGGGGCGGGATATGGGACCCCGGGTTCACCAGGCTCTGGAACTCTCCGAGCACCTCGCCGGCGCGCACCTTGACCGCGCCGAACTCGGTAATGGCGTCCGCTTCGGAGCTGCCGGTCGTCTCCAGGTCCACGACGCAGAACGTCACCTCGCAGAGGTGCTGCCCAAGGTCGTCAAACGAGTCCTGCAGGGCGGACGCAGCACGAGGAGTTGCCATGGCCGAGAAGGTAGGCGGCCCCGCTGACAAAAAGTGCGGACGCCAGCATGGGTGCCCTCGACCCTCGATCCGCGAGCGTCCTCCGGCTCAGGATCGCCGGGAACGTTTGGCTGAGCTCAGCAGGCGGGTGCGTCGAAGTTGGACGTCGCCTGGCGATAAGGCTTGATGTTCGCGGGTGCCGCACGCCAACTCTTGACCCATACCCCCTGTGGATCGGAGACGTGCCCCATCTTCGACATCCGCATGTCGGACAGATGCGACTGCCAGTCATTCATGGCGGCCTCAGCAGCTTTGAGGACCGGGCCTTGCGCCTGGGCGCGTTTGGCGCAGTTGGCCATCGCGGTGGTCACCCGCGCCGGCGCCCCGCTGGGGGGCTGGCACGCTGCGGACAGTTGCTTGTCCCGCGCGAGTGCTTCCCGATAGCGTTTGACATCTGCGGGACCTGCCAGACGGGTGCGCTTGAAAATGGCCTGCATCTGGCTGGTGGAGATGTCGCCCCGGTTGGCGTCGGTCTGTGCGTCGACGTGTTCTGACCAGTGGCCCACACCCGTGGCCGCTGCCTGCAGCACGCGGTCACGGGCCTGCACCTTGCTTCGGCACTTCTGCAGTGCCCGAACAGCCTCGGCGCCCTGCGTGCTGGGGCTCTGCGTGCTGGAGCTTGGCTCCTCGGAACTGGGCCCGCTGGCGCTCTCCGTGCTGGAACTGGACTGGCTGGCGCTTGCCGTGCCCGAGCCGGACGCGCCCTCGCTCTGCGTGCCGGTCGAGGCCGACGACGATGGGACCGCCTGGTCCGTGGCCATCACGCTGGGCGCGCTCGACGTCGTGGTGGCAGCGCCGCCCCGGAACCAGCCCTGGGTGAGCCCGACGGCGAGTCCACCGATCAGCAGGGCGAGCAGAATAGGCACCACTACTCGCGCCGGTCGTGCCTTTGCTCGGCGTGCTCTCGCCACCTTGTTCCTCCTCGAAGAAGTGCAGACTTCACTCTATGCAGAGAGAGCCGATATTTCCCCTATGCGCCCGCCGCAGTTGTCAGCTCGATTCCGCATGCTTGCTCCGTTCTGACCTGCCGCACTTCACGCCCCGGGAACTTTCACTGATGTCGGAGGGAAAGGTCGTTTCCGTCCCTGCCGCAAGCGTTCCCCCCGCCGTCGGGAAGCCAGTCGCAAACTGATTTTGACCGGGCCTGCTCTGCGGCGGTGGTGGCCGGGCAGTAGGACTCCGGCGGTCGTCTGATCAGAACTGTCAGCCCCCTCCGTCACAGTGATGCTGCGAGGTCGACCTAGTCCCCGGCGGCCGGCGCAGCACAGCAGCGGTACGGGGAGCGAGACATCTGGAGGAGACGACATGTGCAGTGACGACATGTGCAGCGACGACGGGGTGGCAGCCGATCACGCGTGGGGGAAGCCATGACCGACTCCCTGCGGGTGGACTGTGACACCTGTATAGCGCGCGGTCCTGCTTGCGGCGATTGCGTCGTCACCGTGCTACTGGGAGCGCCGGCCTCCGGGCTCGACCTGGACCGAGACGAACGCGCGGCGCTCGCCGCCCTCGCCGATTCCGGACTAGTGCCTCCGCTGCGGCTGATCCCGGGCGCCACGCGCGCCCAGTCAGTGCAGCCGCCTCTGACGTGGCAGGACTATGCCTGAGCAGCGACTTTGCTCCTGCCAACCGGTCACCTAACCTGGGAGGGCATTGGGGTGGGGCCGACACTTGTCGTCGACTCCCCGCTGCGCGCTCAATCACAGGCTCGCCCACGGGGCGGGACTGGGAGCCGGGGAACCAATCATCGCGAGGTGGAGTCGGCAGTTCGGGGCAGCCGTCAGAGCGGGTGACGAATGAGCTCGGAGCTGTCGTAGGACGGGCCTCGTTCGTCCGAGCCCGTCAGCTCACCCGGTAGGCGTCGAGTGAAGGGATAGGTCTGCATGACCTCAGGTCGTGGCGACGGTCGTCAGTTGAGCACCGGCATCCGGGCTCTGTTGCGCACTGTCCTGACCAGCGCGGTGTCTGGGGCCTTGGCGGTGTCAGTCATGGCTGGCCCCACGGTCTCTCCGGCCGCTGCTGACCCACCACTGACGGTTGAGGAGGCGAAGGCGCAGGTCCTGCAGCTGGAGACCGAGGCTGAGGCGGTCGACCAGCAGGCCTTGGATGTCAAGATCAAACTCGCTGCCGGCAGCAAGGCCTTGGCCCTGAAACACAAGGATCTCCGCGCCCAGACGGCCAAGGTCACCAAGATCCGCTCACAGGTTCGGCAGGTGGCTCTGGCGCAGTTCCAGAACCGCAGCCTCGACACCACTGCGAAGTTGTTCCTGACTTCAGACACCGACGGTTTTCTCAACAAGATCGCCACGGTTGAGAAGGTCAGCGAGAACCAGAACCGGGTGCTGCAGGACTTCCAGAGCGAGCAGGCTCATCTTTCCGATCTCGAGCGCTCAGCCAAGGTCGATGTCGCCGCGTTGCGGGTGAGCGACCAGGAGCTGACCCGACTCCGCGCTAGCTCAGCGGCGAAGATCGTCAAATCCAAAGCCATTCTGGCGCGACTGACTGCTGAAGAGCGGGCTCGGATTGCCGCCGAGGAGCGGGCGGCCGAGCTGGCCGCCCAGCGAGCAGCCGAGCTGGCCGCTCGTCGGGCGGCTGAAGCGGCTGCCGCCCAGGCAACCAGCCGGCCCAACACGCCCCCGTTCTCGTCGCGATCCTCGAACCGCCGGGACGAGTCGGACTCCGACTCGACAGACGGTTCTCGAACCCGGCCCACGGACAAGGGCGCCATCGCCTTGGCCTACGCCAAGCGGCAACTGGGCAAGCCCTACGTCTGGGCCGCCGAAGGGCCCAATGCGTTCGACTGCTCAGGTCTGACCAGTGCTGCCTGGCGGGCAGCGGGCGTCAGCATTCCGCGTACCTCTGCGGTTCAGGCCAGGGGCGCGGGACGGCCAGTGGCCAGAGCCGACCTGCAGCCCGGCGACCTGGTCTTCTTCTATGACCCTGTCAGCCACGTCGCGATGTACGTCGGCGACAACGTGATCATCCACGCGCCCCGCCCTGGCCGGTCGGTGACGTACGGCACCATGTCGAACAGGCCTTATGCCGGGGCTCGCCGCCCGGGCTGACCGACCGCGCCGGGTGGCCGTGTCGATCCTGCTCGGGTGCTGGCTGCTGAGCTCCTGCAGCGCCGCTCCCACCACCCCGGCGCCGATCAGCGCGCCCACCCCCGGCCGGCCGGCTGAGGCCCAGCGCACTCTGGACGCGTGGAGCTTCGCCGTCCGAACCCATTCCCGGACGGCCTTTGAGGCGCTGGTCTCCAAGCGTGACCCGCAGTTTGCGCCCACCGCGAGCAGGATCTTCGACAACCTGACCGAGTCGGGGCTGACCTCGTTGACGTTTCGCCTACGACCTCTCCAGGGCGATCTCGGCGCAGCTCGCCGAGCGCTACTGGGCGCCGACGCCGATGTCCATCAGGTGGCCGTGCGTTGGCGGGTGAATGGTGACGTCGCGCCCGCCGAACACCTGCTCTGGCTGACGTTCGTTACCGACGGCTCGGCCACCCGGATTGCCGGCACCACCGACGGTCCACAGGAGCCGACGGCCCAGCCGATCTGGCTGTTGACCTCCCTCATCCTCACTCGCACTGCCACCACCACCGTTCTCAACGGCTCAGCCGGTTCGTCCCAACGATGGCTGGCCAGCGGCGACGCGGCCGTCGCCGCTCTCCTCGCCCGGCTGCCTGGCGACCTTCGTGTTCGCTGGAACCGGCGGCTGGTGATTGAGGTGCCCGCCACCAGATCGGCCTTCGAGAAGGTGCTCGGGGTGACTCCCGGGTCGTATCGGCGAATCGCCGCGGTGGCCTGGCCAGAGGGACCGGAGCCAGCATCAGCGCCGGTGCGGATCGTCGTCAACCCCGAGCTCGCCCGCTCCCTGGACGAGCAGACCATGGACGTGCTGCTGACCCACGAAGCCACTCATGTGGCCACCCGGTCGGCAACCTCACCCGCACCGACCTGGCTGGTCGAGGGCTATGCGGACTACTTGGCCTACGACGCCCACCCCGCGACTGCTGCTCGGGCCGAGGCGGAGTTGTTCGAGGACCTACGCGAGCATGGCGGTCCCCGGGCTCTGCCCGACGACTCCAAGTTCACTGCAGCGGCACCAGATCTCAAGCGGAGCTACGCCGAGTCCTGGCTCGCCTGCCGCTACCTGGCTCGCCGCACGTCCCCTGCGGCTCTCGGGCGCTTCTATCGCGCCGTGGACGCTGGAGCCCCCCTCGACAAGGCGCTGCGCTCGGAGTTCGGTTTGACCGAGCGAGCCTTCACCCAGGATTGGGCCAGCGACCTGCGCACAGCAGCCCAGCGCTCGTCGAGCCGGTAGCCATGCCCACCACCTTGATCGTCACCAACGACTATCCGCCCAGTATCGGAGGCATCGAGTCCTTCGTCGGCGACATCGTGGAGCTGCTCGACCGCGACGTCGTGGTCCTCACCTCGGCTGCTGCCAGGCCGACGGTCGACGACTCCGGAGAAGTCGAGGTTGTCCGCGCCGGCCGTGTGCTGCTGCCGTCGTCAGCGACCACCCGGCAGGCCGTCCACCTGCTCCGCAGCCGTGGGGCCAGCCGGGTGTTGTTCGGCGCTGCCGCACCCTTGGGCCTGATGGCCGGCGCGCTACGTGCCGCCGGTGCCCAATGCTTGGTGGCGCTGAGCCATGGACACGAGACTTGGTGGGCCACCGTGCCCGGCGCTCGCTCGCTGCTGCGCCGGATCGGTGACGATGTGGACCATCTCAGCACGATCTCCGGCTACACCGCCACCCGGATCGCCCCGGCGCTGAGCCCGGCGGCCCGGCAACGGATGATCCGGTTGGCGCCTCCCGTCAACCCCTGGCGGTTCCACCCACTCATGCCGGCCCGCCCCGACTCAGACCGCCGCCGGGCCATTGCTGTCGGCCGACTGGTCCGGCAGAAGGGCTTCGACACCTTGTTGGCCGGCTGGCGACTCGTGCTCCAGAGCTGGCCACCCTCGACGGAACCGCCAGAGCTGGCGATCGTTGGCGACGGTCCCTTGCGGCGCCGGCTGCAGCAGGACGCGTCGGCGCTCGACCTCGGGCGCAACGTGCGGTGGGCCGGAGCGCTGCCTCGGTCAGCGGTGGTTCGCGAATTGCATCGGGCCGACGTCTTCGTCCTGCCGATGCGGACCCGACTCGCCGGTCTCAATCCCGAGGGCCTGGGCCTGGCCGCTCTGGAGGCCGCCGCCTGCGGCCTGCCCGTGATCGTCGGCAACTCCGGCGGCGCTCCGGAGACGCTGCAGCATGGTCGTACCGGCTTTGTCGTGGACACCGACCCCGATCAGCTAGCGTCACGACTGACGGCGCTGCTCCTCGACCCGGCGTGGGCTCGCCGGATGGGCGCCGAGGGCCGACGGTTCGTGCTCAGCCGGTATGGCAGCGAAGCGGCCCGAATCACCCTGCGCCGCGCCCTGGCTCTGCAGGACGATGGGTGAGCATCATGACGGTGGCACAGACCCCGGGTGGGCGGCTGGCCGCGACCCTGGCGCCCGGGCGGCTCGGCGTACGCTGTGACGCACATCGAATAGCGTGCCGAACAGGCGAAGGGCGTTGCGTGGCGGAACTGACCAGCGCGAGCATTGACATCTCTGCGCCTGCGGATGCGGTGATGGCGACCATCTCGGACTTCTCGTCCTACCCGCAGTGGGTGGATTCCATCGTGGTGGCGGAGGTGCTCAGCTGTCACGGTGAGCGGGCTAAGACGGTACGGATGGTCTTGGAGCACCCCTTAGTTCGCGACGACTATGTGCTGGCCTATGAGTGGGGTCCCCAGTCGGTCAGCTGGAAGCTCGTTTCGGCCAGCCTGCTGACCGCGATGGACGGCTCATACGCGCTGGCCCCGGTCCCCGGCGGCACCCGGGTGACCTACTCGCTGACGGTCGACCTGAATGTTGCGATGATCGGTCTGTTCAAGCGCAAGGCCGAGAAGCGGATCATCGACGACGCGCTGTCGGGGCTGAAGCAGCGGGTGGAGGGCTAGCAATGTCGATGCCACCGGCCTATCCGCGGACGTCCCTGCTACCACGGGGTCCCAGTGCGGCCGATCTCAGCATCGGCGTCGACATCGGCGGGACCAAGGTGGCCGCCGGCGTGGTCGACGGCCACGGCGCCATCGTGGAAAGGCTGATCGAGGCGACACCTTCGCACAGCCCGGCCGCGGTGGAGGACGCCATAGTGCGCCTGGTCAACCAGCTCCGGTCGCGTCACACCGTCGAGTCGCTCGGGATCGGTGCGGCCGGCTGGGTCGACAACGCTCAAGCCGTGGTCGCCTTCTCCCCGCACCTCGCTTGGCGCCAGGAGCCCCTGCGTGACCGGCTGCGCGAACGTGTCGAGCTGCCGTTGATCGTAGACAACGATGCCAACGCCGCAGCCTGGGCGGAATACCGGTTCGGCGCCGGTCGCGGCTCCTCGGTCATGGTCTGTGTCACCCTCGGCACCGGGATCGGCGGCGGACTTGTGGTCAACGGCCGGCTGTTCCGCGGTTCCTATGGGATGGCTGGGGAGTGGGGCCACATGATCAGCGTGCCCGATGGCCACCGCTGCGAGTGTGGCAACCGGGGATGCTGGGAACAGTACGCCTCCGGCAATGCGCTGGTGCGCGAGGCACGGGAGCTGGCCGGCACGCAGTCACCGGTGGCCTACCGGCTGCTGGAGCTGGTCGGCGGGGACGTGAACAACATCACCGGGCCCGGCGTCACCGCGGCGGCCTTGCAGGGTGAGCCGATCGCCATCGAGCTGTTGTCCGACGTCGGCCAGTGGCTGGGCCGGGGGATCGCGAACCTGGCCGCCGCACTCGACCCGGACCTGGTGGTGGTGGGTGGTGGGGTGAGTGCCGCCGGCGAGCTGCTGCTGCAACCGGCGCAGGCGGCCTTTGACCGAACATTGACCGGCCGTGGCTACCGGCCTCAGGCGCGGCTCGTGCTGGCGCACTTCCGCAACGATGCAGGTCTGATTGGCGCCGCCGACCTGGCTCGGCACGCTCGGGTCGAGCCTCCCGAGTCGGCCCGGGGCGGCTTCTGGCCGCGCCACCGGCGTCGCCGGGCGCGAAAGCCTCGGGTCCGTCGGGAGCCGTGGATCCCCCGCGTTTCCTAGCAGGTCGCCTAGAGAACGGCGCCGTCGCCCGCGTCCGGCGGGCGGTGACGCGGTAGCCGGGCCACCAACAGCCCGAAGCCGCCGACGAAGCCGACAAGCCCCACCCATGCGGCCCACATCGGCAGGTCGAGGCCGAGGGCGGTGGCGAGCACGGCCAGCACGGCGTAGCCCATCGCCAGCCAGGCCACCAGCACCGGCCAGGCCGGTCGGGTGAGCGGCAGCGGAGGCTCCGGGACGAATCGTTCCTCGGCTCGGCTCGCTCGAGGCTCGCGATCGGCCCGCGCTGATTCGTCGAAACGGAACAGCGGATGTTCGTCGGCCCAGCCACCGTCGGGCATCATCGGCTCGTCGGCCCCGGGCTGCTCGTTGACCGGGGAGAGCTGGTCGTTCACCGACAAGGCGTCGGTGTTGACGGTGGTCGCCTCGGCGCGTTGCTGATGGGATAGCGGGTCGGACCGGTCGGCCGTCAGATGGAACCCGGCCACCAGGTCGGCAAAGGCGCGGTCAACGGCGTCGCGATCGTCCCCGCTCGGTCGTGACATCGGTTCAGTCCTTCTGCAGCCGACGAATGAATGTGCTAGTTGCGGCGAAGATGTCGTCGGCTTCGTAGTCCATGGTGGCTACATGGTAGCTGCGGCTCAACAGCTCCTCGCGCACGTCGGAGCTGCTGACCGAACTCAGGATCGCCCGGCCCGAGGAGGGGTCGACCACGTGATCCACGACCGAACGGAACACCAGCAGCGGCTGGGTCACCAGCGCCAGCTGGGCGCGTACCTCACGCCACATCAGGGTCACCGAGTAACCCGCTCGAAGCGGCGTCCGCAGGTAGCCGCCTTCGCGTACGCCAGGCTTGGCGATGTCGTTGGCGATTCCGGCCAACGACGGCATCAGCAGTCTCAGCACGGGCAGGGCCAAAGCCCGCGGGTCACTGGAGTTGACGGCGGCGTTGACCAGCACCAGCCCGGCCACCTGGTCGCCTTGGCGCTCGGCCAGGAGCAGCGCCAGGGTACCCCCCATCGACAGGCCGCAGACGAACACCTGGTCACAGGACCGCCGAAGTGTGGCGAACTCGCGCTCCACGCACGCGTACCAGTCCGGCCACTCCGTCAGCGCAAGTTCCTGCCAGCTGGTGCCGTGGCCGGGCAACCGCGGCAGGGCCACCTGAAAACCATCGGCCACCAGATGCTCGGCCCAGGCGCGCATCGAGCGGGGCGAGCCGGTGAACCCGTGCAGCAGCAGCACCCCCGTTCGCCCCGACCCGCCGTGGTAGGACTGAGCGTCGGCCGAGACCGCTGCCGGGGCGGGGGTCTGGTCGAGCGCGGGCGGGCGTTTGCTGAGCCGGGCCATGGTGGTCCTCACCAGCGCATCGTAGGCGTCGCCGGCCGTCCCTGCGGGCGATGGCGTACACCTGATCAGCAGAGTGCACGACCCGGCTTGCGCCGTTGGTGCAGGGCCAGCGACGATAGGCTGCTCGCGAGGCGGATGGTCGACGGTGGCTTTGAGCCGGCGATGGCCGCACGCGCGTACGAGGATTAGGTCCTTGGACCTTGGGGGGAAGGGACTCGTCCTTGTTGTACTGGGTGTTCAAGCTGCTGCTGGTGAGACCGGCGCTGCGTCTGACGCGTCCGTGGGTCGAGGGTGCCGAGAACATCCCGGCGAGCGGACCGGCCATCCTGGTCAGCAATCACCTGTCGGCCGGCGACACCTTCTTGCTGCCCGCGCTGATCAGGAGACGGCTGACCTTTCCTGCCAAGGCGGAGCTGTTCAGCGGTCAGAAGCTGAGCGGCCGGTTCACCCGCTGGTTCCTGACCAGCGTCGGCCAGCTGCCGATGGACCGCTCCGGCGGACGCGCCAGCGCCACCAGCATGGACGGCGTACTGAGCGTGCTGCGTAGCGGTCAGCTGCTCGGCATCTATCCCGAGGGCACCCGCTCCCCGGACGGCCGGCTCTACAAGGGCAAGACCGGAGTGGCGAGGCTGGTGTTGACGGCCGGCGTGCCGGTGATTCCGGTGGCCATGGTGAACACCGAGCTGGTGCCGTCAAAGTTCACGGTCGTCACCATGCGTCGGCCTGGCATCCGGTTCGGCAGGCCGCTCGACTTTCGCGCCTACGCCGCCTCGGGCAACGACCGGACGGTGCTGCGGTGGGTCACCGACGAGATCATGAACGCCGTGATGGAGCTCTCCGGACAGGACTACGTCGACGCCTACGGCACCTCGGTGAAGTCAGCGATGGCCGAGGGCCGCGAGATCAATGCGCCGGTGCTGCCCCGCCCCGGTGCCGGTCGGCCGATTCCACCTCGGCCACCGCGCAACGCCGAGATGGTCGGGTCCCCCAAGCCGGTGCTTCCGCCCACCGAGGAGTTGACCGCGTGAGCCGGCGGCTGCCCGTCGTCGGCGCCCGGATCGCCCACGAGATGACCCATCCAGGCCACGGGGTCTACTGGCTGATCAAGAACGTGCTGCTGGGGCCGGCCGTACGCGAGATCTTCCGCCCACAGCAGGAGGGGATCGAGAACGTTCCGGAAACGGGTGCGGCGATTCTGGCCAGCAACCATCTGTCGTTCACCGACTGGGTGTTCATGCCCCTCGTCTTGGACCGGCGGGTCACCTTCATCGCCAAGTCCGACTACTTCACCGGCGTGGGCGTCAAAGGGTGGGCGCAGAAGCGCTTCTTCGCCGGCACCGGCCAGGTGCCCATCGACCGCCAAGGGGGCAAGGCCAGCGAGGCCGCCTTGCGCGCCGGCCTCAGGGTGCTGGAGCGCGGCGAGCTGTTCGGGATCTATCCCGAAGGCACCCGCAGTCATGACGGGCGCCTCTACAAAGGCCGTACGGGAGTCGCGCGGCTCGCGCTGTTGGCTGGTGTGCCGGTGATCCCCACGGCGGTGATCGACACCGACGTGATCGCTCCTCCCGGCAAGATCATCCGCAAGATCGTCAGCCCCACAGTCCGCTTCGGCAAGCCGCTGGACTTCTCCCGCTACGCCGGCATGAGCGAGGACCGGTTCATCCTGCGCTCGATCACCGACGAGGTGATGTACGCCATTATGGAGCTGTCCGGTCAGGAGTACGTGGACCTGTACGCCCCCGCCGCCAAGGAGCTCGCGGCGCGTGAGGCGGCGCTGCAGGAGGAAGCGGAGAACCTGCCGCAGGCTTAAGCGGGCTCCGGCGGCAAAGGAGTGGATGTCTGCTCCGCGTTGTCCTCTGGGCCGGGTGCCGACCAGGAGTTGGTCGTAGTGTGGCGTGGTATGAGCGCCACCGAGCGGTTGGGGGCCTGGTCCGACCAGGGGCAGCCGCCCGACGTCGCGGCACTCATCCCGATCGTGCGGCGGATCGTCGATGCGCGAGTGGCCAACCGGACCGTCGCCGAGGACCTCGTGCAGGAGACGCTGGTCAAGGTGCTGGCTGCAGCCTCGGCGGTCGAGGACGGCATGCTGGAGCCGTATGCCATCGTGACGGCGCGCAATGTGGTGACCTCCAACTGGATCGAGCAGGACCGACACCGCCGCAACCAGCACCGGGTCCTGGATCTGGTTCCGCTGCAAGCCCCCGACGAAGAGCTGCTGAAGACCGAGGAGAGAAGTGCGGTCAGCGTGGCCCTGGCTCGACTCTCTGACCTCGAGCGCGACACGCTCCTGGCTCACGAGGTCTCGGGTCGAGACACCCGCTCCCTGGGTCTCGAACTGGGGGTAAGCGCTGGTGCCGTTGCCGCCCGTCTGAACCGCAGCCGCGCCCGCCTGCGGGTGGAATACCTGCTGGTCCTGCAGGACACCGAGCCTCCCAGCGACCGGTGCCGGCCGGTCCTCTTCGCGTTGTCCGGCGGCGACCGTCGCCGACAGCGCGAGCTGGACGCGGCCCAACACCTGCTCGAGTGCGACCTGTGCGCGGTGTTGAGTGAGCCGCTGATGCAGCGCGCACAGCCGAACCACGCCGAGTCCCGGGTGCCCATCCATGCCGACCCCGACATCGTGGCGGCGCGCCGGAGCGCCCGCGAGATGGCGTCACGGCTCAACTTCTCCCGCACGGACCTGACCGTGATCGCAACGGCGGTTTCGGAGATCGCGCGCAACATCGTCCGCTTCGCCGACCACGGGGAGATGGTGATCGAGCTGCTCGAGCGGCCGCTTCCGGGGGTACGCGTGGTGGCCCGAGATGCCGGGCCCGGCATCGCCGACGTCGACCAGGCGCTGGCCGACGGCTACAGCACCTGCGAGGGCCTCGGTCTCGGTCTGCCGGGGGCCCGCCGGTTGATGGACGAGTTCTCGGTGGTCTCCCAGCTCGGACGCGGAACCACCGTGACCATGACCAAGTGGCGAAAGGAAGGACGACTATGACCGAACGTGCGGTAGACGTAGACGACGCGACCTACTTCCCCGCCCTCGACGACGAGGATGGGGAGCAATTGTTGCCGCACCTCGTGGCGCACCTCCGTGAGCACCGCAGCAAGTTGCATCAGGAATGGTTGACCCGTATCGAAGGCACCCGCCTGCTGCAGGCGATGACGCCTCAAGAAACCGGGGCCGAGACCGAGTCGGTCTACGACAACTATGTGGAGGTGCTGGAGACCGGAAGCATGGAAGAGCTGCAGCACTATGCCCGCGATCTCTCGGAGCGGATCATCCCCCGCGGGGTGGAGACCCACGAGGTCCTCGGCATCGTGTTGCTGCTGCGCGACGTGCTGGCCCGATCGCTGTTCGAGAAATACCAGCACGACTTCAGCTTGCTCAACCGCATGCTGGACGCCTACGAACCGGCCGCCAACCGGATCGCCAACACGGTGGCGGTCAGTTTCGTGGAGGAACGTGAGCGGGTGATCCGCCAGCAGCAAGACTCGATCCG
Source organism: Propionibacteriaceae bacterium (assembly GCA_035634295.1). Classification (GTDB taxonomy): domain Bacteria; phylum Actinomycetota; class Actinomycetes; order Propionibacteriales; family Propionibacteriaceae; genus Microlunatus. Next base: position 18,090 of record DASQDG010000108.1, on the reverse strand, counting down.
CGAGCTGTCCACGCCCGTCCTGCCGGTCCGGGAGCGGCTGCTGGTGCTGCCCATCATCGGCGTGCTGGACACCGAGCGGGCTCGCCAGCTAACCGAGCAGCTGCTGGATGCGATCCGCGCCCACCGCGCCAAGGTGGTGGTGATCGACGTCACCGGAGCCCCGGAGGTGGACGAGGCGGTCGCCAACCACCTGGTCCGGACCGTGGACGCCTCCCGCCTGATGGGCGCCGGTGTGATCATCACCGGGCTGTCGCCCAAGATCGCCCAGACCTTGGTGACCATCGGGGTGGACCTCAGCAAGATGAACACCATCGGCGACCTGCAGGGCGGTCTGGAGGAAGCCGAACGACTGCTCGGCCACCGGCCGACCGCGCAGGAGGGCTCGCACTGACGTGGATGCTCAGCCGGCTCTGGTGTCTATTCTTCGGCAGGGCTGCTTCCTGATCGCGTCGATCCACACCGCTCTGGACGACTCGCAGCTGAGGCGGTTCCGCGAAGACCTGATCGGGGAGATCGGCGCGCACCGTTCACGCGGGGTCATCATCGACGTTGCTGCCCTGGACGTGTTGGACTCCTTCGGGTCCAGCACGCTGGGCGACATCGCCGCCATCGCCCGGCTGCGCGGCGCCGTCACCGTCATCGTCGGCATCCAGCCGGACGTGGCTTTTGCGATGGTCTCATTGGGCATGGATATCGGCCACGCCCACACGGCTCTCGATCTCGAAGAGGGGCTGAGTTATCTCGCTGAGGTCACCGGCAGCGTTCAGGGATTTCATCGAGGCTCGTCCGGTCTGTTGCGATGACATCGCTCATCGACCTCGAGCGCAACTACCGCGCCGCGTTCTTCCGCTTTCTGCCCAGCCGGGAGGAGGCTGCACTGCGCACGGGGTACGAGATCGGCCGGTCGGCAGTCGCAGACGGACTGAGCATTCTCGACCTGGCTCAGGTCCACCACCAGGTGTTCCTGGAGGTCCTCCAGAGCACCGCCGCCGACGAGCTGAACAGCGTCGCCACCGCCGCATCGGAGTTCTTTCTCGAGGTGCTGGCGACCTACGATATGGCGGCCCGAGGCAAGCCTTGAGTGGCGCCGGCTTCGCCCGTGATCGGACGCCGAGCACGGGCCAGGTACACAACAGGCAGGCGACATGGCGGACTACACGGGCAGGCGACGAAGTCGTCATCGGATATCGCGTCATATTCGTACGCCGGCGACGTCTTCAGTGTGAGTCCCATTTCCCGGTGAGAAAGGCATGCCGATGTCGCAGGCAATCAGCCGCGCGTTCTGTCCGCTGCGCGTCAAATCAAAGTCCATTCACGTAAAGGCTCGCCGGTCCAACTTCTGACTCCGCTGCTTCTTCTCAGCCGTCGCCCGTTGTGCCCTCGGGTCCATCCTCGCCGCAGCAGGCAAGCGGCGCCCGCGTGGCGTCTAAAGTAGTCGTGTGTCCCTTTCCAACCAGGTGCCGTCGCTGGAACAGTTGCATGCTCTGAACCCTCGGCAGCAGCCCGCCTATGCCGACGCGGGCGAGGTGGCGTCCGTAATCGCCAAGCTACGGCTGCTGCCACCCCTGGTGTTCGCCGGCGAGTGCGACGCATTGCGCGAAAAGATGGCCAGCGTGGCCGCCGGTGAGGCGTTCCTGCTCCAAGGTGGCGACTGCGCGGAGACCTTCGACGGGGTCACGGCCGCCAACATCCAGGACAAGCTGAAAACGTTGCTGTCGATGGCGGTGGTGCTGACCTACGCCGCTCAGGTGCCCATCGTCAAGGTCGGCCGGATGGCCGGCCAGTACGCCAAGCCTCGCTCCTCCGACAGTGAGACGCGTCAGGGCGTGACGCTGCCGGCCTACCGGGGGGACGCGGTCAACGGGGCCGATTTCACCGAGACCTCCCGGCGTCCCGACCCACGGCGGCTGCTGGACGTCTACAACGCGTCGGCGGCCACCCTCAATCTCAGCCGGGCCTTTCTGACCGGCGGCTTCGCCCACCTGCGCCGCGTACACAGCTGGAATGCCAACTTCGTCAGAACCTCGGCCGCGGGGGTGCAATATCAGAACCTGGCCGGCGAGATAGACCGCGCACTGGCCTTCATGGTGGCCTGCGGGATCGACGAGCGGGAGTTCGCCACGGTGGACTTCTACTCCAGCCACGAGGCGCTGCTGATGGAGTACGAGCACGCCCTCACCCGGATCGACTCGCGCACCTCCCAGCCGTACGGCACCTCTGGTCACTTCCTGTGGATCGGGGAGCGCACCCGCCAGCTGGACGGCGCGCACATCGAGCTGATGCGCCACGTCCGCAACCCACTCGGAATCAAACTGGGCCCGACGACCACCGCAGACACCGCTCTGGAGTTGGCCGATCGACTGGACCCCGAGCACGAGGCCGGGCGGATCACCTTCATCACCCGGATGGGCGCGGGCAAGATCCGTGACGTGCTCCCTGAGGTGGTCGCCAAGGTGACCGCCAGCGGCCGACAGGTGGCATGGGTGTGTGACCCGATGCACGGCAACACGTTCGAGGCGGCCAACGGCTATAAGACGCGGGCCTTCTCGGACGTGATGGAGGAGCTCAACGGCTTCTTCGATGTGCACGAGGAGCTGGGCACCTGGCCGGGTGGGGTGCACGTGGAGCTCACCGGTGACGACGTCACCGAGTGCGTGGGCGGTGGAGACGAGATTGTCGAGGCTGACCTGGTCAACCGTTACGAGACGTTGTGCGACCCGCGGCTGAACCGCAACCAGTCGCTCGAGCTCGCCTTCCTGGTCGCCGAACGCCTTACGGACGGCCGGATTAGGCGCAGTGGATAGGGTCCCTGACCCAACCACCTCTGCCGCGAGCGGAGCGAGTCATAGGGATCGGCCGCGAGCGGAGCGAGCCATAGCTACAGATCTGCGGAGCGACACGGTCACCAAGCCGACTCCTGGGATGCGCGCGGCGATGGCTCAAGCTGAGGTCGGCGACGACGTCTATGGCGAGGATCCGACCGTGGCCGCCCTCGAGCAGCGGGTAGCGGACCTGCTGGGGCACGAGGCGGGGCTCTACTGTGTCACCGGTTCGTTGGCCAACGTGCTCGGAGTCCGGCTGCTGGTCGAGCCCGGGCAGGAGGTGGTGTGCGACGTGGAGGCGCACATCGCCCGCGCCGAGATGGGCGCGCACGCCGCTCTCAACGGCCTGACCATGCGCACCTTCGGCTCGGAGCGGGGGTTGCTGGACGTGGACCGGGTCGTGGCGCTGGTGTCGCCCAACGCTGGCCCCTACCTGGTATCTACGGCGGCCGTGGCGGTGGAGAACACCCACAACTTCGGCGGTGGCACGGTGCAGGACTATGACCAGCTGCGCCGCATCCGCGACCTGACCAACGAGCACGCTATGGGCTATCACCTCGACGGAGCCCGGCTGGCGAACGCATCCGTCGCCACCGGAGTCTCGATGGGCGACTACGGCCGGCTCTTCGACACCGCCACGTTGTGCCTGTCCAAGGGTCTCGGTGCTCCGGTCGGAACCGTACTCGTGAGCACCACGGACAACATCGCACGGGCGCGGATCTGGCGCAAGCGCTTCGGCGCCGGCTGGCGCCAAGCGGGAATCTTGGCAGCGGCCGGGAGCTACGCGCTGGACCACCACGTGACCAGGCTGGCCGACGACCACGCGGCCGCCCGTGCCTTTGCCACCGAGGTGGCTGAGCGCCTGCCGGAAGCCGTGTCCTTGGCGCACGTGCACACCAACATCGTCGTGCTGGACACCGGAGGCCGCCCGGCCGCGGAGGTGGCGCAGGCCGCAGCGCAGGCTGGCGTGCTGGTATCGGCGTTGGGCCGTCGGCTGGTCCGGGCCGTGGCGCATTTGGGCGTGACCATCGAGGAGTGCCGTTCCGCCGGGGCCGTGGTCGGCGAGGCGCTACTCGGCCGGACGGCAACGTGAGCGGGCAGCAATTCGTGACGCTGGCCACCGCCGATCACTGGGCGGAGCTGCAGGCACTCATGGTCGAGATGAGCCTGGCGGCGCCGTACTGGCGGATGCAGAGCACCACGGGAACTCAGTTCCCCAGCGATGACGGGTGGCACGCCGATTGGGACCACCAGTTCCGGTTGGTGGACTACAAGTACATCGAGTGGTGTGAGCTGGTGCCGCGCCCCGATGACACCGGACTTACGCTGCAGGACATCTGCCAGGCGTGCGAGGCGATCGGCTTCGAGGTGGAAGCGGCTGAGGACCGGGTCCGCGTGCTGGGCTACCGCCGCCTGGATTGAGCCGCGCTGTCGTAGGTTGCTGCCATGCAGATAACCCACCTCGGGCACGCGACCGTCCTGGTCGAGACCGCGCGGGCGCGGATACTGATCGACCCGGGGAACTTCAGCGGCCGCTGGCACGGCGTCACCGACCTCGACGCAGTGCTGGTCACACACGCGCACCCTGATCATCTCGACCCCCAGCACGTGCCGGCGCTGCTTGCGGTCAACCCGGCCGCCCGGGTGTACGCCGAGGCCTCGATCCCCGCTGCCTTGGCCGCAGCAGACGTCGACCTGGGCATCCTGCACCCGGTCTCGGCCGCCGACGAGCTCATGATCGGCGACGTGCTGGTGACCGCTGTCGGCGGCGTGCACGCCGAGATCCACCGCGACATCCCTCGGATCGGCAACGTCGGCTATGTGCTGCGGGCCGAAGGAGAGCCGACGCTGTTTCATCCCGGCGACTCGCTGGCCGCCTTCGTACCCGGCGTGGACGTGCTCGCGGTGCCGGCCTACGGCCCTTGGGCGGCGCTCAAGGAGACCATCGACTTCGTCCGATCGGTAGCCGCGCTGGAGGGGTTTCCGATCCACGACGAGCTGTTGGGACCGCGCGGCAAGGCGCTGATCTCTGCCCGGATCACCGACCTGACCTCGACCCGGCTCGTCGACCTGAGCTCCGGTGAGACCCACAAGTTCTGAGCAGGCTCCATAACGGTTGCCAGGCCGGTGAGCACGGGGCAGATCGCGTCGATCCGACACCTACACGGCCTCCCTTCCTCGCTAGTCACTAGCGGCTGACCGGAACTTGGGTGCAGTGACGCCGAGATCGGACCAGACAAAGGACGGGACCCGGGCGAGGAGCTCGTGCACGAAGTCGGCGCAACGGCCGATCTCCAGAGTGTCGTGCTTGCTACTGGGGAACCGGACCAGGTCGCCCTCGATCTCCAGGCCCGGCGGGTTCACCGCCATCAGGTATTCGATCGTCCTGGGGTGCAGCACGTCATAGGCGAACTTGGCGTGGCTGGTCCGGACCTTGAAGCGGTCGTTGAACTCCTCGAGCTCGAACTTGACCCGGGCCCCGCCCCAGCCGCCGTTGATCGACAGTTGGGGGAGGCGGAACGGCAGCCAGACCGCGGTGACGTTCTCGACGTGCTTGTCGGTCACCGTGCGCGTCCGGGATTTGCCCTCTGAGTCGGTGTCGGTGACCGTACGGGTGGTCTGCCAGCGGTGGACGAACGCCTCCAGGGGCAAGCCGTCGTTGGAGCCGCGGATGATTCGCTCGGTCCGGTGGTGAGTGCCGTCTCTGGTCAGGCCGTATTTGTCGATCAGCGAGTCGTCACGCTCGATCAGGGTCCAGTCGGGGCGGCCGAAGAAGCCGAAACGGGCGGGAGGGGGCGCAGCCGCGTAAGGAGCCAGGGCCGCAACGTCGAGGGCGCACACAACGGGGGCCAGCGCCTCAAGGTAGGCATGCAGCGCATCGGGCTGCTTGGGTGCCCCCACGGCGACCAGGTGCGAGCCGTCGATGCTGAGGTCGATGCGTCCGGCCACGGAGGCGAATTCGCCGATCGCCTGGCGGACCTGCGCCGTCAACACAGTCGCGGCGTAGTCCGGGTCGAAAGCGCGGATTTCCCAGCCGGGCCCCAAGTCCACTGACGGCAGGTGCGCGCCCGTCCGAGGTCGGCCTGAACTGACGAACAGCGGGGGCAGCGCCGGCAGCCCGGTCGGCAGCTGCAGGCTGGCCAACCGCTCATCGAACGATGGTCCGCCGTCGCGGCAGGAGTATTCGAAGACGTGGAAGTGCACGCCGGTGCTCGTGGCGCCGGAGATGCTCTCGTCCACGAGGCGCTCGAAACCGAGCCCGAACGGAGGCGCCTGGTGGTCGAGCACCGACTCCAGCGTCGGAGAGTTGACGAAGGTCCAGCCGCGATCGCGCAGATCCCTGATGTAGCGCCGGCGGCGAACGATCAGCACGGTGGCCACCGCGACCAGCACGACCACGACAACCATTACAACCAGGGCAGTGTCAGACATGGTGGCCGGACACTACCTCTGCGGGGGGTCTGCCGAGTCCAGTTCGGCGACGATCGTGCGATCGCGGCGGACGGGGTTGAGCTCCACCAGATACATGGCGGTAAGGATGGCGCAGCCGCCCGCCACCATTCGGGCGGTGATCGACTCGCCGCCGAACGCGACCGCGAACCCGGCCGCCCACACCGGCTCCATCGCCATGATGACGGCTGCGCGCGTCGGGTCGAGGTGCGCCTGCGCCCAGGTCTGCAGAAACATGGTCAACGCGCCAGCGATCACGCCGAGGTAGAGCAGGATGCTCCAGTCAGCCATCGTCGCGGGGAGCGCGATGCCGTCGGGCAGCGCCGCCAGCGTGCAGACGACGGTGATGACGATCAGCTGGACCAGGGTGAGGCTGATCGTGGTTTCGGGGCGCGACATCCGGCTCATGGCCAGGATGTGACCGGCGTAAAGCACGGAGGCGGCGACGGTCAGCAGCTCCCCATAGCCCACCGAGAACCCGCGGAGCGAGAGCACTGCCAGCCCTACGGTGGCCAGCACCACCGCCAGCCAGACCCGAGGTTCGACCCGGGTACGCAGAATCGCTGCGCCGAGCAAGGGGGTGGCGACGACGTACAACCCGGTGAGGAAGCCCGACACGCTGGCCGACGTCTGCGCGAGCCCGAAGGTCTGCAGGATCTGGGCGGCACCGTAGAGCAGGCCCAGCAGCACACCGCGTCGCAGGGTTTCAGCCGACATCGTGAGATGCCGACCGGCCAAGAGCAGCATCGCGAGGGTGGCGACCCCGAACCGGACCGCCAGCAGGTCAGTGACCCCGATCCGGGTGACGACGTCCTTGATCAGGAAGAAGGTCGAACCCCAGGCCGCCGTCATCACCACGATGGCGAGGAAGGCCAGACGCTCCGTGCGAGACAGGTGTTCTCCTGAGGTTCTTGGTTCGGGCCGCGGCATCATCGCACTTCGGTGAGCAAGATTTCCGCGTAGCTCGGTTCGTGGCCCTGAGAATCTACTTCCCAACCGACCGGGTCGGACCTGTTCACGCTCAGCCAGCTCAGTGACGGCGCATCCGGAAGTAGATTATCAGGGGCTGTTGGCCTTACTCGGCTCTAAGCCGCCCGGTGTGCTCGCGCCGAAGACCCGCGACCGAAGCTGCCATCGCACCGAAGAGAGGGGACTGGGCGCCCGGCCCCGGACAACCCAGCGCTAACCTGCCTGCGGGAAGGGGAACACCTTGCCTTTGGTGCCAACAGCGCAGCTGCTCCAACGGGCGGCCCGGGAACGGCGTGGCCTCGGGGCCTTCAACGTGATCACGCTCGAGTATGGCGAGGCCATCATGGCTGGCGCCGAGCAGAGCCGTCGGCCGGTCATCCTGCAGGTCAGCGAGAACGCCGCTCGCTTTCACGGCAGCCTGCGGCCGATCACGGCGGCCCTCACCGAGCTCGCGGCGGCGGCCGAGGTGGAGGTGTCCTTGCACCTGGACCATGTCGAAGACGAGGGGCTGCTTCACGAGAGCCTGTCGGCGGGTTTCAGCTCGGTGATGTTCGACGCCGGTCGACTCCCGTACGCCGACAACCTGGCCGCGACGACCCGGGCCACCACGTGGGCGCACGAGCACGGCCTCCTGATCGAGGCCGAGCTGGGTTACGTCGGTGGCAAGGACACCCAGGTCACCTCCGCGCACGCGCCGGGCGCCCGGACCGACCCCGAACAGGCGTCGGAGTTCGTCTCCGCCACCGGTGTGGACGCCTTGGCCGTGGCGGTCGGAAGTGCGCACGCTATGACCTCGCGGGTCGCCACCCTGGATCACGAGCTGATCGCTGAGATCCACCGCAGCGTCGACGTGCCGCTGGTGCTGCACGGCTCCTCCGGGGTGGCCGTCGATGACCTCAGCGCCGCGGTCGGCGCCGGCATCACCAAAGTCAACGTCGGCACGCTGCTCAGCGTCGCCTTCACGACCTCGGTCCGAGAGGTGCTCCGGAGCGCACCGGAGCTCAGCGACCCGCGCGCATATCTCGCTGAGGCCCGAGGGAAGATTGCCTCCGTGGTCGCCGGCATGCTTGAGGTCATCGACCACCGGCCCTGACCTCCTGCCCCTGCTCGTCTCGACTGCAAAGGAGCTCCTTCATGCGCGGCGCACTGCTTCCCGGCAACAGCACGGTCGAGCTGGTCGACCTGCCTGACCCCACGCCGGGTCCGGGTCAGGTGCTGTTGGCGATCCGGGCGTCGACCATCTGCGGCTCTGACATCCGGGCGATCTATCGCGAGCACCTGCAAGGCGATCCGGCCGAGATGTACCAAGGAGTGGTGGCCGGCCACGAACCGTGCGGGCAGGTGGTGGCGGTCGGCCCCGAAACGGTCCGGCTGGGCGTTGGCGACCGGGTCGCGGTCTACCACATCAGCGGATGCGGACAGTGTGACGACTGCGTGCGCGGCTATCAGATCAGCTGTAGCTCACCGAAGCGGGCGGCGTACGGCTGGCAGCGGGACGGCGGCCACGCCGAACTGATGCTCACCGAGGAACGGGACTGCATCGTGCTGCCCGACTCGGTCTCCTATCTTGACGGCGCCTGCGTGGCCTGCGGGTTCGGTACGGCCTACGAAGGCCTGCTACGTGCGGCGGTCAGCGGCCGGGACAGTCTGGCTGTGGTCGGGCTAGGACCGGTGGGCCTCGCCGCCGGGCTGCTCGGCGGCGCCCTGGGGGCGGTGCCTCGAGTGGGCATGGACCCCAGCCCGGCGCGACGCGAGCGCGCCCTCGAGCTGGGCGCAGTGGACGTGGCCTGCGGGCCCGACGAGCTGGAGGTGATTCGGGGTCCACTCGGCGCGGGCGCGCACGTGGCGGTCGACTGCTCGGGCAGCACCTCGGGTCGCTCGGCGGCCGTGTCCCTGCTCCGCAGCCGAGGACGGCTGGTGCTGATCGGAGAGGGCAACTCCTTCGAGGTGGCCGAGGCCAGCCCGTCGCTGATACACCAGCAGATCACCGTGCACGGCTCGTGGGTGACCAATCTCAGCCACATGCGCGAGCTGATCGAGCGACTGCCGGTCTGGGGGCTGCACCCCGAGGTGGTGGTGTCGGATCAGTTCAGCCTCGACCGAGCCGACGAGGCGTACCGGCTCGCTGATGCTGGTCAATCGGGCAAGGTGGCCATTGTGTTCGAGGGCCAGGACTGAGTCCCCGCAGGCGACTCAGACCAGGTAGAGCGTGATGGTGGAGTGCTCCGGTGCCTTGCTGCCGGAGCCGGGCCTGGTGTAGGCGACGTACCCCAGCCCGAGGTAGTTGACCGACACCGGTCGGGTCCGCACGCGGAAGCCCGCGGCCCGGACCAGGTCACTCGCTGCGCCGACGCCCATGCCCCTGCTCACCTTGGGCACGGTCACCATCACCGGCCCGAGCGACTTCTCCAACGCCACCTCGTCGCCTCGGCGGCCGACCCCGGAGTTCGGGCGCTGGCTGATCACCCGGCCCTTGTCCACCGTGGCCGAGTGCGAGGTGCTCACCTCGACCTTGAATCCGGCCTCGGTCAGGGCGGACTTGGCCCGGACGGCGGACTTCTTCTCAAAGTTCGGGACCGGGATCGGCTTTGGGCCGGCCGATATGGTCAGCTTCACTTCGGCGGCTCGCTTGAGGGCCGCACCCGGCGCTGGTGACGCGCTGATCACCAGGCCGGTGGCCACGGTCTCGCTGTAGGCCTGGGAAACCTTGCCGACGGTCAGCGAGCCTCGTCGTACGGCCTGCTCGGCCTGGGACTGCGGCAGCCCCACCACGGTGGGCACCGGATGGCGCTCGGGTCCCTTGGACACTCGGGCCGTGACCTGACCCCCGGTGACCACCTTCTCGCCGGGACCGGGGCTGGTCGCGATCACCACACCACGGCCGACCGACTCACTGAACTCCGGCTGCAGAACCAGGTCCAGCCCGGCGTCGCGCGCGACACTTTCGGCTTGCGGCTGGCTCAAGGTCTCCAGCGTCGGCGCGGTGGTGTAGCGACCGTCGGTGTAATACCACCCGGCGAGGGCGGCGGTGGTGGCCAGTATGAGCACCAGCAGCAACGCGAGCCAGCCACGGCGACGATTGCGTGCCGACCGATGTCGATGCGCCGCCTGGGGATCAAGTGGGACCGAACGAGGCCGGGCCACCGCCGGCGGCGGTGCGTCGAGCACCGTCGGCCAGGAGTCCCGCTCCACCGACCCGGTGTCGACCTGGTCGTGGTCCCTGAGGCGTTGCGGGATGGTTTGCTGGTTCGGCCTGGTGTCGATGGCCACGGGCACGAACTGGGTGGCTTCGGAGTCGGCGGGGTCCAGGGGCCGGCCCGCGGTCGAGCCGGCCCGGCTCGGCAGGGTCAGGTCCTGGGTCAGCTCGGCGTCGTCGCCCACCCCGTCGCGCAGCGCGGCTCGAACTCTGCGGACCAGCGTGAGCATGACCTTGGCGTCCGGCGGCCTCACCTGGGGGTCGCGAGCGGTCACCCGACTGATCAGGGCGTCGAGGTAGGGGGGCACCGGCCCCGCGGTGACGTAGCTGGACGGCGGCGGGACATCAGTGTGCACGTGGGCGTAGGCGACCTGGATGGGGGTCTCGCCGGTATGCGGCTTCTGACCGGTCAGCAGTTCGAACAGCACCACGCCAGCGCTGTAGACGTCAGAGCGCGCGTCGGCTCGCCCGGACACCACCAGCTCTGGCGGCAGGTAGGACACGGTGCCGATCAGGAGCCCCTGGGTGGCCGTCGAGGTCTGGGCGCTGATCGCCTTGGCCAGCCCGAAGTCGGCGACCTTGATCTGGCCGCGGTCGGAGATCAGCACGTTCTCCGGCTTGACGTCGCGGTGCACCAAACCGGCGTCATGGGCACATGACAGCGCGTTGAGCACCGGCTCGATGATCTCCAGGGCCCGCAGCGGGGTGAGCGGCGCCTCTCGGCGGATCACATCGCGCAGGGTGTGCCCCGCGACGTACTCCATCACGATGTAGGGCCGGCCGCCGTCGCGTCCGCTCGGGTCGTCGTGACCCTGGTCGAAGACCGAGACCACGTTGGGATGCGACAGCTGTGCGGCCGCGCGGGCTTCGCGGTCGAACTTTCGGGCGAACTGGGCGTCGTCACCGAGGCCCACGTGCATCACCTTGACCGCGACCATCCGGGTAAGTCGGATGTCGAGTGCTTGGTAGACCGTGGCCATGCCCCCGCGCGCTAGCCGCTGAACGATTTCGTACCGGCCGTCGAGCACCTGACCCAGCAACGGGTCACCCACGCTCGTCATGGACACGGCTGCTCCAAACTCGGTTGCACTTCCCGCTAGGCGACGACCAGTCACCCAAGCCCAAGGGCGAGTTTACGAGCGGGTCAGCGCCAACCCGGGTTTCGGCACGCGGGGTTGGCACCCGGGCTTTTCCCTGGTCCTGCGCACGGGCCCCCGGCGTGTGAGCCGGAGGGGCCGATCGGGTCCTTGGCACAGGCCCCGCGCTCATGTGAGAGGGTGAGCCTTCTGGTGATCGTTCGCCTGCTCCTCGGTCGCGGCGCAGGCAGTCACGTCGATCAAGTCAGACATTCGCAAGGTCGGTTTCGGGCGCCGATAGCTGGGTGCCCCTGAGAAGCAGAGGTAACCAGCAGATGACCCTTCCTTCCACGCCTTTCCACCGGCGCAAGCTATTGCTGGGTGCCGGCTCAGCCGCAGCCCTGCTGGCCCTGCCGGCTTGTGGCGGCTCGGAGTCCGAGGCGCCTTCGGGCAACGCGTCGGCGGGGGGTGACCCCTGGAAGCAGTTCAGCGGCACCTCCATCAACTTCATCTCGGAGAACACGTCCCCGTCAGCGGCGATCGCTGCGAACCTGGCGCCGTTCGAGAAGCTGACCGGCATCAAGGTCAACGTGCAGCAGATGGACCTGGACAAGGTGGTGGAGAAGTGCAAGCTCGACTTCTCCTCAGGCACCGCCCAGAACCACGTGATCTACGCCGACCCGTTCCAGATCCTGGCACCGCTGGCGGACGGCCTGGCCGACCTCAACGAGCTGATCAACAGCAAGAACTATCCGGCGGTCGAGAAGGGGGTCGGGGACTTCATCCCGGCCCAGCTGCAATCACTGGGCAAGTATCTTGACGAGGAGAAGGTCTTCGCCTTGCCCTACGACGCGCCGACGATGATCTTGCACTACCGCCTCGACCTGTTCGAGAAGTACGGCGCGAAGATGAAGTCCGATCTCGGGTTTGACCCCACCCCCGGGGAGAACACCACCTGGGACCAGTACCTGCAGATGGCCGAGTGGTTCAACAAGAACGCCAAGAGCGACGTCAAGTACGGCATCGGCTGTCAGGCCAAGCAGCACGACTCGCTGCAGTGCGACTTCTCCAACCTGCTCTGGGCCTACGGCGGCGACTACTTCGAGAAGGGCCAGGAACTCGGCAAGCTGGGCGCCGAGGACCCAGGCAAGGTGACCGTGAACTCCGAGGCCGGCGTAGCGGCAGCCACCTTCTACAAGAAGCTGGTGAAGGTCGCCCACCCGTCGTCGACCACCTGGGACTGGACCGGCTTGGCGGACGCGTTCGTCGCCGGGGAGCTGGCGATGTGTGTCAACTGGCACGAGTTCGCCGCCGGTGAGGAAAAGGCGTTCCCTGGCAAGATCGGCTACTCGGTGCTACCCAAGGGCCCCGTCCGTCGCGCCCACAACTTTGGCGGCACAGGCATCGGCATCAACGGCAACGCCAAGGACGCCGAGCTGGGGGCCGCCTGGCTGTTCGTCAACTGGGCCACCTCTCCCGAGACTCAGCTGATGAGCCTGGGCTCCAAGGTCGGCGGCGGCACTCCGACGCGGACCTCGGTCTACGAACTGCCCGACGTGAAGGCCCAGGAAACGAAGAGCCCTTCGAAGTACCCCAACATTCGGACTGCCTCGGCCGTGCTTCAGGCTTGGGAGGAGGAGAACATCGGGTTGCGCCCCAAGGTGCCGCAGTGGGTTGAGTTGAACACCATCATCTTCACCCAGCTGTCGAAAATGCTGACGCAGAACGGAGATCCCGCCGCAACCATGGCCGCTATGCAGGACCAGATGACGCAGGCGATGGGATGAGTTCAGCGGTAGCTACCCGGCCGCAGGCCGAGCCGCAGCAGCCGTCGTCCAAGAAGTCGTCGAAGGAGCCGCACGGCTTCAAGACCTTCGAGTTCGCCTTGATGGCCCCCGCGCTGCTGCTGCTCGGAGTTCTCTCGCTGATCCCGTTCGTGATGTTGATCGCCATGAGCTTCTCAGAGGTGAAGACCCTCGGCGGAGTGCGGCTGGAGTTCGCCGGGCTGGACAACTGGACGGCGGTGCTCGGCGACGGCGCGGTGTGGGCCTCGTGGGCCAGGTCACTGGCCTACTTCGGCTCAATCGTCGTGCTCGAGATGGCTCTGGGCTTCATCTTCGCGGTGATCCTGCACAACCTGCTGCGGGGACGGTCGGTGATGCTCTCGCTGGTGCTGCTGCCGATGTTTCTGGCGCCTGTCATGGTGGGCCTGCTCGGCCGGTTCATGTTGGACTCGACGATCGGGCTCTACGCGCAGCTGATGCAGGTGGTGGGCCTGGATACCGACGTGTTTGCGCGGACGTCGACGGCTCTGCCTGCGGTGATCCTGATCGACGTCTGGGAGTGGACCCCACTCGTGGCGCTGATCATGCTGGCGGGGCTGACCTCGGTGCCGCCGGCCACGCTGGAGGCGGCCTCGGTGGACGGGGCCGGCTTCTTCCGTCGATTGTTCTCCATCGCAGTGCCGCAGATGATGCCGGTGATCCTGGTGGCGTTGCTGGTGCGCTCGATGGACGCGATCCGCTACTACGACATCATCACCGCCACCACCAATGGCGGCCCGGCTGACTCCACCAAGATCATTCCGATCAAGCTCTACGAGATGGCCTTCCGGTTCAACAACCAGATTGGGAGGGCGGCCGTGGTGGGGCTCACCATGCTGGTGTTCTCCATCGCCTTGGCCAACATCTTCCTCAAGGTGTTCAGCGAGAAGGAACCGACCCGCGCCAACGTGGCGGGAGACGACCACACATGACCCGCAGGAGCACGCTGCAGAAGTGGCTGGTGCCGGTGCTGGCGCTGCTGGTGGGGCTGTGGTCGGCGGTCCCGATCGCGTGGATGTTGATCACGTCGTTCAAACCGCAGACCGCCATCCGCACCAGCGACATCACATTGCTCTTCGCACCCACCCTGGAGAACTTCTCGAACCTGTTCTTCGGGGGCAACCAGGTCGGTTCGTTCCTGGTCAACAGCCTCGTCGTGTCGTCGGTTTCCACCTTCATCGCGGTGGCGCTCGGCTGCATGGCGGGCTACGGCATCGCGCACTGGAACTCGCGGCACAACAAGGGGCTGTCATTCTGGATCATCTCGACGCGGATGGCGCCCATCGCCGCCGTCATAGTCCCGTTGTTCGTGATGTTTCGGACCTTCGGACTGGTGAACACCCTTCCCGGCCTGATCATTGCCTGCCTCAGCTTTAATCTGCCGTTCGCCATCTGGCTGATGAGTGCGTTCTTCCAGCAGGTCCCAAGGTCGATTGAGGAGGCCGCGCTGGTCGACGGCTGCAACAAGTTCCGCAGTTTCTGGAGTGTGGCGCTTCCCGTCTCGCGGCCGGGCATTATCACCACTGCAGTGCTCTGCCTGGTGTTCAGCTGGAACGACTACGCGTTCTCGTCCGCGCTCGGCGGGCCCAACACCTCCACGCTGCCGATGGCGGCAGGTGCGCTGGTCACCCAGAGCGGCATCGACTGGGGTCTGCTGTCGGCGCTGGGGGTCGTGGTCGCTACACCGATGCTGATCGCCGGCCTAGCCGTACGACGGCACCTGGTGACCGGCTTGTCGCTCGGGGCGGTCACGGGGGAGTAGCTGGGCAGCGGTTGGCGTGCGCCACACTGACGGCAAGAAGACTTAGGGAGCAAACATGAGCGTGCTGGACAGCTTTCGCCTGAACGGCAAACGGGCGCTGGTCACCGGTGGCAACCGGGGGATCGGCTTCGCCCTTACCCAGGGGCTGGCCGAGGCCGGAGCAGAGGTGGCGTTCGTGGCCAGGGACGCGGCCAAGAACCGCGAGGCCGAGCAGCAGCTGAGCCAGCTCGGCGTCTCGGTGATCGGTCTCGAGGGCGACATCTCCACCGGGGCCTCGGCGATCGTGGGGGACGCTGTCCAGCGTTTGGGTGGTCTCGACATCCTGGTCAACAACGCCGGGATCTGTTACCACCGGCCGGCACTCGAGGTGCCCGACGACGAGTGGGACACCGTCTTCGACATCAACGTCCGAGCCCTGTGGCAGATGTCCAAGGCGGCCGCCCACCACATGAAGGACCACGGCGGCGGCACCATCGTCAACGTCGGCTCAATCTCGGCGATGATTGTCAACCGTCCGCAGTGGCAGCCGGCCTACAACGCGTCCAAGGCGGCAGTGCATCAGCTCACCAAGTCGCTGGCCGCGGAGTGGGCGCCGCTGGGCATTCGAGTGAACGCGCTCGCCCCCGGCTACATCAAGACTGAGATGGCGCCGGTGGACGAGCCGCAGTTCAAGGCGCGCTGGGTCGACGATGCGGCCCAGCAGCGCTACGCCTATCCCGACGAGGTGGCGCCGACGCTGATTTATCTGGCTTCCGATGCCTCCGCGTTCATGACTGGCTCCGTGGTCGTGATTGACGGCGGCTACACGCTTTTCTAAGTCCACAATCGCAGAGCCAAGACTTCCGAGACCCGGCTGTTCTCACCACAGTGACCTCCCCACTGCGTGCTCTGGTGGCCGGGCATCTGTGCATCGACTTCTTCCCGGCGCTGGACCGGCAACCAGGCCTGGAGGAGGGGGCGCTCTACCCGGTCGGTCCAATGACCACCCGCTGTGGTGGGTGCGTCTATACCACCGGGGTGACGCTAGCCGCCCTGGGCGTCGACGTCAGACTGGCGGCCGCGGTCGGGCGAGACGAGCTGGCCCCGTTGCTGGTGCACCTGCTCGCCGCGGAGGGCCTGGACACCAGCCGGTTCATTGCCGTGGAGGCTTCGACGTCGTACTCGATCGTCACCCAGGCACCCGGCAGGGACCGCACGTTCTGGCATTACCCCGGAGCAAACCGGCTGTTCGATGGCCGCAGCCTGGACCTCGAGGGGATCGATCTGCTGCACGTGGGCTATCCCAGCCTGCTGGAGGCGCTGTGTCTCAACGACGGGGCGATGCTCGTCGATCTCTTCGTCCGCGCCCGGAGCAGCGGCTGCGCTACCTCGCTCGATCTGGCTGTGGTCGACGCCGCCGAACCGGACCGAGCCGCCCGCTGGTCTCGCCTGCTGGCTCGCGTGCTGCCTCACACGGACGTGGTCACCCCCAGCCTCGACGACCTCAGCTCGGCCCTCGACTGGCCCCTGGCGGCCGACCCGGCCGGGCTAGGGGAGGCGGCAGACAAACTGTTATCGGCGGGTGCCGCAGTAGTGCTGGTGACGGCGGGCGCCGCCGGACTCCAGCTGGCGACCGCAGACGCCACCAGGCTGATCGATACCGGGCGGTTGGCTCCACTGCTGCTCGGTCAGGAAGACCTCCGCCACCGTGAGCCGGCCGTTCGGGTGCCTCTGGTTGCCGGGACCACGGGAGCAGGGGACGTGGCGACGGCCGGCTTCCTGGCGGGGCTGCTTCACGGAAAGGGTGCGGTTGCTGCCACCAAACTGGCCGCCACGGCGGCCGCCCGACACGTGGCTGGGATGTCACCCGGCCAGGGAACGACGAGACAGGAGGTCCGATGACCGACCAGACAGATCGCACCAGCCGGCCAGATCTCGGCGTGCTCCGGCGGCTCGGTGCCTGTGCGGACCGGCAGGGCTTCTTCACCGTGCTCGCCATCGACCACCCGCCGGCCTTCATCCTGCCCCCTTCGGAGGCGGCCCGAAACGATCAGGCCGAGGCGGTGGCGGTCAAGGCGGAGCTGGCCGAGGCGATGGCGCCGCACGCGAGCGCCCTGCTGGTGGACCCGGACTCCGGGCTGCCGGCGTGCCTGGCCACTGGGCTGCTGCCGGGCGACGTGGGACTGATGTTGTGCATCGAGGGTGACGAATACCAGCGCGAGCCCGACGCGCACCGGATATCGGACGTACGGGGCGGATGGAGCGTCGCCAAGCTGGCCAGGACGGGAGGCGACGCCTGCAAGCTGCTGTGGCGCTATCGCCACGAGGTGCCAGAGGCGGAGGCTCACCGTGCATTCGTCCGGCAGCTGGCCCTTGACTGTGCGGTGGCATCGATGCCGTTTGTCGTCGAGCCGATCTGGGCTGCGTTGCCCGGGGAGGACCTCGCCGATCCCCAGGTGGCCGCGGCCCGCGCCAGGGGAATCGTCGACTACGCCAAGGTCGCCCAGGACCTCGGTGCCGACCTGGTGAAGACCGAATTTCCCGGCGGGGTGGACAGCGAGGCCGCCCGGGAGCAGTCGGCCGCCGCCTGCAGTGAGCTCGACGAGTCCCTTGAGGTGCCCTGGCTGGTGCTGTCGGCGGGAGTCACCTATGACGCCTTCCGGGTGCAGACCGAGATTGCCGCGCGGGCCGGCGCCTCCGGGTTCATCGGCGGCCGCGCGATCTGGGACACGGTGGTCACTCCCGACCGTGCGGCGCGCCGAGACGGCGTCCGGACGGCGGTGCAGAGGCTAGCCGAGCTGACCGCCATCGTGCACGAGCACGGCCGGCCCTGGCGGGCGACGCAGTCCGTCGCCGAGGTGACCGCGGCTTACCCGAGCGCCTGGTACGCCGACTGAGCCCGACCGCCCACGTCAAAGGACGCGGTGTACGGCGGCGTCGGCCATGGCGGTGAGCGCAGTCCGCCCCTCCTCGGACAGGTCGGCGCCGTCCAGGGCGGCCAGGGCACGCTGGT
>DASQDG010000107.1:0-49405 GCA_035634295.1 Propionibacteriaceae bacterium | reverse complement strand
GGTCGCCGACCGGACGGTCGTCGATGCCGCCATCCTCGATTTCGGCATCCAGGACACCGGCCGAGATGCGGCGAGCTGGGCGCTGGTCAACCGAGGGGTGCCCGTCCCGCGGCCAGACGCGGTGTCGAGCAGCGACGAGCTCGCCCTGGCGTGGACCCTGCGTGGGGCACCCCACTTCTATCGCCGGGCGGACTTGCCCGACGTCCTGGTGGCGACCTCGCCCTTCTCCGACGTCGACGCAGCCAAGCGGATGATCGGCGCCGCGCAGCCGTTGGCCGCGGCCGGTATCGGCAGCCGGGAGGGTTTGAGTCGCCTGGCCACCGCGCTGCGGGACATCGTCACCGCCCCCACCGTCAAGGGTGAGGTGTCGAGCCGGCTCACGCAGGTGCTCGAGGAGCCCTATCTCCGCGACTGCGTGCCCTGTGGCGCGGTGCACTCCTGGGAGCAGCCGTTCCGCCTCGGCGCGCTGTATGCCGGGCTGGAGCTCGAGCCGGGTACCTCACCCCCCGTGCTGCGTCAGATCCCGGACTGGCCACAACGAGAGCCGGGGCCCGCGCCCGACCCGCTGGCGGCCCCGGAGCGGCTGCAGGTGATTCGAAACTACCTCCGGTTTCTGGGGCCTGCGGCGCCGACGGACGTGGCCGGATTTCTTAACGCACCGCTGGCCGAGGCGAAGGCGCACTGGCCCGAGGATGCCGTCGAGGTCCGGGTGGCGGGGCGCAAGACGTGGTCCCTGGGCGAGTGGGTGTCGTCGCCCGTCGACCCGGCGCTGCTGCGCCTGCTGGGACCGTTCGACCTGCTGCTGCAGGGCCGCGACCGCCAACTGCTGGTCACCGACCGCGCTCGGCACAAGGCGTTGTGGCCGACCCTGGGTCGACCGGGCGCCGTGCTGTCCGGTTCGGAGATCCTCGGCACCTGGCGCCCCCGAGCGAGCGGCCGGAAGTTTTCGGTCACCGTCGAGGCCTGGGGTCCGGTCGACCGGGCGTCGCGGGATCGCGTGCAGGAGCAGGCGGACCTACTGGCGGCGCATCGAGGGCTGTCACTTGCGGGCGTCATCTGGGGATGACCCCGACGAGGATTCGGGTGGGCGTCGCAGCACGACGTCGGCCGGCTCCAGGTCGGGTCGCCAACCCAGCCACACCGGGTGCCGCAGCCGACCGGCCGAGGTGAGCTCGCCGTAGCGCACCTCACCCACCAGCGACGGCGTGACCCAGTGCGCGTCCCGGGCGTCCTCCCGCGGCACGTCGACCAGCGGACTGATGGTGCTGGATAGCGGGGCCAGCGTGGCCTGGATCTCGTCCAGCTGACGGTCGTTGAAACCCGAGCCCACCCGGCCGACGTAGCGCAGCTGGTCACCGTCGCTCACCCCCAGCAGCAGGGAGCCGACGCCGCCGTCGCGCCGGCCGCTTCCCGGACGCCAGCCCGCGACCACCACGTGCTGGGTGTGCTCGTGCTTGAGCTTCAGCCAGCTCCCGCTGCGCCGGCCCGGCTCGTAGGGGGCGCTGCGTCGCTTGGCTACCACCCCTTCAAGCCCGAGGACCCGGCTGGTGTCCATCACCGCCTCCAGGTCGCCGTCGAAGGTTGGCGACGCCTGCACCCGCAGACCCGGCTGCGCGGGCGTCAGCTCGTCGAGCACGGCTCGGCGCCCGTCGTAGCTCTGCTTGACCAGCGAGCGCCCGTTGAGCTCCAGCACGTCGAACAGCATCAGCTGAGCGGGGTACGCGTTGGCCGCCCGGGTGATGTCGCCCGGCTTGGTCAGGTTGATCCGGTGCTGCAGCAGACCGAACTCCGGTCGTCCGGCGGAGTTCACCACGACGATCTCGCCGTCCAGCACCGCAGACCGCATGTCGGTCGCCGACGCCCGGCTCCAGCCCCGCAGCGCCTGCACGATGTCGGGATAGGCCGCTGTTTCGTCGCGGCCGTTGCGGCTCTGCAGCTGCACCTCGTCGCCGTCCAGGTAGGCGATCACCCGCACCCCGTCCCACTTCATCTCGAACGCCCAGCCCTCTTGGCTGCCGAAGCCCTGCACGGTCGCCGGGGTGGCCAGCATGGGCATGACCGTCCCCAGCCGCCCTTCGACCCGCTCAGCCGACGCGTCGCCTGCCGGGCTCGCTGGAGCCCCACCGCCCGGCTCGAGTGTCATCCGGTGAATCAGCCAGTTTCTGGCGGCCCTGGCGCCACCCCCTCCGCCACCGGTGTGGATCAGCGCAAACTTCGCGCTCCCGCCCAGACCGCCACCCTCGCGCCCGTGCAGAGTAGCGATGACCTCCTTGCCGTCGCGCCACTTCTCCAGCTCGTAGGTCCCGGCGTCCCAGATCCGCACCTGCCCGCCGCCGTACTCGCCCCGGGGAATCTGACCCTCGAAGGAGCCGTACTCCAGTGGGTGGTCCTCGGTCTGCACGGCGAGGTGGTTGCTCTTCGGGTCCGTCGGGGGGCCCTTGGGGACTGCCCAGCTGACCAGCACGCCGTCGTGCTCCAGCCGGAAGTCGTAGTGCAACGCCCGGGCGTGGTGCTCCTGGATGACGAACGACCGGCCGTCGCGGGCCACCGGCGGTGTCGGCGGCACCGGCTCGGGTGTTCGGGCGGCGTCGCGCATGCCGCGATAGGTGCTCAGCCGGTCCGGTCCGGTCACCGGCGCCAGCGCGGCCAGCGGGTCTTCGGTGGAAGCCAGCCGCTCGACCACCTCGTCATAGTGCAACTGCCGCAGGTCGGGGTCCTCGAGCTCGGCCCACGTCCGCGGCGCGGCGACCGTCGGCCGCATCCGCCCGCGCAGTGAGTACGGCGAGATTGTCGTCTTGTTGCCGTTGTTCTGGCTCCAGTCCAAGAACACCTTGCCGTCGCGCTCGGAGCGCTTCATCGTGCTGGTGACGAGGTCTGGGTGCTCGCTCTCGAGCAGCTGTGCCAGCTCACGGGCCACGGCCGAAGCGTGCTCGGGCGGGTAGGACCGGTCCAGCGGGGCATACAGATGGATGCCCTTGCTGCCGCTGGTGACTGGTACGGGCTCGTGGCCGATGTCGGTCAGGATCGCGCGGGCCCAGCGGGCCACCTCGGCGCAGTCGGCCAGCGTCACACCCTCGCCGGGGTCGAGGTCGAGCACCAGTCGGTCGGGGTTCTGCGGCTGGCCGTCCGGCCCGAACCGCCACTGCGGCACGTGCAGCTCCAGCGAGGCCAGCTGGGCTACCCAGGTCAAGGTGGCGAGGTCGTTGATCACTGGATAGTCGTTGTCGTGGTCGCGGTGGGAAATGGTGTGCCGCTGCACCCACTCGGGGGTGCCGGCGGCGAGGTCCTTGTGAAAGAACACCATTCCGGCTTTGTCTGGGGTGCCCACGCCGTCGGGCCACCGCTTGCGGGTGGCGGGGCGCTGGTGCAGATGGGGGAGCAGCACGGGTGCGACGGCCGCGTAGTAGGCCAGCACGTCGCCCTTGGTGGTGCCGGTTTCGGGATAGAGCACCTTGTCCAGATTGGTCAGCTTCAGCGCATGACCGTCGATGGTGACGGTTTGGGTCGCCGACGCCTTCGCCATGGGGCCATTGTGCCCGTTGCGCCACCGCCGGCAGGTGGCGAGTGCTCAGCGACGACGCCCCACCAGCAGGTAGGCCAGCGAGCCGCTGGTGTTCAAGGCGCTGACGAGCCTCCAGAGCGCGTGGCTGCCCCGCAGCTGGCTGCGAGGTCGTCGGCTCAGGTCCCGCCAGGTCACTGCCGTAATTGCCGCGTGCGCCGCTAGCACAGCGATCGCCAACGAAGTGGGTGGTCTTTCAGCCATGGCGGCCATTCTTCCCGCCTCGAACACGTAAAGTAAGGGTCACAGATCACCGACCGGGGGCGGCCACCACAAAGCACGAAGGGCACCGCAATGGGTATCGGTATCGGCATTGTCTTGATTGTGATCGGAGCGGTGCTGCTCTGGGCACTCAACGTGAATCTGCCATTCTTCTCCGACGACACGCTGGGCATCATCTTGATCGTCGCCGGTCTGCTGGCGATCGTGTTGGCGCTGGTGATGAACGCCCAGCGGACGCGGACCAAGCACACTCAGGAGAATCGCTACGAGGGCCCACCGCCGGTGGTGTGAAGGGGCCGGTTGTGTGAGGGGCCGATTGTGTGAGGGCCGGTGGTGTGAGGACTCGCGTGCAGGCGGGGTCGGTCGGCGGACTGCTCAGGACACGCCGGCGAACAGCGGGGGCAGCACCAACAGCATCGCCATCGACCAGGTGATGTGGGTCAAGATGGGCGCCAGGATGCCGCCGCCGGCACGGCGTTGCAGTCCCACGATCGTGCCAAGGATCGCGGCGGCCGCGACCAGCAGCGGGTTTCCGCCGGCCACGGTGGCCAAGGCGTAGACGACTGTCGAGATCAGCACCGGATGCCGGACGCCGATGGCGGCGAACAGGGCGCCGCGGAAGAACATCTCCTCGGCGATCCCGTTGAGCATCGTGATCAGCGCGACGATCGCTAGGTTGCCCACCCGGGCATAGCTGAGCACGTCCTCGGCGTAGCCGGCAACCGGAGGGATCAGCCTGGCCACCAGGGAGCCCACGATGAAGATCGCGGCCAGGATCAGCCCCACCACGATGGGTGCGATGACCGGCCGCCGCTGAGCGCCACGGGACCGGATGTGCCCCAGGTGCAGCGGACCCGAAGCCACGCTGCCCACTACCCAGGTGGCGGCCAGCGCCAGCGTCAACACGTAGAACCGCGGATCGCCCGGCTCGGTCGAGAAGGACAGCCCGAGCAAGGTGGCCCCGACCGCAATCGTCAGTCCGACCACGATCCGTCGACGACGAAAGGCCTGATCGGTCTCCCGGTGGTCGCGCTCGACTCGGTCGAGAAGGACCGGACGGACCAGCCCGAGGGCCCGGCCCAACCAGGCACTGCGTTCGCTCATGCCGCCTGCAGGGCCCGGGCCCGGTCGGCGAGCGCTTCCCGTACGGCGTCGTCATAGCCCAGCGGCTGCCAGGGCACCACGTCGGAAATGGACCGGTCGCGGACCACGACCTCGTTGGTCATCGAGTCGATCAGGTTCCGTCCGGTGCGTACGTTGACGTCGGTGACCAGGGCGAGCCAGCGCGACGACAGTCCGGGGGTGAGCAGCGGCAGGGCCACGATCGGCAACGAGCGACCCAGCCGGATGCGGGCCACCCGGCGCAGCATCTCGGCGTAGTTGAGCACGTCCGGCCCGCCGACCTCGAACACCCGCCCGCGAGCGTCGGCCGGCTCCAGCACCCCCACCAGGTAGTGCACGATGTCACGCAGGGCGATCGGCTGGGTCCGCGTGGTCACCCAGCGCGGCGCCACCATGGCCGGCAGGTGGTCCACCAACTGCCGGGTGATCTCCCAGGAGATGCCGCCATGGCCAACGACCACCGCGGCGCGGAGCACCGTGACCGGCACCTTGCCTTCGGCCAGCAGGTGCTCCACCTCGCGGCGCGACTTCAGGTGTGCCGACAAGCTTTCATCGTCATTGCCCAGACCGCCGAGATAGATGATGCGCTCTAGCCCGGCTTGCGCGGCAGCGGCGGCGAAGGTACGGGCCGCCTCGGCGTCGAGTCGCTGGAAGTCGTCGTCGGCCAGGGAGTGCACGAGATAGTAGGCCGCGTCGCAACCGGCCAGGGCGTCGGCCAGGCTGGCCGCGTCCGAGACGTCACCGTAGATCGGGGTGCCCGCGCCCCGGTAGCTGTCGGGGTGGCGGGTCATGGCGGCGACGTCGTGTCCGGCCGACACCAGCGCCCGGCACAGGGCCGAGCCGACGAACCCCGAGGCTCCGGTGACCAGCACGCGTGACGACATTGGTCGAGCTCCTAAGGTCAGACGACGCCCGCAAGACTACGTCGCGCTCTGTCGATCTCCCCGCTGCCCGACTGAAGGCCCGAGCGCGCCCTGGGCTTCGGCGAGTGCTCGCGAGGCGTCGGCGACCGCGCGCTGCTGCTGGGAGGCGCGCCTGCGGGCGGCCCGGGCCAGCTCGCCGGCCTGCCGCTCCTCGTCCTCAGCCCGCTGGAGCCGCTCGCGCAGGGCCTCGACCGCTTCGGCGAGCTCGTCGGCGCGCCGGGTCGCGTCCTCGGCGTCGAGCGCGGCCTGCGCCGCTTCGTGCTCGGCGGCCTCCAGCACCTCGCTGGCTCGGCCTACGGCCTCGTCGGCCTCCCGCCGGGCCTGGTCCGACTCTGGTGGCTGTTCAGGCGGCTCGGACCCCGACCCTGGCTCCTTCGCCATTGCAGCGGCCTGCATCGCTGAGGGTGGGGGTGAGGCCGCCCCGGCGAAGAGGTCCAGTGGCCCGAAGCCGCCGTAAGTCGCCGGCGATGTCACCCGGCCCGCGCGCACCAGGTCGGCCACCGCGGCATCTGCCAGTGCAGCCTGCAGGGTCGAGCTGACCTCCTGGCGAGTGGTTTCGGTCGCTGCGTGCCCGGCAACCGCAGCCAGTTCGCCGGCCCGGCGGGTCAGCGCGGCAAGGGCGGCTTGGCGCTGCGACGACAGCCGCCGCAGGTCGTCGCCGGCTGCGCGTTGCTGTGCCTCCCCGAGGGCGGTGCCGAGGTCAAGCAGGGCCCGTACGTCATCCGAGGCCTGCCGGGACAGCAGGTTGACCATCCAAGCGGACCGGCTGGGACGACGGAGCTGGCTGATCGACTTGGCCAGGGGACGCTCGCGAGCTGCCCGGGCCTCGGCGACCCAGCGGGTCCGCCGCTCCACGAAGTCGTCCGGCGAACCGGCGTAGAGCTCCTCGGCTATCGACTCCAGGTCCACGCCAACATGGTGCCCGAAACGCCCTTGCCCTCGTGCGGCTGGCTCTTCGGGCGCCCTCGTCCTGCGCCCTCGTCCTGCGCTCTGGTCTAGTACGCCGCAGCTCGGTCCAACTGCGGTGCGTCCACCACGTCGGCCGCAGACGTGAAGCACATCGCCGCGTTGTCGATCAGTCGAACGTCCCCGACCCAGCCGGCGACCACCAGCAGAGCCTCGCCGGTGTCGTCGTGCCCCAGCTCGGCGAACGTGTGCGGATGCACGACGGTGACGTAGTCCAACCGAAAGGTGCCGTCGTGCTCGGCCCGTCGTAGCACCTCGCGGGCGGCCGACAGGGCGCCGGCGACGCTGTCGTGGCCCTTGGCCGCCCGCAGGGCCGCGGACAGGGCGAGGGCCGAAGTCCGTTGGTGAGGCAGCAGATAGCGGTTGCGGCTGCACAACGCCAATCCGTCGGAGTCTCGCAGTGTGGGGCCCGCGATGATGTCGACGTCGCAGTTGAGGTCGGCGGCCATCTTGCGGACCACCGCCAGTTGCTGAGCGTCCTGCTGGCCGAAGATCACCTTGTCGGGCTGCACCAGGTTGAACAGCTTGGACTGCACCGTGACCACGCCGTCGAAGTGTCCTGGACGCGATCGGCCCTCGAGAACGGTGCCCAGTTGTCCCGCCTGCACGCTCACCTGGCGCCCCGCGGGGTAGAGCTCGGCGACGCTGGGGGTGAAGACGAAGTCGATGCCCTCGCGTCGGCAGGCCTCGAGATCTGCCTCAGGCGTACGGGGATCGCGCGCGTAGTCCTCGTCGGGGCCGAACTGCAGGGGGTTGACGAAGATGCTCACCACCACCACGTCGGCGAGGCTGCGAGCCAGCGCGAACAGTGAGCGGTGCCCCGCGTGCAGCGCCCCCATGGTGGGCACCAGCGCGATGGTGGGCTGCGGTCGTCGATCGCGGAGCTCGTCGCGGGCGGCGGTCAGCTCGGCGATGGTCTGCAGGACCCTCATGTGCGACTCGACCAGGCAAGGCGAGCGACTCTCAAGCGCGCAAAGCAGTCGCAGACGTTATAGCCGTTCCGCATTCGTCACTCCCCGTGGTGTCCGTAACCGTGCTATGCCCAATCACAACCGCACCAGACCCGCCGTGCAGAACGAACCTAACGTAAACGATGGAAAACAGTTATCCACACGCCCCGAAGGCGAGCGTCGGGCTCATTTCAAGACGCTAACCGGATTGCGCAGGAGTCCAGGTCATAACCCTGGGTGAGCGCGTTCCAACGGACCCGCGGTGGATGCTCAAGCACGACGTCCAATCTGAACAGCGTGCTGAGGAATATCTCGCTCTCGAGGATGGCCAACGGGCCGCCGGGACACTTGTGGTGCCCGTCACCGAAGCTGAGCATGGTGGGCGGTGTGGCACCGAGGTCGCGTGCCGGACACAGGCCGAGCGGGTCGGTCCCGACCACGCTCGGGTCCGCGTTGGCTGCCCTGATGTCGAGATCGATGAGGGTTCCCGCCGGCAGTTCCTCTGGTCCCTGAGACGTGTCCACGGTGACTGGCGTGGACGTCGTCCGGAACAGGTGGCCGATGACCGGCTCCAGCCGAAGGGTCTCACTCAAGATGGCGGTTCGCTGCTCGCTGTCGCCAGCCCGGTAGCGGGCCAGCAGCTCAGGGTCGCTCAGCAGGTGCCACGCTGCCACGGTGATGAACTCGCGGGTGGTGGCCATGCCGGCGGCGCCGTACGTGACGCACTCGGTGAGGATGTCCAGGTCGGTGAAACCGGACGCGAGCAGCTGACTGATGACATCCTCGCGCGGTTGTTTGCGTCGCGACCGGATGGCCGGCTTCACGTCGAGGTAGTAGAAGCGCAGCAGCGCCGACCGGTTGCGGGCCTTGGCCAGCAGGCTTCGTGGCGTGAGCGGGCCGCCCGCCTCAGCCGCAAAAAATGCGTCCAACCGGCGGGCCATCCCGGTCGGAGAGGAGCTGGTCAGACCGACGACGCGGGCGACGACCTGCACGGCCAGGGCCAACGACAGCCGGCTCAGGTCCACCGAGCGGTCGGTGCGCAGCCGCGCCACCAGTTCGCCGCTCAACCGCTCGATCAGCTCGCGATAGCCCTCGATCACCTTGGGCGCGAAGAACCGGGCCGCCGCCTTGCGCTGGGCACGGTGCTCGGCCCCCTCCAGATAGAGCACCGGTGGGCGCATCCGAACTCCGGCTCGGGTGACCTGGTCGGCGCCGAAGCCGGCCTGGCGGGTGGCCTCGGGGTCTCGCAGCAGTTGGCGCGCCGTGTCGTAGGAGCGGATCACCCAGCGCTCACCACGCTCACCGGCCCGTCCGCTGCCGCCGACGCGCTCGACCGGCGGGCCGCTGCGCTCCCCTGGAGGGACCAAGCGGCGCTGGGCAGCAGTCATGTACGCACAGTAGCCCGCGCCCGGACACGTCCGGCCACACGAAGGCGTCGCTAGAGGTGCGACAAGACGATCGAGCTGCGGGTGCGGTTGACGCCGGGGTAGTTCCGTATCACGCCCAGCACCTTTTCCAGGTGGCTGGCGTCGGAGCAGCGCACCAGCAAGATGCCGTCGGACTCTCCGGTCACGGTGTAGGCCTCCACCGCCTCAGGGATCGAGCGGACCATCTCGCGCATCCGTGAGGGTGGCACCTGACCCTCGCAGTAGAGCTCGACGAACGCCTCGATGTTCCAGCCTAGGGCCGACTGTTCCACCTCAGCGGTGTAGCGGCGGATGATGCCGACGCTGCGCAGTCGGTCCACGCGCCGTTTGGTCGCCGCCGTGGAGAGCCCCACGGCGGCCCCGATCGCGGCATAGCTTTCTCGGGCGTTATCCACGAGTCGCGCAAGGATCTTGTGGTCGACGTCATCAATACGCACGATTGACCCTCCTTGTCGAGAACAATCAGGGTACTCGTTGCGCGTGGCCGCGACTAGGCTTTCGTTGTGTCAATCCAGGTTCTGCCGTCGGTGCAGCCAACGAAGCGCTCGGCTCGTCGCCGTCATTATCTGATGTGCCCGCCGACCCACTTCGCCGTCCGCTACGCCATCAACCCGTGGATGAACCCGTCGGTGTCGGTGGACTCGGCCCGCGCCCTGGCTCAATGGACTCACCTGGTTGAGGTCTACCGCAGCCACGGCCACCGGGTCGAGCTGCTCGAACCCGTGCCGGGGCTGCCGGACATGGTGTACGCGGCCAACGGTGCAACGGTGGTGGACGGTCGGGTGCTGCCCGCCTCGTTCGCCACCGGCCAGCGGCAGGCCGAGGCCGGTTACCACCAGGCCTGGCACCTCCGGCACGGGTCCCGCTATCGGCAGACCCGAAGCGGTGCTCCGCAGGCGGTCAACGAGGCCGAGGGCGACTTCGCGGTGCTGAGCGACCGCGTGCTGGCCGGCTACGGGTTCCGCACGTCCCGGGCCGCGCATCGCGAGCTCGCCGCGCTGTCTGGGCGGGAGGTGATCAGCCTCGAGCTCGTCGACCCGCGGTTCTATCACCTCGACGTGGCGCTGACCGTGCTGGACGACGTCGCCGACCACATCGCGTACTACCCGCCGGCCTTCTCCGAACTCAGCCAGCGGTGGCTGGCCGAGCAGTTCCCCGACGCCGTGATCGCCGACGACCTCGACGCGGCGGTGCTCGGGCTCAACTGCGTCAGCGACGGCTTGCACGTATTCGTGCCGGCCGGCGCAGGGCATCTGATGGCGGAGCTGACCCAAGCCGGCTATCAGTGCCTGCCGATCGACCTCAGCGAGCTGCTGCTCGGGGGCGGCAGCGTGAAGTGCTGCACCCAGGAGCTGCGCCCCGCTCCCAAGACGTCCCGCATCACCAAGCCGAGCCAGCCATGACCGTAGGAGCAACCGTGACCGCACTCCAGACCAGCCCCGCGCTCAGCCTGTTCGAGCAGGTCGAGCAGCACGTGGCGCACAACTACCACCCGCTGGACGTGGTGGTGGCGACCGCCGACGGCGCTACGGTCACCGATACGGCCGGTCGGCGCTATCTGGACTTCCTGGCCGCCTACTCCGCCACCAACTTCGGCCACGGGCATCCGGTCCTGGTGGCCGCGGCCAAGGCCCAGCTGGACCGCGTCACCCTGACGTCGCGGGCGTTCCACTCCGACCAGCTCGGTCCGTTCGCCGCCGCCCTGGCCGAGCTGGTGGGCTGCGAGATGGTGCTGCCGATGAACACCGGCGCCGAGGCGGTCGAGTCCGGCATCAAGGTGGCCCGCAAGTGGGGCTACGACGTCAAGGGGGTGCCCGAGGGTCGGGCCACCATCGTGGTCGCTGGCGGCAACTTCCACGGCCGGACCACCACCATCATCAGCTTCTCCGACGACGAGTCCGCCCGGCGCGGCTTCGGACCGTACGCCCCGGGCTTCGTGTCCGTGCCGTACGGCGACCTGGACGCGCTCACCGAGGCGCTCACAGACGACGTGGTGGCGGTGCTGCTGGAGCCGATCCAGGGCGAGGCCGGTGTGCGGATCCCTCCGCCGGGGTATCTGCCGGGCGTACGGGAGGCGACCGCCCGCAGGGACGTGCTGCTGATCGCCGACGAGATCCAGTCCGGGCTGGGTCGCACCGGGCGCACCCTGACCTGCGAGCACGAGAACGTGGTGGCCGACGTCTATCTCCTCGGCAAGGCGCTCGGCGGCGGCATCGTGCCGGTGTCGGCGGTGGTGGCCAACCGCGACGTGCTGGGCGTGCTGCACCCCGGCGAGCACGGCAGCACCTTCGGCGGCAATCCGCTGGCCTCTGCGGTAGGGCACGCGGTGGTGGATCTGCTGGCCACCGGCTACTACCAGGAACGCGCGACGGCGCTCGGGATCCGGATGCGCGCCCGGCTGGACGGGCTGCTGGGTCGGGGCGTGGCCGCTGTCCGCTCACGCGGACTCTGGGCGGGGGTGGACATCGACCCGGCGCTGGCCACCGGGCGCGAGGTCTCGGAGCGGCTGGCCGGATACGGCGTTCTGGTTAAGGACACCCACGGGTCCACCATCCGGCTGGCCCCGCCGATCGTGGTCACCGAGGACCAGCTGGACTACGGGCTGGACCAGCTGGCCCGGGTGCTGGCCGACCTGCGCCGCGGCTGACGTACCCGCTCCGCTGAACCGACACCTGACCCTGCTGAGCCCACTCCGCTGTCCTGAGCCGACTGCAGGAGGCTCGGGACAGTGGCAGGGGCTCGCCAGGCCGGCACCGCAGCAGGGTTACTCGGGCAGGAACAGGCAGAAGGGATGACCGACCGGGTCGAGGTAGACCCGAACGTCGTCTTGGGGCTGGAAGTCCGCCAGCACAGCACCGGCCCGGATGGCGTGTGCGCCCGCAGCCTCAAGGTCGTCCACCTCGATGTCGAGATGCACCGACATCTGCTGGTCACCTTCGCCGGCCGGCCAGCGAGGGCGGACGAAAGCCGGCTCAGTCTGGAATGACAGGCCCGCACCGCCTCGGGGAGCTGTCAGCATCACCCAGCCCGGTTCATCCCGGAGCACCGGCCAACCCAACAACCGACGGTAGAACGCGGCCAGCTCCCCGGCGTCCGGAGCGTCGAGCACCACGCCGGTCAGGGTCAGTCGGGGCTGATCGGACACCGCCACTCCTTGCTGGTCGCAGGCCAGGAGATCACCGTAAAGGGTGGCGGGCGTCGTAGGCCAGGAACTTCCGCTGTACGGCCAGCACGACTACCAGCAGCACCGTGCAGGCCAGGCCACCGAGCACCGCAGCCCAGTCCTCGCCCAGCCAGCTGGCGCCGGAGCCCAGCACCAAGTCCCCCAGTCGCGGTCCGCCGGCGACGACCACGATGAAGACGCCCTGCAGCCGCCCGCGCATCGCGTCCGGCGTGGCCGACTGCAAGATGGTCTGGCGAAAGACCGCGCTGACGGCGTCGCTGGCTCCGGCCAGGGCGAGGAACACCGAGGCGGCCACCAAGGCACCCACCAGCATTCGCGGGGGCGAGGTGTCTCCCACCACGACCAGCACGAGGCCGAAGCCGGTCACCGCGAGACCGAAGCAGGCGATGGCGACGCCGATCACCCGGGCCTGCCAACGGATCCTGACCAGGCCGCCGGACAACAGCCCGGCCAGCACCGCCCCCGCTGCGAACGCGGCGCTGAGAATGCCGGTGGTGGCCGCGCCTCCGCCCAGGAAGAGCACCCCCACGGCCGGGAACAGCACCCGGGGCATGGCCAGGATCATGGCGATCAGGTCGACGACGAAAGTCATCCGAACGTTGGGCCGGGTGGCCAAATAGCGCAGCCCCTCGATCACCGAAGCCAGCCCTCCCGTGCCGACCGGCCTACGGGGAGGCTCGGCTGCTCCGGTCCTGACCGGTGGCAGGCTGGGCAGCCGCCACAGCGCCCACAGGGCTGCGGTGAACAGCAGCGCGTCCAACGTGTAGGCCTCGCCATAGCCGACCCCGGCCACCAGGAAGGCGCCGAGCAGCGGGCCGGCGGTCAAGGCGATGTTCCAGGCGATGGTCTGCAGCACGTTGGCGGCCGGCAGCAGCGCCGGCTCCACCAGGCGGGGGATGATCGCCGACCGGGCCGGATTGTTGACGGCGAACCCGGCCGACTGCAGCCCGACCAGGACGTAGAGCAGGGTCACCGAGTCGACCTGCAGCCAGCCCTGGACCGCCAGCGCGATCGAGGTGACCCAGAGGCCGAGCGAGGACAGTAGCGCCACGCGTCGCCGGTCGTAGGCGTCCACCAGTGCCCCGCCGTAGAGCCCGAGCACCACCAGCGGCACCAGCGCGCAGATGCCGAGCACGCCTACAGCCAAGGTGGACGCGGTGATGTCGTACACCTGCAACCCGACCGCGGTGACGGTCAGCTGGGTGCCGAGGTTGGAGATTCCCAGGCCCCACCACAGCCGGCGAAACGGCGCGCTGACCCGGAGCGGCGTCAGGTCGAGCAGCAGCGCCATCGCGGGTCAGCTGGCGCTGGCGAGCAACGGCAGAGCGCCCGAGCGACTTCGGTTGCCGATGCTCGCTGGTGCCGACGGCCTGCCTGGGATGAGATTCAGGACTCGGACCGAGTGGTGGTGATGTGCTCGATGATCGCGGTGGTGGAGACCGACGGCGTACGCGGCAGGTAGACCACCTTGCAGATGTCGCTGAGGTAGTCGAACTTGCCCGACCAGTCGTCACCCATCACCAAGACGTCGGCGCTGTGGGCCATCACATACTCCCGCTTCTGCTCCAGGCTCTCCTCGACGAAGACGGCGTCGACGACCTTCAGGCTGGACACGATCTCCACTCGCTCGTCTTGGGTGAAGACCGGGTTGCGCCCCTTCTTGGAGAAGTTCAGCTGGTCCGAAGACACGCCCACGACGAGTCGCCCGCCCAGCTCGGCCGCGCGGTTGAGCACGCGGATGTGGCCGACGTGCAGCACGTCGAACGTGCCGAAGGTGATGACGGTCAGGTCTGCCACGACGGCGACTCCCTCGTTTCGACTGGTCTCGACTGGTTCGCGGTCCACGGGCGTCCAGTTGGTGGCCAAGCCTAAGGCGAGCGTCGAACCTACAGACACAGTAAGGTCACAACAAGCTGCCGTCAGGTGGCGGAGCACCGCTGGACGAGGAGGGGGCACCTCGCGCATGTCGGACCGACTGCGGGTCGTCGTGGCGACCCCGCTGACTGAGCAGGTGTCGCGCTACCTCAGCGAGGCGGAACGCCGATTCGAGCTCGTACATGACCCGGCGCTGCTGCCCCCGATGCGGCACCCGGCCGACCACGCCGGTGACCCATCGTTTCGGCGGCGCCCCGATCAGCAGCGCGACTTCGAGGATCTGCTGGACTCCGCCGACGTTCTGTACGGGATTCCCGACGGCGATTCTGATGCGCTGAAGAGGACGGTCAGCAGCAACCCCGATCTGCGCTGGGTGCACACGATGGCGGCCGGGGGTGGGTCGCAGGTCAAGGCCGCAGAGCTGACCAGCGAGCAATTGGACCGCGTGGTGTTCACGACGTCGGCCGGGGTGCATGCCCAACCGCTGGCCGAATTCGCGCTGTTCGGCCTGCTTGCGGGGGCGAAGAACCTCGACCGACTGCAGCGCCTGCAGCTCAACCGGGAGTGGCCGGAGCGGTGGATGATGGGCCAGCTGGCGCAGCAGACGGTCCTGGTGGTGGGGCTCGGCGCCATCGGTCGCCGGGTGGCCGAGGTGCTGGCCGCCCTCGGTGCCACCGTGATCGGCACCAGCCGACACGAGACCTCGGTGCCGGGAGTGGACCGGGTGATTCATCCCGACCGGCTGGCCGAGGTGGCCTCACAAGTGGCTGGGGTGGTCACCACCCTGCCGGGCACCGACGCCACCAGGGGCCTGCTGGGCGCGGCCTTCTTCGGCGCCTTGCAGACCGGGGCCACGGTGGTGAACGTGGGTCGGGGCACGGTGATCCAAGAGGAGGCGTTGATCGGAGCGCTCAATTCGGGCATCGTCGGCTATGCCGCCCTGGACGTCTTCGCCACGGAGCCGCTGCCCGCCGGCAGTCCGCTGTGGCACATGCCCAACGTGATCATCAGCCCGCACACAGCCGCATTGAGCGCGGCCGAGGATCGGCTGATCGCCGAGCTGTTCGTGGCGAATGCGGCCCGGCTGCTGGACGGCGAAGAGTTGCTCAACCAGGTCGACACGGTCGAGTTCTACTGACGCGTCCCGGACTCACGAGGGCCAGAGGGCGACTCGAGCCACGGCAACGGCCCAGCCGCCGCGCACGGCAGCTGGGCCGCAAGGTCAGGAGTGGCTGCTAAGCCTCAGTCGGTACGGTTGCTGATCGCATCCTTGATGCCGCCGACGACCTGTTTGGCCTCGCCCGAAGCGTGGTCCTTGTGACCCTCGGCTTGCAAGTTGGGGTTGTCGGTGGCCTCGCCCACCTTCTCCTTCACGGTGCCCTTGAGCTCGTCGGCTTTGCCCTTGATCTTGTCTGCGGCACCACTCATGTCGGTCCTCCCCCGTTGACAGCGCGCGAGCGGTTCGCACG
Organism: Propionibacteriaceae bacterium; assembly: GCA_035634295.1. GTDB lineage: Bacteria > Actinomycetota > Actinomycetes > Propionibacteriales > Propionibacteriaceae > Microlunatus. Next base: position 33,708 of record DASQDG010000107.1, on the reverse strand, counting down.
CCAGCGATCACGATGCTTCCACGTTTATGCCGAGAGCACGCCCGCTCCCTGAGCTCGGTGACGAAATTTCACCGATGGTCGTCGTGAGACCCATTCCCTGGAAAACGCTGTAAGGTCCAATGTAGGACTATCCGTTTACGATGTAAACACCGCCCAAACAGGCAGCACGTCCACCAATTCGACCTTCTCAAGCCGATGCCGCCAGGGGGTAACTATGGCCGACCAACCGAGTGTGAGGCAGTCCGCTGCCGAGCGCCCGGGCGCTGTCAGCCACGGGAGCTCGCGAGCCGTCTTGCGGACCACCACCGATCAGGTGGAAGCCGACGCGAGTCCAGCTGACCAGGGAGCAGCAGACTCCCCGGACAGTTGGGGCCCCCGCCGGGCGCTGGACCAGCTGTCTATTCTGCACGAGGCCGTGCGGTTCATCGATGAGCACGGGGTGCAGAACCTCACCATGCGTCGACTCGGCTCTCGACTCGGCGTCGAGGCGATGGCCCTCTACCGCTATATCCCTGGCCGCGAGCAGTTGCTGGACGGCGTGGTCGAGGTAGTGATGGATGAGCTCTACTCCGACACGATGCGACCGGCCGACCAGTCGGCCACTTGGACCGAATACCTGCAGCGGATGGCGCACGGGGTGCGCACGCTGGCGCTGACCCACCCGCAGGTTTTCCCTCTGGTAGCCACTCGACCGCCGGCGGCCCCCTGGCTGCGGCCGCCGTTGCGTAGCCTGCGCTGGGTGGAGGGTTTCATGGAGGGGCTGGTGCACCACGGATTCAACGGCCGCACGAGCGTCACCGTCTATCGCGCGTTCTCGACCTTCTTGCTGGGGCACCTGCTGTTGGAGACTTCTACGCTGGGCGGCGAGATGGGGCTCTCGGAGGAGGAGGACACCGAGTTCATCGAGAGCAACAACCTGGACAACTACCCGATGGTGACCAAGTTCTCGGCCGCGCTCTCGGCGAACGCCTACCAGGACGAGTTCGAAGAGTCCCTGGAAGACCTCCTCGACCGGCTTGCCCCGCTCCACCATCACGGCTGACCAGCTGGCTCCCAACGCACGAGCACCGCTAGTGGCGGGCGTCTAGGCTGGAGCGGTTCGCGTCGGCGCTCTGCGCCTGGGAGTCTCGGAGGGACCGCACAGCCATGACGTCCTTGACCCGGCTGAGCTTGGCCAACCGGTTGATCGTCGGCCTGCTCACGTTGGCCATTCTGGTGTCTGGCGTCTTCGCCACGTTGTCGCTCAAACAAGAGCTGCTGCCGTCGATCACCGCCCCCACCGCGTTCGTCACCGCCAACTACACCGGCGTCTCCCCGCAGATCGTGGCCAAGGACGTGTCGACGCCCATCGAGCAGGCCGTCCTCGGGGTCTCGGGGGTGACCAGGGTCCAGTCCACCTCCATCAACGGGCTGGCCAACATCACCGCGGAGTGGGAATACGGCCTGGACTCCGACAAGCTGCTGAGCGACATCCGCTCTGCCGTCGACTCGGCGAGCATTCCCGACCAGGTGACCACCCAGGTGCTGACCGGCAGCACCGACGACATCCCGGTGCTGCTGCTGGCGGTCGCCTCTGACGCGCCGTTGGAGCGAGCCGGCGATCTGGTCGAGAACGTCGCCGTACCCGCCCTGTCAGCGGTCGACGGGGTCAGGCAGGTGGAGCTCACCGGACAGAACGAGACCCAGCTGCAGGTGACCCTGAGGCCCAAGGACCTGCGTCGATACGACCTCACTCCCCAGGCCGTCACCGAGTCCATCCGGGCCCAGGCCGCCGTCCTGCCTGCCGGCACCAGCTATGCCGGCAACACCGAGCTGGCCGTCGAGGTGGGCACCGCTCCCAACTCGGTCCAGCAGGTGCAGGCGATGTCCATCGCCAGCGCCGACGGGCCCGTCAAATTGGGCAGGCTCGCCGACGTACGGGTCGCCGCCGTCGACTCCACCTCGGTCGCCCGCTCAAACGGCCGACCCGCACTCGGCCTGACCGTGCTCAAGGAGACCGACGCCGACTCAGTGGAGATCTCGCACGCGGTCAACGATCTGCTGCCCGGACTGGAGCAGAAGCTGGGCAGCCGCACCACCTTCACCACCGTCTTCGACCAGGCTCCGTTGATCGAGCAGTCGATCGATGACCTCGCTGTCGAGGGCGGGCTCGGGTTGGCCTTCGCCGTGCTGACGATCCTGTTGTTTCTGTTCTCCCTGCGGTCGACGATCATCACCGCCATCTCGATCCCACTGTCGCTGCTGATCGCCATGGTGGGACTCAAGCTGGGCGACTTCTCCCTCAACATCTTCACTCTCGCCGCGCTCACCGTGGCGGTCGGTCGTGTGGTCGACGACTCCATCGTGGTGATCGAGAACATCAAGCGCCGGGCGACGGGGCAGCAGCGGCTGTCGGCCGGCGACATCTTGGCATCGGTACGTGAGGTAGCCGGGGCGGTCACCGCATCCACCCTGACCACCGTGGCGGTGTTCGCGCCGGTGGCCGTGGTGTCCGGCGTGGTGGGCGAGCTCTTCCGCCCGTTCGCGATCACCGTCGCGGTGGCGCTGGCCGCCTCCCTGCTGGTGTCGATGACCATCGTCCCGGTGCTGGCGTTCTGGTTCCTGCGCCGAGGTGCGTTGCGTCAGCACCAGCCAGCCGGGCCAAGCGCTGACGCCGTGCCCGCGACAACGGGCGAGGAGTCCAAGGTGACGCGGCTGCAGCGGAGCTACCTGCCGGTGCTGCGACTGGCGCTGCGGCACCGGCTGATCACGTTGGGACTCGCCCTGGTGGTGTTCGCCGGGACGCTCGCCTCGGCCACTTTGCTCAAGACGGACTTCCTCGGCTCGGTCACCGACCAGACCACGCTGCAGGTCACCCAGGAGCTGCCGGTCGGCACCCGACTCACCACCACGAGCGAGGCGGCCAAGAAACTGGAGGGGGAGTTGGCCGGCTCCCCGCTCGTCGGCAACTATCTGACCACCATCGGTGGCAGCGGCATTCCCGGGGTGGCCGGGACCGGCTCCAACGTGGCCACCATCACCGTCACTTTGACCGAGGGGAATGAGGCCGACAAGGTCCGGCCCGACCTCCAGCGAGAGCTACAGCAGCTCAAGAACCTCGGTGAGATCACGGTGTCGGCGACCAACAACGGTGCCTCGAACAGCGACGTGACCGTGACGGTGACGGGCGACAACAGCGTCCAGCTGCGCCGGGGCGCCCAGCAGGTGGAGCAGCTGCTCCGATCCGTCGACGGCCTCACCGACGTCCGCAGCAACCTTGGCGAGCAGCGCAAGCTGCTCAAGGTCGACGTCAACCGGACCGAGGCCGCCAAGCAGGGGTTCACCCAGGCCGAGGTCGGCCAAGCGGTGGCCGGTGCGCTGCGTGGCACCGAGGTGGGCACGGTGACGCTGCAGGGCGAGACTCGCGACCTGTACGTACGGACCCAAGCCGCCGGTGCCGCCGATCCGGCCGATATCGCCAATCTCGTGCTCCCGGTCAGCCAGCTGCAGCAGCAGAAGGCGCAGGAGAAGGCCTCCGACACGTTGGCGGACAAGCAGGAGAAGGTGTCCGAGAAGGCCCAGCGTGAGGCCGACGAGGCGCTCGCTGACCAGCAGAAGGAGCTGCGCAAGCAGCGCAACAAGGCCCGCGACGCCTTGGCCGACACCCGCCGCCAGCTCCGCAGGCTCAAGGCGAACAGGCCCGAGCCGCCTGCGCCGCCGAGGACTCCGACAGCACCTCCCGCGCAGCAGCGTGCGCCGGGGAACGGTCCGACTCCAGGTCCGAGCGGGCCGCCGTCCCAGGGCGGCGGCGTTCCGGTCACCACCGAGATGTTGGAGCAGCAGCGGTACGCCGAGCAGGTGCAGGAGTACGCCAAGCAGGTAGCCCAGCTGACCGCTGCGGTCGAGCAGGCGGAGGAGGGCATCGAGCAGCTCGACGAGCAGATTGAGGCCACCGGTGAGCAGGCCGACAAGACCGCGGAACAGCGCGAGGAGTCAGAGGAGTTGCAGGACGAGCAGGAGGCCCTCGCCGACGTCCGCGCCGCGCCGATCACGGTGGCCGACATCGCCAAGGTCACGACCGTGCTGGCGCCCACCACCGTGACGCAGATCGACGCAGCGGAGTCGGTGACCGTCACCGCCACGCCGACCGGGGCCGACCTCGGGGCCTTGACCGAGACCCTCCAACAGCGGCTGGACGCTGACGGCGCCGTGCCGGCCGGGGTCACGGCCACCCTGGGCGGGGCCTCGGAGGATCAGCAGGAGGCCTTCACGCAGCTCGGCGTGGCCATGCTGGCCGCCATCGGTCTGGTTTTCGTCATCATGGTGGCGACGTTCAGGAGTCTGATCCAGCCGTTGATCCTGATGGTGTCCATCCCCTTCGCCGCGACCGGCGCGGTTGCGGCGCTGCTGATCACCAACACCCCGCTGGGCGTGCCGGCCATGGTCGGCCTGCTGATGCTGATCGGGATCGTGGTCACCAACGCGATCGTGCTGATCGACCTGATCAACCAATACCGGGCCAAGGGCGAAGACCTGTATTCAGCCGTCGTCGACGGCGCCCGCCTGCGGTTGCGCCCGATCATCATGACCGCCGCGGCGACCATCTTCGCGCTGATCCCGATGGGGTTGGGGTTGACCGGCGGCGGCGCCTTCATCTCCCGTCCGCTGGCGGTCGTGGTGATTGGCGGGCTGGTTTCCTCGACCGTGCTCACCTTGATCCTGGTCCCCGTGCTCTACACCTTGGTGGAGAGGCGCAGCGAGCGTCGCCGACAGGCGGCCCGGCAGTCCGAGGCCGACGCGGAGACCGTACCGGCCTGACCCCCCGCCCAGAACGGGACCGAATGTCGGAAGGTGAGGCATCGTTCGGGCGCAGTTTGCCTGCGGCCAGCAGAAACGGTTAGACAAGGACCGTGACCGAACTGACCGAACAGCTGCAATATCTCAAGGACCGCTTCGGGGCCGAGGACTTCCTCGTCGAAGAGCTCGAAGACGACGACCCGATCCTGCGGGCTGTCGACGGCACGGTGATCGACACCTGGCGGGAGGGCTATCCCTACTCGGAGCGGATCACCGCCGAGGTGTACGAACACGAGAAGCGACTGCTGCAGATCGAGCTGCTCAAGATGCAGAACTGGATCAAGAGGAACGGGCAGCGGTTGATCCTCGCGTTCGAGGGGCGCGACGCCGCAGGCAAGGGCGGCACGATCAAACGCTTCACAGAGCACCTGAACCCGCGCGGCGCACGCGTGGTGGCGCTAGAGAAGCCCACCGACTACGAAGCCCGGCAGTGGTACTTCCAACGCTACGTCCCCCATCTTCCCGCCACCGGCGAGATCACCATGTTCGACCGCTCCTGGTATACCCGGGCCGGTGTTGAGCGCGTGATGGGCTTCTGCAGCGAGGTGGAGTACGCGCAGTTCCTGCGGCAGGCGCCGCTGTTTGAGGACCTGCTGGTCAAGGACGGCTTTCTGCTGTTCAAGTTCTGGTTCTCGGTGTCTCGCGGCGAGCAGGCCACCCGGTTCCTGATCCGCCAGATCGACCCGGTCCGGCAGTGGAAGCTGTCCCCGATGGACGTGGCCTCACTGGACAAGTGGGACAGGTATACCGACGCCAAGATCAACATGTTCCTGTTCACCGACACCGAGCAGGCGCCGTGGACGGTGGTCAAGAGCAACGACAAGAAGCGTGCCCGCCTGGAGGCCATGCGGCACGTGCTGTCCTCGATCAACTACGACGACAAGGATCTCGACGTCGTCGGCACGCCCGACCCGAAGATCGTCGGCCGGGCCTCGGACCTGTTCGAGGAGGGCGAGCGCTAACGCGTGCTCTGCGACCCCGTCCTCGTCGGTCGGAGGCTTCCCGACTGAGGTGAGCCGTTCGGCTGTCACGGGTCGGGGTTACTGTTCACCTCGACGCTAAGTCAGCGTCTCCCTCGATGAGGAGTGCGCACTATGCCAGCTAGCCCGTCCGCAAAATCGTCAGCACGCTCGGTCCTCTTCCTCGGGGGTACGGGCATCATCAGCTCGGCCTGCACGGTGCGCGCCCTTGAGGTCGGGCTGGACGTGTTCGTCCTCAACCGCGGCACCTCCCAGACCCGGCCCGCGCCGGCCGAGTGTCAGCTGCTGACCGGTGACCTGAGTGATCCCGATTCCGTCCGCAAGGCCCTCGGCGACCGCGAGTTCGACGTGGTGGCCGACTTCCGGGCGTTCACCCCGGCCGACGTACAGTCCCGCCTGGACGTGCTGGATGGCCGGATGGGGCAGTACATCTTCATCAGCTCCGCCTCGGCCTACCAGACCCCGCCGGCCCGGCTTCCGGTGGTGGAGTCCACCCCGCTGCGCAACCCGTTCTGGCAATACTCCCGCGACAAGATCGCCTGCGAGGATCTGCTGGTCAAGGCCTACCGGGACCAAGGGCTGCCGATGACCATCGTGCGCCCGTCGCACACCTACGACAAGACGTTGCTGCCCTTCGACGGCGGCTGGACCGTGGTGGACCGGATGCGTCGCGGCGCCGATGTGGTGGTGCCCGGCGACGGCACCTCGCTGTGGACTCTGACCCACCATCGCGACTTCGCGCACGCCTTTGTCGGGCTGTTCGGTCATCCGGCGGCGGTTGGCGAGAGCTTCCACATCACCTCCGACGAATGGCTCACCTGGAACCAGATCTTCACCACGGTGGCCCGAGCCGCCGGGGTCGAGCCGCGGCTGGTGCACGTGCCGTCGGATGCCATCGCCGCGGCAGACCCGGTGTGGGGAGCCGGCATGCTCGGCGACAAGTCGCACTCGCTGGTGTTCGACAACAGCAAGGTCAAGCGTCTGGTGCCCGACTACGTCGCGACCATCCCCTTCGCCGCCGGAGCTCGGGAGATCCTCGACTACTACGACGCTGACCCCGACCGGCAGCAGGTGGATGAGCAGATCAACGCCACCATGGACCGGCTGGTCGAGGCGCACCGGGTCGCGTGAAACCGGCTCTGAGGTGAGGGTGGTGGTGCTGTCGGACACTCACAGCCCGCGCCGCTGGAAAGCCATGCCGGCCGCCGTAGCCGAGCAGCTGGAGGGCGCTGACGTCATCCTGCACGCCGGGGATGTCTGCACCGCCGACGTGCTCGAGCTGCTCAGCCAGTGGGCGCCGGTGCATGCGGTGATGGGCAACAATGATCTTCCCGAGGTGGCGGACTGGGGGGCGCCGGAGTCGCTGCACCTCGAGCTAGCCGGCCTGAGTGTGGCGATGATTCACGACAGCGGCCCAGCCGCGGGTCGTCCCGGCCGGATGCGTGCTCGCTTTCCTGACGCTCAGCTGGTGGTCTTCGGCCACTCCCATATCCCGATGGACGTCACCGAGCACGGCGTACGCATCTTCAACCCCGGCTCGCCCACCGACCGTCGGCGACAACCGCGAGGCACCGTTGGTGTGCTGCGGGTCGAGGACGGGCGACTGCTGAGTGCCGACATCGTGCCCGTCACGTAGTCAGGCTGACCGACGCCTCGACGGCGATCTGCCCCAGCGTCCGGCCCGATTCACGGAGCCAGTGGCACCCGGATGTTCAGGGCGCTGGGAGCGATCTCGGCCCGCATGAACCGGCATTTGCCGATGACGTCCCCGTCGAGCTGGTAGTCGTCTTGGCCCTCGATGGAGATGGTGACCGTCCGGCCCGTCCGCTGGTCAACGCGGTCGTCCTTTTGCGGTCGCCGGGTGATCATGCGCAGCAGCACTCGGAGCCAGTGGCTCAGCTGTTGTGGTGACGCGACGTAGACGTTGAGGAGGCCGTCGGCGACGTCGGCGTCGGCGATCAGGTTGATGCCACCTTGAAGCTTGCCGACGTTGCCGACCAGGCACACCATGGCCTGTCGTCGGAAGGGGCGCCGGCCGTCCACCCTGACAGTCACCTTCACCGGCAACCGCTTGACCGCCTTGGCCGCCGCCACCACATAGGCGCCTGCCCCGATGACCTTCTTGAGTTCCGGGTCGGTCTCGTTCATGATCACCGCATCGACGCCTACGCCGGCAATCACCGCGAAGTGCTCAGCAGGACGGTCGTCGACGCTCAGCTTGATGAGGTCAATGGCGCGGGTATCGCCGGTCAGCGCGATCTCCAGCGCAGTCTCCTCGTCGAGCGCGAGGTCGAGGTTGCGGGCCAGCAGGTTGCCGGTTCCCGCCGGCACCACACCCAGTGGGATACCGGTGTTGGCCAGGCCGTCGGCGATCAGCCGGATGGTGCCGTCGCCGCCCGCGCCGATGACCAGATCCACCTCGGCCGCGACTGCCTCGCGTACCATGCCCCGGCCGGGATCCTCCTCGGTCGTCTCCAGCCAGAGCGCAGGACCGTAGGAGTGCACGGCCAGAGCCTCTTCCACGCGTTCGCGGAAGCCGTCGCTGACCTTGATCGGGTTGTAGATGACCGCGCAGCGACCGCTCTCATCTGGTGCGGCAGTGGTCATAGCAGGTAATCCTAAGGTTTCGCAGGCGTCGCCTGCGCCATCTGTCCCGCTTCTCCTCAACGCATCGCGTATCACCACCGCCCGAACCACTCTCCGAACGTGCGTTAGCGGGCACGGCGGGATGGGGTGGTTTCGACCGGCCCTCAAGCCGAGGAGATGGCCATCACACGAATCACCTTCCGCGGAGCGGCCGTCGTCACCGCCCCCGTCGCTGGCGTCACCGGTGCATCCGTGGGCTCCACCCTGGCTGTGGTGCGCGAGCGGCGATTACGTCAACGAGACGTCGGTGACGCGCTGCTGAGGTGAGGTCAACGAGGTCGACTGAGCACTGCGGCGAAAGGCCTTCCTTCATCACGCCCACAATCCCCCACGGCGTTCTAGCCTGCCGACATGAAGAAACTGATCAACGAGCCAGCAGTCGTGGTGCCGGACATGCTGGCGGGTCTGGTGCTGCTCAACCCGGCCTTGGCGCTGCTCCGCGACGGACTGGTCGTGCATCGCGCCGACGCGCGCGAGCCGGCAGCGCTGGACTCGGTGGCGCTGATCTCCGGCGGAGGCTCCGGCCACGAACCGGCTCACGGGGGATACGTCGGTCCCGGCATGCTGTCCGCGGCAGTGGCGGGGGAGGTGTTCATTTCTCCCTCGACCGACGCCGTGCTGGCGGCCGTCCGGCTGGTGGCCGGGCCCCGTGGTGTGCTGTTGATCGTCAAGAACTACACCGGCGACCGGCTCAACTTCGCCCTGGCCGCCGAGATTGCCCGCAGCGAGGGTATCGACGTCGAGATGGTCGTGGTGGCTGACGACGTGGCGTTGTCGGCCGACGGGCCACACGCCGGGCGGCGCGGTCTGGCCGGCACGGTGCTGGTGCACAAGGTGGCCGGAGCCGCGGCCGCCGAGGGGCGGTCGCTGGCCGAGGTTGCGGCGGCGGCTCGATCGGCCGCCGCATCGCTGGGCACTATGGGCGTGGCCCTGAGCCCGTGCACGGTACCGGCGGCGGGTCAGCCCGGATTCTCCCTGGCCGACGACGAAGTCGAGTGGGGGCTGGGCATCCACGGCGAGCCGGGGGTCCGGCGCGGCGCTCTGGTGCGCGCCGGCGAGCTGGTCAACGAGCTGCTGACTCCGGTGATCGGCGATCTCCGGCTCGGCGCCGGCAGTCGGGTGGCCCTGCTGGTGAACAACCTCGGTGGGAGTGCGGCTGGTGAGCTCAGCATCGTCGCCTCAGCTGCCGTCGCCCAACTGCGCGCCCGGCAGATCGTGGTCGAGCGGGCCTGGGCGGGGACATTCCTGACGGCTCTGGAGATGGCCGGCTGCTCGATCTCGGTGCTCGAGGTCGACGACGAGCGCCTGCGCCGGCTGGACGCGCCGACGCGTACCTCAGCCTGGCCCAGCCACCTCGGTCGGGTGCAGGACGCCGTACCCGAGGTGGCCCTGCCCGAGCCGCCGGCGCCGCGGGGGCCGGCTCTGGCGGCGGACTCGACGCTCCGCCGGGTGGTCGAGGCGGTGTGTGACCGCCTGCAAGCAGCCGAGCCGCGGTTGACCGAGCTCGACCAGCAGGTCGGCGACGGCGACCTGGGCGACAGTCTGGCCCGGGCTGCCCGCGGCATCACCGCCGAGCTCGACGGGTATCCGGCTGACTCGCCGGCCGCGCTGTTGCGCGCGATGTCGGCTACCGTCCGCCGGGTGGTCGGCGGCACCTCAGGCCCGATGTACGCCATCGCGCTGCTGCGCGCCGCGATCGCCTTGGACGTCGAGTCGCCGGGCGCGGTGGACTGGTCGCGGGCCTTCACCGCCGGCGTGGCCGGCGTGCGCGAGCTCGGCGGAGCCACGATCGGGGACCGCACCATGGTGGACGCTCTGCAGCCCGCCGCCGAGGCGTTCGCCCGGCACCTCGACGAGTCCGACGACGTCGTCGCGGCGTTGGCTACGGCGCTGCAGCGAGCCGAAGCCGGGGCCGCCGAGACGGCACGACTGACCCCTCGCCTGGGCCGGTCCAGCTACGTCGGCGAGCGAGCCTTGGGGGTGCCTGATCCCGGCGCCGTGGCCGTGACGCTCTGGTTGGCGGCGGTCCGGGACGCCCTGACCGAGCCGGGTCCGCGACGCTAGGCTGACCGTCATGGCGGACAGCTCGACGAAGAGAGTCGCGATCCTGGGGGCCGGGATGATCGGCGCCGTGCACCGCCGGGCGGCGCTGCTCGCGGGCGCCGAGGTGGTGGGGGTGCTGGCCTCCACCCCAGAGCGCTCCCGCGAGGTGGCCGACAGCTGGCGGGTGGAGCGCGGCTTCGCCGGAATCGACGAGGTGGTGGCGTCCGACGTGGACGTGGTGCACATCTGCACTCCGAACGCCTCCCACGTGCCCTATGCCGTGCAACTGATGGAGGCCGGGCTGCACGTGCTGTGTGAGAAGCCGCTGGGCATCAGTCTCGCCGACGCCCGCCGCGCGGCCGAGGTGGCCGCGGCCACCGGCGTGGTCAACACCATGCCGTTCGCCTACCGGTTCCACCCCATGGTGCGCGAGATGCGCGCCCGGGTGCAGAGCGAGGAGTTCGGCGCCGTCAACCTGGTGCACGGCAGCTATCTGCAGGACTGGCTGCTCAACCCGAGGGCGACCAGCTGGCGGGTTGACCCGGCCCAGGGCGGTCCCTCGCGTGCCTTTGGCGACATCGGCTCGCACTGGTGCGACCTGGTGGAGTGGGTGACCGGCGACCGAATCGCGGAGCTGGTGGCGACCACCTCGATCAGCATCCCGCGGCGCCCGGCGGCGACCGCGGCCACGTTCAGCGCCGCGGCCAGCGACGCACCGTTGGTCGAGGTCACCACCGAGGACACCGCGATGATCCTGTTCCGTACGGTCAACGACGTGGCCGGTTCAGCGGTGATCTCCCAGCTCAGCGCCGGGCGCAAGAACCGGCTGTGGGTGGAGGTGGACGGCATGGGCCAAAGTGCAGTTTTCGACCAGGAGCAGCCCGAGCAGCTATGGATCGGCGCCGACCAGGCCACCTCCCTGCTGGTCCGCGACCCCAACCACGGCTCGCCCGAACAGCGTCGGCTGGCCACGCTGCCGGCCGGTCACCCGCAGGGTTACGCGCAGTGCTTCGAGAGTTACGTCGCCGACTCCTACGCCGCGATCGACGCCCACCGGGGCGAGGGGGAGGCGCCCGTAGGCCTACCCACCTTCGCCGACGGCGCGCGCGCCGCCGCCATCTGCGACGCCATGCTGCAGTCCGCCGCCAGCCGGCAGTGGGTGGAGGTGCCGGCCACCTAGCTCCGAGACATGACGTCTTGGCGCCCAGGTTCGCTTGCTCGCCTTGGGGGCCGACAGCGCACCCGGTCGGCGGCTCACTGCAGACCTTCGGCGCCCGTTGCCTTGCTCCGCCGACCGGCCTGCTGGCGCAATCGAGTGTTGTCGTCCTGCAGGTCAAGCACCATCGCCACCCCGATCAGGTTCAACCCGTCCGCCAGCAGTTCGGTGATTCGGGTCAGTCTGCGCACGTCATTGACGCTGTAGAGCCGGGTGCCGCCGGCAGTACGGCTCGGTTCGACCAACCCCCGGCGCTCGTACAGCCGCAGGTTCTGCATGCCGGTGCCGACCATCTCCGCAGTCACCGAGATGCTGTAGACGCCGCGGTCCTGGTCGTTCCCGGTGCCCGCACCCGACCGGGAACTCTTGCTGGTCACGGCTTGCATTGTAGTAGGAAGCGCAGATAAAATCTGTATCAGCCAACACAGATGATCTGACAAGCAAAGTCAGATCCCCATACATCCAGATCAGGAGGTAGTAGGACATGTTGATGCGCACCGACCCGTTCCGCGACCTCGACCGGCTCACTCAGCAGGTCTTCGGCACGGCGGCCCGCCCCGCATTGATGGCCATGGACGCGTGGCGCGACCAGGAGCGATTCGTCGTCGAGTTCGACCTGCCCGGCATCGACGTCAACTCGATCGACCTCGACGTCGAGCGCAATGTGCTCACGGTCCGCGCCGACCGCCCCGCCAGGGAGGGCATCGAGGAGCTGGTGGCGGCCGAGCGGCCCAGGGGCGTCTTCAGTCGCCAGCTGATGCTGGGCGACAACCTCGACACCGAGCACATCACCGCCTCCTACCAGGCGGGCGTGCTGCGGCTGGAGATCCCGGTTGCCGAGCGGGCCAAGCCGCGCAAGATCGCGGTCAACGCCGCCGACGAGCAGCAGGTCATCTCGGCCTGAGAAGTGTGACCGTTCGCTGCCCGGCACCGTCGGTGCCGGGCAGCAGCGCTCAGGGTGGTCGGCGGCCCACCCGCTACTAGGGGCGGAAGACCGCCCGTACGCAGCCGTCGGTCTTGTCCTTGAACATCGCGTAACCTGTCGGGCCGTCGTCCAACGGCATGACGTGACCGCCGAGCCAGCCTCCACGATCTCGCCGAGGAACTCGTGGCCCAATACGTCACCGGCGCGCATGCCCGGCACGTAGCCGCCGAGCAGGGCAGGTCCGAGCCGCAGGTCGTCGCCAGGGTGACTTTGACCATCGCGTCGTCAACGCCACCCGCAGGTCGTCCTGGGTCAGTCCGCCATCGGGCGGTGAGCTGGGGTGACGGGCCAGCCGGGCGTGCAGCTCGGTCCCACGGCCACCCGGTGCCGGCCGGAAGTCGACCTCGACGGCGTCCCTCAGCTCAGCCAGCAGTGGTGGCGGCTGGCCGCCAGGCAGCACCTCCTCGGGTCGACTCGATGGTCACCACATTCCAGCGTCGGTCTTCATGCCTTTCCTGCGACCGCCGGGGCGCAGTCGTGACCGGGCCTGTCCCAGGAAGGAACGGAGCCACCGGCCGCCCGTTGCGCTATCTCTGCCATCTGTCTCCTCGTCGCTCCTGGTCTCAGCCGCTCCGACTGCCGAACGCACTGCGAGGCTTCTGTATCTGTGAGGCTGCCTTGGTGACCGTCCTCGCTGCCTGCTGGGCCCGGTCGTGTGCTGCCTTCTTTTCCTCTTCGGGTACGGCCAGCGCTGACAGCACGGTGACCGAGAACGAGTCGACGGTGTGGGTTGAGCCCGCCTTCCAGTGCGTCTCTTCGAGGTGATCGGTCTGCAGGTGGAGCTCCCACTCCAGGCCGTACCTCTCGGGAGGGAGGGTGAAGTTCACCGGTTCGCTGTGGGCGTTGAAGAGGAGGAGGAAGTGGTCGTCGGTGATGCGGCGGCCGAGGTTGTCGGGTTCGGGGATGGCGTCGCCGTTGAGGAACACCGTGAGGGTGTTGGCATAGCCGGACTGCCAGTCGGACTCGGTCATCGGGGTGGCGTCGGTGCGGAACCATTCGATGTCGCCGAGGTCGGAGGCGCCACCGTGGTGAGGGTCGCCGACGAAGAAGCGGCGGCGGCGGAAGACGGGATGGTTCTTGCGGAGCGCAATGAGCCGGCTGGTGTAGTCCAGCAGTGATTGCTGGTCGTCGTCGAGGCGCCAGTCGATCCAGGCGAGTTCGTTGTCTTGAGCGTAGACGTTGTTGTTGCCGGTTTGGGTGCGGCCCAGCTCGTCGCCGTGGGCCAGCATCGGCACGCCTTGGGACAACATCAAGGTGGTGAGGAAGTTGCGTTGCTGCCGGGCGCGCAGCGCCAGCACGTCGGGGTTGTCGGTGGGGCCTTCGACGCCGCAGTTCCAGGACCGATTGTGCGATTCGCCGTCTCGGCCGCCTTCGCCGTTGGCCTCGTTATGTTTTTCGTTGTAGGACACCAGATCGCGCAGCGTGAAACCGTCATGAGCGGTGACGAAGTTGATCGACGCCGTCGGCCTTCTCGCCGAATGGGCGTAGAGGTCGCTGGAGCCGGTGAGGCGGGAGGCGAATTCGGCCAGGGTTGCGGGTTGGCCGCGCCAGTAGTCGCGGACGGTGTCGCGGTACTTGCCGTTCCATTCGGTCCACAGCGGCGGGAAGTTACCGACCTGGTAGCCGCCGTCGCCGAGGTCCCACGGTTCGGCGATCAGCTTCACCTGACTGATCACCGGGTCTTGTTGGATGATGTCGAAGAAGGCGCTGAGTTTGTCGACTTCGTGGAATTGCCGGGCCAGCGTGGCGGCCAGGTCGAAGCGAAACCCGTCGACGTGCATCTCCAACACCCAATACCTCAGGCTGTCCATGATCAGCTGCAGCACATGCGGCGAGCGCATCAACAAGCTGTTGCCGGTGCCGGTGGTGTCGTAGTAGTGCCGCTTGTTGTCATCGACCAGCCGATAGTACTGGGCGTTGTCGATGCCGCGGAACGCGATGGTGGGGCCGCGTTCGTTGCCTTCGGCGGTGTGGTTGTACACCACATCGAGGATCACCTCGATGTCTGCCTCGTGCAGCGACTTCACCATCGCCTTGAACTCGGTGGTCTGCTGCCCACGGCTGCCTGCCGAGGAGTAGGCGTTGTGCGGTGCCAGGAACCCGATCGTGTTATAGCCCCAATAGTTCGACAAGCCCTGGTCGACCAGATGGGAGTCGTTCACGAACTGGTGCACCGGCATCAACTCCACCGCCGTCACCCCCAACGACGTCAGGTGGTCGATGATCACCGGATGACCCAAAGCCGCATATGTGCCCCGCACATCGGCCGGCACCTCCGGGTGGGTCATCGTCAAACCCTTCACATGCGCCTCATAGAACACCGAGTTGTGGTATTCGTGGCGCGGGGGCCGGTCATGACCCCAGTCGAAGAACGGATTCGTCACCACCGACAACATCGTGTGACCCAACGAGTCGGCGTCGTTGAAGTCGTCGGGAAACTCGAACTTGTACGAGTACAACGACTCATCCCCGTCGACCTGCCCATCGATCGCTTTCGCGTATGGATCCAGCAGCAACTTCGCTGGATTACACCGATGTCCGGCCGCCGGATCGAACGGCCCGTGGACCCGATACCCGTACCGCTGGCCCGGCTGCACGTTCGGCACGTAGGCATGCCACACAAACCCGTCAACTTCGGACAGCTCGAACCGCGTCTCCCGACCCCGCTCACCGATCAAGGACAGCTCGACCCGCTCAGCCACCTCCGAGAACAACGCAAAATTCACCCCCGTCCCGTCAAACGAAGCGCCCAACGGATAAGAACGACCAGGCCAAATGTCCATGCTGCTTCTTTCTCTCTCAACCAGGCACCGGCTGCCACCACCCCGCCCTCACGGACTGGTGCAGCGACAACCGGTGTCGTAGGTGTCAGTTCAGGGTCAGGCCTCGGCTGCGGACCTGACACTTGGTGTCTTCAGTTGTTGGTGACGTCTTTGACCTTGGCCGTGACCTTCTCCATCAGGTTCGGCTTGTCAGTGGTGCCGTAGAACCGGGCATCCGGACGCGTCGGACCGGGCATCGGCGCGGACGTGGTCGGCCCGTCGTGATAGCTGAACTCGCCGTTGCCGTCCGGCGTAGGCCCGCTGGCCCAGGTGCCGGTCGAGGCCAACTGACCGTCGGAGAAGTTCTGGTACTGATAGGCGACGGGGGAGTGCTCGTTGGCCTGCGGGAAGTTGCTCGGCACGGGCAGCTCCTCCAGTCCCTCGGCGCGCAGCTCTGCAGCGGCGGCGATCCACTGGTTCTGGTGCATGGTGTCGCGGGCGATGAGGAAGCTCAGCAGGTCTTGGACCCCCTTGTCGTCAGTCATGTGGTAGAGCCGCGCGGCCTGCACGCGGCCCTGCATCTCGCCGTTGATGTTGGCGTGGAAGTCAGCGAGCAGGTTGCCGCTGGCGGTGACGAAGGCGCCCTGCCACGGGTTGCCCATGCTGTCCACCGGGCGGGCGCCGGCGCCGGCGACGATGGCGTGTTGCAGGTCCGTGCCGCCGATCACTGCGGCCATCACCGGGTCGTTCTTCACGGCGGCCTCGGTGTCGGTCGCCGGTGCCTTCTCTAGCAGCTGGGCGATCATGATGGCCAGCATCTCGACGTGGCCGAACTCCTCAGCCGCGATGCCGAACAGCAGGTCACGCCACTTGCCCGGGATGTGGATGTTCCACGCTTGGAAGCCGTACTGCATGGCGATGGTGATCTCGCCATACTGGCCGCCGAGGACTTCCTGCAAGTGGCGGGCATAGCGGGCGTCGGGGTGGTCGGGCTTGACCTTGTACTGAAGTTCTTGCTTGTGGAAGAACATAAGTCTCCGTCTCTAGGATGATTCACGTGTCGAAGCCGAGGGAGGAATCCGGGTCCGTCGAAGGCGAGCGCAGGGTCATGCTGCCACGGCGCAGTGCTCAGTGCCCGGTGGACAGAGGGTTCGAGGCCGGGTTCCCCATGGGGCGCTTACCCCAGTAGATCAAGTCGAAACATTTGTACCTGCAGCAGGTCGACCGAACGCTGTGATGTGATGCCCATGATGTCTGCTGCACCGGCCGCCCGCTGAGCAGGTGGATCTTCTCCGACCCGCCTTCGAGGTGGCGCCCGCCCTGTTGGGCAGCACCTTGCGACACGGTGACGTGGCCGTCCGGCTGGTCGAGGTCGAGGCCTACGAAGGAGCGACCGACGCCGCCAGCCACGCGGCCCGCGGGCGGACCGCTCGGAACGAGGTGATGTTCGGTCCGCCCGGCCACCTCTACGTCTACCTCGCTTACGGCATGCACTACGCCTGCAACCTCGTCTGCCGTCCCGAGGGCACCGCAGCGGGGGTGCTGCTGCGGGCGGGCGAGGTGGTCGAAGGCTTGGAGGTCGCCCGGCGGCGGCGAGGCCGCGCGGTCGACCGCGACCTGGCCCGGGGCCCGGGGCGGCTCTGCCAAGCTCTGGCCATCGGCGCTGAGCACAAGGGGATCTACGTGCTGGGCGGGGGCCCGGTGACCTTGACCCTGGGCACGCCGCCGCCCACCGAGGTGGCCCGAGGGCCGCGGGTCGGGGTCTCGGTCGAGGTCGACCGGCCTTGGCGATTCTGGCTGCCCGGCGACCCGTACGTCTCGGACTATCGGCGCAGCCCTCGGGCGCGTCGCTGACGTGGGCGAGCTGCTCACCCCAGGGGTTGCAGACTGTTGAGGATCGACGGGAGGTATTCGGCCATGGTGGGATGCACCGGCAGCGCGTCGCGCACCGTCGGGTAGGGGATCTGCGCCTGCATGGCCAGCCCCACGAATTGGCAGAGGTCGTCGCCCCCCAGCCCCAGGAACGTGGCGCCCAGAAACTGCTCGTCGTCGGCATCGACCAGAACTCGGATCAGCCCTCGGGTCTCGCCCTCCATGATGGCGCGGCTGACCCCGGACATGGGCACCTCCGCCTTGAGCACGCGGCGGCCTGACGACTTGGCTTCACGTTCGGTCATGCCGACCCGGCCCAGCACCGGGTCGGTGAACATTGCGTAAGTCGTGATCCGGCCGTCGACCGTCCTGGACGCGTCCTGCAGGATCTGCCCGTCCTGGTAGGCGGTGTGGGTGAACGCGCCGTGCCCGTTGATGTCGCCCAACGCCCAGACTCCGGGCACCGAGGTCTCGAAGCGGCCGTTGATCTGGACGAACTGGTGGTCGTCGACCTCCAGTCCGTGCTCGTCGCCGATCAGGTCGAGGTTCGATCGGCGGCCAGTGGCCATCAACAGGTGACTGCCGGCGATCGTGGAGCCGTCGTCAAGCGTGACCTCAACGCCCTTGGCGTGCGGGCCGACCCTGCTGGTCGTGGCGGAGACGATCTCCACCCCCTCGTCGGTCAGCGTGTCGGTGATGATGGCCGACACGTCCTCGTCCTCTCGGGGTGCGATGCCGCCGCCGGCCACCAGCGTGACTGCGGCGCCGAACCGGCGGAACATCTGGGCGAACTCGAGCCCGATGTAGCCGCCACCCACCACGATCAGGTGGTTGGGCAGCTCGCTCAGCTGCAGCAGTTCCACCTCGGTCAGATAGGGCACTGAGTCGATCCCGGGCAGCGGAGGGACTGAGGCGCGGGCGCCAAGGTTGAGATAGACGGCGGGCGCTCGATAGCTCTCGCCGCCGCTGGTCACCTCGTGTTTCCCGTCAGGGCGTGTCCGGAGCTTCGCCTCTCCGTAGATCAGGTCAAGACCGTCGGTCCGCTCGAGAAAGTCGATCACCGGGGCGCGCATGTCGTCGATCATCGAGTGCACGCGAGCCATGGCGGCGCCGAAGTCCACGGTGACCTCTCCGGTGTGCACGCCGTAGTGCGCCGCCCGGCGGGCCTGGTGGGCCACCATCGCCGAGGCCCGCAACGCCTTGGTCGGCTTGCATCCGTGGTTGAGGCAGGTGCCGCCGACGCGCTCGCGCTCGATCAGCAGAACCCGCTTCCCCTCTCCAGCGAGGGCCGCAGCGACGCCGGGGCCCGGCTGTCCCGCACCAATAACGATGGCGTCGTAGTCGGTCATGCACGCGGTCCTTCCCCGAGGTGGTGAGCGCAAACCTACGCCTGAGCGATGACGATGTGGGTGGAGCTGCTCGACACGGTAAATCGCTTTCAGCGTGAATCTCTGCCAGACTCCACCCGCAGATAACGATTTGGTCACGATGCGCGAGGTGGAGCAGTGGAGACAACAGCCAGCAGAGGTAACCGTCAAGCCCCCGAGACGCCTAGGAGGCGTTGGGCGAAGGTGGGCAAGTTTGCCATACCCGCCGCTCTGGTCGCGATGCTCGCCGCCGGGGTAGCCGTTGGGCAGGGAACGTCTGACGTCGCCGCCCAAGGCGCGGCCGATGCGGGCACCCGGGTGAACGCCGTTCGCGATGGTGCGGAACGGACGAGTCGATCAGTCTCCGATGCCCGACGGCCGCTGGCGGCGGAGCCGGCTTCCTTCGAGGACAAGATCACGAGCGGGACCGCGGGCAAGACTTCGCAGGGTGTTGCGATGAGTCAGACGCAGTTCATCGGCACGGTGTCGGCCGTCAGCATGGCGGCCGGCCCGTCGATGAAGCGTTGCCGTTCGGGCTCCAAGATGGAGCGAGGGCTGGCCCGCGACGCCATCCGCGTGCATCGCGGGGTCTGTGCCCGCTTCCCTAAAATCAAGACCTACCACGGCAAGCGTGCGAGCAAGGGGCATCACGGCAGCGGCCGTGCGGTCGACGTGATGATCCCCAGCAACCGGGTTGGCTGGCAGGTCGCCGGCTGGGTTCGGAACAACCGCAAGCGGCTCGGGGTCAGCGAAGTCATTTTCGCCCGGAGAATCTGGACTGTTCAGCGTAGCAAGCAGGGCTGGCGCCGCATGTCGGACCGAGGTAACAAGACGGCCAACCACTTCGATCACGTGCACGTCTCGGTCTACGGCAACCGGGGGAGCTCCTAAGCACCTGACTTGTGCGGCACCTGCGAGCAGCCTAGGGTCTTGTCATGGTGGACCCATACCGTGTGGTGCTCGGCCTGATCGCCGTTGCCGTCATGGTCGCTATCCCCATCGTCTGCGTTCTGCTCTATGACCTGCTTGCGGGCCGATGGGACTCCCGTGTCTCGCGTTTGCGCTCGTGGCTTGCCGGGCGCCGCGAACACCGGAGCAATGTCCGGGCGCTGCGCCGTCAGCAGGGCGTGCCGCTCGAAGAGGTCGCGGCCAACCTACGTCGGTTGCGCCGGGTGGTGGCCGGGGACGCACATCGCTCCGCGGCTCATCAGATCGGCAACCGGCTCGCTTACGACCGGGTGCTGGCGCAGGCGTGCGACATGCTGGGCGTGCAGCACGATCTGACCGAGGACTGCCGAGGTCTCGAGCGAGACATCGAGCGGATCCGCCTCGAAGCCGAGCTCGAGCGGGCCGGTGTGGTCATTTCCGACCGTCGCTACGGCCAAGCCGCCTGATCGCCTGTGCGGTTGCGTCCCACTGCCCCCTCCCCTTACTCCCCCCGCGTCTGCACGCGCTGCGCCATGTGGCGGGTCTTGTCGTAGGTGGGCCGCTGGTACGCAGGAATATTGGCGGGTCGCTGCGGCGTTGTAGCATTACTTCGAGTTCGAAACCTTCGAAACCGAAAGCAGCTCAGCGTCTCCGCAGTGAAGGAAGCCCCCCACCATGTCAAACCTCGCCAAGGCCATCCGTAGCCGCCGTGACCACACGCGCAACCGGCGCGCCATCGACCGTGCGATCGCGAACGCTCCCACGCCCGCCATGCGGGACGAGTTGATTCTCGTGGCGCAGCGCACCGGCGCTCTCTACGGTCGCTGACCGCTCCCAATGCCTGGTCCAGGGCTCCCGGTCACAGCGCCCCGGTTGACCAGAGCAGGCCGCTGGCCCCGCCCAACCGGGCCGCGAACGACACCGCCTGCTCGTCGGTGAGTCCGCTGACGAAGTCGACGATGCCGCGCCCCCGGCCCATCCGGACGAGGTCGGCCTCTCCCGTCCTGGCTTCAAGCCACTCCGGGTTGTCATTGGCCACCCGTTCATAGCCGTAGGTGGCGGCTCTGACGAGATCGAGCAGTCGCCGCGGCGCCCGGCTGGCGTCCAGCCGGTCCGACAGCCAGGCGTCGAAGCCCGCGACCAGGTGCTCGACCGTCTGGGCCTGCCCGCGTTGGAACATGGCCAGGTCCGGTCGGTCCAAGATGAAGTAGGCGTGCACGAATTTGAGCACGGACACCTCGTGCCAGGCGTCGGCCGACAGCGCCACATAGCTGGAGCGGACAACCGGCTCGGGATTCAAGTGGACCGACCCGGTCAGGTGGGCGATCCAGCGCGAGGCAAACGCCGAGATGGCGCGGTCGGAGCTCATCGAGCCGTCGTAGGGCACCGCCAGCACGCCGTCAACGAACTCGTCGCCGACCGTCAAGACGGCGTCGGCGAAGATCTCCTCGTCGAACATCCAGGCGTCCTTGGCCAGCAGCCGCCGTCGCAGGCGTTCCAGGCCGGCCCCTGGCGTACGCCCCAGGCTTGTCAGCTCACCGTGGCGGTGGCTGGCGAACTGCCGTCGGTCGGCCGCCCAGGCGCGGAACTCAGCCGACACCGGTGAGAACTGCAGCACCCCGGAGCGGTGGAAGTCCTCCACGTCGTGCAGGGAGTAGGCGATGTCGTCGGCCGTGTCCATCACCGAGCACTCCAGCGTCTGCCGCCCCGCCGGCACCTCCGGGAAGGCCGACAGTGCGTCGAACATCTCGGACAGATCCACCGAATAGGCAGAGAACTTGGCTGCTCCCGGGCCGTCAGTCCCGAATGAGGCCCCGCGCGGTGACACCGGCCAGCCCGTGGGGTGCGGGTCGGGCGACCAGAAGCGCCCCCACGGATATTTACAGACACCCGCTCGGACAGCCGCGGTCAGATTCAGTCCCTCGTCGCCCGGGCCGTGCACTTCGAGCTCGGTGAGGATCCGGAACGTCTGCGCGTTGCCCTCGAACCCGTCGGGCAACCCGAAACGCTCTCGGGCCAAACGGTCGAGCACCCGCTCACCCAGGTGCCCGAACGGGGGATGGCCGAGGTCGTGAGCCACCGCGGCCGCCTGCACGACCACAGGGTCCAGGCCGCCCAGGTGGTTGAGCAGCTCGGGGTCCTCGCGTCTGAGCAGCTGAACGGCGATCTCGCGCGCGACGGCGGTCACCTTGATGGTGTGTGTCAGCCGGTTGTGCGTCATCGAGCCGGTGGCGCCGGCGGTGACGACCTGCGTCACCTCGGCCAGCCGCGAGAACGACGGCGAGAACCGGATCCGCTCCAGATCGCTGCGCACGGCGGACTCCGCACCGATGTGACTGGCCGCCACCTCGGGGCGGGCGCGTCGCAGCCGGGGATGCATGGGGGCAACCTACAAGAGGATTGAGACAACTAGTCGACCTTGGATAGGCGCCTCTCGGCGTCAGGGCTGGCCGGTTCAGGCCCGAGATCGCTCGTCAGTAGGCTGCCAGCAGATGCACGGAGCAGATCATCCCGAGGAGAGGTGGCCGACATGAGCGCACCGGTAGACCCGACCACGACCAAGGCCTGGGAGGCCCTTACCGAGCACCACCAGAACCTCCAGCCAGATCTCCGCGGCTGGTTCGCCGCGGACCCAGATCGGGCCAAGAGCCTCACCTTTTCCGCCGCGGACCTCTACGTCGACCTGTCGAAGAACCTGGTGAACGACGAGGTGCTCGCCGCACTGGTGCAGTTGGCGGAGGAGGTCAAGCTGACTGAGCGCACCGAGGCGATGTTCGCCGGCGAGCATATCAACGTCACCGAGGACCGAGCGGTGCTGCACACGGCCCTACGCGCCCCCACCGACGTCGAGGTCGTCGTGGACGGCGCCGACGTGGTGCCGCAGGTGCACGAGGTGCTGGACAAGGTGTACGAGTTCGCCGACAAGGTCCGCAGCGGCGCCTGGACCGGAGTCACCGGACAACGAATAGAGACCGTGGTCAACATCGGCATCGGCGGGTCCGACCTCGGTCCGGTGATGGTGTACGAGGCGCTGCAGCCCTACGTTCAAGAGGGGCTGCAGGTCCGCTTCGTGTCCAATATCGACCCCACCGACGTGGCGGAGAAGACTCGGGGTCTGGACCCTGCGACGACGTTGTTCATCGTCGCCTCGAAGACGTTCACCACCCTGGAGACCCTGACCAACGCCCGCTTGGCTCGGGCCTGGCTGCTGAAGGGGTTGAAGGCGTCCGGAGCGGTGGACGACACCGAGGAGGCGACCAAGGACGCGGTTGCCAAGCACTTTGTTGCTGTCTCGACCGCCCTCGACAAGGTGGCCGCCTTCGGCATCGACCCCGCCAACGCCTTTGGGTTCTGGGACTGGGTGGGTGGACGCTACTCGGTCGGCTCCGCCATCGGCACCGCCGTCGTGGTGGCCATCGGCCCGGACAACTTCCGTGACTTCCTCAGCGGCTTCCACGCGCTGGACAAGCATTTCCGCGAAACCGAGGTGAGCCAGAACGTGCCAGCCCTGATGGGGCTGATCAACGTCTGGTACAACAACTTCTTCGGCGCCGAAAGCCACGCCGTGCTCCCGTACGCCCAGTATCTGCACCGCTTCCCCGCCTACCTGCAGCAGCTCACCATGGAGTCGAACGGCAAGAGCGTGCGCTACGACGGCTCTGACGTCACCACCGACACCGGCGAGGTGTTCTGGGGGGAGCCCGGCACCAACGGCCAGCACGCGTTCTACCAGCTGATCCACCAGGGCACCCGCCTGATCCCAGCCGACTTCATCGCCGTGGCTACCCCCGCCAACCCGTTGACCGACGGCGATATTGACGACGGTGGGGCCGATGTGCATGAGCTGTTCCTGGCCAACTTCTTCGCCCAGACCGCGGCGCTGGCGTTCGGCAAGACCGCAGAAGAGGTACGCGCCGAGGGCACGGACGAGGCGATCGTGCCGGCCCGCGTGTTCTCGGGCAACCGCCCGACGACCTCGATCATGGCGCCCGCGCTGAGCCCGTCCGTGCTGGGCCAGCTGATTGCGCTCTACGAGCACATCACCTTCACCCAGGGTGTGGTGTGGGGGATCGACAGCTTTGACCAGTGGGGGGTTGAGCTGGGCAAGCAGCTCGCCCAGCAGGTGACCCCCGCGGTGGCCGGCGACACTGACGCCCTGGCCCTCCAGGACCCCTCGACCCAGTCGCTGATCAGCTATTACCGCGAGCACCGGGACCGCTAGGCCCCGGCACTCGTCGTCGAGATGGCAGCGGGTTCGGAGTCACTGGCCAGGATTTGGACCGCTGGCTAGAACTCCGGACCCTCGGACCTCAGCTTGTCCACGGTCGACATGGCCTCGCGGAGGTCAGCCAACCAGCTCTCGGCGTGCTCCCCGGTCAGCTTGACCGCCCAGGCCAGCGCCTCGGAGCGAGACCGGGCGACACCGGCGTCGACCAGAGTGTCGAGCACCTGCCGCTCGGGCTGCCGCAGCCGCGTCATCACGGGCACCGAGATGTGCGTGAACAACTCGTGCACGTTGCCCAGCTGGGCTCCCCAGGACACCTTGCGGCCATAGCGGGCCTCGGCCTCCTGAGCAATCTCGATTCGAGCGGCCCGCGAGTCGGCGCGGAACCGGCTGATGCGCCCCTCGGCTGCGGCCGGCTCCTCGGTCGTCTCGTCGGCGAGCTGCCCGACCACGGTGATTTCTTCCCGGTCCACGGTCACGGTCACCTGGGTGAACCACTGGCCAGGGAGTCGTCCCTCAAACCATGCCTGTGCGTCATCGGCGGGCGGCAGGTCGACGTTCTGCCAGCCGCCGGGACGGCCAAAGCCGCGACCGGGGCCGCCGCGTCCCCGTCCACCGGGGCCGCCACGCCCTTCTGGGCGACCTTCTCGGTCAGGGCCCCGACGCCGTCCGCCGGGGCCCTCTTCGTTCGAATGCCAGTTCATGAGCATCCCTTTCTGTTGCTGCAATCGCGTGATTACATGATTACACCGTAGCACGTCCACCGTCTCGTGTGTCCATGGTCAGCTGTGCTCAAATGGGGCCGTGCCCGAGGGAGACACCGTCTGGCTTGCATGCCGACGGTTGGACGCGGTGCTGGCCGGGCGCATACTCACCCGGACGGAGTTCCGGGTCCCCGTGCTGGCCACCACCGACCTGGCCGGCGTCCGGGTGCGACGCGTCAGGTCACGGGGCAAGCATCAGCTGTTCCGCCTCGACAACGGCCTTACTCTGCACTCGCACTTTCGGATGGAGGGCGCCTGGCGGACCTACGCCCGCGGGCAGAAGTGGACCGGCGGGGCGGCCTTTCAAATCAGAGCCATCCTGAGCACGGTCGAGGTGGCGGTGGTCGGCTATCGGCTCCCGGTGCTCGAGCTGCTGCCGACCGCGGAGGAGGATCAGGTCGTGGGACACCTGGGGCCCGACCTGCTGGGCGAAGACTGGGACCTCGAGGAGGCGCTCCGCCGGCTGCGTGGACACCCCGATCGGACCATCGGTGAGGCACTCTTGGACCAGCGGAACCTGGCCGGTATCGGCACCTTCTATCGAGCCGAAGTGCTGTTCCTCCAAGGACTCCACCCGCGGACGGCAGTGAGTGCGGTGGCCGACCTGCCCCGACTGGTCCGGCGGGCCCAACAGCTGCTGTACGTCAACCGATGGCGGACCGAACAGAGCACCACAGGCAACCTGCGTCCTGCCCACCGCGCCTGGGTGTTCGAACGCAACGAACAGCCCTGCCGGCGCTGCGGCACGGTCATCCAGACCGAGGAGTTCGGTCCCCGTACGCAGGAGCGTCGCAGCTATTGGTGCCCGCGATGTCAAC
The DNA here is from genome assembly GCA_035634295.1 of Propionibacteriaceae bacterium. Taxonomy (GTDB): domain Bacteria; phylum Actinomycetota; class Actinomycetes; order Propionibacteriales; family Propionibacteriaceae; genus Microlunatus. Next base: position 8,267 of record DASQDG010000107.1, on the reverse strand, counting down.
CGCACTGAGGACGCTTGCCGTTGCTGTCGGGCTCACTCCATCTTGTCGGGGTCGCCACCGATCCGGTTGGCGCGGTCCAAGGAGTCGATGGTCTTCAGGTCGCTGTCAGTGAGCTCAAAATCGAAGGCGTTGAAGTTCTCCTCGATCCGAGACGGCGTCACGGACTTGGGGAACAGGATGCGGCCCTGCTGCAGGTGCCAGCGGATGATGATCTGAGCCGGGGTCTTGCCGTACGCCTGGGCCAGCCTGCCGATCGAGGAGTCGTTGAGATCCTCGCCCAGCCCGAGCGGGCTCCAGGCCTCGGTCTTGATGCCCAGCTCGTCGTTGACCCTGACCAGATCCTTCTGGGCGAAGGTGGGGTGCAGCTCGATCTGGTTGACCGCCGGCACCACGGTGGAGCGTGCGATGATCAGCCGCAGGTGGTCCTCCTGAAAGTTGGAGACGCCGATCGAGCGGGCCAGCCCCGCCTGCTGCACCTCCTCGACGCCCAGCCAGGCGTCCAGGTAGTTGTTCTTGGTGGGCGTCGGCCAGTGGATCAGGTAGAGGTCGACGTAGTCCAGGCCGAGCTTCTTGAGGCTCTCCCGGGCTGCCGGCATCACCTGGTCGCGGTCATGCTGGTCGTTCCATAGCTTGGTGGTGATGAACAGCTCCTCGCGGGGGATGCCGGACTCAGCGATCGCCTGTCCGACGCCCTCCTCGTTGCCATAGATCGCGGCGGTGTCGATGTGGCGATAGCCCACCTCGAGCGCCTTGCTGACAACCGGGACGATGTCGTCGGTGGAGACCTGCCAGACGCCGTAGCCGAGCTGGGGGATCTGGTGACCGTCGTTGAGGGTGATCGTGGGGACCTGCGGCATGGGGCGCTCCTGTGGTTGTCCGGTAACGGGTGACCCTTACCCTGGCGCCCGGTGAGATAATCCCCTCTTGTGTCATCTCTTCCCTCTCTGCTGAGCGAGCGCGTGCAGGCGGTTGCCGGTATCGACCCCGAGCTGAGGCCGGCCACCAAGCCGCAGTTCGGTCACTTTCAGTCCAACGTGGCGCTCCGCCTGGCCAAGAGCGAAGGCCGTCCGCCCCGCGAGGTGGCGACGCGCATCGTGGCTGCGCTCGACCTCGACGACGTCTGCGAGCCCGTGGAGGTGGCCGGCCCGGGCTTTCTCAACTTCCGTCTCCGCGCACAGGTGCTGGCCGGCTCCGTCACCGACCTGCTGGCGGACCCGGCTGCCGGAGTCGGCGCCGCTGCCACCAGCCAGACCGTGGTCATTGACTACTCCTCACCCAACGTGGCCAAGCAGATGCACGTGGGACACCTCCGGGCCACCATCATCGGGGACTGCCTGAGCCGCGTGTTGAGCGCGGTAGGGCACCGAGTGATCGCGCAGAACCACATCGGAGACTGGGGGACTCAGTTCGGGATGCTGGTGGAGCAGATCCTCAGCGACGGCATCGAGGTGGATGCGCTGAGCCTCGCCGAAGCCGAGGCGCTCTATCTGCGCGCCAACGCGCACTTCAAGGCGTCCGAGGAGTTCGCTGCCAGAGCCCGCGACCGAGTGGTGCTCCTGCAGGCTGGCGAGCCCGATACCCGGCGCATCTGGCAGCAGCTGATCGAGGTCTCGGTGGCCGGCTTCAATGCGACCTACGCCCGGCTCGACGTCCTGCTTACCGACCGCGACTTGGCCGGGGAGTCCACCTATAACGACGACCTGCCGCAGGTGGTAGCCGATCTCGAGGCCTCTGGTGTGGCCGTGGTCGATGACGGCGCTCTGGTCGTGTTCGTCGACGGCTTCAACTCTCCGATGATCGTCCGCAAACGCGACGGCGGCTACGGCTACTCCGCCACCGACCTGGCCGCCATCCGGCGGCGGGTGCGCACGTTCGGTGCGGACCGACTGATCTACGTGGTGGGCTCGCCGCAGGCCTTCCACTTCGAGCAGGTGCTCGCTGTGGCCCGGCTCGCTGGCTTCCTCCCGCCCGAAGTGTCGGCGGAGCACGTCGCGTTCGGCCAGATCCAGGGCCCGGACGGCCGGAAATTCTCCACCCGAGAGGGAACCGCGGTCCCCCTGACGGAGCTGTTGGACGCCGCCGAGCAGCAGGCATCACCGCCGATCGCCTTGGCTGCCATCAAATATGCCGACCTGTCCACCGGCCTCAACAAGGACTACGTCTTCGACGTGAACCGGATGGTCGTCACCGTCGGCAACACCGGCCCCTACCTCCAGTACGCCCACGCCCGGGTGAACCAGGTGCTGCGCAAGGCCGAGGCCGACGGGCTCGGTCAGCCGGCCGCGGTGACCGTGCTCGAGGACCCGGCCGAGCAGGCGCTGGCGCTGCTGCTGTCCCGTTTCGGGGAGGTCGTCGACGAGGTGGCCGATTCGCTGCAGCCGCACAAGCTGTGCACCTACCTGTTCGACCTGGCCACCGCGCTGTCGGTGTTCTACGAGCAGTGCCCCGTGCTCAAGTCGGCAGGCGACGTCCGCGACTCCAGGCTGGCGATCTGCCTGGCCACCCGGCGGGTGCTGGCCCGAGGCCTCTACCTGCTGGGCATCGAGGCGCCGGAGCGCATGTGAGGTGAGGGCTACTTCATCGGGTCGGGGTTGACCTTGCGGTCCATCGCCAGCCAGGCCGCGCCGACGATGCCGGCGGAGTTGAGCAGCTTGGCCGGCACGATCTCGGTCTTGAGCTTCAGCTTGGGGATGAACTTGTCCGCCTTCTTGCTGACGCCGCCGCCCACCACGATCAGGTCCGGCCAGAAAAGCGCCTCCACCCGCTCGTAGTAGCGCTGCAGCCGCGGCACGTATTCGCTGTAGGAAAGCCCGAGCTTCTCCTTGACGCTGGCGGCGGCGCGGGTCTCAGCGTCGTGACCGTCGATCTCGAGGTGGCCCAACTCGGTGTTGGGGATCAGCACACCGCGGTAGACCAGGGCGCTGCCGATGCCGGTGCCCAGGGTGGTCAGCAGCACCAAGCCCGGATGACCCTTCGCCGCCCCGTACTGCACCTCAGCGACGCCTGCTGCGTCGGCGTCGTTCATCAGGTAGATGTCGCGCCCGAGCTTGTCTTCGAACACCTTCTCGGCTTCACAGTCGATCCAGGACTTGTCGATGTTGGCCGCCGACCGGGTCTGGCCGTGGGTCACCACTGCGGGAACGGTGATCCCGATCGGACCGTCGCCGATGGTGTCCTTGAAGTGGTCGACGATCTCCCCGACCACGTTCGCGACGTTCTGCGGCGTGGATTTTGCCGGGGTATCGATACGCAGCCGGTCGGCGGAAAACTCGCCTTTGGTGAGGTCAACCGGCGCTCCCTTGATGCCGGTGCCGCCGATGTCAATGCCGAGAACGGGTCGGTCAGTCATAGCGTGAGCCTATCCACATCGCTCCGGCTGCGGGGAGGGTTGCCGACTCCTTTCTTGTGCCGGTGGGCGATCCGGCAGCTGGTGCAGCCGAGGGCCAGGCACACTGGGCGGGTGCCTGCGCTATCTGTGGTCTCGGTGACCCGTCTCATCCCCGCCAGCGCTGCTGACATCTTCGAGTTGCTCGCCAGTCCGGCGCAGCATGCGGTCATCGACGGCTCCGGCACCGTCCGTGACGTCCAGCCGCGCACCCCGCTGCGACTGTCCGCCGGCGCCCGGTTCGGGATGCAGATGCGCTGGGGGCTGCCCTACAAGATCCTCAACGAAGTGGTCGAGTTTGAGGAGGGCCGCCGCATCGCCTGGCGGCACTTCGCCGGCCACATCTGGCGCTACCTGCTGGAGCCGGTGGACGAAGGGGCCACCCGGGTCACCGAGCAGTTCGACCCCACGCCTGCGCGGTCGGCAGCAGTCCTCCGGCTGTTGCGCGCCAGCCAGCGCAACCAGCAGTCGATGGAGCGCACCCTGGAGCGGCTGGAGGAGTGGGCGCGCAGCCGGCCCGGCCGCTGATCAGTCAGCCGCAGTCAGCTGGTGCAGGCACCAGGCGTAGGCCTCAGGCTGCACGTCGAAGGTCGAGGAGAAGTAGAAGCCGTAGAACCGTCGGTAGACCCCGATCCAATGCGCGGTCTCGGGCCCCAGTCGAGACTGCGCCAGCTCCGCCAGCCACCGGGCGTCCTCGAGGGCTCCTGGATAGCTCTCCAGCTCGAGGAAGCAGACGGCCCCAGCCACGTCCAGCAGCGGATCGGCGACGAGGGTGTGCGGACTGAAGTCGCCGATGCCGCTGACCACAGGTGCCCCGTCCGGCGCTCGGCTGACGAAGGCGTTGGGCGGGCAGAGGTCGCCGTGCACCAGCCGCGGCTGACAGCTGCGGCTGAGCAGGTCGGCCTGCAGGGCGTCCCAGACGTCGACCACGCCCGGGACATCGCGCTCAAGGCGCTCGCGGCTGACCGCCAGGGTCTGATTCATCTGGTACGTCAGCAGCTCGGCCAGCGAGCGGAACGGCTGCGGCGCGCCGTCGCCCACCAGCCGGGCGAACCCGGCGATCGGAGCCGGCAGCCGCTGGACGGCCAGCGCTGCGTCGAGGTACGTGCTCAGCGTATTCCGCCGCTGGTCCGCCGACGCCGAGGCCAACCAGGAGGAGAAGCTCAGCCCCGACATCCTGCGGTCCACGGTGTACCAGCGACCCGCGAGCCGTCCGACGTCGATGATCTGCGGAACCTCGATGCCGATCTCGGTTGTGGTCCAGGTGCCGTACAGGGCGCGCAGCTGCGCTATCACCGGCTCGGGGGCCTCGTGGCTGGGGTGGTAGAGCCGGAGCACGTGTCGGTCGTCGAGGGCGAACACGCGGGCCTCGCCGCCTGCGCCGAGGAGCTGGTCGCCGGCGATGCCGAAGTGGGCCAGCACCTCTGCTTCCCCGGTGGGGTCCTCGCGATCGCCGAGCTGGCTGACCGGCACTTGCTCGCGGGCAGCCTTCCGGGCCGCCCGCGCCCGGTCGAGCTGGGTCAGCGCCAGTGCCCGGGCGTCGACCTCGTCCAGCTGGTGGGCGACCGCGTTGACCGGACCCTTCGGAGTGTCGACGTGCACGTCTGCCAGCTTCAGCCGGCGCTGCATCGGGCCCTGCACGATGCGTACTGACTGGGTTTTGGCGTGCGGCACCAGGTCTCGAACCCGCACCAGCCAGCCGTGCTGGGTGACCAGGACCCGATCGCTCCAGCCGTAGCGCAACGTCCAGAAGTCAAACCAGCTGACCCAGCGAGCCCGTCGGGGCGACGGGTGCAGCTCGATGTCCAGGTCCACTCCCGGCAGCACCCGGCTGAGCGCCAACGCCACCTCGCTCTCGCTGGCCACCGGCAGCAGCACGCTGGTTGCGCCGGACTCGTTGTTCTCACCGTCGCCGCTGGCGTAGCCCAAGACGTCGACGTCGATCCGATACCAGCCGAACGGCTTCCAGAGCGCCGGCTGGCTCAGCCGGACCCCCTGAATGCGGTTCACCGGAACCGACTGACTGGTCAGGTTGGTCAGGCCGCGGGTGATGCGCAGCCCGCGCGGCGACTCGGCCAGAGTGAAGTGGAACATGGTGATCACCCGCCGCCCGACCAGCGACAGGGCACTCAGGAGCAGCGGCACCAGCCCGGTGAGTGCATAGGCCGCGACGCCATAGAAGGTGGTGACGGCGAGCACAGCCAGGGCGAGCGTGAACGTCACCAGCCACTCACTGGACAGCAGGAAGCCGCCAATAAGCCGTTGCGGAGTGATCGTGACCAACGCGACGTCGGCCGCTCCGAGGTCGGTGAGTGCGCTGGTCGGAAGACCGAGGGCCGGGTCCGCGAGGCTGGAGTGCTGCCCGTGAGCCCGTACCAGGAGGTATTCCCGCAGCTGGTTGGCTTTGCTGCGGGACAGGTAGCGGAGCTTGATCGTGCTGTCGCCCGCTCCGGCCTCGATCCGCAGCTCGACCAGACCGAACAGGCGGGCGGCCAGCGGCTGGATCAGGTCGACCGACTGCACGCGCTCGAAGGGGACCTTCTTCGAGGTCTTGAACACCGCGCCGGTCTCCACCCGCAGCTCGTCGGCATCGATGATGAAGCGGGTGTAGTACCAGCTGACCAAACCGGCGAGTGCTGCGATCAGGACCGACCCGGCCACCGCGGCAAGGATCCAGCGCAGGTCGGTGGTCTGGAACCCCTCCTCGGACTGGCCGTCTGGCACCAGTTGCCGGCCGAAGGTCAACACGATGGCCACGAACACCAGCCAGCCGCGGATAAAGGGGGTGAGCGGATGTGGCCGTTCGGTCTGTTTCACCACCGGTGCGCCCGGCACCACTGGCGCCAGCCCGACCGACGGAGCCAGCACAGGGGAGTCGGAGGCCTGGGAAGGTGAGTGGGTCATAGTCCGGAGTCGCGGGACTCGCCGAGCTCGGTGAGCCGGTCCCGCAGCCGCGCAGCCTCGGTCGGCGACAGGCCCGGGATGGTGGCGTTCGTCGCAGGGCTCGCGGTCTTGAGGGAGACACTGGCCAGCCCGAAGGCTCGCTCCAACGGCCCCGACGCCACCTCCACCAGCTGCATCCGCCCATACGGCACGGCGACCAACGAGCGGAACATCACGCCACTGGTGATGTAGAGGTCCTCGTCTCGCTCGACGTATCCCCAGGCGCGGTAGGTGCGCTCGACGAGCGCCAGCCGGACCAGCACGATTACCCCGGCTACCCCCCACAAGATGGCCGAGACCCACCACAGCCCTGTGAGCACCCCGATCAGCACCGCGGGGACGCTGAAAACGACCGGCGCCACCAGCAGCGTGGTCAGCCGGCGCAGTGTCCGGTACCGGGGAGACAGGCGCTGCCATGCGTAGGCGGGGGGAGCGAACAGTTCATTCATGTGGCCTCAAGATTAGGTCGCTCTGCGCATCAGCGACCGCTTCGGCCCGCGCACCTTGATGTCGCCCAAGATGTTGGTGCCCTTGAGCACGATGGTCGGGCATGCGGGGTTCGCCGGACCGATGCCTCGAATCGACGTATCCCCGAGCACCGCCGTGGTCTCGTCGCGGATGGTGGTGCCGATCGGGACCCGCAGCGTCACGCCGCCGACCACCTGGGTGATATTGATCTCGACCACGGGTGCTTCGAAGGTGGCCTGAGTGAGATCCAGCCGGAGTCCGCCGAGGAAGACGGTGGCATAGCTGCGGCGGCGCACCCGCCATGGGCCGTGGCGTTTCACCTCGGTGAGCACCGACGTCATCCGGTCCGGCTCCCCACTGGTCGCGACGGGTACGCCAGCGCCGGCGATGCTGGGCGCTTGCGGCAGCAGGTCAGCGGTCAGCGGTCGCAGCTCCCCGAACGTCTTGGCCCGCAGGGCGGCCAACAGCCGCTCGGTGTGCTCCTCGTCGGTGATCCGCCCCTGAGCGTAGGCGGCGTGCAGCAGCTCGGTGACCTGGTCGCGGTCGGCGTCGGAGGCGCGCAGGGCGTCGTCGTTCATTGTTGCCGCTTGGCTGCCTTGGGACCTTTGACCGAGACGCCACCGAACAGAGCCAGTCCCTTGATCACCAGGGTGGGCGCGCCCGGTTGCCGCTCGCCGAGATCTCTGACGTCACTGCCGCCGAAGACGCCCATCACCTGGTCCTGGACGTCGGTCCCGGCCGGCACCTTGATGTCGCAGCCTCCGAAGCACCAGAAACCGGAGATCTCGACCACCGCGGACTCGAACACTGCGTCGCGGAGGTCGAGGTCCATCCCGCCGAACAGGGCCAGCGCCTGGGTGTTCCTGCGCACCCGCCAGCGGCCCCGCCGGGTGAGCCCGCCGAACACCGCCACCATCCGGTCGGGCTGACCGGCCGCGGCGGCCGGCTCGACCTGATAGCCGGTGCTGGCCCCGGGCGTCGCCGCGACCATGGGAGACGCCAGGGCCACCAGATCGGAGGTGATCGGCACCAGGTCGTCGAAGGTCCGGGCCGACATGACCTCGGTCATCCGCTCGTCATGCTCCTCCCGGGTGAGCCGGCCTTCGGCGTAGGCGGTGCTGAGCACAGCCGCCACCTGCTCCCGGTCGGCGTCGGAGGCCCGCAGGTGCCCGCCCGCGATGGGTCCTACGTTGCTGGGTTCGGACGAGTTCGCAGTCACCGACCAAACGTAACCATCCAGCCGAAGGCCGGTCGAGGGGTAGGGCACAGGCGTTAGGGCCGACTCGGGGGACTTCCCTGACCACCCCACAGGAGGCTGCCGGCCCGACCTCAGTGCAGCGGGACGAACTGCCCGAGGAACGCGCGCGCCGACGGCGTATCCAACCGGTAAGCCACGTTCGTTGCGCGGCAGACCGCGTCGCCGGTGATGGTGATCGCCGCGATGATGTTGGTGCTGCCCAAGAAGTTCGGC
>DASQDG010000106.1:0-5742 GCA_035634295.1 Propionibacteriaceae bacterium | reverse complement strand
CCCAGTCGACCGGCTGGGTCCGCGGCTTCACGTGGCCCTGGGACTCGTTCGGCAACACGCTGACCGCGATGGCGCCTGGCGCCTTCCCGGACCACCGCTGGTGGGAGGCAGTGTTCCGGGCCGAGATGGTGTCGATGGTCGTCGGGCTGCTTGTGACCGGCTGGTGCCTGGCCCGGCGCAGGTGGCCCGAGGCGGCCTGGGTGGGGGTGCAGGTGCTCGCGTTCTCGGTGTCGTACTGGTTCTTCTCGGTCTACCGAGCCACCCTGCTCTGGTTTCCGCTGTGGATCATGCTGGCCGAGTGGGCGCGCTGGCAGCCGGCGTCGGCGCCCGGGCGGGTGGCGCACCGGGCGGCCGTGACGGTGGCGCTGATGAGCAGCGCGCTGCTCATGATGGCCTGGAGCTGGCTGTTCTTCACCGGTCACTGGGCGAGCTGAGGTGCGTGGGCGCCGTCGACGCTGACGCCGCAGCCAGTGGACGTTCCTCTTAGGCTTAGGCATCGGCGCCGCACCTGCGGCCGCAGATAAGGAGAACGATGGGCCGGTCCACTAGCCGACGCCAAGCTCGCGCAGGCGCAGTCGCGCTGCTGCTGGGGGCGACGTTGCTGACCCCGCCTGCGGTGGCCAGTGCCGACCCCAATGCGCCGGTTATCGACATTGTGGCCCCGGTGGTCGACATCCAGTTCGGCGAAGCCGACGTGCAGGGCGAGGCCAAGGTCGAGCAGCTGCCCAAGCGCACCACGATCACCCTGGACTCCACCGTGCTGTTCGCCAAGGACAGCGCCAAGATCAACGTGCGCGCGGACGGCCGGCTGGCGGAGATCGGTCAGCGGCTACAGCGCCGTGGCCCGGGTTCGGTGACCATCACCGGTTACACCGACGACCTCGGTTCGGCGGCGTACGGACTCACGCTGAGCCGGCAGCGGGCCAGCGCGGTTGCGGACCGGCTTCGGCGCCAGCTGCCCGAGGGCGAGTTCCCGTTCACCATCTCGGGGAAGGGTGAGGCCGATCCGGCGGCCCCGAACACGTCGGAGGCCAACCGGAGGACGAACCGGCGGGTGGTCGTGGTCTATCAGCAGCGGTGACGGACCTCGTTCGTGATCGCGCCCAGGACTCGACCGCACCCTCGCGACCGCCTTCCCCGGCAGCACACCAAGGAGAAATTATGAGAAGAGCCGCTGCCGTCGTAGGCACCGCGCTGCTCGCCCTGTCTGCCGGATGCACCATCGGGCCAGGAGGCTCCCCGTCGCCCTCGGCGCCGCCCCCGGCCAGTGCGACCAGCGCGACCCCATCCGAGTCGCCATCCGAGTCGCCCTCCAGCGCTCCCGCCAGCGCGGCCAGCAGTGCTCCGACGAGCGCGTCGAGCAGCGCCGCCAGCGTGCCCCCGTCCGAGACACCCTCCAGTTCGACTTCACCCTCGGCGTCTACCGGCTCCGGGTCCGCCACCCCCACCCCCGCCGACCCGAACCAGCCCGGCGGCGACCAGCTGGGCCAGGTGGTGGCCACCCGCACGTCGGCCATTCGGGACGCCGCCATAGAACTGAAGCTCTATCCCCTGCGGCGCGACGGCGCCACCAGTCAGCTCAACTTCACTCTGGAGGGCGGCGACCGCACCCAGTTGGCCCAAACGTTCAGCGACGGGAACAACCAGGCCATTGACCAGACGGCATTCGCTGCCGACGGGATCCAGCTGATCGACGGCAAGCACGCCAAGGCTTATCTGGTTGCCTCCGACGGCAACGGTCAGTGCCTGTGCTCCCGGGGGCTCGAGAACGTCTTCGTCTTCGCCGGGGCACAGACAATAATCTCGGCTACCTTCGCGGCTCCACCGGCCGACGTCACCCAGGTCGACGTTCGCATCCCAGTCTTTGGCACCGTGAGCCGCGTCCCGGTGCAGTAGCCGGTCCACTGTGCGCGGTCGCGCTGGTCAGCCCCGTGCCGTCGGGCACACCTAGACTTCCCGCGTGGAACGCCGATGGATCGACCTCCAGGGACTGGCCAACCTGCGCGACGTAGGCGGCATCCCGACCACCGACGGCGGCAAGATCGCCGGGGGTCAGCTGCTCCGATCCGACAACCTGCAGTCGCTCACCGAGCCCGACATCGAGGCTCTGCTCGCGCTGCACCTCACCGACGTGATCGACCTGCGCAGCGACTATGAGGTGGAGTCCGAGGGCCCCGGGCCATTGAGCCGGGTGCCGCAGGTGCAGATCCACCAGCACTCTCTGTTTCGGGAGTGGCGCGAGGGGGTCGGCGAGGACAAGTCGAGCGACGGCACTCCCGCTGAGCACGGTGACCGCCCTGAGGTGATGCCCGACGAGGCCCTGCCTTGGGTCGACCTGACCCCCAGCATCCAGGTCGACAACCACATCGCCTCGGTCTACCTCTCCTACCTCCGCGATCGACCCGACTCGATCGTGGCCGCGTTGCGCGAGATCGCCGACGCCGAAGGGGCCGCGCTGGTGCACTGCGCCGCAGGCAAGGACCGTACCGGCACCGTCGTCGCGCTGGCGCTGCTGCTGGCCGGTGCCGAGCGGGGCGCGGTCGTCGACGACTACGCGGCCAGCACCGAGCGAATGGAAGCCATCGTGGCGCGCCTGGTGTCGACCCACACCTACGCCGACAACCTGCGCGACCGGCCGATGTCGAGCCACCGCACCTACCCCGAGAACATGGAGGCGTTCCTGGACCACGTGAGCAGCGAGTACGGCAGCGTCGAGGCCATGCTGGCCGGGTTGGGCTGGACCGACGCCGACACGAAACGGCTGCGAGCCAAGCTGCGCGACTGAACCGGGCTCGCCCGTCAGTCCGCTGTGGTAGGCAGGACCCGTGGCGCACCGGAGCCTGGTCGAGCGGCTGGACGACTTCCAGCGTCGTCGTCCCTGGGCCGGGTTCCCGCTGGCCGTGATCTACAAGTTCATCGACGACCAAGGCCATTACCTCGCCGCCCTGATCACCTACTACGGCTTCTTGTCGCTGTTCCCGCTGTTGCTGCTGCTGACCTCGATCCTCGGAGTCGTGCTGCGCAACTATCCGCACCTGCAGCAGGAGATCCTGCAGTCGGCGCTGTCGCAGTTTCCGGTAATCGGCAGCGAGCTCGGCAACCCTCGCGGCCTAGGCGGTGGGGTGACCGCGATCGTGATCGGCTCGCTGACGGCGCTCTATGGCGGGCTCGGAGTGGCGAACGCCACCCAGAACGCCATGAACCGGATCTGGGCCGTCCCGGTCGCCCGCCGGCCGACCGTGCTGGTGGCCCGCCTGAGGAGCCTGCTGCTGCTGCTTACCGCCGGTCTCGCCTTGCTCGGCGCCACCGTGCTGTCGGCGATCGGTGCTCGCTCCAGCGTCTTCGGTGAGAGCCTCAGCGGGGTGGTGTCGGTGCTGCTGATCTTGGCCTCGGTGGTGGTCAACGCGGTCGTCGTGCTGATCGCGTTCCGGATCTCGACCGCGGATCACCTGACCATCCGGCAGGTGGCTCCCGGCGCGGTGATCGCCGCGATTCTGTGGCAGCTGCTGCAGTCCTTCGGGGCGACGTACGTGTCCACCGTGGTCAAGAACGCCAGTGCCACCAACAGCGTCTCGGCGTTGGTGCTCGGGCTGATGGCCTTCATCTTCCTGGCCGCCAACGCGCTGGTGCTGAGCGTGGAGATCAACGCCGTGCGCGCCAAGCGTCTCTATCCGCGTTCGCTGCTCACCCCGTTCATCGACGACGTCGACCTGACCGGCGGCGACCAGAAGGTCTATGCCGACGCGGCCCGGATGGAGCGCCACAAGACCTTCCAGAACGTCGACGTCTCGTTCGACCACGACGGACAGAAGGCGAGCGCCAAGAAGAAGCGCGACAAGTCCTAACCCGTCGCGACTCAGCCCCGACTCAGACGTCCACCACTTGGTCGACGGTGGCGGTGGTCAGCCGCAGCCTGACCGGCACCTCGTCGCCGACCTGAGGCGGCGTGACGCGCCGCGGCAGGAACACCAGGCTGCACTGCATGTGCGGCGGCTCGACGAACCAGCGAGCACGGCCACCGATGGAATACGGGCTGAGCGCCAGTCCGGCGGCCTCCAGGGAGCCGGTGGCCAGCGAGATCGCCCGGGAGCGCAACGTGGTGGCCGCCGTGGGCGCCTCCAACCCGATGCCGTGAGAGGTGCCGCCGGCGACAACCGCGACCCAGCCGTCCATCGGGCTGACCCGCTGCCGATATCCGGTGCGCTCGCCACGGCGCACGGGGTGCACGTCCAGCACGGTTGCCGTGGTCTGCCGCGCCCCGGAGTGGTCCAGCCACAGCCGGGTGCCCACCCGGAGTCGCAGCGGTACGGGGTCGGCGCCCGCGCCGGCCAGCTGCCGCGACAGCGCTTCGGCCTCCTCGGCTGGCAGGTGGGACAGCCACAACGGGCCGGGGGCCACGTCGAGGGCAGTCCGGGCCAGCCGCTCCGCCTCCGCGTAGCGTCCCTCGGTCCGCAGTGGCAGATGGATCGTCCACCCGCAGAAGTCCACCCGGGCGAGCAGGGGAGAAACGCGGGCGAGCTGGTCGGGGAGGATGCCGTGGCGGCGCATGGAGGTCAGCACCTCGACCACGACCCGCGGCCCCGCGGCCAGCCCGGCGACGTACTCCAGATCCTCGATCCGGGACACGGTGGTGATCACCCGCGGGTCGCCGACCAGGAGGCGGGCGCGCTCGTCGGCACGGTCGAACGGGGTCAGCACCACAATGTCGCCGGAGAACGCCTCGCGAACCTGCTCGACCTCGGGCACCGCCCCGACGGCCAGCGTGTCCACTCCCAGCCGCTCGGACTCCTCGGCCAGCCGGCGCAGCCCGAAGCCGTACCCGTTGCCCTTGGCCACCGCGACCAGCCCCGGCGTGGCTCCGGCGACCACCCGGAGGTGCTCGCGCCATCGCTCGACGTCCAGCCGCAGAGTTATCCCCGTCACCGGGTCAGGCTACCGGCGGCGCTAGCGCCGCCGCAGATACAGGTCGAAGGCGGCATAGAGCGGCAGGTTAAGCGGCAGGTCCCACTCGCCGAGGTATTCCACCGCCTCGCCCCCGGTGCCGACCTTGAATTGGATCAGGCCGAGGTGAGAGTCCTCGGCCTCCAGACCCTCGGTGATGCCGCGGAGGTCATAGACGGTGGCCCCGGCGGCCAGGGCGTCACGGATCATCTGCCACTGGATGGCGTTGGACCCGCGCACCTCCCGCTTGGCCGTCGAGCTCGCGCCGTAGGAGTACCAGGCGTGCTGACCGACCCGCACCCAGGTGGTGGCGGCCACCAGGTCACCGCCGTGCCGGGCCAGATAGAGCCGGATCCGGTCCGGGTCCTCGGCGCTCAAGGCGTCGAACATGGTCTGGAAATAGCGCAGCGGGCGGGGGGTGAAGTGGTCCCGGGCGGCGGTCTCGGTGTAGAGCGCGTGAAAGGCGGGCAGCTCGTCGGCCCCGGCGCGCTGGACCGTGACCCCGAGCTTGGCAGCCTTCTTGATGTTGCGCCGCCACAGCTGGTTCATCCCGGCGAGCAGCTGCTCCTCGGTCTTGCCGGCGATGGGGAGCTGGAAGACGAACCGTGGCTGACCGGCCGCGAACCCCTCCTCGCTGTCCGGCGGTTGCCAGCCGAGCTCGATCAGGTGGTCCCGGGTCCGCGCCGCTCCGTGGTCGACGTGATCGGGCATCGCGTCGCTCAGCCGGGCGATCTGCTCGTCAGCGATCGCGGCCTTGATCGTCTCGGCGCCCCAGCGGCGGACCACCACGGGCGCTCCGAG
>DASQDG010000105.1:0-22956 GCA_035634295.1 Propionibacteriaceae bacterium | reverse complement strand
GGGTCGACTGCAACAACAACCGAAGACTTCACTCGACCCTGGGCACGTCCCGCCCCTCCAGTACGAGCAAGCCCACTACGCTGCCCTCAACCCAGAGCAGCAACCCGTATAGGAACGGCCGAGAACGTGGGGCGCTTCAACGCTGTGGAACCACGGCAACGGCAGCGCCTCCGCCACCGTCCGCAAGATCCACCGTGTGCTGAGCCTCATCCTGGCCGCGGCGGTCAAAGACAACCGGCTGTTCAAGAACCCTGCCGCTGCGATCCAGCTGCCGCCGCCGCCAGAATCCGAGCAACGCCACCTCACCCACCAACAACTCGGCGACCTCGCCAACCTGGCCGGACCGGAATGGCGACTGCCGCTGCTGTTCCTCGGCTACACCGGCCTCAGGTTCGGCGAAATGGCGGCGCTTCGGGTAGGCCGGCTCGACCTGAACACCAGAGTGGCGGCCGTCCGTGAGTCCGTCACCCCGGTCAAAGGCGTGATGACCTGGGGAACCCCGAAAACGCACGCCTCCCGCGACGTCCCCATCCCCCGCTTCCTGATCCCCGAGCTGGCCGAACTCACCGCCGGCAAAGACGACAACGAGCTGGTATTCCTCGGCGCCCGCGGCGCCGTGATGCGGGCCCAAACCGTCCAACGAGCCGGCCTGACCGAAGCCGGAGCGCAGATTGGCAAATCCGGCTTCCACCCGCACGAACTCCGCCACACCGCCGCCAGCCTCGCCATCGCCGGAGGAGCCGATATCAAAGTCGTCCAACAGATGCTCGGCCACAAGTCAGCCACCATGACCTGGGACCTCTACGGACACCTGTTCCCCAACCGGCTCCAAGAAGTCGCCGAAGCACTCGACCAAGGCGCCCGCGCCGCCGACGCGTACAAAAAGCGTACAAAAGCAGAGATCACCGCGCAGCGCCAAGCCGCCTGAGACAACAAACCGCCTTGTCAGAGGCCCATTTCCACTGGTATCCCCAACGGGATTCGAACCCGCGCTGCCGCCTTGAAAGGGCGGTGTCCTAGGCCGCTAGACGATGGGGACCTGCCCGAAGACTATAGGTCTCCGGGCAGGACCGCCCCAAACCGCTACTCGGCGCTCACGCTGATGTGCACGTGGTCGAAGTGGTTCGCGGAGTCGCCTCCGCGGTCGGCCATCAGTCGCCAACCCTCGTCGGCGCGCTGCGCACTCAGGATGTGCTGATTCCAGATCACGTAGTCGATGTGCATCGCCTGCATGTTGGCCACTGCCCATTCGGCAACCTGGCCGCCGAGCTTCTTGCCCGCAGCGGTCTTGTAGCCCGGGACCATAAGGTCTAGGGCCCGGCCCTGGGAGTGGTCCGAGCCGGGGCTGTTGCGGTAGCCGTAGATGGTCTTGATCTCGGGCCAGGTGGACCTAGCCGCTCGGTGCACCGCGATGGTCCACGGAGTCAGGGCCTTCTCGATGGGATTGGCCGGGACGGTCGGACCGGCAGAGGTCGTCTTCAGCGCCAGCAGGCGGGTGGCGACCCAGCGGGCGCTGCCGCGATAGAGGATCTCGCTGCGGCCGTCGCTGGTCACCCCGGTGATGCTCACCTGCGCGCCCTTGCTGATCACCCCGACCACTCGGGTGGTGGCACCAGAACCGACCCGCACGTTGAGGTTGGTGGTCGCGACGCGAACCCCGGCTGCCTCAGGCAAGCCGCGGGTGGAGCGTACGAGGTAGCGGTTGCTCATCCAGCCGCGCGACGGGCCGGAGACCACCTCGGAGAAGCCCCCGCTCGACTTGCCGGTGGCCCGCACGCGCGTGCCGTCGGTGACCACCCTGATCTTGCCGTGGGCGTAGCCCGGGCCGCGTCGGAGGTTGAGGTTGGCTGTGATCACTCGGCTACCCGTGCCGGTCATCCGACCGGGCGGTGTGAAAGCCACCCCTTTGGCAACCTGACGGGTGGGGATGAAGGCGCTGGACTTGGCGAAGCGGACCTTGGTCCATCCCGAGGACGAGCTGACGGCTGTGATCGTCTGGCCTCGGACCAGCTTGGCGACCGATGTGCTGGTCGCCTTGGCCGACGTGCGCAGCTGCGTGCTCTGGCGCGTGGTCACGGGACTGTCTGCGGCCGCTGGCAGGGCGGTGAAGCCGGCGAGCAAGCCAGCGGCGGCTATAGCCGCCGAAACATGAGCCGTGGAGGGCATGGACATATAAAGCTCCTTGAGAAGCTGACCGCCGAGAGAAGGCCAGGGATGTGTGCACTTTTCGAGCCATTCACCCCGGTCACGGTCCGCCACAAGTGCCCGATACTCACTCAGCCTAGTTGCCGACCAACACATTAGACAAAATTAGGTAGGAAATACTCAGGGGCCCCGTGGCGGCAATGGCCATTGGGCAGCTAGAGCAAAGCGACGTAGACCAGCGCGGCCAGCGCAGTGACGACCACGAGCATGGTCACCACCAGCTGCGCACGGGTAGCGTCGATGGCCTGTCGCCGGTGCAGGGCGAGGTGGTTCTCGGTGTAGCGCCGAGTGGTGAACCACCCGAGCGCGGCGCTGCTGACGACGGCGGAGAGACCGACGGCGATGGCCAACGCCAGCGAGTCGGTGGCCAGCAGCCGAGCCACCAGCAGGCTGCAGGTCAGGCCCGAGAGGGTGGTCCGCTGCCAGGCGAGCCGCGTGCGCTCGTTCTGCAGCCCAGAGTCCCAGGGCGGCCGTCGGCGCTCAGCGATGCTCACTGCAGGCTGACCACGACAATGGCGACCAGCGCGACCGCAATCAGCGCCACGCTGAGGAACGGCATCAGTGGCGACGACGGCAGCGGCTCGTTGCGTCGAAGAGCGCGCTCGTTGCGCATCCACTGGGTCATCGCGGTGCCGCCGGAGACCAAACCCCCGAGCACCAGCACGACGGCAGCCAGCCGCACCTCGAGGCTAAGTGCGTCGTTGAACTCAGCCACCGCGGCGACGGCTACCCCGGCGGCGACGAAACCCAGAGCTGTACGTATCCACGCCAGGAACGTCCGCTCGTTGGCGAAGGAGAACCGGGGGTCGGGCTCCTCGCCGACGCCGTAGACGCTCCGGGGCCATCGCCGGCCTCCTTCGGCGCTCATCAGCGCGGCCGCGACCAACCGCGTGAGCTCTGCCCGAGCAGCACCGCGGCCACCACCAGCAGCGCTCCCAGGATCTGCCAGGCGTTGAGGCGCTGGTCGAGCACCACCCAGCCCAAGGTGGCGGCCACCACCGGGTTGAGCAGGCTCAGAAAGGTGACCGAGCTGGCCGGCAGGCGTTGCAGCCCCCAGAACCAGACGGCGTAGCCGAGGATGCCGCTGATCAGCACCAGATAGACCAACCCGCCCACCTCGCGACCACTGAGCGCCCGCGGCAACCCCTCCACCAGCAGCGTAAACGGCAGCAGTGCTGCGCCCCCGAGCAGGAAGGTCCAGCCGGTGAAACCGAGCGCGTTCATGCCTGGCGGGTGGCCCCAACGTTTGGTCAGCACCGTCGCGGTGGCCATCATCACCACGACGCTCACCATGGCGGCGACGCCCCAGGCGTCCAGCCGCGCAGACGAGCGCAGCACCAGCAGCGACACCCCGATGATGCCCAGTGCGCCGGCCACCAGGTGCACGGCTCGAATTCGGGCTCCCAGCCACGGCACGGAGAGAAGCAGCACGATGATCGGGCTGAGTGAGTTGATCACCGACGCGACGCCGCCCGGCAGCCGGTAGGCGGCGATGGTGAGCAGCGGAAAGAGGGCCGAGCAGTAGAGCACCGAGAGCAGGGCGAACCGCGGCCACCACCCGCGCGGAGGAACCCTGCTGCCGATCACCAGCACCAGACCGGTGGGCAGGGATCGCATCATCGCGATCAGCAGTGGGCGCTCCGGCGGCAGGAAGTGAGTGGTCAGCAGATAAGTGGTGCCGAAGATGATGGGGGCCACGACCGCGAGGTAGGCCCAGCGTGATGCCTGCTCGGTGCTATCCGCGGTGGCGACCAGGCCGGACGCGGTTGTGCTCACGAAGGCTGACCGCCCAGCACATAGCTGGCCTTGCTGGTGCTGACCCAACGCCCGCAGCCGCCCAGGTGCTCGGGCCAGACATAGCCGGACTGGAGGTCGCTGCGGTCCCGAGGTTGTGCGCCTGTGGCCGCGGCCACCGGGGCCACGTCGGCGACGGCTACCCCGAGCACGCGCAGGGTTTGGCGGATGTGGTTGACCTCCAAGGTGCCTCGCACCTCGTCGGAGAACGACGGCGCGACCACCACCAAGGCGGTGCCGCTGAGACTGGCGCGCTCCAGCACCCCCAACAGCTCCCGGGTGGACTCGACCGGGTCGAGGCACGCCAGCACCATCGGGGCGTCGAGCACCGCCTGGCCCGTGCCGGGGTCGGTGACGAAGTCACGGGAGAGCCAACCGGCGTTGATGGTGACCGTCGACGGGTCGCGGAGCTGATCGGCCAGCTGCGCGCGCTCGACCGCCGACGGCTCGGCGGGCATCGGCTGGACCGGCCGTCGGCGGGCTTGCAGGTCCGACAGGTACTGCGGAGCGGGTGCGTCCGGGCTGAACTGGGGGATAGTTCGCTTCGGCGGGGTCAGCATCTCCTCAGCCGCCCGGCGGTTCTTGGCCCGGTCCGACAGTGCGCCGTAGAGGATGACGGCGAGTCCGACCACAATCACGGCGACCAGGCCGAGCGTCCACGGCTCCACGTCCACAGGGTGCCACACGCGCCCGGCCGGGCTGGGTATGGTCGGAGCCGTGAGCGGCTACGAGTCCTGGGTCGACCGCCAGATTCGGGAGGCCCGCGAGCGCGGCGAGTTTGACAATCTGCCCGGCGCTGGCAAGCCCATCCCGAACGTCAAGCGCCGTGACGAGAACTGGTGGGTCAAAGGTCTGATGGAGCGAGAGGACCTCAAGCCGCTGCTGCCCACCACCTTGTCGCTGCGCAAGGAGGCCGAGGACATCGTCGACCGGGTGGCCGGGGAGCGATCCGAGGAGGCTGTCCGC
The DNA here is from genome assembly GCA_035634295.1 of Propionibacteriaceae bacterium. GTDB lineage: Bacteria > Actinomycetota > Actinomycetes > Propionibacteriales > Propionibacteriaceae > Microlunatus. The sequence goes on along the minus strand of DASQDG010000105.1, from coordinate 17,991 downwards.
GAGATCGTGGCCGACCTCAACGAGCGGATCTTGGACAGCCGCCGACGGCGCGTCGACGGGCCTTCGATCTGGGTGCACACGGTCAGCGTCGACCGGGTCGTCCAGCAGTGGCGCGAGCGACGGTCCCCGGGGCGCTAGCGTGCAGACGTTCGTCCCCTACAGCGATTTCGAGGCGTCCGCCCGCGCTCTGGACGTGAAGCGGCTGGGCAAGCAACGAGTCGAGGTGATCCAGATCGTCCGGGCGCTCACCGTCCCCGGGTACGGCTGGGCCTCCCATCCCGCGGTGCTGATGTGGAAGGGATACGAGGAGGCGCTGGGACGCTACGGACTGACCATGTGCGATGTCTGGGTCGAGTTGGGCTTCGGTGACACGTGCGCAGCTACCATCGCCTACGACCTGCGGCTGATCGGCATCGAGTCCATCCGCAGCTACGCCGAGCTGGCCGAGGCACAGGCGCTGCCGTCCTGGTTGTCCGACCCGGCGGTGCACCGCAGCCACCAGTCGTCGCTGGTGCGCAAGGAGCCCGAACACTACGGGCCGATGTTCCCGGGCGTGCCGGACGACATCGCCTACCTGTGGCCGGTGAGGTCAGCCGACGTGATCGAACGCGAGCAGAAGAAGGTCGAGAACGCCAGGCTACGTGAGCAGCGACGGCTGGAGCGGCTGGCGCTGGAGGCCGAGAAGGCCCGACGCCGGCGCAGCCTGGCGGCGAAGCGTGGGTGGAAGACGCGGGCGGCCCATCAGTCGGCCGAACGCAAGGCGGCCACGACGAGGTCGCAAACCGAGTCCTCTTGACGGCCTGGTGGCTCTCCGGCTCATCCCGACGAGGGCTGAGCCGCGGTCGGCGTGTGTTAGCGTTCGCAGCCTCGGGCCGTCTGAGGCACCACCTCATCCGTCTCGAGAGGTCGACCGTGTCGCTTCGACGCATTCTGGCCGCAGCAGCCATCTGCGCACTTTCCGTCCTGCCAGCCGGCGCGGAGGTGGCCGCACCGCCCGTTCCGCCTCCTCCGGTGACGCCCGTTTTGCCGCTGGCTGGTCGGATCGTCGTCATCGACCCTGGTCATCAGCTCGGCAACTTCACCCACAGCCGCCAGATCGCGCGCAAGGTCAACGCGGGTGGCCTCGTCAAACCGTGCAACACCACCGGCACGGCCACCCGGAGCGGTTATCGCGAGTCGGCCTTCACCATGTCGGTGGCCAACCACCTGAAGGCCCGGCTGACGGCCCAGGGCGCCACCGTCCATCTCACCAGGTCTCGGGAGTCGACCCGCCTGTGGGGGCCCTGCGTCGACGTCCGCGGGAGATTCGCCAACAAGGTGCACGCCGATCTGTTGGTGTCCATTCACGCTGACGGCACCGCCGAGCGGTTCCGCGGCTTCTTCGTGATCCGGCCCGCGTACAAGAAGGGGCTCACTGACGACATCTATCGCACTTCCGGCGTGCTGGCGCGCCATCTGCGCGGCGGGCTGGACAAGACCGCCGTCAAGCGCGCCAACTACCTCGGTGGCGACGGGCTGGACACCCGCCGTGACATGGGCACGCTGAACCTGAGCAACGCGCCGGCGGTGATGGTCGAGCTGGGCAACATGAAGAACGCCGGGGACGCCCGGCGGATGCGGTCGGCCCGTCAGCGCGACACGGTCTATGCCGCCGGGCTCGCCCGAGGAGTGACGAGCTTCCTTACTCGCTGAGCGCACGCTCGGACTCCGCCGCCCGATCAGCCCAGGGCGCTGTCCAGCACGACGATGCCGTCCTCGTCGGCGAACACCCGGGCGCCGGGATGGAAGCTGACCCCGCCGATGTCGACCGGCCTCCCGGTCTCGCCGGAGCCGGTCTTGCTGCTCTTGGCCGGGTTGGTCCCGAGCGCCTTGATGCCGATCGGCAGAGCGTCCAGGGCGACCGAGTCGCGGACGACGCCATGGATCACCAGGCCGGCCCAGCCGCGCTCGACCGCGATGCCGGCGATCACGTCGCCCACCAGCGCCGAGCGGTAGGAGCCGCCGCCGTCGACGACGAGCACCATGCCGGCGGGATCCGGCTCCTCGGTGAGCACTCGCTTGAGCAGCGCGTTGTCCTCGAGACAGCGCACGGTGACGGCCGGCCCGGAGAACCGCCGGTGCAGCCCGAAGGAGCGGAACTGGACCGCCACCGACGCCAGCCGGTCGCCGTAGTGATCCACCAGATCGGCGGTGGCGTCGCCGCCCGCCAACTCACTCATGAGGGCTCGCCTTGACCGAGAGCACCGGGCACGGAGCATCCATGAGAATCTGGTGGGCGTTGCTGCCCAGCAGCATCTTGCCGATCGGCGTGCGGTGGCGCAGGCCGATCACGCACAGGTCCGCCTTGACCTCCGACAACACGTCCAGCAGCTCTTCGGCCGCCTCCCGGCCACGCACCTCTTGGCGGATGCTTGCCTTGATCCCGGCCTCCGCGCAGGTCGCCCGGACCCAGGCCAGGTCCGATTCCTGAGCGAAGCTCGGGTCACTGAGCGCGTCACCGCGCGAGGAGTTGAGCACCACGAGCGAGCCGCCCAGCCGCCGGGCGGCGTCAATGCCCGCCTGCAACGCCGCCTGACCGGGGGGGGTGGGGGTGAAACCGACCACGATGATCATTGGGCACTGCCTTTCGAACTGTTGGCGTTGTGGTCCACGGCAGTCCCGGCAGGGTCGGACGGCGCTGAGTGCCGCCGCCGACCGACCAGGGAGCGCACCAGTGGCCAGACAAGCACGATGACGATGATCGCGTAGGCCGACACGGCAAGGGCGGACACCGCGAACTCACCGGTCGCGACATCCACGCCGCCGAAGAACCCGCGCGGGCTGCCACTGGCAAGCTGCAGCGCGCGCCGCCCCTGCAGCTCCAGCAGCGGGCCCATGATGACGCCCACGATCAGCGGCAGCACGGGAAAACCAAAACGGCGCATGCCAAACCCGACGACGCCGAGCGCCAGCAGCAGGATGAGGTCGAAATTGGAGCCCTTGACTGAGTAGGCCCCCATCGCGGCGAAGAACAGGATGCCCGCATAAAGGTATGGCCGTGGAATCCGCAGCAGCTTGGCCCAAGCCGGCGCCAGCGGCAGGTTGAGCACGACCAGCAGGGTGTTGGCGATGAAGAGGCTGGCCAGCAGCCCCCAGACCAGCCCGCTCTCGCGTTGCAGCAGCAGTGGGCCAGGCTGGATGCCGTAAGAGGTGAGCGCGGCCAACATGACGGCGGCCGTGGCGTTGGTGGGCAGGCCGAGGGACAGCAGCGGGACGAAGGTGCCTGCTGCGGAGGCGTTGTTGGCCGCCTCGGGACCCGCGACACCTTCGATGGCGCCGTGGCCGAACTCCTCCGGGTGCTTGCTCAGCTTCTTCTCGGTGATGTAGGAGAGGAACGTCGGGATCTCGGCGCCGCCGGCGGGCACCGCCCCAAAGGGGAAGCCGAGCGCGGTGCCCCGAAGCCACGGCTTCCAGGACCGGCCCCAATCCTGCCGGCCCATCCACGGCTGACCCACCGGGATGACCTGGGCAGCCTTACGGCGCAGGTGGGCGGCCACCCAGAGCGCCTCGCCAAGCGCGAAGATGCCGACTGCGACCACCACCACGTTCACCCGGTCACCGAGTTCGGCGATGCCGAAGGTGAGCCGGGCCTGACCGCTGCTGGCGTCGATGCCGATCAGCCCAATGGCCAGCCCGACCATCAGCGAGGAGAAGCCGCGGATCCGCGACGACCCCAGCACAGCCGTGACGCAGATGAACGCGAGCAAGATCACCGCGAAGTACTCCGGAGCGCCCATCGTGATGGCGAAACGGGTCATCAGCGGAGCAGTGAACACCACCAGTAGCGTGCCGATGGTGCCGGCAACGAAGGAGCCGATGGCCGCGGTGGCCAAAGCCTGGGCCGCCCGGCCGCGCTTGGCCATCAGGTTGCCCTCGATGGCGGTCACCACGGACGACGACTCGCCGGGGGTGTTCAGCAGGATGGAGGTGGTCGAACCGCCATACATCCCTCCGTACAGGATCCCGGCCAGCATGATCATCGCTCCGGTCGGCTCCAGCCCGTAGGTCACCGGCAGCAGCAACGCGACAGTCATGGCCGGACCGATGCCCGGCAGCACCCCGACGGCTGTGCCGACGGTCACCCCGATCAGGGCCAGCAACAGGTTGACCGGCGTGGCGGCGGTGGCAAAGCCCTGGAGCAACAGGCTGAGGGTTTCCACTACAGGATCCCTTGCAGGATGCCTGCGGGCAGGTTGACGCCGAGCCCGATCGCGAAGCCGTAGAAGGTGCCCAGGGACAGGGCCGCAGCAATCGCCAGGTCGCGGACGTAGTGCCGGCTGCCCAGTGCCAAGGCGGACCCGTAGAACAGCAGGCCGCCGCTGATCACCCAGCCGAGCGGGTCGATCAGCACGATGTTGGCGGCAAACGCGGCGACCAGCAGCAGGATTGTCTTAACGTCCATCGTGGACTCGAGGTCGATGTCCTCACCGGACTCGGCCTCCGCCCGGTCACCCCTGAGGACCGCGACCGCCAAGGCGGCGGCCAGGATCAGCGACAGGATACCGACCAGGATGGGGGCCGGGCGCGGACCGAGCGGGTCGACTGCCGTCCTGCTCGTGCTCAGCATGCTGGCGTCGATCAGCAGCACGACGCCCATCACGGCCAGGAATACGCAGGGCACGAACTCCACCAGCGGACGGCTCCTGCCGCTCATGGCGACCGGGTCCGCAATGTGGCTCACGCCAGGCCCAGGGTGGTCAGCACGTCCTCGACGCGCTTGGTCTGCTCGGTCATATAGGTCCCGAAGGCGTCACCGGTCTCGAAAGCGTCCGTCCAGCCGTTCTTGGTCAGCACCTCTTTCCACTGCGGGCTGGCGTGCATCTTGGTGACCGCGTCGACCAGCGCCTGCCTGTCGGCGTCGTTGATCTCGGGCGGCGCCACGACGCCGCGCCAGTTGGTGAACTCGAGGTCGATGCCGGACTCCTTCAGCGTCGGCGCGTCCACAGCCTCCACTCTGGTCGCCCCGCTGATGGCCAGCACGCGCACCTGACCGGCCTTGACCTGATCAAGGAACTCGCCATAGCCGGAAGCCGCGAACGCCACCTTGCCGCCGAGCACTGCCGGCAGCAGGTCGCCGCCGCCGTCGTAGGAGATGAAGTTGACCTGCTTCGGGTCGACCCCCACGGTCTTGGCCAGCTGCATCGGCAGCAGGTGGTCGGGGCCGCCGGGAGAGGAGCCACCGCCCACGGCCAGCTTCTTCGGGTCCTTCTTCCAGGCCGACACCAGCTCCTGGATCGTCTTGTACGGGGAGTTCTTGGCCACCACAATGGCACCGGACTCCTCGATCAGCTTGGCGATCGGGGTGGTTCGGTCGAGCTTGGCCGTGGTCTTGTTGGTGTACTGCGCGCCGACCACGCCGAGGCCCATCATCATCATCAGCTTGCCGTTGTCCTTCTCTGACACGACCCGCGACAGCCCCACCGTGCCGCCGGCGCCGGCGAGGTTGAACACCTCGACGTTGGACGTCACCTTGATGTCGTCCATCACCTTGGCGGCGGCGCGGGCGGTGGTGTCGTAACCGCTGCCCGCGGTGTTGGGCACCATGAAGCGCAGGCCGGCGATCGGCCTGGCCTCTCCGCCGGCAGCGGCGCCGCCTGGCTCGGCCTGCTTCGCGGTCGCGCCGCAACCGCTGAGGAGCAATGAGGCGGCCGCCAAAAGGCCGACGCCGATCTTCATTTCGGGAAACATCAGTGTCCTCCGTGCCGGTGGGAAATGCGCGTGAATGTTCGCTGTGGGCCTGAGGTTGCCAGGCCCCGGACTGCGGTGTCTGCTTCTGGTCAGAGAGAAAGTTGTGGTCGTAATGTTCATGGCATTTCCAGCCACGTCCTGGCGGGCGAGAATGGCTGTATCCAACGGGGGAGGTCTGACAGTTTCATGAGCAGGCTCACCCTGGCGACCCAGCTGGTGCTGGTCCAGCTCGTGTTGATCGTGGCCGTGCTGGCCGCCGTCTCCGCGGTCTCCGTCGAGCAGACCCGGGCCGACTTCCAGCTGGCGGAGAGCCGCCGGGTGCTGGCGCTGGCCGAGAACCTGGCCGCCAACCCCAACGTACGGCTGGGTCCGGTAGCCGAGGCCGGGGCTTCACTGCCCGCCACTGTGATTGGGTTGCAGTCCACCACCGGAGTGGATCTGGCCCTGGTCGCCGACCTGGCGGGCCACGTGGTGGTGAGCACCGACCCGCAGCTCGAAGGCCGCCCGCTACCCTGGGCGGCCGCGATCAGCGAGCCCCAACGCGCCTGGTCATCGCGGGTTGCACTGAACGGGCGCGACTACCTCACCGCGGCCGTGCCGATCTTGTCCAACCCAGTCGGCGCGCAGCCGACCCGGCAGCTGGGCATCGTCGTGGTGGCATCTGAGCATCTCAGCCGGGCGGCCGCGTTGGCCATCGCGGCGCCCACTCTGCTGACCTACCTGGGGGCGGCGATGGCGCTGGGCATCATCGGCTCGCTGCTGCTGGCGCGCTGGATCAAGCGGCAGACCCTGGGAATGGAGCCGGCGGACATGGTGGCCCTGGCCGAGCAGAGGGAGGCCATCTTCTCGGGCATCGCCGAGGGCGTGATCGCCCTCGACACCCGCGACCAGATCACTTTCGCCAACCCCTTGGCTCTGGGGCTGTTGTCGTTGCCCGCCGCCGCGGTGGGCCAACGCCTGGACGCGCTGGGCATCGGGGGCCGGCTCCGCGACGTGCTGACCGATACCGGCGACCACGACCCCGACGCGGTGGTGATCCGGGCGGGCCGGGTTCTGGTACTCAACCGGATGCCGGTGGTCCACCAGGGTCGCCATATCGGATCGGTCACCACCCTGCGCGACCGGACGCAGCTGGCCGAGCTGGAGAGCGAGCTCGGGGCGTTCCGCGGCACGACACACCTGCTGCGCGCCCAGACCCACGAGTTCGCCAACCAGCTGCACACCATCTCGGGACTGATCCAGATCGGGGAGCACGAGGAGGTTGTCGAGTTTGTGGACACCTTGATGGAGCGCCGGGCGGCCCTGGATTTGACCATCGTGCGGCGGGTGCAGGATCGGTCGGTGGCCGCGCTGCTGGTGGCCAAGGCGGCGGTGGCGGCGGAGAAAAAGGTGGAGCTGCGGATCAGCGAGCGGACCGGCCTGTCGCCGTTGCGGACCGAGTCGTCCTTCGACGTGGCCACCGTGCTGGGCAACCTGATTGACAACGGCATCGACGCGGTGACCGGCTGGAACGGCCGCGAGCGCTGGGTCGAGGTGGAGATCCGACAGTCCGACACGTCGGTGGAGCTGGTGGTCAGCGACTCCGGACCCGGGGTGGACGCCAAGCTGGCCACCGAGGTGTTCGAGCACGGATATACGACCAAGGTGGCCTCGAGCGGTGAACGGGGCATCGGCCTGGCGCTGACCCGGCTCACCTGCCTTCGCCGCGGCGGTGAGGTGGTGGTGCGGAGCACGTCGGACGGGGCCTGCTTCACGGCCCGGATGAGCGTGACCCTGGCGACCGAGGCTCCGCGCGTGGAGTCGGCGGACGCGGGGCCCGAGGTGGCCGAACGCGAGCAGGCCGAGCCGGCTGCGGCGCGGCGATGATCTCGGTGCTGGTTGTCGATGACGACTTCCGGGTCGCCCGGATCCACAGCAGTTTCGTTTCACGGACCGACGGCTTCGAGGTGGTCGGTGTGGCGCACACGGGGGCCGAGGTGTTGGCCACCGTGGGCGACCTGCGACCCGACCTGATTCTGCTCGACCTCTATCTGCCCGACGTGTTCGGACTCGATCTGGTCAACCGGTTGCGGGTTGCCGGCGTCCAGGCGGACGTGATGGTGATCAGCGCCGCCGACGAGTTCGCCACCGTGCAGCAAGCCGTACAGCTCGGGGTCACCAGCTACCTCCTTAAGCCGTTCAGGCTGGCCGACCTGCAGCAGCGGCTCGACGACTACCGGGCGACCCGGGCCTCGTCCAGGTCGTCGACGTTGCGGGACCAGGCTGATGTGGACAGGCTGTTCGGGCGGGGGCACCCATCGTCGCCGGAGCAGCTGCCCAAAGGGATGAGCCCGGAAACCGCGCGGTTGGTGATGGCTGCGGTGGCCGCGCACGACGGCGACTGCTCGGCCTCGGAGTGTGCGGCGGAGGTGGGACTGTCTCGGGTCAGCGCCCGACGCTACCTCGAGCACTTCACGGCGCTTGGGCTGATCGAGGTACGGCTGCGCTACGGCTCGGCCGGTCGGCCGGAGCGCCGCTACGCCTTGGTGCCCAGCGGGTCAGCCGCCGTCCAGTCCGGACATCGCCCAGCCGAACCGACCTGACCCCCGTGGCACCGGGACGCCGCCGCGCCCCGGCACCCAGGAGCGGGTCTGGCCTTCGGTGTTGGCGACGAACACCGCGCCCGCGCCCTGGTAGGGACTGACTATCGCGAACAACGACTCCGCCACTCCCCGCATGCCGGCCACGGTGAGCCCGAAGCGGTTGCCGCGAGCCACCGTGCCGGGGGTGCCGGCGCTTTTCTCGGTGTAGGCGCTGACCGGGCGGGCCTCCTTGTCGGGCTCGATCCGCACCGTCTGCGCCATGCCGGCGTCGGTGACCGAGCCGAGGTCCTCGTACGGCACCCCGATGATGAGCGTGGACGCGCCCGCCTCGGGCCGGATGGCGACCGAGTGGCCGAAGCGGTCACTTGTTTCGGCGGTCCCGTCGAACCCTGCCGTGTCCTGGGTCACGGTGGAGCGGCCGACCAGGCCGGTGCCGGGCACGTCGGCGAAGATGGAGACCGAGCCGGCGTCGCGGACCGTGCCGACGTCCTCGCCGGGGGCCCCGATGGCGACGTCGCGGCCGGGGTTGGCCGTGCCGATGCGCCCGAACGCGATGCTGGAGCCAAACTCGTCTCCGGCCTCGGCAACCCCGGACACGTCGGGGGAGTCCTGGGTGACCAACTGCTCGAAGCCTGCCACCTGGTCCCAGGTGGTTACCGATCCGGCACCATTGATCTTCGTGTCGCCGCGCACCACGGTGTCGCCGGGGGCGCCCGCCAAGGTGACTAGCTCGACGCCGTTATTGGTGCCGTCGGTCACCTGAAGCGGAACCAGCTGTACGGCGGCGCCGAAGCGGTCGCCCGCCTCGGGAGTGCCCGGCAGCCCTTCACCCTGCTCGCTCTGGTGCACCATGAAGGGCGCGGATTCGTACAAGAACTCGTTGACCACGCCGGCGTCGACGACTCCGTACAGGTCTTCGCCGGGCGCTCCAATCGCGCCGGCCGCCACCTCGTTGCCCGCGTAGTCACCGAGGGCCACGGCATAGCCGAACTGGTCACCGGCGTCGATGGAGCCGCCGACCGTGCCCTGGTCGAGCACAGTGGCGTGGGCGCGACCGGAGCCGCCGGTGCGGTCCGGGGTGAACGAGATCAGGTGTGCGATGCCTGCGTTGGCGCGGCCGCCCCAGTCCTCGTCGGGGGAGCCGACCAGGATGTCCGCGCAGCCGTCTCCGGTGGCGTCGGCGATGGTGACCGACCAGCCGAAGTGGTCGCCCGACTCGGCGTACGAGCCCGGCACGCTGGCCTGGGTCAACAGGGTGCGCCGGCCCTCCCCGATGCGCCGGTCGGCGTCGCCGTAGAGGATAACGATCGCCCCGGCTTGGGCATGACCGCCGACGGAAGCGTAAGGGTCGCCGACCGCCGCGTCGTCGTAACCGTCACCGTTGAGGTCGAGCTCGCTGTTGGTGGCGGCGCAGAGGTCGATGGCTGCAGCGGCGGGAGCTGTCGTGAGTGCGGCGCTGATGGCGAGTGCGGCCACGGCCAGCGCGAAAGTTAAACTATGTGGGTCTAACCGTGCGCACTTCCGCATGTCGGCCCCTTTGGCAGATGTGTCTCAACACATTAGACCCATCTCGACCCGATTGACCCGACGAGTTTCGGCTTAGTCGAGGTGTTTGTCGAAGAAGCGTTCGGTACGCCGAATCGAGCGCGACCAGTCGGAATAGAAGGTATGTCCCTCCCCGCGATAACGGATGAGCTCTGCGTCCTTACCGGCGGTGCGCAAAGCCTTGTGCGTGGCCTCCGACCATCTGATCGGGCAGGTGTCGTCATCGACGCCGTGGTGCAGCTGGACGGGCTCGGTCACCCGGTCGAAGTAGGGCCGGGGCGAGGCAGCTCGCCAGAACTTCGGGGCGTCCTCGGGCAGGCCGTACGTGCGCTTCATGCGGCGGTTGACGGCCGCTCGATCGCCACCGCCGCGGTAGAAGGTCTTCCAGTTGTCGGCAGCCAGCGAGCTGGTCGAGGCGTACACCACGGCCGCGTCCACCAGCCCAGGCTTGGCGACCAAGGCATTCAGCGTGACGTTGCCGCCCATCGACCGGCCGAACAGGCCCACCCGCTCGCCGTCGAGATAGTCGAGCTTGGAGTTCTTGACCGCGAGCACCGCGTTGATGACGTCCACCGCGTACGGCAGTCGGAGCTCGTAGTCTACGTTCTTGTCGTTGTCTGAGCTCGCGTGTCCCCGATAGTCGGTGTGCAGCACGACGTAGCCCTGGCGCGCGAGGTAGTCCTGCTCGCGCCGCATTCCCTGCCCGGGCTTGTAGATGTCGGGGTCGATGTAGCCGTGTGCCAGCACGAGGACCGGGAACGGGCCTTTTCCGTCCGGCACGTTCATCACGCCGGAGACCTTGAGATCCTCGCTGCGATAGCTGACCAGATAGCGCTTGTAGGACCCCGCGTCGGTGAGCAGGCGTCCGATCCTGAGATTGCGCCCGTCGTAGGTGCGGTCGATCAGGGCTTGGACCGAAACCGGGTGCGGCTTGGCTGGAGGTCTTGATGCCGGTTTCTTACTGACTCGGGGAGGTGAGCTTGCCTTCGGCGTCTCGCTCGGCACAGGTTCGCTCTGGGGCGGAGAGGAGGACGGCGCCTTCGTGGCGGAAGCGGACTGCGTGTCGGAGGGGGTGGGCTGCGGGGCCGTGGCAGTGCACCCGGACGCCAACAGCAGGACCAGCACCGACGCCACCAGCCCTGATCGCCGCATGCGCACAGTATCGACGGCGGGGCCAAACGTGGCGTCGGCGATTGCCTCCACAGTGTTGCCAGTGGACTCGGCGTACAGCCGCGGCCGCACTTAGGCTTAGATGTGCAGACGGGGGTGAGACTCCGGCGGGTGCCTCGCGGCTCCGCTTGGTGTTCTCCGCTCCGGGCCTCTAGCTCAATTGGCAGAGCAGCGGACTTTTAATCCGCGGGTTGTGGGTTCGAGTCCCACGGGGCCCACAAAACACCTAGTCAGAGCGATTCAGGACCGGTAAACGCGACCCGAAGGCTGTCACAGGGGACGAATGCGGGGACGAATGCTTCACGTCCCCTCCTTCCCCGCGTCGGACGCAGAGGGTCCATAGGACTCGAGCGCAGCGAGGTTGAGGGCGTTCGCGACCCGGCGCCCGAGGTAGACCTCCTGCGTCATCGAGGCCCCTGAGTGGCCCAGCTGGTCGGCGATCATGCGGGCGCTGGCACCACTTCCGTCGAGCAGGGTCGCCACGGTCTTGCGGAAGGTGTGGGAACTTGACCCACTCGAAGTGGGAGCCGTCGCGCACCTGTCGGAAGGCCTTGCCGACATTGCTGCGGGCCCGCCAATCGCCCTTGGAGTCAGCGAACACCGGACCGTCGAAAGCGCCCAGCCGGACTCGACGCGCCTTCAGTATGTCGACGCACCAGGTTGGCAGCAGCAGCCGACGCTCAGACGCCCGTGACTTCACCCGCTTGGCCACCAGCCCCTGTCCCTGCACGCGGATGATCGTGCGCTGCACCGTCACCGAGCCGGCGACCAGGTCGAGGTCGGCCCAGGTGATCCCGAGCGCCTCCCCGAGGCGGAGCCCGGTGGCCAGCATGAAACGGGCCAGCTCCGGCAGGTCGAGCCGCCGAGCGAAGTCGTCAGCGTCGAGCAGCGCCAGCCAGGTGACGACCTCCACGGCCGACAGCGCCCGAGCAGTGCGGTCGCGGTTCTGCTCGAGAGGCGCGAGGTCCCGTACCGGGTTGCTCGCGATGGCGCCCTGACGGACCAGCCAGCCGCAGATCCCGGACAGCACCGAGCGGGTCAGCTTCGCCGTCGCGTAGCCGCGGTCAGCAAGGACCGCTTGGACGAACCGGTCGAGTCGCGTCGTCGTGAGCTCGCCGAGCCGCAGCGATCCCAACTCCGGGCGAGATGACCCGCTTCAACAGGTAGCGGTACTCGTCCAGCGTCGAGGGTGAGCGGGCCCCGCGCTGGAACCTGACCCTCGAACGCGACCAGCCACAAAGCGGATGCTTCGTCGAGGGTGCTGCGCGCCGTGAAGTCCGCGCTACCGGTCATGCCCAACGCATCGCTGTAGGCCTTCAGCGCCCTCCGCGAGACCTCCGCCCGCGACTTGCCGGCTCGCTTCAGCCGATGACCCCGACCGGCGTGGTCCCGGTACCGCAGGTAGGCGACGAAGCTAGACCCCTCCCGAACCACCGAGAGCCCACCGTGCTCGCCGAGCCCGAGAGGCTTCATCAGGCCACCTCCGTGGACAGCGAGGCCACCCAGTCGCGAACATCCTGCTGCCGGTACCGCAGAAGCCGGCCCACCCTCCGGCCAGGCGGACCGGTGCCCGCGCTGCGCCACGCGTACAACGTGTGCACCGGCACCCCGAGGTACTCACTCACGTCCTTGACCGACCAGAGCCGGTCAGCGATCTGCGCCATTCATTTCACCTTCCACGTCGTCACTGAACTGCAGTCCTGCGCTGAGCCGCCCTCTCCTGGGCGTACTCGCGGGCGCGTTCAGCGGCGGCCGTGGCCAGGGCGGTCTCGCCCTCGTCAGCCCAGCCGGAGCCGAGGTAGGACCACCGGCCGATCACGAGGGTGGTTTCCTCTTCGTCGGCGAGGAGATCGGCTTCGAGGCTGGCCAGGTCCAGGGGTGTGCCGGTGGCCCGGCTGGCGGCGATGCGGGCCTGGGCCCGTTGGCGGGCGCGGCGCAGCTGGCCGAGAGTGATTGAGTAGCGGCGGGACTTGGTGGCGAAGTGGCCACGGAAGCCGAGCATCCGCCCCCAGTGCCCCAGCAGCTCATACGGGCTGCGGCCACCGCCGAGGGTGGCGACCTGGCGCGGAGGTCCAGGTGGGCGATGGTGGCTTGCAGCCGGCGATGGTGGGCGGTGGTGGCGGGCACGTCGTCACTCGCGGTCTTCGTGGAGTACTTGGCGAGGTAGCCGGAGACCTGGGCGGCGGTCAGCGCCTGGTCGTCATCCGGGCGGTGGGAACGGACGACCCGCACATCGAGCTGACGACCGAACACCAGACGCCGGGGCACGTCCTGGTCATCGACCGCAGGGACGTGCAGCTGCACGGCGGACGCCGCCTCGGTCACCAGGCCAGCCAGCAGATCGGCGGTCACCGCGCTAGGCGAATCCGTGATCCCGTTGGAACTGCGGGGGCCGTCGAGCCGGATGAGGGCGTGGAAGTGGACGGCGCCGCGGCGCTGGAACTCCGCCACCTTGGCGTACTGCACCGTCACCACCTCCGGCAGCGCGTGAGTGGGGAGGCCGAGGCGGTGGGCGAGGCTGCGGTGGAGGGCGATGGTGAACCGCCGCCACAGGTCGGGGGCGAACCACTGCCACACCACGTGCGAGGGGTAGTCGTAGCAGTCCGGACACAGGGGCTGCCCCAGCAGGCCGGCGGATCTCTTGCCCTCGGCGCCTTCGGCGTGCACCACTCCGCAGGCGAGCGGGCGGCCGTGCGTGCAGCGGCGTCTCGGGTCGCCGGGGTGGCACCGGGCGGAGGTGTGGACGCGCCCGAAGGAGGGGGCGGTGAGGGTGGCGAACAGCAGCGGGTGATCAGCGACCGACTCCGGGACGGTCTTGCCGCCGGTCACCCCGGCCGAGATCAGGTGGAACATGTCCGCGGCGTAGAGCCGGGAGCAGGACGGGCACTCCGACGCCCGGCGGTTCCCGCACCGCAAGTGCACCACCCCGAGCGGATGGTCGGCGCTGGAGAAGCTCGACAGCACCTCACCCGTCGCCGCGTCGATCCGGTCGGAAGTCCCGCCCAGCCGAACAGGGCGGACACAGTTCCCAGTCCGGGTCACCGCCTCGGCCCAGGCGCCGACGTCTTTCGACACCAGACGGGCCACCACCAGCCGCGACACCTGAGGTAAGAGGTTTTCGAGCTTCAAGAGCCCGCGATCGAAGTCCTCATCGTCGTGGTGCCAAGCATGGTCGTGGTCGGCCGCAAAGCCGGCGTCCAGCGTTGAAAGATCCACGGTGAGGATCACCACCCCAGAGGGACTTCTCTGAACTGTTGCGTCTCGGTGCGGCTGCGAACCCCCGCATCGAAGGCCTCGCCCCTTGTGGCGGCGGTAGTCGGCCACCCTCCAAGACCGGGTGTGCTGCGAGGTGGGTTCGCACTAGCCGCGCGGCACAGCCAGCGCAGCAAGTGAGGTGTCTTGGGCGGCGAGTGTGTGGACCCGTAGGCCAGGTGGGGAGCCGACCCCCAGGCATGTAGCCGTGTGTTGTGTAGCGCGCGTTCAATCTGCTAAGAGAATCATGACACATCCCACTGACAGGACCCGCAGTCCGACAAGTCTCATGACCTGCAGAAGCGGCGATGGACCGTTAGGTCGGCTTATTCGTACCCTTGGAGCCAGAACGAATAAGTGAGAGAGGGGCACCTCTGAAGCTATTGTTGACCTCTGCGGGTATATCCAATGACAGCATTCGTGATGCACTCGTGAGGCTACTCGGCAAGCCCATCTCGGAATGTAGAGCCGTACAGATCCCTACAGCCCTGAACGCCTTGCCGGAAGGTTCGGTGTGGGCCACCCAATCAACCATAGGCTGGGGGCAGCTCGGCTGGCAGGATCTCGGGACGGTGGAACTCACGGCGCTACCCACGCTTGAGCAGCAGCACTGGCTACCAACCCTGGAAGCTGCAGACGCGATCCTGGTCGCCGGCGGCAACAACGGATACCTCAGCTACTGGTTCCACCACTCCGGACTCGCCGAACGGCTGCCCGCGTTGCTCGACCACGCGGTGTACGTCGGGATCTCAGCCAGCAGCATGCTGGCCACCCCTGGCTTCAACTACGACAAGCAGCGGCTGGACGACACAGGCGTTTACTACGACGACGAATACGATGAGGCAG
This sequence comes from Propionibacteriaceae bacterium, assembly GCA_035634295.1. Taxonomy (GTDB): domain Bacteria; phylum Actinomycetota; class Actinomycetes; order Propionibacteriales; family Propionibacteriaceae; genus Microlunatus. Next base: position 2,869 of record DASQDG010000105.1, on the reverse strand, counting down.
CACCGCCCAGAGCCGGTGACCATCGCGGGCTTGGGTTAGTCGAGTTCTACCTCCGGCCACACCTGTATTCCGAGAACTTTCCCGACATGAGTCTGGCCAAGATGGAGCGTGCTTCGATAAGGGTCCGAGGTCCGTTGTACGCCATTGATGACCAAACCCGCGATCGTGGTCGCCAACGCTCGCATCGAGGTCGTCTCAGAAGGACGGTGGCACCGGCTTGACTCACAATCGAACCCTGCGTAGATCTCTGAACCCCCGCCCACCGGTGCGTGAGCATGGCCTTGCTCTCCGAGTTGTTCTTCCAGTGAGGGCAGGGGCGACGGCGCCACGCCCTCCGCTCACGCATTTTCCCTATGCTGCGGGCCCCGCTCGTCAGGCCCTGCACGATACCGGTCCCGCAGCTGTGTCTAGAGTCTGGGCGCGGGTTCAACACCGACCGTTGCGGACCGCCGTCCGACGGTGGAGCAAGGGCCGCCTGCTGTCACCGGCGGATCTATGATCACTCGCGCGCCAACACCATGCGCGCCGTGCCAAGCGCGTGTAGCTGTCGACTGATTCCGCCGCGAACGATCGCGATGTCACTCTCGATCAGGTCCAGCGCCAATCCGTCGATCGATAGGTGCACCTGACCCTCGATGATGTGCCAATACTCATGGCGAGGCGCGGTTCCATGGGCGGCGCTTTCACCTGTGTCCAATGACACGACGCGCAACTCACTGAGGGGGCAGCGCGGTCCGCGATCAGGGAACGGACCCGTATTGAACGCACCAGGAACCACGAAGCCTTGGACCGTCGGCTCAGGTGGCCCCACCTCCCCTGTACGGAGATGCGCAGGCCGCTTTTGTCCCTCGAGCCGCGTAAGCAAGCCCGAGCTGAGCCCGGACGTGAAGCTTTGGTGCCGGTGGATGACGCCCATCGGGTTGTACACGGCGGTGTTCGCCGTGTATTGATACACCTGATCGTCCATCCACGCCTCACCGTCGCCCTCAATCAACAGCCAGAACTCATCGCGGTCGTGGTAATGCGGCTCAACCGCGAAGTTGGCGTCGACAGGAACGTGGGCGATGCCACTGAGCGCTGCCCACTCAGGATAGGGTTCCGCCTCCCAGTGTTCCCAGAATGGGGTATTCGCGTTCGCTGACAGAATCATGTAATTGGCGTGGTCAACAATCACGTCGCCACCTCATTAACATCAACTATCCAATCTGCGGTATTCGCGATGCATTTAACCGTGCGGAGCGTCAGCGTCATTCTCCTTCTCTCCCCTCGGATTAGCACACAGCGGCCACTGCAGTCAACGGCAGGCGAGATCTGACCCCTCGCGGCGGGGGGGGGGCTCGCAGTCAACATCCCAGAGATCGCGTACTTGCACCGGACCGACGCTCGGGGTGGCAGCCACAGTGCGGGATCGCGGTCGGCTACTGCCGTGCGTTCCGCACGAGGGGTCGGCTACTGCGTGCTCCGCACGAGGGTCACTGACCGGACCGGCTGGTTGGCCTAAATCCAGGGCTCGATCTGTGCTCGAGCGGATGCTGGACCATTCTGGTGGCGAGGCCGCTGTGGACGAGCCGGGGTGCTGCCGTCGCTGGCTTCCGGGCAGCCTGATCCGTCAGGCCTGCGGTGAATTCTTCGGCAAGCGTGAGGCGAGGATGGGCGTCCATGACCTCTCGCACGAAGTCTTGCGGAAGCGCGTCCAGCCGCGACCCCCCAATGTCCAGGCTGGTGGCGATTCCCAGCAGGTAGCCCTCGACGTCCATCTCAGGATCCACGGACGGCCAGTTGTGTCGCACGATCACGTCGAGCGCCCGCTGACGTCGGTCGGGCGGCCATCCGGCGCCAGCCGTGAGCGCGACCGCGATGTGTCCGCCGGCTTCCTCGTAGGACAGAGAGGCGTTGTCGAAGTTGGGGACGAGCCCGACGTCGTGAAGCATGGCGGAGGCGTACAGCAACTCATGATCCACGTCCTGCCGTCCCTCGAGCAGAGCGAACGCCTCGGCCCACAACCATGACCGGACCACGTGGTTGATCAGCGCCGGGGAATGGCACGAAGCTGCGAGTTCTGCAGCAGCGCAGGTTGCCTGTGTTTGTGGCGCGCTGATGTCCTGCACACGCATAGGGCCATCGTGACAGACACAGCGGCTTCCCCGCCGGTTGAGCTCCGCGGTGCCGCGACACCGGGCGCCGTGCTCACTGTGAAGCGCACACAGCACCTCTCATTCCCACTACGATCTCGTCGGGTTTCAGCCCTACCAGGCTGACGAGCGGTGCGAGGCGATCGGGGGTTGACGGGTGAGTAGAGCCAGTGCGGGACGGGTTGCCGATCAGGCCAGTTCGTCCGGCACATCAGAGGTTCGGCAGGTGCGGGTTGGTCTGCTGGCGTTCTTCGTGCTGACGTTCGTGTTGTCGTGGGCTGTCTGGGGCTCGCGCCTGGCGTACGAGCAGGGGCTGGCCGGGTGGCAGTTGGGAGAGCCGTTCGTCTACTTCGCCGTGTCTGGATCCGCGGTCGCGACCACCTGGATGCTGGGCCGCGGCCGCGCGCTGCGCGCGTTTGCTCGACGGCTGTTGCTCTGGCGGGTGCCGGCCCGCTGGTACGCGGCGGCGCTGCTTCTGCCCGCGTTGCCGGCTCTGGCTGCCGTGGGGGTGTACCTGACGTTTGGAGGTCAGCACGACGTCTCGGCGCTCGTGCCGCTGGGCGGCGCATTGCCGCTGCTGCTGTCCCAGCTCGCGTTGCATCTGCTAACCGAGGAGGCAGGGTGGCGTGGGTTCGCGCTGCCGCGCTTGCGGGTCCTGCTCGGCCCGGTGACGGCGAGCCTGGTCCTCGGGCTGGTGTGGGCGGCCTGGCACATCCCGATGTTCTTCGTGTCGGGCA
>DASQDG010000104.1:0-15779 GCA_035634295.1 Propionibacteriaceae bacterium | reverse complement strand
GAGCGGGGTGTGGTGCGGTCCCGCTTCCGGTTACCGGCCCTGCGCGGGCGGCCGATCGCGATCTTCCTGGGGCTCCCGGTACTGGTCGCCGTGCTCTTTGTACTGGTCTACCTCGGGGCTGTGTTCATCGGCGGTGACCTGCTGGGACTGCCGTCATTCGGGACGGTGGCCACGGCGGCGGCAGCGATCTCCGAGGGCGCGGCCAAGTTGGTCGGAGCTGAGGCGGTGGCTGCTGCCGGCCCCCCGCCACCAGCCTCCGTGCTGCTGCTCGCCGGCATCTGGGGGGCCGCCGTGGCCGGGTGGACCATCAACGGGCTCTTCGCCATGGGCGAGGAGTACGGCTGGCGCGGCCTGATGTGGGAGGCGCTGCAACACCGTGGGATCGTCCAGGCCAACCTGGTCATCGGCAGCGTCTGGGGGCTCTGGCACGCGCCCGTGATCCTGCAGGGCTACAACTACCCCGACCAGCCGCTGCTCGGCGTACTCGCCATGATGGTGTTCTGCACTGGGATGTCGTTAGCCCTGACCGCGGTGCGCCGACTCACCGACAGTCTGCTGCCGGTAGCCGCCGCGCACGGCACCTTCAACGCCCTCGCCCCGATCCTGCTCATCCTCGCGCCAGGTACAGACCGCGTCCTGACCGGACCTGTCGGTCTGGCCGGGGCCCTCGTTCTGGCCGCGATCGGTGCCGGGCTCTGGCTCATGGTCCGCCGCCGACCAGCCTCAACCCCCGGAGCCGCCCGACCGACCGTTCACCGCCGCTAGACGTTTCCCGGGAGCACGCACAGCCGTACCAGTCAGCGGCCGGCTACCCGCGCGAAGTCGAGAACCCGTTGCCTACGCGCCGCGGAGGGCGGCCGCAGGTATGAAAGCCACCCACGGTCCTTGCGGGAGGGCTTATGGAGACACATCATCGCCACTGTGCTTGAGGCTGGTAGCTATCGCGAAGAGGGGACGCGATGGTTGTTCGCCGCCGGGATGCCGTACTCGGGTCACGTGGCGTCGCTGTGGTATGGCTGCATTGTGACACTGCCTCCCGTGACCAATCGGCCCGCCCCTGGCGTCCTTGGCGCAGCAGCTGCTCCTTGGTGGTTGAGACTGTCGGCACCTCTCGGTGTGCTGGGGTTGATCGCTGCAGCAGTTGGCGCCATTGTGGACGGCGCCTACAGGGGCATGACACCGGACTGGGCTCGGCAGACTTATGCCCAGGATCTAGCGGACCTGTTTGTCGGGTTCCCACTCGTGGTGGTGCTGGCGCTCTTTGCTGCACGCGGGTCCGTGCGGGCGCTTATTGCCTGGCTTGGAGTAGTGATTGCCACCCTCTACACCTACGTCATCTACGCGTTCGACGTGCCGTTCGGCCACCTGTACCTGGCCAATGTAGCGTTGCTCGGTCTGAGCGGATGGGCATTTGGTGGGGCACTGGCCGGCATTGATCGTAGGGCAATTAGAGAGCGGTTCGACGACGACGCACCACGTCGTACCACCGGATGGGCGCTGATTGCCATCGCGGTCCTTTTTTACGTGACGTGGCTGGCAGAAGATGTGCCTGCGACCCTGCGGGGCGTAGCGCCGGCCAGCCTGCAAGAGGTTGGGCTGATGACAAACCCGGTCCATGTCCTCGATCTTGCGTTCCTGCTGCCCGCCTGCATGCTGTCCGGCCTGGGTCTGGTTCGAGGCAGGACCTGGGCCTACCTGTTTGCGCCAGCATTAATGCTCGCTCTGGCCACCATCAGCGTCGGGATCGTCACCATCATGGTGGTGGCCATTGCCGACGGCGAGTCAGCACTTGTGCCCGTCGCTGCCGTCATGACGCTCGCTGGACTGGCGCAGATCGTTCTGGCTGTCCGCTTCCTTCAGCATTTGCGCTGAGAGCCCTGGACGTTCGGTCTTGACCTTACGATGTCGAAGCAGGCCTGGAAGCGATCACAAAGAAGGCGACCGCGCGCCGTTCCTCGGAGACGGCAGCGGGCACGGGCCGACAGAAACCTGGCCATGCCCCATGCTGCATTCGGATCGGCGACGCCGGTATGCCGTGGGTTGGCGGCACGGACGGGGATGTCGCAAGCCCGACTGCAAACAGGACGGTCAACGCTAGCCCCTCAGCGGTGAGGCAGCAGGCAGTAGGACCGAGGCGGCAGCCGAACTGGGCGCGCTAGCCGGTTGTGATCGTCGTGCCGGCGCTCTCCACAGCTACCTCGGCGCGGAGCGCCTTGGGGATGGTCGCCTCAAGCTCCAGGTCGGCGACCAGCTGTTCTACTACGCTGCGCTCATTGGCTGAAAGAATCTCGATCGCATAGCGCACGCCGCGCGAACCATTCTGGTCAAAGTCCCCGAAGGCTGTGACGGCGAGGTGGTCGATGGTGATGCCTCGAGGTGGCGCCTCACGCAGGATGTCGTTGAACAAGCAGCCGGCGATGGCGAGGTGCAGAAGGTGGCCGCCCGACAGCATCTCGACGTCGATCGCCGCTTGCTGCGTCAGGTGGTGGTTCACCACCCAGTCAGCCGTCTCGCCAACCTTGAGGGTGCGAATCGTCGCTCGGTAGTCGCCCACACCGCCTCCCTTCCTGTCGGCGCCTCAGAAGACCGTCCCCCGCTCGGTATCGGCCACCAACAATCTGGCGCAGCCGTAGATCCATCACCCTTCCCTTCAGGGTCTGCGCCCACTGTCCCCGACGCGCAGTCCAGGCGCAAGCCATGCTCCCTCCTCCGTCGCAGGTGCCGAGATGCTTCTGCGCAGGGCCGGATGCCAGAGCCAGATCCCGTCTCGGTGAACCTTCCGCTTGCGGCGCACCGCTGGCCGGTCGGCTACAGGGTGCGCCCGCAAAGATATTCCTCTAGGCCACATGCGTTGTTCGCCGCGCGAGAGGGTGTGCGCTAGACAGGGTTCTAGGATCCCCACTGAACATCTGCGGGACATGGTCGAGCGGCTCCGGGTCAGGGGCCCCAGCCGATTAGTCGGATGACTTCGGCAGCGACGTGCAGGGGAGTCCTCGAGTCAGTGGCTACCTCAGCGTCGGCCACGCGTGTGGTGTCCAGGATCGCGTCGAGCTCCGGGGCTCGCTTCAAGTGCCAGGCCAGCTCGTCCGGCTCGTCTAGGTGTCGGTCGCGCAGCCGTCTGGTGATGACGGCCGGAGGCGCGAGCAGACGGCAGACCACGAGGGGCACTGCGACGGCCGCCTCGTATCGCCGCCGGTCCGCCCAGTTCTCGCAGACACCGGCCAGCACCAGCCGGTCCGCACCGGCATCCAGGTAGTTCGCCGCCAGTGACTGGACATTGCGGTAGTCGACTGAGGTCCCAGAGCGATCCGCGGCGGGCGGAGGCCACATCCGGCGGATCTCGTCGAGGTCGATGACGGCGTGGGGGACAGAAGCGGCTTCAAGCTGCAGACCCACGGCATCGGCCGTGATGGTCTTGCCGGTGCCGAAAGTGCCTGTTAACAGAAGGGCCGCGGCAGCCATGGCCGAACACTACGCCTATGACTGCCCCCTGCACCTACTTCATGAAGAGCCGGGTCCATGGCCTTCCCAGACCACACCGACCTCGGTCCTGGGAAGCGGCGACATGTCCGACGTGCAGCGACACGAGTAAAGGGGGACGGCTCACTGCCGCGAGGGGTCAGCTACTGCGTGCGTCTCGCACAACGGTCGGCGACTGGGTGCGTCCCGCACAAACCCGGGGGTCCTCTTCCGGCGCCATTCGTCCCGCCTGCGGTTCCACCGTGTCCATGGACACCAGATGCCGCTGGTCGCCTCCGTGGCCTCGAACTCCTGCACTTTGGCACCGCCCTGCCCACTTGGGGGACAGGCCTGGCCTCACGCTTCCACGCCGCTACTGCTCGACGCAGCAGCAGCGGCGCACGGCACACCCACCACCCTCACGTTACGTGTGTTCAAAGAGAACCGCAGAGCCCGACACTTCTACGAGAAGCACGGCTGGAGGCCGACGGGACGAAGCAGCAGGACAACCTTCCCACCTCATCCACTACTCCTGGAATACGAGCGCCAACTCACGCGGCCGACCCGCTGAGCCTTCTGCTTGCGGTGCACCGATGGACGGTCGATCTACGGCACTCCTGCGCCGGGAGTCGAGATGCGGCGCCGCCGCCGCAGCGGGTGGCCGCAGATCCGGTTGTAGCGTCGCCGTGGCACCTAGACCGTGGTAACGCCAACTGGCGCGCGCCACCGGCCGGCATCGGCTTGACGAGGTAGGCGGTCGCCCTACGGGCGACGTTGCCCGGCAGCGCTGCAAGCGGACGGCGCTCGAGCACGACCGCCCATTCGCGGCCACTTGGCGCGGATTTGTGCTGACGAGCCCGGCACGGCTCGCCAGCCCTTGACCCCCAAGAAAGACGCGAGGAAGGTCGAAGCACGCAGCCGCACCGCTGCCGATCGGAGGTCGAGGGTGTCCCAGCCGATGGTCCGTGTCTTGCTTGGACGGACTGGCATTGAAGTTAGTGACTTTTGTCTGGGAACGGACTACTACGGCAGCCGGATCTCGCCCGACATGGCTTGGCAGCTGCTCGATGCCTTTGCTGAGGCCGGTGGGAGGTTCGTCGACACGGCCAACATGTACGGCGCCTTCATTCCTGGTTTCGTCGGCGGTGAGAGCGAGTCCGTGATCGGCGGCTGGATGGCGGCCCGTGGCAACCGCGATGCCATCGTCGTCGCCACCAAGGTCGCTGGGCCGTACAAGGACGTGCCCGGTGGTCTGCGAGCCACGGATGTTGCCAGGGAGTGCGAGAAGAGCTTGCGGCGGCTGCAGAGTCCGACTATCGACTTGTACTACGCCCATGTCGATGACCGGACGACACCTCTGGAGGAGATCCTCCACGGCTTCGAGCAACTCCTGGCGACGGGCAAGATCCGGTCGGTCGGGCTGAGCAACTGGCAGCTGTGGCGCCTTGCCGAAGCGCGGCTGCTCGCCGAGATCGCTGGGTGGCCAGTCGCGGCCTTGGAGTATCGGCACACCTATCTGCGGCCGACTGCCAGCGCGAACTTCGAACCTCAGATTGCAGCGACACCGGAGTTGTTTGACTTCGCCCGAGCCCACGGTTTGACCGTCGTGGCCTACTCGGTGCTGCTGAACGGCGCGTACACGCGCCGGGACCGACCAATACCGTGGGGCTATCGCGGGCCCGATACCGACGCGCGGCTGGCCTGCATTCGAGAAATCGCGGCCGAGCTTGGGGCGACAACCAGCCAGGTCGTACTTGCCTGGCTGCGGAGCACACCGGGCTGCGCGGTCATACCTATCATCGGGGGGAGCACGCTCGAGCAGCTTCAGGAGAACCTGATGGCTGGAGCCGTTCGGTTGTCCCGCGATCACCAAAACCGGCTTGATGCTGCTGGTACACCGCAACCGGATGTCGAAGGAGAATCTCCATGACTGAGCCCGCCGTTTCGGGACTGCTCGACACCCACGGCCATCTTCTACGGTCAGATGCTCTCGCTGGCGAGATCGCGTTGACGATCTGGCTGCCGCCGAACTACCAGTCCTCGGACGCGACGTATCCCGTCATCTACGTGCTCGACGCTCCGATGACCTTCGCCTTCGCGGCCCAGGGTGCGTTGATTACGAACTTCGACGAGGCAATGCCGGAGGTGTTGGTCGTCGGTGTTGGCGAACCCCTCACCAGCGCCTACCAGTGGGGAACGAACAGGGCCCGCGACTACGCGCCCCGACCGCTTCCAGACCAGCCAGCGTCGGGGCAGGCTGATACCTTCTTCGACGCCCTGCAGCACGAGGTTGTGCCGTTGGTCGATGGGCGATACCGCACCGATCCATCGGACCGGGTGCTATGGGGGCATTCGCTTGGTGGTGCCTTCGCCGTTTATGCCCTGCTTGAACGCGGGGGGCTGTTCCGACGGGTCATCGCAACGAGCCCGGCGGCCTACGAGCAGGGGGTGCAGCTAGTCAATCCCGACGCTTGGCCAGAGGCGGGAGCCAGTGTGCGGGCGCACCTTTTCACCTCGATCGGATCAGAGGATCTGGAGTACCGACCGGGCTTCGACTGGCTGTCCGACCAAATTCAGGCACGCGAATACGCCGACCTGACGTACGAGACCGCGCTTGTCCCGGACTGCGGTCACATCGGTGCCTCGACCTTCGGCTATCTAACCGGGCTTAGGTCGGTGTTCCGCACCAGTTGAGGCATCGTCGGCCCTGCTGTCCCGCTAGGCCCTTCCTTCGGGGTGCCGTTCACCGCTCCGCAACAGGGTCGGCTTGCGGCATGGCTACACGTCGGTCGCCGCTCAGGGAATGGCGCCAAGCATCATGTGAAGGGCAGGGTGTGGCCGGGAGTGTGCTTGACGGCGCCCTCTGTGGTGATCGTCCACACCGGTTGTGGCCCAACTGTCTCGACAGCCCCGTTCTCGACCATGAGCCCAGCCGCCTCGGGCACGCCGATCACTGGTCGACCAAGTTGGCCGCTGATGTTCTGCGCTACTTCCTGCTGGTCAACGGTGTAGTGAGGTAGCAAGCCCAATGCGGGCAGTAGTCCCAGTCCGGTGAGGTTGACCAAGCCAACATCGTTGCTGTCGGCCCGCTCGGCGATCTCGATGGAGTCCGTGGCGAGGATCGCGCCGGCGCTCCCGCCGTAGTAGTTGCCGTCAGCTTCGACCCACTGCCGAACGGGCTCGATGAAGCCGTGCGTCTGCAGTTGGTGAAGCAGGAAGAAGGTGTTTCCGCCTCCAACGAACAGCAGATCGAAGTCTTCGAGGTCGGCTGGGTCCTTGCCCTCCAGGGAAGTCCACGTCTCGACGTGCGCGGAGGAGCCGCGTTGTTGTAGCTGGTCCCGAAGCCACGTTTCGGCGCCCAGGAGCATGTCCCCCTCGAGCGCGAGCGGCCAGTACAACAGCCGCCGGCAGCAACCAAACATCCGCTGCCAAAGGAGCCCCTCGTCGGCTCCGGACCCGCCGCCACCCAAGTACACGACACCAGTCACAGGTTCACTTGAACCACGACTCGGCGGGCGCTGTCCAGCGAGTCTGACCACGCCGTCCTGCGACAGGTTCCTCCACGGCCGGACCGTCCCGGGGGCCGGTCGGCTGATGCAACAGCGGGCGATCAGCCGACGGAGGACAGGCGATCAGCCGAGAAGCGGTTACGACTTTCCTTACTGGTTCAAGAGCCTCGCTGCGCTCGGCGGAGCCCTCCGGCTCCGCGTGTACTCGCTGCGCTGCGGGCCGCTTCGCCTGCGGGCGCGAACCCCTGAAACCAGGTCAGAGCGGAGATTCGAGCCATGGTTGAGTTGGTTGGCAGGGGGCGGCGACCCGATCACTCAGGATCTGCACGCCGCCACCCGGCATCAAGAGCGCTTCGCGTCGCTGCGCGATGGACTACGTCCACCCTTGACCCCGGATGCCGGCGAGCAACCTGGCTGGTCATCGGATCGCCGCCCTCACCTTGGCCGGGGACGAATGCGGGGACGAATGCTCTTTAGAACGGGCCAGTCAGCCACAGTCAGACGGAGCCAAATCCAGGCTCAAGATCGGGTCTGAGCGAGCCTTTTGCGGCCAGCGGATAGGTTTCCGCGGGTTGTGGGTTCGAGTCCCACGGGGCCCACAAATGTCCTAGCCAGCGGCCTTTTTCCACTCGCGTAAGGGGCTGGCGATCGCGACGCCGCCACGATGCTGTCACGGGAGGCCACTTAGACCACCACCGCGAGGGCAACGGACGGCTCTTCGCCATCGTCGCCGCGCTGCTCGGAGATGCTCTCCAACGCGGCTGCAGCAGGCTGATCGACAGTCCGCCGGCCCATGTAGACGTCCTGGGTCATCGAGATGCCCGCGTGCCCCAGTTGGTCGGCGATCGTCCGGGCACTCAGCCCCTGCCGGTCCAGCATGGTGGCCACCGTCTTGCGGTACGTGTGCGGCACCACCCACTCAAACGGCGTGCCCTGCCGGACCTTCCGATGGTCCCGCTCAACGTCGTTCGGATGACGGCGACCGCCGATCGAATCAGAAAACACTGCCCCCGCCGACTCACGATCACGCTCGCGACGTTCCCGCAGGATCTCGACCAGCCACAGCGGTATCCGCAGCACCCTCACGCCGGCTTTCGTCTTCGGCCGCTTCGCAACAAGCCCTGACCCCCGACTCGGATCAGTGTCACGTCGATGAAGATGAGGTGCCGCTCCAGGTCCACCTTCGGCCTGGTCAGCGCCAGGGCCTCCCCGATCCGGCAGCCCGTCCCCAGCAGGAACCGGACCAGGTCCGGCAGGTCGACCCGGCGAGCGAACTCGCTGCCGTCCAGGATGCCCAGCCACTGTCGGCACTCGTCGTCGGTCAGCGCCCGAGCCTGACGGTTGACGCGTCAACTCCGGCAGTCGAAGCGCCGCCAGCCCGGGAAGGTGCGGCGAGAACGTCTTTGACAGAAGCCAAGGCCGGCGGCCCAGGTCGAGCTTTCGTGTGCAGCTGGGCGCCGCGGCGTGGGGTGTTTGGACAGATGCGGGGTGAGCTTCCTGGAGGTGGGGCGGCGGCCGCGCTGTCTGGGGTGTTTGGAGATCCGGAGCTGGCAGGAGGCGTTCAGCGACCCTACGAGCGCCGCGCTGCGTCGCTGGTCGGGCGCCGGAAACGGCTTCCCAGGGCGCCGGTCGAGCCGGTTGACTGGGGCCATGCCCACCTCGCGCTCCGCGCCCGTCCTCCGCTACGTCACCGAGGAGCAGGGCCAGGACTACCTGTCGGCGCTGATCCGGGTGTTTCACGGCGACTACAAGGCCGACCACTGGGACCTGGACCGACGGATCTTCGAGTGGGACCGCTGCTTCGGGTTCACCGTCGACGACCGCTGGGTGGCGACAACCGGCGCGTTCACCAAGACGATGACGGTGCCCGGCGGCACCGTGCCGGTTGCCGCGGTCACGGTCGTGACGGTGTCCCCGGCCTATCGGCGCCGCGGGCTGCTGCGGCAGATGATGACCCACCAGCTGGGTGACGTGCACCGGCGGCGGGAACCCGTCGCCGCGCTATGGGCGTCCGAGGCCCCGATCTACGGCCGCTTCGGGTACGGCAGTGCAATCCCGCGGCTGCACCTGCGCGGGTCGACCAAGGGGACGGACTTCCTGCCGCAGGTCGACCTGGGCGACGGCTGGGTGGAGGAGCCGACGCGTGAGGAGTACGCCGCAACGGTTCCCGGGGTGCATGCCAGGCTGCTGCCCGATCGGCCGGGCGGGCTCGACCGCAACGAGTCCTGGTGGGAGCGGCGGTTGCTCGACGATCCGGACCGGCGCAGCGGTGCCTCAGGGCTGCGGTACGCGCTGCACCGTTCCGCTGGTGGTGAGGTCGACGGCTATGCGATGTACCGGGTGAAGGAGGACTGGACACCGGAGGGCGGGACCGGGGAGGTGCGGGTCACTGAGCTGGACGCGGCCACCGGGCCGGCCCGAACGGCGTTGTGGCGCTACGTCCTTGACCTCGACCTGATCACCGACGTGACGGCCCACGACATTCCGATCGACGAGCCATTGCGCTACCAGCTGCTGGACCCGCGTGCGCTGCGGGTCCAGGTCGCCGACTCGATCTACATCCGGGTAGTGGACGTCAAGGCGGCGCTGGCGGCGCGTCGCTACGCCGCCGACCTGGATCTGGTGGTCGGACTGCGGGATCAGATGCTGGCGCACAACGACGGGGCGTTCCGAATCGAGGCCGGCGCCGAAGGGGCGCGAGTAACCCGGTCCCGGCGGCGGCCCGACCTGGTGATGGACATTCGGGAGCTCGGCGCTGGCTACCTCGGTGGGATCTCGTTCCAGCAGCTGCACACCGCCGGGTTGCTCACTGAGCAAACCCCGGGTGCCGTGGCGGCTATGACGCTCGCCTTCGACTGGTTCCGCAAGCCGTTCTGCAACGACGACTTCTAGTTGTCGTGCATAGCGCTGAACCGCCGACGTCGTCGTCGCGCACGGACACGCAGTCCTCGCCATCCCGTCAAGTCTGAGCGACGGCATGTCCGCCCGCCCTCCTCTGCTCAGCGGGTCGCGATAGCCGACGCACGCCGGGGTGGGTCGCAGCGCACCAGGTCCACCTGGACTTGTTGTGCCGGGGGGCCAGTGACCGCTCTCGCGGGTGGTCATCCGGCGGGAGTGGGCTCTCCGTGTCTGTTGCGTGCACGGCGGCGTAGGGCATGCTTCGGGGAGACCACCGCGGCTGAAGCCCGGCGTGACGCGCTGGCTGAGCAGCTCTCCGGCTCGGCTATCGGCGCGCTGGAGACCTTGCACGTGTACCTTGGCCGGAAGCTCGGCCTGTACGACTTACTCGCCCATTCCGATCCCGTGACCGCGGACCAGCTTGCGGAGCGGTCTGGAATACACACTCGCTATGCCCGCGAGTGGCTGCAGCAGCCGGGCTCACGGGTGCCGACCTGGGCTGCGGCACCGGCGTCTCCACCCTGGCCATCGCACGCGGTTATCCGATGGCCGAAGTGGATGGCCTCGACCTGGACGCCGCGTCGATCGAGGCGGCGAGGCAGGCGGCCGATGATGCAGGAATGTCGCAGCGGGTGAGGTTCAGCTGCCGTGACGCCGCCGATACGGAACTCGCGGGCCGCTACGCCTCGTCACCCTGTTCGAGACGCTGCACGACATGGCCCATCCCGTGGCGGCGCTGTCCGCGGTACGCCAAATGCTCGCACCTGGGGGAGCCGTTCTCGTCGTCGACGAGAAGGTCGCCCACGCGTTCACGGCGCCCGGGGATGAGATGGAACGGTTTAACTGTGGTTGGAGCGCCCTGAACTGGCTGGCCGCCGGATGACCGAAACGGACGCGGCAGCCACCGGCACGGTAATCCGCGAGAGCACGGTCCGGGAGTACGTGAGCCGAGCCGGGTTCAGCACCTGCACGGTGCTGCCGATCGAGCATGACTTCTGGCGCTTCTACCGTATTGATGCCTGACCAGGCTACGTTCGGGCGGGACGCACGCAGTAGCCGACCGGGCGCGGGAACAGGTGCACGTACGGCCGGAGGCTGTGTGTCCGCGACGGGTTGGGCGCGCCGAGTCGGGCGGGACAGCGTCAGCGAAGTGCCCGGCGAGGCAAAGGAGGCGAGCCGAAGCGGATCAGATTTCCGTCCGGATCGATATGAGCCCCCTCCTGGAGGCCGTAATCCGTTGAAGTCGGCGGGGTCAACTGGCCCTCGAGGCCGGCGGCCGCCCATTCACCGTGAAGGGCAGCAGCGTCATCGACCCACAAGTAAGCACACGACGTTGTTGTCTGGCGATCAATCCGGTCGACCTTGGCCAGGTGGATTTCGATCTCGTCTCGACAGGCGTAGCCGTAGTAGTCGGCATCGTCGTAGGCCTTCACCACGAAGCCGAGGCGCTCGTAATGGGCCAACGCGCGGCCCAAGTCCGTAGTCACGAACACCGGGGCCACTCGGCGGAAGGTGGTGACGGGCACGCGAGAAGGATACGGCGCTACCCGCACGGGGCAGCGGGCGAACGGCCGCGCCCTCGGGCCACCGCACCGCCTACCCAGCCCGACGGGCCCGCGTACTGCAAGGCGGTCGCTAGGTGGTTCCCCATGACCAGCAAGTCCGGACAGACGACCCTCTTCCGGGGGATCCACGAGCGCCGCGAGCGGTACTCTCGTGGCGATTCGGCGAACACCGTTCCGACGCTTCGCCCGCCGCCGTCGGTGCCTCATCTGCTGCCGGTCGGACAGAATGGCCGCATGACCGCCTACTGGATCAGTGTGTACCAGGAGATTTCCGACCAGGGCAAGGTCGACGCGTACGCGCGGCTCGCTCGACCCGCGCTTGAGGCGGCGGGCGGAACGTTCGTGGCCCGTGGGCTGCCCGAGCAGACGTACGAGGCCGGCGAGACAACCCGCACGGTGCTCATCGTCTTCGACTCCGTAAAGGCGGCCCGCGCCGCCCACGACAGCCTCGCCTACCAGGAGGCCCTGGCCGCCCTCGACGGCGGCGCCCGGCGCGACATGCGCATCATGCCCGCGCTTTAACCACTCGGTGTGGGAAGGTGCGATCAGACCCAGTTCACCGTCCGGGCACCCAGCATCGTGGAACGACTCGATCGCTAGGCGTTGCTCGAAGGTTGCGGGGCTATGGATCGATAAGTCAACCGTTCGGCCGCCAGGGACTCGCGTTGCGCTGGCGGATCGCCTGCCGGAGACGGGCAGTCGCTGACCGTGGTGCAGTAGCCGACCCAAATGCGGGACGCAGGCGGTAGCCGACCCCGGGTTCCCGCGGTGTAGCCGACGCCCGCGAGGCTAGTTCGGGGCACCGCCTTTTGCTCGACCAGTCCCAGCTCTGCTTCACCTGTGGTCGACGGTGGCCGGAGCCTCTCACCCAAGATCAGCTGCCAGTGGCTGCGGTGACTGGTTCGAGATCAGCTGGTTGGTCGCGATCGCTCGGTCTCGCGGTACGGCGTCGCCGGTCCCGTCGGGGTTCCATCGGCCCATGGTCCTCACGATCACATCTCCGCTGCCGTCCGGGTCTCCCTGTTGAGCATGGCCCCCTCGGTCGAGCCGCAACCGGTGTGAGCTTCGGAGGAACGGGGGTGACGCCGCTGACTACGATGGGCCGGTGAGCGCAGCTCTGGTGGCTAAGGGCCTGGCGGGTGGCTACGGGCGCCAGACGCTGTTCGAGGAGCTCGACCTCAGCGTCGGGCCCGGGGACGTCGTCGGCGTGGTCGGGGCGAACGGCGCGGGCAAGTCGACGCTTCTTCGTCTCCTCTCTGGGGATCTGGAGCCGCTGGCCGGGACGGTCCGCACGTCGCCGAGCGATGCGTTCGTGGGCTGGCTGCCGCAGGAGCACGAGCGGGTGCCCGGCGAGACGGTGGCCGATTACCTGGCCCGCCGCACCGGGGCAACCGAGGCTACGGCCGCGATGGAGGCCACCGCCGCTGCGCTCGGCTCGCAGGTCGCGGGCGGCGACGACTCGTACGCCCTGGCGCTGGACCGCTGGCTGGTCAGCGGGGCGCCTGACCTCGAGGACCGCATCCCGCCGGTGCTGGCTGACCTCGGCCTGGAAGCCGACCCTGGCGCGCTGATGACCAGCCTGTCCGGCGGGCAGGCGGCCCGGGCCGGCCTGGCCGCGCTCCTGCTCAGCCGCTTCGACATCGTGCTGCTGGACGAGCCCACCAACGACCTCGACCTTAACGGACTGGAGACGCTGGAGACCTTCGTCCGCGGGCTGCGCAGCGGCGTCGCGCTGGTCAGCCACGACCGCGAGTTCCTGTCCCGGGTGGTCACCCGCGTCGTCGAGCTGGACCTTGCCCAGCACCAGGTCGCCGTGCACGACGGCGGCTACGACGCGTTCCTGAACGAGCGCGAGGTCGCTCGCCGGCACGCCCGCGAGTCCTACGAGGAGTTCGCCGACAAGAAGTCCGGCCTGGTGTCGCGGATGCGGACCCAGCGGGAGTGGAGCTCCCAGGGGGTCCGCAACGCGATCAAGAAGAACCCGGACAACGACAAGATTCGCCGCAAGGCGAGCATGGAGTCGGCGGAGAAGCAGGGTCAGAAGGTCCGGCAGATGGAGTCGCGGATCGCCCGGCTGGAGGAGGTCGAGGAGCCGCGCAAGGAGTGGGCGCTGCAGTTCACTGTCGGCGCCGCCCCGCGCTCCAGCTCCGTGGTCGCCGTCCTCGACGGCGTCGTGCTGCGGCGGCGGGGCGACTTCACCCTCGGGCCCGTCTCGCTGCAGGTCAACGCGCGGGACCGGATCGGCATCACCGGGCCCAACGGGGCAGGCAAGACGACCCTGCTGGAGCTGCTGCTCGGCCGGCTGCAGCCCGACGAGGGCCGGGCAACGCTGGGCGCCTCAGTCGCCGTCGGCGAGATCGACCAGGCCCGGACCGGGCTGGCCGAGGACCTGCCGCTCGGGGACGCGTTCGAAGCCGTCATCCCGTCGATGGACGCCGGCGCAGTGCGCACACTGCTGGCCAAGTTTGGCCTCAAGACCGACCAGGTCACCCGGCTCGTCGGCCAGCTCTCACCTGGCGAGCGGACGCGCGCCGCCCTGGCCCTGCTGCAGGCCCAAGGGGTCAATCTGCTGGTCCTCGACGAGCCCACCAACCACCTCGACCTGCCGGCCATCGAGCAGCTGGAGCAGGCACTGGCCTCCTACGACGGTGCCCTGCTGCTGGTCAGCCACGACCGCCGTCTGCTCGACAACATCAGCCTTGACCACAACTGGTCCGTCGACGGCGGCCGGGTCACCGCCGCCACGACCCCGTGACCCCGTCGCCGCGCGGCGACCAGCGCGCTCAGACCTCAACGGCCGACGGTAGGAGCGAGAGACAATCAGGATGCGCCGCCAGAGACCCACAACGCAGCATCTGGCGCTCGGACCGAGCCACCAGTGGTGTGTCAAGCCGCGACCACCGTGGTCTGGCGGGCCCAGGGTGACGGCCAGCCCCTGGCCATAGCCGACCAGCGTTCTCGCCTTCTCGGCAGCTCCGCAAGACTTCCCGCCTACGGCTCGAGCGGATGCTGGACCATCCTGTCGGCGAGGCCGCTGTGGACGAGCCGGTGTGCTGCCGTCGACGGCTTCCGGGAGGCTTGGTCCGTCAGGCCTGCGGTGAATTCTTCGGCGAGCGTGAGGCGAGGATGGGCTTTGATAACCTCTCGTATGAAGTCTTGCGGAAGCGCGTCCAGTCGCGAGCCGCCGATGTCCAGGCTGGTGGCGATCTCCAGCAGGTAGCCCTCGAGGTCCATCTCAGGATCCACGGACGGCCAGTTGTGTCGCACGATCACATCGAGCGCCCGCTGACGTCGGGCGGCCGGCCATCCGGCGCCAGCGGTGAGCGCGACCGCGACGTGGCCGCCGGCTTCTTCGTAGGACAATGAGGCGTTGTCGAAGTTGGAGACGAGCCCGACGTCGTGAAGCATGGCTGAGGTATACAGCAACTCATGATCAACGTCCTGCCGTCCCTCGAGCAGAGCGAACGCCTCGGCCCACAACCATGATCTGACTACGTGATTGATCAGCGCGGGGGAATGGCACGAAGCGGCAAGTTCGGCAGCAGCGCGGGCTGCCTGTGTTTGTGGCGCGCTGATGTCCTGCACACGCATAGAGACATGGTGGCAGACACAACGACTTTCCGTCGGTTTGAGCTCCACGGTGCCGCGATAGCGGTCGCCGTGCTCTGCGTGAAGCGCACGCAGCACCCCTCATCCAACTACGATCTCTTCGGATTTCAGCCCAATTAGCGGCTGACGAGCGGTGCTAGTCAATCGGGAGCTGACGGATGAGTAGAGCCAGTGCGGAGCGAATCGCCGACCAACCGCATTCGGCCAGCACCCCGGAGGGTGTCCGGCAACTACGGACCAGCTCCTGGCCTACTTCGTGCTGACGTTCGCCTTGTCGTGGGCTGTCTGGGCCTCGCGGCTGGTGCGCGAGCGGGGTCTGATCGGGTGGCAGATCGGCGAGCCATTCGTTTGCTTTGCGGTCTCTCTGTCCGCGGTTGCTGTCACCTGGGTAGCAGGTGGCCGCCGCGCTCCGCGCGCCTTCGCCAGACGGCTGCTGCGGTGGCGGGTGCCCGCCCGCTGGTATGCCGCAGCGCTGCTTCTTCCCGCGCTGCCGGCTCTAGCTGCGCTGGCCGTTCACCGGCCGTCGGCGGTCAGCATGACGTCTCGGCGCTGGTGCCGCTGGGCGGCGCGTTGCCGCTGCTGTTGTCCCAGCTCGTGCTGCATCTGCTAACCGAGGAGGCAGGGTGGCGTGGGTTCGCGCTGCCGCGCTTGCGGGTCCTGCTCGGCCCGGTGACGGCGAGCCTGGTCCTCGGGCTGGTGTGGGCGGCCTGGCACATCCCGATGTTCTTCGTGTCGGGCA
>DASQDG010000103.1:0-66713 GCA_035634295.1 Propionibacteriaceae bacterium | reverse complement strand
CAGCGATATGCCCGGGCAACCGACGTGGTCCAGCCGGCAGCCGCGTACGGTGGACTCGTAAGCAACAGACGCACCCACGAGGAGTCGTGATGCCTGACCAGCGGTCACCAGAGGCCCCCGAGCCCGACGACGAGGGGCCTGACCAGTCCGGCAAGTCGCCGCTGGGGGGAGCGGGCGCGACGCCGAGCGGCCAGCCTCCGCTGGGCGGGTCGGGGTCGACTCCGGGCGGGCAGTTCCCGCCACTGGGTGGCGCTGGCTTCACGTTCCCCGGCATGCCTGGGGGGGCCGGCGGTGCCGGCGGGCCACAGGATCCGGCGAACCCGTTCGCCGCCCTGTTCGGGCAGTTGGGTGGACCCGGCGGAGGGGACATGAACGCGCTGGTCCAGCAGCTGCAGAGCGCCTTCGCCATGCTCGGCGGACCGGGCGCGATGTTCGGCGCCGGCGCGCCGGCCAGCGGGTCGGGTGTGAACTGGGAGGTCACCAAGGACACGGCTCGCAAGACGGTGGCCTCACTGGGGCCGGACCCCTCCCCCACGGCTGCGCAGCAGCGTGAGGTCACCGAGGCGGTCTCACTGGCTGAGGTCTGGCTCGACCAAGCTACGCCGTTTCCACAGGTCAGCACCCACGTTGCGGCCTGGAGCCGGGCGGAGTGGATCGAGAAGACGATGGCGGTGTGGCAACGCCTGGTGGAACCCGTCGCCACCCACATCGCCGACGCGATGGGGAACGCGCTCTCCTTCGGAGGCGGCGACGACGCCAACGGTCTGCCCGGCATGGCGGGCATGGAGCAGATGCTCCGCCCGATGCTGCGGACTTCCGGCGCGTCCATGTTCGGACTGCAGCTCGGCCAGGGGCTGGGGCAGTTAGCCACGGAGGTGGTGGGTGCCACCGACATCGGGCTGCCGCTCAGTGAGGCCGGCCACGTGGCTCTGCTGCCCACCAACGTGGCGGCGTTCGGGGAAGGGCTGGAGCAAAGTTCATCCGACGTGCGCCTCTATCTCGCGCTGCGCGAATGCGCCCGCCAACGGCTGTTCGCCGCGGCCGGCTGGCTCCGCGAGCAGATGTTGGCCCTCGTGGAGCAGTACGCGCGAGGCATCACCATCGACACCTCCGCCTTGGAGGACGCCGTTAGTGAGCTCGACCCGAGCAACCTCGCCGAGCTGAGTGAAAAGCTGGAAGGCGGCCTGTTCGAGCCGCACAAGAGCCCCGAGCAGCTGGCCACCCTCGAACGACTGGAGACCATGCTCGCTCTGGTCGAGGGCTGGGTGGACGAGGTGGTCACCCAAGCCACCGGTTCACTGATGCCCGCGGCTGCTGCCCTGGCCGAGACCGTACGGCGCAGCCGCGCGACAGGCGGGCCGGCGGAGGCGACCTTTGCCACGTTGGTCGGGCTGGAGCTCCGTCCGCGTCGGATGCGCGACGCCACCAACCTGTGGGCCGCGCTACGGGACGCCCGCGGGGTCGAGGGTCGCGATGCGGTCTGGTCCCACCCGGACCTGCTGCCCACCGCGGCGGCCCTGGACGACCCGCTGGGCTACGCGGCGGGTGAAGCCGCCACGTCCGGCGGCACGGCGACCGCCGACGACGCCTTCGACGCCGCACTCGCCGAGCTGCTGGACGCTGAGTCTGGTGAGTCCAAGGACACCGACGAGGGTGACGGGCAGCCTCCACCCGCAAGGTGAGCCGATCACACCAGAGCAACCCCGAGCTGGCGGCGAACTGCATCCAGACGCTGACGGGCTGGGCGCCCTTCGGGCCCTCCCAGGAGCGGCTTCGCCGGCAGTTTCTGGGTCACTTGGCCGAGCATGCTGACGGTTGGGCTCGGACCTGCGCGGGCTCGCACTTGACCGCCAGCGCTTTGGTCGGTTCGCCGACCGCGCGACAGGTGCTGCTGACGCTGCACGCCCGGATCGGTCGTTGGCTGCAGACCGGCGGCCATCTGGAGATCGGCGACACTTCGCTGTCGGCGGCCGCGCTGCGGGAGGCCGTCGAGGAGAGTGGCGTCGCAGGAATGCGCGTCGATCCCGTGCCGCTGCTGCTGTCCCGTCACCAGGTGACCTGCAGTGGGCAGCCGACGTACCACCTCGATGTGCAGTACCTGGCTGTCGCGCCGGTTACGGCGGCGCCGGTGGTGGGCGTGGAGTCTCTCGACGTGAGATGGTTCGACGTGGCCGCGCTGCCCGACGTGGACGAGTCGGTCCTCGACCTGATCACTGCAGCAGGACGCCGGCTTGGCCAGCGGTGGCCCTGACGGCACCCTAACCCGAGCCCACCCGAGACGCCGTGGTCGTGCACCGAGCGGAGCAGCCGGCGACGACACCGTTGGGTTCGCAGGGCGGTGCGGAAGCTGGCGTGACGGCGGAAGCGGCCCGCCAAGGTGGCGCCCGGGTCGACGACGCTCACCCCGGCTCCAGGGTGTCTCCCGATAGCAGCGCCCGAGTCAGCTCCCACCCCTCCAGCCCGGGGTCCAGACGGTGGATCGCTGATGCGGTCCGCATCCGGTGCCACTCCGGGCCCGTCGCCACCCGTGTGGACTCAGGAGCCAGGGCGCGGAGACGAACCAGCGGGTTGTCGTCCAAGTCGAGATCGTCAGGCAGCCAGTCCGGCCAGGGCAGCTGCACACCGAGCGCGGCGCAACCGCTTCCGCCCCGCTCCGGCGCGACGCAGATGGCGGCTCGCTGGAGGGCCTTGAACACCTTGGCGACCACCAGCCCGGGCAGATCGGGGACGTCCGCGGGCACCAGGACGAGCTCGTCGGCGTGGTCGACGAGCTCGTGTGCGACGCTCCGGCAGCTGCCGTCGTCCGACACGCTGATCCCTCCGGGCCACAACAGCTCCTCGGCCACTGGTCCGCCGCCGGCGATGCCCGCAGACACCCCGACCAGGTCCGCCAGCACTTCATAGGAGTCGGCCAGGCACGAGTTGGCAAAGGCGTGCGGGGCGATGCCGGGCGGGGTCCCCGCCTCCGCCGTGTACCCCGCCAGCACCAGGGCCACCCGGCGCACCGCCGGGCTGCTGTCAGTCGACATCGGAGCTGCCGTCGGAACTGCCCTGACCAGCAAGGTAGCCCTCCAGGAATCCTTGGGCTCGGTCGGCGCACGGGTAGGCGTCGACGAGTTGCCAGAACCGTGGCGAGTGACATGGCTCGACCAGGTGGGCCAATTCGTGCAGCAGGACGTAGTCGACCACCCAGTCCGGCATCGCCTTCAGCCGGTCCGAGAGCCGGATGGAGCCTGTGCTCGGCGTGCAGGAGCCCCAGCGGCGTTGCTGGTTGCTCACCCAGACCACCGAGGTGAGCGCAGCCGCATCGGGAGCCCTGGCCGCGAGGTAGCGCGACCGGAGGTCATCGGCTCGCCGAAGCAAATCCTCATCACTACGGGGAGCCGCAGTCTTTGCTTCCCGAGCCAGCAGCTTGGCCACCAGGTCGCTCACATAGCGCTGCTCGTCGGCTTGGGACAGGTGCGAGGGCAGCAGCACGACAATGGCGTCGCGCTCCCGTCGAGCCGTGACTGTCCGTCGTCGGCGGTCGCTCCGCCGGACCACCACCCGCGGTGCCTGGGCGCTCGGCTCAGGGGTACGAGTAGGGCCCGGCACCTGGCCACGGTATCTCGCAACAGGGGCTCTCGGCATGCGGGCGGACAGACAGCGGAGCGCCTCGATTGGGTAACGAGCAAGTATCCACAACGCGAAGCGAAGGCAAACGCTGCTTGACGAGGAGAGTCTGTCGGAGCCTCGACCGTCGATGCACAACTCGTCCACATCACTGTCCACAGGCAGTGGATAGCCCCCGCTGGGCGTTGGTTGACTTCACCTACAACAGGGCCTAGCGTTCGGGAGAACGAGACCTCCAGACGGTCGGGCCGCTCGCAGGGGAAGGCAAGCGGAACCGATGTTCCTGGAGGTTTCGTCTGTTCGCGGCGTGGTTCTTTCCCGAGCTCCGGCGCGCGAGCGTACAGTGACGCCTCCAAGCGCTTTCGGCGTGCACCATGCGGCGGCGAGCCCAATCTCACGCCGCCGACCGAACCAAGGAGCAAGCATGTCTGAAGAAGAAACCTATAGCGGCGAGTTCTACTGCGTGAAGTGCAAGGCCAAGCGCGAGGCCTCCGGGCAGGTTCACGTCAACGAGAAGGGCACCCGGATGGCCAAGGCCGAATGCCCCGAATGCGGCACCAAGTTAAACCGCATCCTCGGGCGGGCCTGACGGCACGCGTAAACGGAGGCGACGAGCACCACAGGCGCGTGCCCGGCAAGATTGCCGCCGCCGCTAGCCCCACTGCCGGCCTGTGGAAAGGCCACCAGATCTCGGGCGGAGGCTGAACACTGAGCCGGTGACGTCTCCGGCTGCCAGCGTCCCCCGGGACAGCTACCTGTGCCTGCGAGGCCGACCGCCCGTTCTGGATCGCGCCCCGGGCGAGGTGCAGATCGGCGTCGACCAGGAGCGTGCGCTGGTCCTGGTGGGCGTTCACCCCGCTCTCAGGCAGGTGCTGACCCTGTTCGACGGTCGGCACGCTCTGACCGAGATCGGCGCCGAAGCCCGGCGGCTTGGCATTCGACCAGATCACTTTGAGTGGTGCCTGCGCAGGCTGGTGGAGGCAGAGCTGGTGGTCGACCGCACTGGGCACCTGATCGGCCCTGCGGCGGGCGGGGCCTGGCGGGTGCGGCTGGTGGGCGCGGGGCGGCTGGGCCGTGACGTGGCGAACAAGTTGCTGAACAACGTCGTCAGTCACCTCTATGTCGTCGACGACCAGCCTCCTGACCCGTCCCTCTACCCGTCCCCTGGCGTGGCGACGAGTCAGGCCGACGCCCTGGCCGCTGAGTGGGACCCCGCCGCGCGGCCGCTGCTGCGGGTGGTCAACCACTGGAGCAAACCCGAGACTCCCGCCCCTGACCTGACCATCGTGGCCTGCGACCTGATCGAGTGCGATCGAGTGGTGTCCGACGGACTGCTGCGAGCCGACCAGCCGCACCTCTTCGTTCGCGCCGGCGGTGGCGGTGCGGTGGTCGGGCCCTTCGTGATCCCCGGTCGCAGTGCCTGCCTGCACTGCACCGACCTCGCCCGACGTGACGCCGACCCCGCTTGGCCCACCCTGCTGCCGCAGCTCGTCCGCGCCCGAGCCCCGCTGTCCACGGCGTCGGCGAGTTGGGCGGGCAGTGTGGCGGCCACCCAGGCGCTGGCCTTCCTGCACGGAGCCGCCCCGGAAACCTACGGTGCGACCATCGAGCTCTCCGCGACTGACTTCCTGACCCGCTGGCGCTCCTGGCCGATGCATCCGGATTGTGGCTGCGGTTGGGGGAGCCCGGCAGAATGGGGGACGTGAGCGCAGACCGGGACCCTGTTGCCCGGTCCACACTTCGCCGCAGCGCCAGGTTGGCTTCGCTTCCCCTAGGCTTCGCCGGTCGGGCCACTGTCGGCCTGGGCCAGCGGATGAGCGGGGTTCCGTCCGACGCGGTGGCTGCGCAGATGCAGCAGCGAGCCGCCGACCAGGTCTTCCGGGTGCTCGGTGAGCTCAAGGGCGGCGCCATGAAGTTCGGTCAGGCGCTCAGCCTGTTTGAGGCCATGCTGCCCGAGGACGTTGCGGCGCCGTACCGCGAGCAGCTGTCGCGGCTTCAGCAGGCAGCTCCACCGATGCCGACCTCGCGGGTGCACGCGGTGCTCGCCCGAGAACTCGGCCCCGACTGGCGTCGGCTCTTCGCCGACTTCGAGGCACGGCCAGCGGCGGCCGCCTCGATCGGGCAGGTGCACCGAGCCACGTGGGCCGACGGACGCCGCGTCGCCGTCAAGGTGCAGTACCCCGGTGCCGACGAAGCGCTGCGGTCAGACTTGCGCCAGATCGGGCGGATGTCGAAGGTGCTCGCCCCCTTGGCCGGCGGCATGGACGTGAAATCGTTGGTCGATGAGCTGACCGAGCGGGTGAGCGAAGAGCTGGACTACACCATCGAGGCCACCTCTCAACAGCAGGCCGCTCTCGGCTTCGCCGGATCCCCGGAGTTCGTGGTGCCGCAGGTGCTGTCGCACACCTCCAAGGTGATCGTCAGCGAGTGGCTGGACGGCAGCCCGTTCTCATCCGCCGCGAACAGGCCTGAAGGCGAACGCAACAAACTCGCCTTGAGGTATGTCCGCTTCCTGTTCGCCGGTCCCAGCAAGGTGGGGCTGTTGCACGCCGATCCGCATCCGGGCAACTTCAAGATCCTGCCCGACGGGCGCCTGGGTGTGATCGACTTCGGGCTGGTCGCGCGCCTGCCCGATGGGCTGCCGTCGACCATGGGCCGCATCTTGCGTATCGCCCACACCGGCGACGCGGACGAGGTGCTGGCCGGGCTGCAGCGCGAAGGGTTCGTCTCCGGCGACGCGGACGCCGACGACCTTTACGACTACCTCAGTCCCTTCGTGGAGCCGGCCGGCGTAGCCGAGTTCCACTTCAACCGGGACTGGATGCGAGCCCAGTTCGTCCGGGTACGTGACCTGAACGCCTCCGGCGGGGTGGCCTGGCAGCTGAACCTGCCGCCGCATTACCTGCTGATCCACCGGGTCTGGCTGGGCGGCATCGCGGTGCTGTCCCAGCTGGATGCGCGGGCGCCGTTCGGTGGTGTGCTGAAGGAGTTCCTGCCCGGATACGCCGACCCGGCCTGAAGCCTGGCCTGCAGCACCGGTGCGAGGCACAGCGACGCGGCTGTGCCTCGTACGGGCGCCACAGACCAGGTGTCCCCGTGGGTCGGCGCTGGGCGAGCTCACCAGTCACGAGAGGGCCCGGCCGACCCACAGTCGCACGGCGTGAAAGATCCGCGCCGAGCGCAGCAGGCGAGGTGTGTTACTCATGCCGCCGCCTCCTGCCGGCTCTTCGCCGCGGGCAGGTACGGCTCGGTGACCGGGTGCTTTCGAGGCCGACCGCGAGGACGCTTGCGGGCCACCACCTCGCCTTGGATGAACAGCTCGCCGCCCCAGACCCCCCACGGCTCCCGACGCTCCAACGCACCGATCAGGCAAGCCTGGCGCAGCGGGCATCCCAGGCACAACGCCTTCGCACTCTCCACGTCAGCGGGTGCCTCGGCGAAGAACACCTCTGGGTCCACCCGTCGACATGGCAACACCTGTTCACTTTCCCCAGACTCCGTGGTCAGGAGACAACTTCCTGCATTCATGTTCGGCCAACTGTCTGTTCGATACGGCCGGGAAACACGAAGGCCGTGATTCCCGGGTGTCTGGGATCACGGCCTGCAGGCTGTCGGTGCTGAGTTACACCGGTGGACCTGCAGAGAGTCCCAAACGGGTCGAAAACTTGTTGTCGTGTGCGCGCAGATCGACTAGGGAGGACACGTCGAGCGGGGCTGGGGTGCCACACATGGACGTGCCCAGACCGCCGTAAGCGAGGGCGCGCGTGGGCTTGACGAGGTCACGCAGACGGGCGGGCGCGACCGTCGACCACCGACCGCGGGCGGTGGCGATCTCCGGGAGGGCGCGAACGGACGCGGTGACGGTGGTGGCTCGGTGCAAGATCTCCATGTCGCTTCCTCCTCTCGCGGTGCGCGTCTGCTGCCTGCCGACTACAGATGTC
The DNA here is from genome assembly GCA_035634295.1 of Propionibacteriaceae bacterium. GTDB lineage: Bacteria > Actinomycetota > Actinomycetes > Propionibacteriales > Propionibacteriaceae > Microlunatus. The sequence continues at coordinate 59,160 of DASQDG010000103.1, read as the reverse complement.
ACTGAACGGGACCTGATACGTCTGACTACCTGTGATCGCCGCGTAGACGTGGCGAAACTCGGTGCGTCCTGGATCACACTAGGCGAGCAGCGAAGTCGAGCGCAAACGCTTTTTCGCACTTTTCTTCTCACATTGCAGCGTCGCCAGTCTGGCCGGCGTTTGCCGCCAGGATGGCCAGCACGTTGTCACCGTATTTACTGGCCTTGGCACTGCCGAGGCCAGAGATCTTGATGAGGTCGGCCGGTGACTGGGGGCGCGCCTCCGCGATCGCGACCAAGGTGGCGTCGGTGAACACGCAGTAGGCCGGCACGCTCTGTTGCTTGGCCTGAAAGGTGCGCCACTCCTTCAGCTGAAGCAACGTGTCCTCGTCGTAGGTGGCCGGGCAGCCGCAGTGCCGGCCCAGCTTGCGCTCCGCGGCGTCCTGCAATGGCTGTCCGCAGGAGCGACAGTGCGCCGACAGCATGGAGGCCCTTCCTCGGGAGCGCCTCGGGGCACCGGCAGCAGCTGCTTGGCCCGAGCGTGAACCCGCCGGCAGCACGCCCTCCAGGAAGCGCGACGGCTGGCGGGCCGAGGAGCCGCCGTGGCGCGAGCGGGACCAGGACACCCGCAGGTGCTCTCTGGCCCGGGTGATCCCGACGTACAGCAGTCGTCGCTCCTCGGCCACCTGGTCAGGGGTGCTCGCGAGCACGAAGGGCAGCGACCCCTCATGCACGCCGAACAGGGCCACCGCGTCCCACTCCAGGCCCTTCGCTCCGTGCAGCGTCGACAGGGTGACCCCTTGGGCGCTGGGAACGTGCTGGGCCTCGGCGCGACGGTCCAGCTCGGCGGAGACAGCCGCCAGGGACACCGGCGGCTGGTTGAGGTCGTTGGGCTGCTGCTCGATCAGCTCGGAGGCGACCCCGAACAGGGCGGCCAACGACTCCCAGCGTTCCCGGACCGCGCCGGCGCCCTCGGGCGCAGCCGGGGACCAGCCCAAGGTGGCGAACAGCGCCCGTGTCCGGTCCAGCACGTCGCCGGGGCTGTCGGCCGGATCGCCCGTCCGCGCTTCGGTTCGCAAAGCCAGCAGCGCCTGGCGCACCTCGGGCCGCTCGTAGAACCGCTCGCCGCTACGCACGACATAAGGAATCTTGCGGTCGGCCAGCGCCTGCTCGAGCGGCGGCGACTGGGCGTTGATGCGAAACAGCACCGCCATCTCCCGCCAGGCAACACCTGCGGTGGCGAGGCCGGTGAGCCAGTCGGCCAGCTGAGCCGCTTCGGCGGACTCGTCCGGCGCCTCGACGAAGGCTGCGGCCGGCCCCGGCGAGCGCTGTGCCTGCAGGGTCACCGCCCCCAAACCACCTCCTGCGGCCCCGCCGATGATCGCGTTGGCCACCCCGACCACCTGCGGGGTCGACCGGTAGTCGCGGACCAGCCGGATGACCGCCGCGCCACGATGCCGGCGGGCGAACTCGGTGAGGAAAGTCGCTCGAGCACCGGCGAAGGTGTGGATCGTCTGAGCCGGGTCGCCCACCACACACAGGTCGGTGCGCTCCCCTCGCCAGAGGTTGAGCAGTGCTTCCTGCAGTGGGCTGACGTCTTGGTATTCGTCGACCACCAGGTGGCGATAGGTGCGTCGGACGGCGTCGGCGACCTCCTCGTGCTCTGCAATCAGCGCGGCGGCGCACAGCAAGATGTCCTCGAAGTCGATCCTGGAGCGCTCCCGCTTGGCGTGCTCGTACGCCGAGAACACCCGCGCGACCGTCTCCGGGTCAAAGGCCGCCAGCTCGCGTCGGTGTGCGGCCGCCAACCGTGGATAGTCCTCGGCGCTCACGTTGCTCACCTTGGCCCAGGCGATTTCGCTGACCAGATCCCGCAGCCGAGGTGTGTCAAAGCCGACCCGAAGGCGACTGGCGGCCTCAGCCACCAGTGACATCCGGTTGTCCAGCACCGCCGGCAGCTCACCCCTGTAGATCTTGGGCCAGAAGTACTGAGCCTGCCGTAAGGCAGCGGAATGGAAGGTGCGAGCCTGCACCCCGACCGCACCCAGCAGCTGCAACCGGCTCCGCAGCTCACCCGCGGCGCGGGTGGTGAAGGTCACCGCCAGCACCGAAGTCGGGTTGTAGACCCCGGTGGCGACCCCGTACGCGATGCGGTGCGTGATGGCACGGGTCTTGCCGGTGCCGGCGCCGGCAATCACCGCCACCGGGCCGGTGAGCGTGGTCGCCACCTCCCGCTGCTCCGGATCCAGCGCCGCCAGCAGCGCGTCGGGATCGGGTCGCTTGTGCATCCGCCCACCCTAACTTCCGTGTCCGACAGATTGCGGAACTGCGACCGGCCCTGTGGACACGGCGGTGTCGGCACCCCGTCGGGCGGTTCAGCGAAGCGGCAGCACCATCTCACTCGGCTATTGACCGAACGTCGGGCTGCGCGGACTGACAACGGGCAGCCCGCCGGAATAGCGGCCGAAGAGGTCTCGTTGAGCAGGCATGAGCGAGTTCACGATGTATTCGACGACTTGGTGTGGCTACTGCGCACGGCTTAAAGGGCAGCTGAAGCGAGCAGGAGTCGCTTTTGACGAGGTTGACATTGAACGGGACCCGGCTGCCGCCGACATCGTGGCCAAGGTCAACCGCGGCAATCAGACCGTGCCCACGCTGGTCTTCGCCGACGGTTCAGCGCTGACCAACCCCTCGGTGGCCCAGGTGACCGGCAAGCTGGCGTCGCTGGCGTCGTAGCGCAACGGGGGCCGGGCCCGGCTTGAGCAAAAACTGTCAGTAGCAGTACTTAGGCTGAGCCCACCATGAGCTTGATCCTGCACCGCGCCGTACGAGCCGACCGGCTGGCGCACGCCTTGGGCGACCTGCTGCGGACGCCGCTCGGTGACCCGTTCGCGACTGAGATCATCGCGGTGCCCACCCAAGGCGTCGAACGTTGGCTGGCCCAATCTCTGTCGCACCAGCTGGGCACCTCACCGGACGGCCGCGACGGGGTCTGTGCGGGCGTCCAGTTCCCGTCTCCCCGACGTTTGGCCGCCGCAGCGGTGGCCGCCGCCAGTGGGGTCGATGTCGCCAGCGACCCGTGGTCGCCCGCTCGGCTGGTCTGGCCTCTGCTGGACGTCATCGACAGCGTCCGTGGGCAGACGTGGTCCTCCTTGCTGTGGTGCTACCTAGGCGACGCCGGTTCGCCCGACCAGGCACCGACGGCTGGGCCTGCTGCACCCGACCCGACACCGAGCGTCGACGCCGTACGCCGAGGGCGCCGATGGGCGACCGCCTCGAAACTGGCTGATCTCTACGCGCACTACGCCAGCAGCCGACCGCAGATGATCCTGCAGTGGATGCGCGGGTACGACGTGGACGGCCTGGGACAGCCTTTGACCGCCGACTATCGCTGGCAGGCCGAGCTGTGGCGACGTTTACGCGAGACCGTGGACGCAGCCAGCCCTGCGGAGCGGGACGATGCCGCCTGCGCGCGGCTGGTTGAGGAGCCCCAGCTGAGCGACCTGCCCGACCGGATCTCCGTTTTCGGCACCACCCGACTGTCGGCCGGAGTTCGGTCGGTGCTGGCCGCCCTGGCCGAGCACCGTGAGGTGCACCTCTGGCTGGCGCATCCCTCCCCGGCCCTGTGGCGTCGAGTAGCCCGCGTCGAGCTGCCGCCTGGAGCGATGCTGCGCAGCGAGGACCCGACCGCTGAGCTGCCGGCAAACCCTTTGCTGGGCTATCTCGGTCGCGATAGCCGGGAGCTCCAGCTGACCTTGCGCGCAGCGACCGCCGGCGCCGCCCGGCACGTCGACCCCAGCCAGGATCTGGACGACCCCGACGACGTGCAGGGTCAGGTTCCCCACCCGGCGACCCTGCTGCACCGGCTGCAGGCCGACCTGGCCCACGATCGAGCGGTGCAGCCCGAGGCGGACCGGCCGCTGCTCGACCCGGGCGACCGCAGCGTGGCCGTACACGTCTCACACGGGCCCGACCGGCAGGTGGAGGTGCTGCGTGAGGTGTTGGTGGGGCTGCTCGCCGACGAACCCACCCTGGAGCCGCGCGACATCGTGGTGATGTGTCCTGACATCGAGACCTTCGCTCCGCTGATCTCGGCCACCTTCGGCCTCTCCGCAGACGACCCGTCCGTCGAGCATCCGGGCCATCGGCTGCGCGTGCGGCTTGCTGACCGGGCGCTGCGCCAGGTCAATCCACTGCTGTCCGCTCTGAGTCGGGTGCTCGCGCTGACCGACTCCCGGATGGAAGCCTCGACGCTGCTCGACCTGTGTGCCACCGCCCCCGTCGCCCGCAAGTTCACCTTCTCCAACGACGAGATCGAACGGTTGACCGACCTGGTGCACCGATCAGGGATTCGCTGGGGCCTCGACGTCGAGCACCGGCAGGGCTTCGCGATGGGACAGTTCGGCCAGAACACCTGGGCAGCCGGTGTGGAGCGGCTACTGCTCGGGGTCACCATGGACGAGAACGGACAGCAGTTCATCGGCACCGCTCTCCCCCTCGACGACGTGGACTCCTCCGATGCGGACCTGGTCGGTCGGCTGGCCGAGCTGATCGAGAGGGTGCGCGAGCTTCTGGGGCAGTTCGCTGTGCCGCGGCCGGCCGCTGACTGGGTGCAGCTGTGCCGGCACACCCTCGAGTTGCTCACCGCGGCGGCGCCGGGCGAGGAGTGGCAGATGACCCACGCCTACGCTCAACTCGCCGCTCTGGCCGACGGCGTTCGCGACCACTCGCAGGCACCCTTGTCGGTCGCCGACATGCGAGCCCTGCTGGCCGACACATTCCGTGGCCGGGCAACCCGGGCCAACTTCCGCACCGGCACTTTGACCATGTGCACGCTGATGCCGATGCGCTCCGTACCGCATCGCGTGGTCGTCCTGCTCGGTCTCGACGACGGCGTGTTTCCGCGGCACAACAGCCGCAACGGGGACGACATCTTGGCTGCGGCTCCCGAGGTCGGCGACCGCGACCCCCGCAGCGAGGACCGGCAGCTGCTGCTGGACGCCGTGCTGGCCGCTCAGGAGCGCCTGGTGCTCATCTACTCCGGTCGGGACGCCCGAACCAGGGCGGTCAAACCACCCGCGGTTCCCGTCGGGGCCCTGCTGGACGCGCTCGACGTCACCGCCCGCTGCGAGGACGGGGGGCTGGTACGCGACCAGGTGACAACCGCGCACCCACTGCAACCCCACGATCGCGTCAACTTCGCGCCCGGGCCGGTGACCGCACCAGGACAGCGGGCCTTTAGCTTCGACGCCAGTTCGATGCGCGGCGCCCTCGCGGCCGACGGACCGCGAGAGCCGACTGGCGATCGCTACGACACCCACAGCCTGACTCCGTTTCCGCTACCGGACGTGGTCGCGCTGACCGACCTCGTCGCCTTCGTCGTACACCCGCTGCGAGCGCTGCTACGAGCGCGTGCCGGTCTGCGGCCAACGGGTCGAGAGGACGCGCCGGACGAGCAGATCCCGGTTGAGTTGTCCTCGCTGGCGGCCTGGGCTGTGGGCGACCGTATGCTCCGGCTGCATCTCGACGGCGCCGACGTCGAGCGGCTGACCGCGGCCGAGTGGCGCCGCGGGTCGCTGCCACCACGCGCCTTTGGCAGCCGAGCGATTGGGCCCGTCGTGGACACGGTCCGCCAGATCGCGGCCACGGCTACTCCCTTCCTCACCGAGCCGCGCTCGGGAGCCGACGTGCTCGCCGACCTCGGCCAGCACACCGTCGCTGGCACGCTCTCTGCGGTGTACGGTGACCGGCTGGTGTCGGTGACGTACTCGTGGCTGGGGGCCAAACACCGGCTGCGGGCGTGGGTCGAGCTGCTGGCTCTCACCGTCACCCAACCGGACCGCCCTTGGCAGGCGGTGACCATCGGACGCGGCCACTCGTCCCTGCTGGGTCCGGTTCCCGGGCCGTGGGCGACCCGAGTGCTGGCCGACCTGGTGGATCTCAACCGCGTGGGTCTCGGCGAACCGCTGCCGCTGGGGCCGAAGACGGCGAGTGAATATGCCCGGCTCCGCTACGAAGGCAAGTCGATCGCGGTCTTCGCCGACAAGCTGGAGAAGCTGTGGGCCGAGGAGCGCGATGACGCCTACCAGAGGCTGCTGGGACCGGACAGCACCTTCGCTGACCAACTGCGCAGGCCGTCACTCTCCGTGGAGGAGCGAGGGAGCCTGGCTGAGCCTAGCCGCTTCGGCAGCCTCGCTCGGCGGGTCTGGCATCCGCTGCTGGACTCGGAGGTGCTGTTGTGACCGACACCTTTGACGGGGTCACCCCGTTCGACGTCTGCGGCGACCTGCCCAAGGGCACCACCGTGCTCGAGGCCAGCGCGGGGACGGGCAAGACGTACACGATTGCGGCGCTGGCCGCCCGCTACGTCGCTGAAGGACACGCCGAGCTGGCCGAGCTGATGCTCGTCACCTTCGGCCGGATGGCCACCAACGAGCTCCGGTTGCGGGTGCGCGAACGGCTGATCAGTGTCGAGCAGCGGCTCGCCGAGGTGCTCGACGGGCGCCCGCCGGCGACGCCCGCGGACCGGCTCGAAGGCCAGCTGACCACCGGCACACCAGCCGAGCTCGCCCACCGTCACCACCGGGTCACCCGCGCGCTGGCCGACTTTGATGCCGCCACCATCGCCACCACTCATGAGTTCTGCCTGCGGATGCTGGACGAGCTGGGCGTGCTGGGCGACTCCGAGCCTCAAGCCGTCTTCGTCGAGAACGTGTCCGAGTTGACCCGCGAGGTGGCCTCCGACGTCTACCTCCGGCGCTATGCGGTCCGCGACGAGCCGCCGCCGATGTCGGCTCAGGCGGCCCAGCAGCTCGCCCTAGACGTGCTGCAGGACGAGGCGCGCCTCGTCCCCGCGGTGCCCCACGACTCCGGCGAGGCGGCCGAGCGGCTAGCTTTCGCTGAAGAGGTACGCGAGGAGGTGCGCCGCCGCAAGGTGCTCGCTCGAGTGTTCACCTACGACGACATGCTGACTCGGCTTCGGGACGCCCTGCGGCATCCGGTGTTCGGCCCGGCTGCGATAGAGCGCCTTCGCCAGCGTTACCGGATCGTTCTGGTGGACGAGTTCCAAGACACCGACCCGGTGCAGTGGGACATCCTGCGGCGGGCCTTCTCCGGCCACGCCACCCTCGTGCTGATCGGCGACCCCAAGCAGGCCATCTACGCCTTTCGGGGCGCCGATGTGTTCAGCTACCTCGCCGCGGTCGCCGAGGCCGACCGGGTGGCCACGCTGTCCACCAACTGGCGCTCCGATGCCGACCTGGCAGAGGGCCTGGACCGGTTGATGGGAGGTGCGGCGCTGGGTGACGAGCGGATCGTGGTCCGGCCCGTCACCGCGCACCATAGGCAGCGGCGGCTGGCCGGGGCAGCCGGCACCACCGTGCCTCACCCGCAGCTCGCTCCCGTTCGGGTCCGCGTGGTCCCCCACGAGCCAGAGGCAGACCGCCCTCGATCGGTGACGGTGCTGCGGCCCGAGATCGCTCAGGACTTGGTCGCCGATGTCACCCGGCTGCTGGCCTCGGGCCCCTTGTTGCACGTCGACTCGCACGGCCGGCCGATCACCCCCGCCGACATCGCCGTCCTGGTCCGCCGCAACGACCGCGCCGAGGAGCTGCGGGGCGCCCTGGTCGGTGCCGGGGTGCCCGCCGTCGTCCTCGGGGCCACGTCGGTCTACTCCTCGTCCATCGCCGAGCACTGGCTGACCCTGCTGGCAGCCTTGGAGCAACCCCGGTCCGCTCTGGTACGAGAGGCCGCTCTGACCTGCTTCCTCGGCTGGTCCTTCAGCCAGCTGGTCGCTGCCGATGACGACGAGGTCACCGAGCTCACCCAACGGGTCCGCTTCTGGAGCCGGGTTGTCCGTACCCGGGGGGTGGCCGCCTTGCTGGAGACCATCACGATGGACACCCGGCTGCCTGAGCGCATGCTCGGCCAGGTCGGCGGCGACCGGGACCTCACCGACCTCCGCCACCTCAGCCAGAACCTGCACGCGGCCATGGTGGCCGGTCAGCTCGGGCTCGGTGCTCTGGTGGCATGGCTGCGGGATCGGATCGCCGAGAGCCAGGCCAGCGCCCCGACCGAAGGGCTCCGGCGGCTGGAGACCGACGCCGCCTCGGTGCAGATCCTGACCGTGCACCGGAGCAAGGGGCTGGAGTTCCCGATCGTCTACCTGCCCGAGGCTTGGGATCGCCACGTCAACACCAAGGATTCCGGCGCAACACTGCGGTTGCACGAAGGCAACGAGCGCGTCCTCGACGTCGGCGGGGTCACCGCAGTGGCCCGCAACGACCGGCTGGCGCAGTGGCGGCGAGAAGAAGATGCCGAAGACCTCCGGCTGCTCTACGTCGGGCTGACCCGTGCTCAGTGCCAGGTCGTCACGTGGTGGGCCCCGTCCAACAACACCCCGGCTTCGGCTCTGCACCGCTTCCTCTACAAGCCGCGTCGCTTGGGGGCACAGCCCGAAGCCGCCTACGAGGTTTCCGGCGACCCGCTGACCGGAACAGATCTCGGCCCAGGGATCTCCATGGAGCGGATTGAGGCGCGCGTCGCCGAGCAGTGGCAGGCTCAGTCGGCCAGCTCTCAGACCCTGGCCGTCCGCACGTTCGACCGTCCGCTGGACCTCGACTGGCGTCGGACCTCGTACTCGGCGTTGACATCGGCGGTGCACGGACTCGACCTCAGCCCCGCCGGAGTCGGCAGCGAGGTCGAGTCCTCCCCGGCAGAGGACGAGGTGGTGTCCAGCGGCGCCGTGGCGGCTCCGGTCCCTCCTGTGGCCGATGCTGAGCTTGCCCGGCCGTCGCCGATGAGTGAGCTGCCCGGCGGCGTCGCCTTTGGCACAGTCGTGCACGCCGTGCTGGAGAGCCTGGACCTCGAGGCCAAGGACCTGGCCGGCGAGCTGCGGCGGGCGGTCACCGACCAGCTGAGCCGGACACCCCCGAGCGGGTTCACCGTGGAAGCCCTGAGCTCGGGTCTGCTGCCGGCCCTGCTGACCCCGCTGGGCCCGCTGGCCGACGGGCTGCGGCTGGCCGACGTCCAGGCGCGTGATCGGCTGTCCGAGCTCTCCTTCGAGCTGCCGCTGGCTGGCGGCGAGCAGATCACCACCGAGGTCCGGCTCGGCCACCTGGCTCCGGTGCTACGTGCCCACCTGCCGGCGACCGACCCGTTGGCGCCCTACCCGGACCTGTTGGAGCACCCGCTGTTGGCCGAGCAGTCGTTGCGCGGATACCTCACCGGAAGCATCGACGCGGTGCTGCGGGTGCGGAGCGGCGATCGGTCCCGCTATCTGGTGGTCGACTACAAGACCAACTGGCTGGGTGGCGTCGACGCCGAGGACCTGACGCTCGCCCACTACACGGCGCCGCGGCTGGCGGAGGCGATGATGGCCGCCCATTATCCGCTGCAGGCGTTGCTCTATTCGGTCGCGGTGCACCGGTTCCTGCGCTGGCGTCAGCCGGGCTACGACCCGGTGCAGCACCTGGGTGGCGTGCTCTACCTTTTCGTCCGGGGCATGGCAGGGCCGGACACCCCCGTGATCGACGGGATGCCCTGCGGCGTCTTCAGCTGGCGGCCCCCACCTGAGCTGGTGGGCGAGCTGTCGGACCTGCTGGAGGGACGACGATGACCGCGGTTCGAGCGGACGTGACCGACTTGGCGGTCGCCCGGGGCGCCGCGGGGCTGTTGCAGGAGTTCAACACAGCCGGAGTGCTCGGTCTGGCCGACGTGCACACAGCCCGCACCGTCAGCCGGATCACCGGCAGCAGCGACGAGCAGGTGCAGCTGGCGCTGGCCCTCACGGTGCGGGCGCTGCGGATGGGATCGGTATGCGTGGACCTGCAGACGGTAGCCACCAGCGCGTTCGACGAGTACGAGGAAGCAATCGACGTCTCGAATCTGCCCTGGCCGGCGGTGGAGGACTGGCTGACGCGCTGCCGTAAGAGCGCGCTGGTCACCGTAGGTGCCGAGCCGCCGGGCGCTCGGCCGCTACGGCTGGTATCCGGGTTGCTCTACCTGGAGCGATACTGGCAGCAGCAGGAAGTGGTGCGCCGGCAGCTGCAGCACTGGGCATCCGCGGAGCCGCCAAAGCCCGACCTAGACCGGCTGAGAGCCGGCCTCGACCGGCTTTTCGATGGTGCCGGCCTGGGTCCAAGTGAGACCGACCAGCAGCGACTGGCCACCGCGGTCAGTGCGTTGAGCTGGGTGACGGTGCTGGCCGGTGGACCGGGCACGGGCAAGACCACCACGGTGGCGCGGCTGCTCGCGCTGCTGCGGGAGCTGGCAGGTCCGGGCGCCCGAATCGCGTTGGCTGCCCCCACCGGCAAGGCGGCGGCTCGGCTGCAGGAAGCGGTCCAGCTGGCGGCTAAGCACCTCACTGCGCCGGACCGACAGCGGCTTGACGGTCTTGCGGCGTCCACTCTTCACCGGCTGCTCGGTTGGGTGCCCGGTTCCCGCAGCCGTTTCCGGCACCACGCGGGCAACCACCTGCCCTACGACGTGATCGTGGTCGACGAGATGTCCATGGTGTCGCTCACCATGATGGCCAGGCTGCTGGAGGCGGTCCGGCCCAGCGCCCGACTCATCCTCGTCGGCGACCCCGACCAGCTGTCGTCGGTCGAGGCCGGTGCCGTGCTCGCCGACATCACGCAGGCCACCGGTCTGACCAGTCCCACCTTGGCCGGCCGCCTTCGCGAGCTCGACCTGAACGGCGCCTCCGGCTCTGGGGACTCCTCACTCGCCACCAGGCACGGGGTCGTGCACCTGGAACATACCTGGCGATACTCCGGCGCCATCGACCGGCTGGCCCGCGCTGTCCGCGCAAGTGACCCCGACCAGGCCTTGGCGGTTTTGCGCAGTGGAGCAAAGGACGTGGTCTTCGCCGAGGTCGACGTCGAGCATGGGCAGGGTCTGGCGGCGCTCGAGGAGCAGGTGCGTACGTCCGGCCGGGCGCTCGCCGGGGCCGCTGTCGACGGCGACGTGTCCGGCGCCCTGGCCGCGCTCGACCGGCATCGGCTGCTGTGCGCTCATCGACGGGGGCCGTACGGCGTGGTGCGTTGGGGTCGCGAGGTCGAGCGTTGGCTTGCCGCGGCCGTGCCGGGCTATGGCGAGGACGGTGAGTGGTACGTCGGCCGGCCACTGCTGGTCACCGCCAATGACTACGAGATGAACCTGTACAACGGCGACACCGGGGTCGTAGTGAACACCCCCCAGGGCGTGCGGGCCGCCTTTGCCCGTGGAGGTGAGCCGATCCTGGTCGCGCCGGTCCGACTGGATGCGGTGCAGACCCTGCACGCGATGACGGTGCACCGGGCCCAGGGCAGCCAGTTCTCGTGCGTGTCGATCATCCTGCCCCCGCCGGAGTCGCCACTGCTGACGCGGGAACTGCTCTACACCGCGGCAACCAGAGCGGCGGATCGGGTGCAGATCTTCGGCAGCGCCGAGGCGGTCCGGCGGGCAGTGATCCGCCCGGCGAACCGGGCCAGCGGACTGCGCGGCCGAGTGGATTAGCGTCCGCCCGGCCTGGCCATTCACTTGGCAGGACTGTCGACGGCTTGGTGGTTGACCGGCGGAGAAACCGCGATAAGCCTGATCTGAGGACCAGCTGCTAGACGGGCAGGTCGCCGTCCAACCATGAGTAGATCATCCGGTACGCGATCGAGCTGGCCCCGGGCAGCCCCAGGGCCCCCGAGGCGACCTGGTCACGGACCTGCTGCCGCGTGAACCAGTCGGCGAACTCGATCTCGTCGCCGTCCACGCAGATGTCCAGCGACGACGCTCGAGCCGCGAAGCCAAGCATCAACGACCGGGGAAAGGGCCACGGTTGGCTGCCGTAGTAACGGACCGCGGCCAGCTGGACACCGACCTCCTCAGCGATCTCGCGATGGATGCACTGCTCCAACGACTCCCCGGTTTCCACAAAGCCGGCCAGGATCGACACACGGCGGGCCGGCCAACTCGCCTGGCTGCCCAACAGCAACCGGTCGTCGGCGTCCAGCACGGCCACGATGACCGCTGGGTCGGTCCGCGGGAAGTGGTCGTGACTACAGGTCAGGCAGTGCCGGGCGAACCCGCCCTTGATCACCTGGGTGGCCTCGCCGCAGGCCGGACATCTCGGCTCCCGCAGGTGCCACTGGGTGAGCGCGGCGGCGGTGGCCACGATGTCGCGCTCAGAGTCGGTCAGCGACGCCGCCACCTCGCGGAAATCGTGGACCTCGGCGGACTTGGTGGAATGCGTGGACTGGGCGGCGAAGATGGGCAGGCCCGCCAGCAGGCCCAGCAGGTGGTGTCGCTGGCTGTCGTACTCCGCGCTGGGCCTGGCCAGGTCGAGCCGGTCCCCACCAGGCTTCGTGGCGAAGCGTCCCCGCTCGTCGATCACGACCACCGACGCGCGCTCGCTCCGCCACTGCTGGGCCACCCACTCCGGCGAGGACCGCTGCTGGTCGGCGCGGTCGAGCTCGCTGGCCGTCGCCCAGTTGATCACTCGGCAACACTATGTGGCCACTGACCAGTTCCCATCGGCCACGCTCCAGATCGGCGGGCCACTCCGCCAGCAGGTGTAGTAGCGTCCCCGTCGGCCGGCCTAGTGGCCGTGCCGCCCCCTGGCTCGCCGTGCCGCCCCTGGCTCGCCGTGCCGCCCCCCGCCCTCGCCGAGCCGTTCCGCCCTCGCCGTGCGGAGCAGAGCCAACCCGCGTGACCAGGGCTGAGGCCGTTGCAGCTTAGGGCTACATCAGCAGCCGCTGGATCTCCGCGCGATCCGGCAGGCTCGTGGGCCGTACCAGTTGGTCGGTGCGGACGTAGTAGAAGACCGCGTCGACCTCATCCAGCGGCAGGTCGCAGATCTCGGCCCAGGCAAGTCGGTAGATCGCCAGCTGCAGCGGGTCGCCACCCTCGGATCGATGCGTCTTCCAGTCCACCACCCGATAGCGGTATTGCGCCTCACTGACGCCGGCCCTCTGAGCGACCTCATAGATGGCGTCGATCCGGCCGCGAATCAGCCGCCCGGCCAGCAGCAGGCTGAAGGGCGACTCGACTGCATAAGGCACCGTTTCACCGAACTGACCTCCGGCGAACTGCGAACACAGCTCGCGCAGCTCCTCTTCGCCCTCAGCGCCCGCGTCTGCCCGGTCAATGAGGTCGTCGGGGTCCACCAGCTGCTGCTGACCGATGCGCCCACTGGCCAATCCGCCGGCGAAGTGGTGCTCAACCCACGAGTGGAAGCGGGTGCCGAACCGCGCGGACCGCGACGGCGGTTTCGGCATCGGACGAGCCAGCTCGGCGGCGAACGCGTCAGGATCTTCGTGCAGCCGCAGAAGTGCTGTGGCGCTCAGCTCGGCCGGCAGCTCGACCAGTTGGGAGTGGCTGCGCGCCTGGACCAGCTCGTTGAGGAGTCGCTCGATGTCGGCGTCCCAACCGGCCACCACCTCCTCGGAATCCAGCAGCAGCGGTTCGCCGGTGTCGGCCGGGGGGTCATAGCGCCCGGTGGCCGATGCCCGTTGGCGGGCTTGAGTCACCGCGGCGGCGGAAGCCTGCCGCCATGCGAGCGCGGTCGGGTCGAGCGGCGGTGGCCACGGCTGCGGAGCACGCTGCGACAGCAGGGGGTTGCTGCCGCCCGGTGGTGGCGCTTCGGCCACCAGCCGACCCTGGGCCGAGGCTTCGGCCAGAATCGCCGTCAGGTAGCTGGACGCCACCCGGTGGTTGGCCAGCTCCGCCCGCCACCAGTGGCCGCTGCCGACCAGGAGCTGTTTGGCCCGGGTGGCGGCTACATAGGCCAACCGGTCCTCGGCCATCAGCTGTTCGGCCGTCAGCTGCTTCTTGTAGTCGCTGATGCCCGACTGGCTCGCCTGGGCGACCTGTGGGATCGCGTCAGAGTCGCCGCGCAGCTCCGCGGGGAGCACGGCTGGGTTGGTCACCCAGTTGTCGGTGACCCGGTCACTGGGGAACACGCCTTTCATCAGGGCCGGCAGGAAAACTACCTCCCATTCGAGCCCCTTGGCCTTGTGCACAGTGAGCAGCTTGACCGCCTCCCGGTCCGACGGCACCGCCTGCTCGAGCCCCGACCCTTGGTCGATCTCGGCCTGTAGGTAGGCCAGAAGCCCCGACAGAGAGGCGTCGCCGTCGACGTCGACGTAGTCGGCGACGGCGTCCACAAAGGCGCCCAGTTGGTCTCGACGAGCGGTCCGGTGAAACTCGGGCGTGGCCATCAGTTCCACGTCCAGACCGAGGGTGACGATCACCCTGCGCACCAGGTCGAGCAGGGGCTCGTCGCCGTGCGCGCGCAGCGTGGCCAGCTCCGCCGACAGCCGCCGGAACCGGTTGACGGCCTCGGGTGAGTAGCCGGCGTCCCCGGGGCTGTCGAGCGCGTCCAGCAGGCACACCACCTCGGTGGGGTCCACATCGGCAACCGCCTGCTCCAGGGCCGCGAGCAGCTGGTCGCTCCGGTCGTCCTCGTCGAGCCGAGCCTGGTGGTCCGCCGCCAGCTCGCGGGCGCGACGCCCGAGCAAGGCCAGATCACGCGGCCCGACCCGCCAGCGTGGCCCCGACAGCAGCCGGACCAGATCCGGATTGGCGGTCACGTCGTCGATCAGACGCAAGGTGGCCGTCACGTCCATCACCTCCGGCAGGTGCAGCAGCCCGCCGAGACCCACGATCTCCACCGGTACGTCGCGGGCCGTGAGCTCGGCGTACAGCGGCCCGATGTCGGCGTTGCGCCGAGTCAGCACGGCGATGTCGGCCCAGTGCCGCGCCGTCCCGTCGGCCTTCAAGGAGGCGATGGTGTTGCAGATCCAGTCGACCTCTGCGGGCCAGCTTTCAAAGGTCGCCGCCCGCACCTGCCCGGGTCGGGTGTCGTCCGGGGCCTGCAGCAGCCCCATTTCACCCGCCGTCGAGGAGTCGCCGGACACCGGTTGGCCGGCCGGCGTCCCGGCCGTCTTGGAGCGCAGCGGCCGGCTCAACACGTTGGCCACGTCGAGGATGGTGTGCCCACTACGCCGGTTGACGGTCAGTGCGAACTGGCGGCTCCGTTGTCCGCTCCGGGCCCGGAAGTCCTCGGCGAACTGCAAGATGTTGCTGGAAGCCGCGCCCCGCCAGCCGTAGATCGCCTGGAACGGGTCGCCCACCGCGGTCACCGGATGGCCCAAGCCCTCGCTGGGAGTGGCGCCGGAGAACAAGCCGCGCAGCATGATCGCCTGCGCAGCCGAGGTGTCTTGGTATTCGTCCAGCAGAACCACCCGAAAGGTCTGGCGCAGCGAGGCCGACACCGCAGGGACCTCGCTGGCCAGCCGGGCCGCGATCGCCATCTGGTCGGCGAACTCGACCAGCCCGAGCCGCAGTTTGAGCTGCTGATAGTCCTGCACGAGGCTTGCCAGCTCAAGCCGTTCCTGTGCGACCACCATCGCCTTCTTGACGTCGGCGTATGGGTTACCGCGATTGTTCAGCGGCGCCGACGCCAGCCCCAGCAGGAAGTCGCGAGCCTGCCGGTCCAGCTGCCCTGGCTTGACCAGGTGCTGCTGAAGGTCTGCGTCCAAGCGGAGCACCCGCTCGGTGACGGTCGTCGGCCGGAGCCGGGAGAGGAACTCGAACGGTCCGGCCGCGCCCTTGACCACCCGAGACGCGAGGCGGTAACGGGTGGCGCCGCTGATCAAGGTCGGGTCGCCTTCGAAGCCCAATCGCAGCCCGTGTTCGGAGACTAGCCGGGCCGCAAACGCGTCATAGGTCATGATCAACTGCTCACCGGACTCGTCGATTCCTCGGTCGCTGATGACCTCGGCGCGGAGTAGCGCGGTACGCACCCGCGCCGACAGCTCCGCTGCGGCCTTGCGGGTGAAAGTGAGGCCGAGGACCTCCTCGGGCCGGACCGCACCGGTGCCCACGAGCCAGACCACCCGGGCTGCCATCACTGTGGTCTTTCCAGAACCGGCACCGGCGATGATCACCCCTGGGTCCAGCGGCGCCGTAATGGCCTCCAACTGCTGCGCCGAGAAGGCGATGCCCAGGGCCTCGGCCAAGTCGTCGGCTGACGTGAACCGGCGCGCGGCTGACCGCGGCTGCAGAGTGGACACGCTCATGAGACCACCTGCCGAGCGCCGGACTGGGCCGGGCAGCTGCCACGGAAGGGGCAGTAGCGGCAGCCCGGGTTAGCGCGGGCCTCGAACTTCTCAGCACGGATCACCCGTGCTGCCTCGACTAGTCGGCGGTGCACCCAGGTCGGCGCGGCTTCGGGCGAGTCGCCAGGTGAAGGAGCCGATGGCTCCCCCGCCCGCCCGACTAGGGGGAACGGTACGTCCTCCAGGGAGGGCTGCCCAAATACCTGGGGAAACGTGCTGACGCCTTCTGACAACCGCAGATAGACGAGCTCGGCGCCGGCCGGGCGGGCGTTTGGTCCGGCAACGTGTTGGAAGGCCCCGGCCTGGACGGCCAGCTGATAGACGCCCAGCTGGTCGTGTTGAGCGACGTCGGCGGCCTGAGGCACTGTCTTGGAGGTCTTGAAGTCGATGATCCGCACGCGCCCGTCGGGGTCGCGCTCCACTCGGTCGGCCGACCCGGTGAGGTGCACCCGCTCGTCGCCGAGATCGACCTCGCAGCCGAAGTCGACCTCGGTGCCGAGCAGCTCCTGACCGGTCCGGCCCTCCTGCCAGGCCTGGAACCGCTCCAGCGCACTCTCGGCCTCCACCCGCTCCACCGCGGACAACCAATTGGCGTCAAAGTCGAGCTGATCCCACACGGACTCGAGGTGACCGGACAAGTCATCGGGGTCCACATCGTCGCGGGCTCCGTGCTCGGCCAGCACGTGAACCACCGAGCCGAAGCTGGCAGCGGCGGCGCGAGCCGACTCCGCCTGCGCCTTGCGGGCGAGGAACCACTGGCGCGGACAGGAGAGCACCGCGGCCAGCTGACTGCCAGACAGCCGCACCGGGGCCAGTGGTGCCACCACCGGCTCCGGGGCGACCGTGAGCGGTCGCATCCCCCACCACCGCTCGGGGTTGGCTGCCGGCACCAGCGGCCGGCCGTCGGAGTCGATGGCGTCGGCCAACCGGGCCAGCCGGAGAGCAGCCTGCTCGCGGAGGCTGGGCGGTGCCTGCGCGTCGACGCTGGCGCTGCGCAGCTCACCGACCAGCGAGGGCATCGACAGCGGCCGCCGCGGACGTCCCGGCAGCGGTCGGACGGGAACTCCGAGCTCCGTCAAGAAGCGCGACGGCTGGTCCCCCTCCCCCTCGGTGCCCGCTACCGCGGTCACCACCAGGGTCGAGCGGGCCCGGGTGCAGGCGACATAGAAGAGCCGTCGCTCCTCAGCGATCCGGGCTGCGGTCGGCACCACCTCGGTGAGGCCGCGACGGCTCAGCCGGTCGGGTTCCAGCAGCGAGCCTCGGCGCCGTACGTCGGGCCAAACGCCCTCCTGGACTCCGGCCACCACCACCAGCTCCCACTCCAGCCCCTTCGCCCGGTGGGCGGTCAGCACCCGCGCGCCCGTGCCGCGCACCTCGGACTCGCGCAGGGTGTCAGCCGGGATCTGCTGGCCTTCGACCTCGGCCAGGAAGCCGGTGACGCCGCGCAGGCCGGACACCTCCTCCGAGCGCGCGGCGATGGCGAACAGCGCACACACGGCGTCGAGATTCCGGTTGGCGCGCCGTCCGCCGTCGCCGCCGAACCCGGCCTCGGTCCGCAGCCGCTCAGGCCAACCGGTCTCCGACCACAGCAGCCACAGCGCCTCCTCTGCCGTACCGCCGGTGCGAACCAGCTTCTCGCAACGCAGCAGCAGCCGGGCGAAAGTCCGAGCGGTCTCGACCTCCGGCGCCGCGGGACAGTCGTCCAAGAGCTCGGGGTGCCGCACCGCCTCGGCCAGCAGCTCTCCGGACGGCCGTGGCAGTGCGGTGCCGGCGAGCTCTTGGCGCTCAGCCCGGCGCAGCGCCCGGCCCAACCGCCGCAGCCCGAGGTTGTCCAGGCCCACCAGCGGAGACAGCAGCAGCGTCGACGCCTCCTCGGGTCGGACCATCCGCCCCCTCGCCGCCACCTGCAACGCCAGCAGCAGTGGCCTCACGGCGGGTTCGGCCGCCAGGGGTATCTCGTCCCCAGCCACCTCGACCGGCACGCCCGCGGCCACCAGTGCTCGACTCAGCGAGGGAATCGTCTGGCGGCCCGAGCGGACCAGCACGGCCATCTCCGACCATGGCACGCCGTCGCGCAGGTGCGCGTTGCGCAGGATCTGCGCGATGTGCTCGGCCTCGGCGCCCGCGCTGCTGCAGGTGAAGACCGAGACCCGGCCCGGGGGCCGCTCGGGAGCAGCGGCGGGCGAGCGGAACGTGGCGAACACGTCCGCTGGCAGTGACCGCGGCATGCCGAGCCGGCTGGCGATGTTGCGGCTGGCGGCCAGCAGATGGCTGCCGAACCGCCGGGTGTGGCCGAGCGCGACCACTGGGGCCGGCACGCCGCCTCGGGTGGGGAACCGGTCAGGGAAGTCCAGGATGCCGCGCGCTTCGGCGCCACGGAAGGCATAGATCGACTGATCGGGGTCGCCCATCACCACCACATCGCGGCCGTCTCCGGCGATGGCCTGCAGCAGCCGGACCTGCGAGGGGTCAGTGTCTTGGTATTCGTCGACGAAGACCGTCTCGATCTCGCGTCGGAGTGTGCTCCGGACTACCTCGTCGGTCAGCAGGATCCGGCACCGGTGCACCAGCTCGGCGTAGTCGAGCACCTGCTCGGCGTCCATCACGTCGAGATACTCGTCGAAGAACTGACCGATGCTCACCCATTCGGGGCGACCGGCCGTCAGGCCCGCGTCCACCAGGTCTTCGGGGTCCATGCCCAGCTGGCGCGCCTTGGCCAGCACGGAGCGCACTTCGGTGGCGAAGGCGCGGGTCGGGAACGCGCGCCGGAGCGACTCGGGCCAGTCGGTCAGTCCGGTCTCCTGGCTGCCCTCCAGCGTCTCCCGGACGCGGAACTCCTGCTCGGGCGCGGTGAGCAGCCGGATTGAGGCGCCGTAGGCCTCGGCATCGGCGAAGCGGCGGACCAACGCGTAGCAGAAGGCGTGGAAGGTCATCGCCAGCGGCGGAACGCCGGAGCGGCCCAACCGGGCCGTGATGCGGTTTCTCAGGTCGGCTGCCGCCTTGCGGGAGAAGGTCAGCACCAAGACGGAGTCGGGCCGCACACCTCGGGACTGCACGCGGTCGACCACCGCCTCCACCAACGTGGTTGTCTTGCCGGTGCCAGGACCGGCGAGCACCAGCAGCGGCCCGCCGGAATGATTAACCACCGCCTGCTGGGAGGCGTCGAGCACCGGGGGCTCCGCAACAACCTGCGGGGTCCGGACCAGCTGATACATGTCGGTGCATTCCTTTGACCGGTGGTAGACGAGTGCGCCTCGCCTCCCTGCTGACCTGTGGCCCGACGGCCACTGCTGCACATTGCACCAGACGCGACTGACAGTTTCCGCCGGACCGACTCTCGTCGTCCCGAGTCGTGCCTTGCCTGCCCGTCGGCGCCGCAAGGTCTCAGAAGCGGCGGTTCGCCAACACGGGCAGCACCCGTCGGACCGTGGACACCTCGCTGGCGTCTAGGTCAACGACGAGCAGCCCCGGCTCGGCCTCGAGCGCGTCGATGATCTCGCCGGTCGGAGAAACCACCAGGCTGTGCCCCACGCCGGTGGGCGCGCCGCCGGGTCGGGTGACACCGACCGAATCGGGGTCGGCCTGACCCACTGCAGCGACGAAGGTGGTGCTGTCCAGCGCGCGGGCTCGTACCAGCACCTCCCACTGCTCAACTTTGCCGGGTCCGGCACCCCACGAGGCACAGACGCAGATCAGCTGGGCCCCTCGGTCGGCCAGCGTGGTGAAGAGCCCCGGGAACCGGACGTCGTAGCAGGTGGTGAATCCGACCTGCACCCCCGCCACCTCGACAACCAGTGGCTCGCTGCCGGGGGCCACGGTGTCGGACTCGGCGAACCCGAAGGCGTCGAACAGGTGGATCTTGTCGTAATGCGCGCCGACGCCGGGGCCGCGCACCAGCAGCGTGTTCAGCACCCGGCCGTCGGGTGCGGGAGTGAACATACCGGCCGCCACCACTACCTGGTGGTGCGCGGCGATCTCGCCCAGTCGACTCCCCCAAGGACCGTCCAGGGGCTCGGCCACCTCGGTCAGCGAGCGCCCGAAGCAGCGCATGGTGGCTTCGGGGAAGAGCACCAGCTCGGCGCCCTGGGCCGACGCCTGACCCACCAGCTGGTCGACCTGGTCGAGGTTGGCAGCCGGGTCATCGCCGGCGAGGAGCTGAGCGAGGGCTATTCGCATGTCCGACCTCCACTACGGGCTCGTCGTGCACTCTGGCCGGGGTTCCGCCCGTCACTCGGCGCGCTCTACGTCGACACCGCGGAGCCCGAGCATGAACAAGATAGCGTCGAGGTAGGGCACCGAAACCGTGGTGTCGGCCTGGCTTTTCACGGTCGGCTTGGCGTTGAAGGCGATCCCCAGCCCGGCGGCGGCCAGCATGTCGAGGTCGTTGGCGCCGTCACCCACCGCCACCGTCTGCGACAGCGGAACGCCCTCTGCCGCGGCAATCTCGGCCAGCAGCTCAGCTTTGCGGGCCCGATCGACCACCGGTCCGACAACCTCCCCGGTGACCACGCCGTCGACAAGTTGGAGACAGTTGGCGTACGCGTGGTCCAAGGCGAGCTCGTCTCGGAGCCGATCGGTGAACACCGTGAACCCGCCGCTGACCACAGCGACCGCGTAGCCCAGCCGCTTGAGCGTGGCCACGAACGTACGTGCTCCCGGCGTCAGCCGGATCCGGCCCCGGGCCCGCTCGATCGCCGCCGAGTCCAGACCCCGAAGCAGCCGTACGCGCGCGCGCAGCGAGCCCTCGAAGTCGAGCTCGCCCGCCATCGCGCGGTCGGTGACCGCCGCCACCTCGTCGCGGCAGCCTGCCTCCTCGGCCAGCAGCTCGATCACCTCGTCTTGGATGAGGGTCGAGTCGACGTCCATCACCACCAGTCGCTGAGCCCGGCGGGCCAGACCGTCGTCCTGGACGGCGATGTCCACAGCGTGGTCGTGCGCGACTCGCCCGAGCGCCGAGCGCATCGCCGCCGCGTCACCGGCGATCACCACGAGGTCGTAGGCCATCACCGGCTGGGTGGCGAGCCGCACCACGCGGTCGACGGTCCCGCCGGTAACCGCAACCGCCTCCACCACCTCGGCCAGGGTCGCCGGTGTGAGGTGCTGACCGAGCACGGTGACCGCGTGCCGGGGCAGCAGCGCCCGCTTCGACTCCCGTTCCACCTGCTCGAAGTCGACCTTCAGGCCCGAGGTGAAACCCCAGAACAAGACGTCGCGGATGAGCCGGTCCCCGGCCGAGTCCGCGGTGGGACTGAGCCGCACCAGCACATCCAGGGTCAGCCGCTCGCGGACGACGATCTGCTCCATGTCTTCTAGCTCAGCGCCGGCCGCAGCGAGCAGTCGGAGCAGGTCACGGGTCAGCCGCGGGCGATCGGTGCCAGACACCCGAATCAGCAGCGGCCGGTCGGGCTGTTCGTCAATGGTCTCGCTCACGGACCCGTCACCCAGACCAGCACCTCCGCGAGTGCACCCCGGCCGGTGACGCGCAAGGGCCCGGCTCCCGCCAGCCTGACCGAGTCGCCCTCGCTCAGCCGTCCCTGGGCCTCCAACTCCACGGCACCGACAGCTATGTAGACGTGCACGTACGGACCCTCGGGCAACCAGCGATTTGCCCCGTCGGCCAACTGGGTGACCCAGAAGGTCGCATCCCGGGCGCCCAGCGTGACGCCGGCATCGGAATGCGAGCCCGACGCGACCGGCACCCAGTCGCGGCCCAGGTCGCTCAGGTCGAGTTCGCGCTGCGCATATGACGGCGGCGTTCCCGCCTCGTCTGGCCGCACCCACATCTGCACGAACCTGACCGGTTCGGCCGGCCGGCTGGCGTCAAGGCGGAAGGCGTCGTTGCGCTCGGCGTGCACGATGCCGCTACCCGCGCTCATCCGCTGGCCCAGGCCGGGATAGACGATCCCGCGATGCCCGAAGGAGTCCTCGTGCACCAGCGAGCCGGACAGCACCCAGGTGACAATCTCGGCGTCCCGGTGAGGATGGTCGTCGTAGCCCGCCCCCGCCGTCACGACGTCGTCGTTGTTGACCATCAGCCGCCCGTGGCCCACGTTGGCCGGGTCGTAGTGCTCGCCGAACGAGAAGCTGTGCCGAGACGACAGCCAGCCCGTTCGGGTCGCGGCGCGTTCTACGGCGCGCCGCACCTGCACGCTCGACAGCGAAGTCACGTGGTCAGTATCGCGGCCTACGCTGGGGCCATGTCGCGCAGTCCAACCCCAGAGCCGGCGCAGGCCGGGCAAGAGTCGGTCTGGGACTTTCCTCGGCCGCCGGCCCTGCGACCGTCGACCGAGCACATCACGGTCACCCTCGGTGGGGTAGTCATCTGCGAGACCGACACCAGCCTGCAGGTGCTCGAGACCTCGCACCCGCCGACGTACTACCTGCCCCGGGACGCTTTCCGACCAGGCTCTCTGCGGCAGGGCCCTGGGCACTCCTTCTGCGAGTGGAAGGGCGTGGCCAGCTACCTCGACGTCATCGGCGGCGATCAGACCGCTATCCGCGCCGGCTGGTGGTATCCGACACCAACCGCAGCCTTCACCGACCTGGCCCGCCACGTCGCGCTCTATCCCGGTGCGATGGACGCCTGCCTGGTCGATGGCGAACGGGTCCGGGCGCAACCTGGCGGCTTCTACGGCGGCTGGGTCACCAGCAGGGTCTCCGGGCCGTTCAAGGGCGTGCCGGGCTCTCAGGGTTGGTAGATGGACGAGCAGTACGTCGAGGCTGTCCTCGCGGCGGTGGAGCAGATCCCCGCCGGGCAGGTGGCCAGCTACGGCGACATCGCCGACCTCGTGGGGCGGGGAGGTCCGCGCCAGGTGGGCCAGGTGATGTCGCGGTATGGCTCTTCGGTCTGTTGGTGGCGGGTGGTGCGCGCCGACGGTCGCCCGGTGGCCGGACACGAGGAGCAGGCGCTGGCCCGGCTGCGCTCTGAAGGCGCGGCGCTTCGAGGCGACCGAGTGGACATGCGGCACGCCCGGCTTGGGGGATTCTGGCCGCATGCTGGATAAATGTGAGCCCCGGTTCACCGGCTCAGCGGATGTGTGTCAGGCTATGGGTTGCTGTTGCAAGTGATCTGTGTCGTGGTAAGTGCTACGCCCCCAGAACATGCGCGTGGGCGTCGATAAAAACTGGCGTCCAGCAGTTTTCGACAGTCGTGAGGTGCGGCTTCGAATGCGAGATGCTAGGAGATATTCAGATGGCACAAGGAACCGTCAAGTGGTTCAATGCCGAAAAGGGCTACGGCTTCATTGCCGTGGACGGCGGCGGCCCGGACGTTTTTGTCCACTACAGCGCGATCGAGTCGACGGGTTTCCGGACCCTCGATGAGGGCCAGCGTGTCGAGTTCGAAACCACTCAGGGTCCCAAGGGACCGCAGGCAGACCAGGTCCACGCGATCTGATCGGTCAAGGCTAGAAAAACCCCTCACACCCTTGAGTGTGAGGGGTTTTTCATGCTCTCCCTACTCGCTCGCCCTGAGAATCGACTTGTCGACGCGCTTGCGGTCAGGGCGATGAGCGTGACCAGCCCGCCATCGCTCGATCGAGAAGTAGATTCTCAGGGCGAGCAGGCCTAGTAAGAGGGCTGGGTCGGATCGATCTGGCTCACCCAGGCGCTGACTCCGCCACCGACGTGGACGGCGTCGGCGAGGCCTGCGCCGTGCACCATCGCCAGCACCTCAGCCGAGCGAATTCCGGTCTTGCAGTAGAGCACCAACTGCTTGTCCTGCGGCAGCTGACCCAGCGCCTCCCCGGTCTGGAAGTCGCCCTTGGGGATCAGCACCGAGCCCGGGATCTGGTTGATGTCGCGCTCGACCTTCTCGCGGACGTCAACCAGCATGAAGTCTCGTTTGCCCTGCTCGCGCGCCGCCAGCCACTCGTTGAGCTGGCCGACGCTCATGGTGTGTCCGGCCACCGCGGTGGCCGCCTCGTCGGTGATGGCACCGCAGAAGGCGTCGTAGTCGATCAGCTCGGTCACTGTCGGGTTCTCACCGCAGATCGCGCAGTTCGGGTCTTTGCGCACCTTCAACTGACGCCAGCTCATCTCCAAGGCGTCATAGGTCTGCAGTCGTCCGATCAGCGGGTCGCCCATCCCCACCAGCAGCTTGATCGCCTCGGTCACCTGCACCGAGCCGATCGAGGCACACAGCACGCCCAGCACGCCACCTTCGGCGCAGCTAGGCACCATGCCTGGTGGCGGCGGCTCGGGATACAGGCAGCGGTAACACGGTCCTTGGTCGGCCCAGAACACGCTGGCCTGACCGTCGAAACGATAGATCGAGCCCCAGACGTACGGCTTGTGCAGCAGCACGGCGGCGTCGTTGACCAGGTAGCGGGTGGCGAAGTTGTCGGTCCCGTCGACGATCAGGTCATAGGCGCCAAAGAGTTCCATCACGTTGTCGTTGTCCAACCGAATGTCGTGCACGACCACGTCGACCAGCGGGTTGACCTCGGCGATCGACCGCCTCGCCGACTCGGCCTTGGAGAGGCCGACGTCGGACTGGCCGTGGATGATCTGGCGCTGCAGGTTGGACTCATCCACGGTGTCGAACTCGACGATGCCCAAAGTGCCCACCCCTGCGGCGGCCAGATAGAGCAACGCCGGGCTGCCCAGCCCACCCGCGCCGATCACCAGCACCCGGGCGTTCTTCAGGCGCTTCTGACCCTCCATGCCCACATCGGGAATGATGAGATGCCGGCTGTAGCGACGTACCTCATCCGAGGTCAGCTCTTCGGCGGGCTCCACCAACGGCGCCAAGGCCACGATTCCTCCAAAATGTTATTGCAGTCTTTGCCCCGGTAACGCATGCGGTCTTCACGCTATTCCTAGGCCAGGAGACACTGGTCCACGTGGTCGGGTCCGCTGAGGTGCGTACCGCCGTGGCCGGCCGCACGCTGACCCTGACCAATTTGGACAAGGTGCTGTTCCCGGCGGTCGGCTACACCAAGGCCGAGGTGATCGCCTATTACGCAGCCATCGCCGACACCCTGCTGCCGCACGTCTGCGACCGTGCGCTGACGCGGATCCGCTATCCCGACGGGGTCGGCCCCTCATCGTCAGCCAACGACCGGTCGTTCTACGAGAAGAACGCCCCCAAGGGCACACCTGACTGGGTCCGGACGGCCCCCGTCCTCACCAGCGACGGACTGGTCGACTACGTCGTCGCCGAGGAGCCGGCCACGGTCGTCTGGCTGGCGAACCTGGCCGCCCTGGAGATGCACGTGCCCCAGTGGACGATTTCCAGCGCTACTCCCGACGCAGAAGGCGTGATCCATCTTCCCGGGGCGGATCCGCAACCCGGCGAGCCGCTGGCCAACCGGGTGGTGGTCGACCTTGACCCCGGCGCAGGCATGACCCTGGTCGAATGCAGCCGGGCGGCGCTGATGGTGGCCGCGCTGCTCGCCGCCGACGACATGATCCCGGTGCCTCAGACCTCGGGCAGCAAGGGCATGCAGGTGTACGCCGCGGTGCAGCCCTGTCGCAGCGCCGACGCCACCGCCTACGTACGGCAGCTGGCGCGCCGGCTGAAGAAGTCCCAGCCCGACCTGTTCGTGCTGACCATGTCGGTGGCCCAGCGGGCCGGGCACATCTACGTCGACCACCTGCAGAACATCGCCGCCAAGAACACCGTCTCGCCCTACTCGCTCCGGGGGAGGGAGCAACCGGGGGTGGCGACGCCCCTGAGCTGGGACGAGGTGGCTGCCGTGACCGCGCCGGAGGAGCTGAAGTTCACCCCCGAGCAGGTGCTCGAGCGGGTGGCCGAGCACGGCGATTTCGCCGCTGACCTGCTTGGCGAGCACGCGCCGCCGCTGCCGACGCTCGATCAGGAGATCCGCGCTTGAGCGCCTCCCGCGGCTACCACTCGGTAGCATGCTCGCGTGGTCACACCCAGAATCTCTCGGATGCCACGCGACCAGCGACGGGCGCAGCTGCTCGAGGCGGCCAACGACGTGTTCACCTCCAAGGGCTACCACGCCGCCGCGATGGACGACATCGCCGACGCCGCCGGGGTCTCCAAGCCAGTGCTCTATCAGCACTTCCCCTCCAAGCTCGACCTCTATCTCGACCTGCTGGACCTCAGCTGTGAGCGACTGGTGGAACGGGTGGAGGAGGCGTTGGCCTCAACCGACGACAACGCCAACCGGGTGGTGGCCACCATGGGCGCCTTCTATGAGTTCGTCTCTTCCTCACGGGGCAAGTTCCGCTTCGTCTTCGAGTCCGATCTCACCGGCGACGGAGCGGTGCAGCAGCGGCTGTGGCGGGTGAACGACGAGATCGCCGACGCCATCGCCGAGGTGATCAGTGAGGACACCGACCTGCCGGCGGCCCAGGCCAAGCTGCTGGGAATCTCGCTGGTGGGCATCGCTCAGGTAAGCGCCCGCTACTGGGTCTCCGCTGGCCCCGACCGGGTGGGTTTGGACGATGCGAAGGAGCTGGTCAGCAGCCTCGCCTGGCGTGGGATCCGCGGCTTCCCTCGGGTCGAGCACCATAAGCCCGCCTCAGATGACGCTGCGACGCTCACTGCGTGACGCCGGGCAAGGGTAGATTTGCCCCGACCCGAGGCAAGGACAGGAACCGATGACTGACCCCACCGCGACACCCAATGCCTACCAGGCCTCAGCGGCGGCCGCCGCCCCCTTGGCTGCGCCGCCGGCCAATGTGCTGACCCTGACCGCGCCCGCGCCGCCCGCCCCGGTCGCCACCACGGCGGCACCGGCTATGGCGCCTCAGGTCGACCCGACTGCGCTGCCGGCGCTGGACGGCAAGGTGGAGGGCTTCATCAGCGCGCTTACGGCCGCTCAGCCTCGCTCACCGGAGTTCGCGGCTCAGGCAGGCAATGTGCGCAGCATGGGCGACGCCGACATCCGGCGCGCCGCTGAGTCCTCCAACCGACTGTTGCAGACTCCGGTCAAGGCACTCCAGGAGGGCGGCATCGCCGAGGGCTCCAAGGTGGGCAACACGTTG
The DNA here is from genome assembly GCA_035634295.1 of Propionibacteriaceae bacterium. GTDB lineage: Bacteria > Actinomycetota > Actinomycetes > Propionibacteriales > Propionibacteriaceae > Microlunatus. The sequence goes on along the minus strand of DASQDG010000103.1, from coordinate 32,132 downwards.
CTGGAGCTCCGGCGTACGGTCGAACAGCTCGACCCCAGCCAGGCCACCGGCGCCAAGAAGTTCCTCGGCCTGATCCCGTTCGGCGACAAGGTGACCGACTACTTCCGCAGGTATCAGAGCGCCCAGTCGCACCTCAACGGCATCCTGCACGCGCTGCAGAACGGCCAGGACGAGCTGACCAAGGACAACGTCGCGCTCAACATGGAGAAGCAGTCGTTGTGGACCAACATGGGCCGGCTCAACCAGTACATCTACATCGCTGAGCGGCTGGACACCCGACTGACCGAGATGATCACCCAGCTCGAGTTCAGCGACCCGGACAAGGCCAAGGCGCTGAGCCAGGACGTGCTGTTCTACGTCCGGCAGAAGCACCAGGACCTGCTGACCCAGCTGGCGGTGTCCATCCAGAGCTATCTGGCCATTGACATCATCATCAAGAACAACTTCGAGCTGATCAAGGGCGTCGACCGGGCTACCACCACCACGGTGTCGGCTCTGCGGACAGCGGTGATCGTGGCGCAGGCGCTCAGCAACCAGAAGCTGGTGCTGGATCAGATCACCGCGCTCAACACGACTACGTCGGACCTGATCCAGCGCACGTCGGAGATGCTGCGCGACAACTCCGCCTCCATCCAGCAGCAGGCCGCCTCGGCGACCATCGGTCTGCCCCAGCTCCAGGCGGCCTTCCAGAACATCTACGCCACGATGGACTCGATCGACACCTTCAAGATGCAGGCGCTGGACACCATGGCGGCCACCATCGGCACGCTGGAGTCCGAGGTGGTCAAGTCCCGGGAGTATCTGGACCGCGTGTCCAGCCAGGACCAGCGGCTGGCCGCAGGCAGTTTGGACATCGAGGGTGGCACGCCCGGCGCGCTGCGCTAGCGGCGGTGCCACACCACGTACGGACAGGTAAGGGGCTGACGCCGAGTGGCGTTCAAGGACTGGTGGGACAAGCTGACCGGGCGGGCGGAGGCCGTGCCGGAGTTCGTCGCGCCGGCAGCACCGACCGAGACCGACATCTTGGGCGCTCTGGACCGAGTCGAGGAGATGGTCGGCGGCGGCGTGGTGCCAGCGCCCGTGCTGAGCCGGGTCCGCCGGGTCACTGCGACCTTGCGCGAGACGCTCCCCCGGCTGCGTAACCTCGGCTTGGGCAGCCCGCAGGCCTACTCGGTGATGGCCACCGCAACGGACTACCTGCCCGAGGCGGTCGGCGGATATCTCCGGTTGCCCCGGCAATGGGCTGACTCCCGGCCGGTGGAGAACGGCAAGACGTCGCTGATGCTGCTGATCGATCAGCTGGACCTGTTGGGAGCGACCATGGACAAGGTTTTCGACGCTGTCGTACGGGTGGACGCCGACGCACTGATCGCCCACGGCAGGTTCCTGCAGGAGAAGTTCGGCCACGCGTCCTCCGGCGGGGCCCTCGACCTGGGGCAGCCACCGGCTCCGCCCCGCAGCCCGCTGGACCTGCCGTGAGCCCCGAGCCCGATCCGCACGCCCTCCGGCAGGCGTTCGACTCGGCACTGGCCCGGATTACCGCGCTGCGGGCGGCCTCGGACAGCATCCGGACGCCCGGCGTCCCGGCGGTCAACCCGCTGGATCTTGGCGTCGACGCGCGGTTCCCGGTCGCCTTCCCGGGCATCGGTGCCGGCACCGGACCTGCGACGAGCCCCGGGACGGAACCCGCGACAAGCCCACCGAGTGCAGGCCCTTCGCGCCCTGAGCCGGTCGTCGCGCAGGAACCTGCCGAACCCCGTGCTGAGCCGGGCGAAGCACCGGAGCCGGAGCCCAAGACCCTCGACGAACTGCTGGCCGAGCTGGACGCGCTGACCGGGTTGACCGAGGTCAAGGCCGAGATCCGCCGCCAGGTCGAGGTGCTGCGAGTCCAACAGCTGCGCACCAAGGCCGGCCTACGCTCGGCCACGATCACGCGGCATCTGGTCTTCGTCGGCAACCCGGGCACCGGGAAGACCACTGTCGCACGGCTCGTCGGCGGCATCTACCGTGCGCTCGGCCTGCTGAGCAAGGGCCAGCTGATCGAGGTCGACCGTTCCGAGCTGGTGGCGGGCTATCTGGGTCAGACCGCCATCAAGACCTCCGAGGTGGTGGCCTCGGCGGTCGGCGGTGTGCTGTTCATCGACGAGGCCTACAGCCTGGCCGGCGACCAGTACGGCAGCGAGGCGGTGGACACCCTGGTCAAGGAGATGGAGGACAAGCGCGACGACCTGGTCCTGATCGTGGCCGGCTATCCGGGTCCGATGGCCGTCTTCATCGCCGAGAACCCGGGTCTGGCCAGCCGCTTCCGGACCACCATCGAGTTCGTCGACTACACCGACACCGAGTTGGAGGACATCTTCACCTCGCTGGCCGACCATGCCGACTATGACGTCACCGACGGCTGCCGGACGCGTTTCCGCACCGTGCTGGCCGTCACGCCGCGTGGGTCCTCGTTCGGCAATGGCCGGTTCGCCCGAAATCTGCTGGAGGCGGCGATCGGGCGGCACGCGTGGCGGCTCCGCGACCTCGATGAGCCTTCAGTGGCGCAACTGCGGGAGCTGGTCGCCGAGGATCTCGACGACAGCGCAGCCGAGCCGCAGGCAGAGCCGGACCGGCCGCCGGATCCCGAGCCGCAGCCTGCGGCCGGGCCGGAACCGACCCCCACCGATGCCGCCGGCCAGGAGGGACGCCCATGAGCCAGGCTCAACCCGCCACCCGGCCTGCTGCGACCGCACAGCGAAGCGGCGCCAGCACGATAGCCGTCACCGAGCAGTCCGCGCCGGCCGATGCGGCCGCCCCGGTGCCTCGACGCCGTGAGACCCCCCAGCTGCTGCGGTCGCTCACCAGCGCCCTCATCGGCATTGGGCTGCTGTTCGGCCTCACCGGTGTTCTCAGCTTCGCTGGCTTCGCGCTCGCCCTCAACCGGGCGGAGGACCAGGCGGCCCAGCTGATCCGAGTCCAGCAGATCCAGACCAACCTGCTGAGCGCCGACGCCAACGCCACCAACGCATTCCTGGTCGGAGGGCTTGAGCCACCGGGTCAGCGGGCTCGCTATGACGACGCGATCGCCGCCACCGGTCGGCTGGTCTCCCAAGCTGCCGACGCCCAGCCCGCCGACGCCGCGGCCCTGTCCGCGCTCAACCAGTCCGTGCTGGACTACGCGGTGACGATCGAGCAGGCGCGGGCCAACAACCGCCAGGGCTTCCCGGTGGGTGCGCAGTATCTGCGCAACGCCAGCGGGGATCTGCGCGGCACCGCGTTGCCGATCCTGCGCAACCTGGTGGAGGCGAACTCCAGCCGGGCCCGCGACGCGATGAGCTCGTTGCTGTGGTTGGTGTTCCCGATCGTCGGGCTGCTCGCGCTGGCCGCCACCACGGCGGCCATGATCTGGGTGGCGCTGCGGTTCCGGCGCAAGATCAACCCGGGTCTGGTCGCCGCAGTGGCGGTGCTGCTGGTGTTCTGGGTGGTCGGGCTGGTGGTGCTCATCCAGACCGCGAGCCAGGTTCGCGACCTCCGCGACGGGGCCTTCTCCTCAGTGACCTCCACTGCGTCGGTACGGATCGAGGCGAACAATGCCAAGTCAAACGAGAGCTTGACGCTGATCGCCCGCGGCTCCGGGGCCTCCTTCGAGCAGGCCTGGGCGGCGTCGGCGCAGGTGGTCGACCAACAGCTGGGCCGGCCCCCGGTGAGCGATCTCCGGTTGCCGTGGACCGAGTACAGAGCGACCCACCAGGAGATCCGCCGTCTGGACAACGGTGGGTCCTGGGACGCCGCCGTTAAGCTGGCCACCGGCTCCGGCGACAAGTCCTCCAACGCCACCTTCCTGCGTTTCGACCAGGCGTCCAGAAACCTGCTGGACACCGCGAGCAACACGACGTCGGCTGGGCTGGCCGACCGGCAGCCGCTGCTGGTCGTGCTCGCCGTGCTGACGTTTCTCGCCGGCCTGGCCGCGGCCCTGCTGTCTCGGGCCGGCGTGGCGACTCGGCTGAAGGAGTACCGGTGACACCTTTGACGCCTCGGCCCTCCCGGCCCTGGGTGCTGCTGACCGTCGCTGCACTGCTGTCTGTGCTCACCGGCTGCTCACTGTTCACCACCACCCCGACCCCGATCCCGGCCGGCACACCAGCAGCCGGCCCACCGTCGGCGGCCTCGACCGCCGCTCCGGTGAAGTGCACCAACGCCCTGCAGTCCTACGCTCCCGAAGGTGCGCTGCCGGCCGCAGGAGATCTGCCGGCGGCCTCGACGATGGCGAAGATCAAGAAGCGAGGCAGGCTGATCGCCGGCGTGAGCGCCGACACCTACCTGCTGGCCTCCCGCGACCCGCTGACCGGGCAGATCCAAGGCTTCGACATCGATCTGGTCAAGGCGGTCACCAAAGCCATCTTCGGCCGCGACGACGCCTATGAGCTGCGCGTGATCACCGCCGCTCAGCGGATCCCGGCGCTGACCGAGGGCACCGTCGACATCGTCGCTCGGGCGATGACCATCAACTGCACACGCTGGACTCAGATCGCCTTCTCCAGCGAGTACTACCACGCCGGCCAGAAGATCCTGGTGCGCAAGGGGGCCAAGGCCACCAAGGTGTCCGACCTCAACGGGCAGAAGGTGTGCGCCCCCAACGGCACCTCCAGCATGGACAACCTCAAGGCCGCTGCGCCCAAGGCGGTGCCGGTCGGCGCCGACAGCCACACCGGGTGCCTGGTGCTGTTCCAGCAGGGCGCGGTGGCGGCGATCACCGGCGACGACACCGTGCTGGCTGGTCTGGCCGCTCAGGACCCGTATGCGGTGGTGCCGGAGCAGAAGGCGTTCACGGACGAGCCGTACGGGATCGGGGTCAACGCCCGGAACGTCGACCTGGTCCGCTTTATCAACGCCCGGCTGGCTCAGATGCGCAGCAACGGCGAGTGGACTCGCATCTACGACCGCTGGCTGGCCGCTCCGCTTGGACCGGCGCCCACGCCGCCCAAGGCCGTCTACGGCAGGAAACCGTGACCACCCGGGCGCCGACCATCCCGGGCACCACTGCTCCGGTGGCTCCCGGGCGTCTGGGACGACCGATCGAACCCAGTTCTGCGCAGGTCTATCTCGACGCCCTCGGGCGGTGGCGGGATGACCGGAGCCGCGAGCTAGAGCAGCTGGACAAGCTCGCTCTGGACAAGACAGCACAGGGCAATACAGCACTGGGCAAGACAGCACTGGGCAAGACAGCACTGGCCCCGACCGAGGCGGCCAGCCTCACCGGCGACATCGCGCTATCGCTGGCCGTGTGGAAGGCCGTGTCGGACCGCTATGACCTGCTGGTGGCCACCTGGGACGGCGGTCGGGTCGGCCCGGCCGAGCGGGAGCGGATGTCATCGCTGATCTGGGGTCGCTTGGACGCCACGCTCGACCCCCGCGTGCTGGCCTCCTCCTCGGCGACGCCCGGGTCGATCACCGCAAGCGGGCTGACCGTCTCGCTGCCCGAGGCGTGCCGGCTCTCCGACGCCCTGGCCAGCCAGCTGCGGGTCCGGCTGGCGATCGACCCGTCGGGACTGGAGGTCGCCGAGCGCCTCCGCCAGCTCCGCGCCCAGTTGGAGCGGATCCGCGACCAGGTGGGCCTGGAACCGCCCGGTGCCGGTCAGCAACAGGCGGCCGCGACGCAGGCACGGCTGGCGAGACGGCTCAAGGAGATCGCCGACAAGGCCGGGCGTGGCGGTGACGTCGGCGGGATGATCGAGCCGTTGGAGATCGACGCCTCGACGTTCGAGCGGGACCTGATCGTCGGCGGAGCGCTGCGTCGTCAGTCCAGCGTCCAGGTAGAGCAGGCCCGCGCGCTGCGCGCCGACCTTGAGCTGCGCGAGGGCGCCCTCGCTCTGCTGGTCGAACGCTGTGTGGCTGGCGTCGACCCGTCGCCGAAGTATGCGGTGCCAGACATCGACGCCCTCGGGCCGGTGCCGAACACACCGGCCCTGCTGGAGGCCTACGTATTCCGGCTGCACCAGGTGTCGCGGGCGATGACGCACGCCCAGGACGCCTACTCCGCCGCTCTCGCGGGGCGCGAGGAGCTCCGCAGCCGGTGGCAGGCCTACCGGGCCAAGGCCGAAGTCCTTCGGGTGAGCGACCCGGACCTCGATCTGGTGGCCGAGCTTGCTCGCCGTACGGTTACCCGCGAGCCGGTGCGGATGGCGGTCGCCGAGCAGGTGGTGGAGCTCTACCGAACTCTGCTTGCGGCCCTGGCGCCGATGGACCGAAGGAGCGCCCCGTGAGCCAGCCCACCATCACCCGGTGCACCCAGCCCGGCTGCACCGGTTCGATCGTCGACGGCTACTGCGACGTCTGCGGCAGCCCGCCGTCGACCGCTACCCCCACCGCCCCGGCGCCCCGTGGCGCTCCCGCACTCCGGGCCGCTCCCGCACTCCGGGCCGCCCCAGCGCCCCGGGCCGCCCCAGTCGCCGTCGCCCCCAGTGCGCCGCTGACCGCCGGTCGCAGCGGCGCGTGCTCGCAGCCGGGCTGCTCCGGCTCAGTCGTGGACGGCTACTGCGACGTCTGCGGCACGCCGGCTCTCCCGGGTCCCAGCTCCGGTACGGTCGGCGGGGCCGGCTCCACCCGGACCCGAGCCTCCAGCCGACTGGACTCGGCCGCTCTCGGCTCCTCCAGGGCCACCGCCAGCGGCTCCCAGATCACCCGGCGAGTGCACTCCGGCTCGGCCCGGCTGCGTTCGGCGCGGCTGGGGGCGGGTCTGACCCAGGTGCCTCCCGCGCCGGTGGTGGATGCCGAGCGCGCCATCCTGGCCAACCCGGAGGTGCCCGAGGACAAACGCAACTGCCCCAGCTGTGGCGCGGCGGTGGGCCGCTCCCGGGAGGGCCGGCCGGGCCGGACCGAGGGGTTCTGTCCCAACTGCCGCAACCCGTTCTCGTTCACCCCGAAGCTCCGCCCAGGTGACCTGGTCGCCAACCAGTACGAGGTGGCCGGCGCGATCGCTCACGGTGGTCTGGGCTGGATCTATCTGGCCCGCGACCGCAACGTGTCCAACCGCTGGGTGGTGCTCAAGGGCCTGCTCAACTCCGGCGACGCCGACGCCCAAGCCGCGGCCATCGTGGAGCAGCAGTTCCTGGCCCAGGTCGAGCACCCGCTGATCGTCGAGATCTACAACTTCGTCACCCACGCCTCAGGCGATGAGGCACCTGCGGGCTACATCGTGATGGAGTACGTCGGCGGCACCTCTTTGAAGCAGATTCTCAAGACCCGGATGCAGGCGGCAGGCGGGGCCTACGACCCCCTCCCGGTCGACCAGGCGATCGCCTACATCCTTGAGGTGCTGCCCGCCTTCACCTATCTGCATGACCTCGGCCTGGTCTACTGCGACTTCAAGCCCGACAACCTGATCCAGGTCGGCGACGCGGTCAAGCTGATCGACCTCGGTGGCGTCCGGCGGATCGACGACGACGACTCCGCCATCTACGGCACGGTCGGCTACCAGGCTCCCGAGGTGGCTGCGGTGGGCACCACGATCGCCTCCGACGTCTACACCATCGGCCGCACGCTGGTGGTGCTGATGATGGAGTTCCGCGGCTACCAGACGACGTACGTGGCCGGACTGCCACCGGTCGATGACACGCCGCTCTTCCAGAACTACGACTCGCTCTATCGCCTTTTGGCCAAGGCGTGTGCCCCCGACCCCGCCGACCGCTTCGCCTCCGTCGACGAGCTGCGGGTGCAGCTGCTCGGCGTGCTGCGCGAGGTGGTGGCTCAGCACACGACTCACCCCGAGTCTCGCTCTGCGCAAACGGGGACGGCCCTCACCTCGGCCGCCTCGGTGCTGTTTGAGGCGCCGGCGATTACGAGCGACGCGCTGGAGTGGCACGAGCTGCCCACCCTGCGCCACGACACCAGCGATCCGCAGTACGCCTGGCTGAACAACCTCGCGGTGGAGGACCCGGCCGAGCGTCTGGATCTGCTGCGCAGGGCACCCGCACAGTCGGCGGAGGTGCGGCTGGCCCGAGCCCGGGCGGCGCTGGAACTGGGTCGGCCCATGCTGGTCGATGGCGTCGTGGACGAGATGCTCACCGAGGACCCGTGGGAGTGGCGGGCTGTCTGGGTCAGCGGGCTGTCGGCGTTGCAGCGCGGCGACTTCCCGGCGGCCAGTGCGTCCTTCAACGCCGTCTACGGCCAGGTGCCCGGCGAGCTGGCGCCCAAGCTGGCCCTGGCGTTGGCCTGCGAGCGGGCTGGCGAGGGCGAGATCGCCGAGGGGCTCTATGGCATCTGTGCCAGCACCGACGCCAACTACGTGGCGCCGGCGGCCTTCGGGATGGCGCGCATCCGCGCCGGCCGCGCGGACGTTTCCGGCGCGGTGCAGGCGCTCGACCTGGTGCCGTCGACCAGCCGTGGCTATCTCGAGGCGCGACGCCAGCGCGCCACCCAGCTGTACTCCTCAAACGGCGGGCTGCCCGCGCTGGCCGAGGCGATGGACAGCCTGCAGGGCGTACGGCTGGACGCGGCGGAGCAGGCCGAGCTGACCGCCCGCATCCTCGAGCGGGCGCTGGCAGAGGTCACCAGCTCCGGCCCGGCGAAGCTCACCATCGGGCCCTATCCGGCCGATGAGCCGTCGCTGCGTGACGGTCTGGAGAGCACCTACCGGGTGATGGCGGGTCTGACCTCGACCGCTGACCCGCACCGGCGCCACCAACTGGTCGACCAAGCCAACGCCGTACGAAGGTGGACCCTGACATGACCCAGCCCGCAGAGCCCGCCGCCGATGGAACCGACAGCGCCGCGGCGGCTGTCGCCCCCTCGGCGTCCTGCCCTCGATGTGGCGCCCTGATCTTTCTCGACCAGAGCTTCTGCGAGGCCTGTGGGGGTGAGCTGAGCCCCACCGTGGCGCCGCCGGCGGCAACCGAGGCTGGTCGTGAGTCGCCGATCACCTTGTCGAGTCCCGTTCGGCCGGCTGGGGTGGTGCAGCCGCAACCCGGGCCGACGCAGAGACCCTGCCAGAGCTGTGGCGGGGTGGTGGCGCCGGACGGCTACTGCGAAACCTGCGGCAGCAAGGCGGTCAGCGAGCGGGACCACTACACCGAGCAGCCCTCGGACTGGGTGGCGGCCTGTTGCGATCGAGGCATCCGTCACCACCGCAACGAGGACGCCACAGCGGTCGCCTCCGACTTGGCGGCCGGCTCGCGAGCTGTGCTGGTGGTCTGCGACGGCGTCTCCACCTCGACCGACTCCGACGTGGCCAGTCTGGCCGGTGCCCGCGCCGCCCGTGACGTGCTGGTGGGCTCGCAACCGGCCGGGATGGGGCTGCCAGCGAGCCGGGCCGCTGCCACCGCCAGCGCCATCGAGGCCGCCGCTGCCGGGGCCAACGCCGCCGTGGTCGACTCCACCGCAACCGACAGTGCCAACGCCGCCTCCTGCACTTTCGCCGCGGCCGTGATCGACCAGCACCTGATCACCTTCGGCAACGTCGGTGACAGCCGGGTCTACTGGATCCCCGACGTGGGCGAGCCGGAGTCGGCACGCGAGCTCAGCCGGGACGACTCGGTGGCCCAGATGCGGATCTCGGCCGGAGTGCCCCGCGAGGAAGCCGAGCACGGGCCGCAGGCCCACGCCATCACCAAGTGGCTGGGCAGGGACTCACCCGACTTCAGTCCCCGGACCGGCTCGGTCACCGTCGCCAGCACCGGCTGGCTGCTGGTGTGCTCGGACGGGCTGTGGAACTACTGCTCAGAGGCCGACGACGTGCAAGCCCTGATGGGCGATCTGAACGGAGCCACCGAAGCGCCGCTGCCCTTGGCCGAGGCGCTGGTCGCCTGGGCCTGCGACCAGGGTGGCAAGGACAACGTGTCGGTAGCGCTGGCCCGGCACCGGGGGCCAGCGCCGGACGATGCGACGGTCCAGTCGCCACAAAGCGCAAGCACGGATGGCGGCCCCGCCCAAAGCCATCCTGTCCAGAGCCAACCTCAACCTGCCCAGACCCAACCTCCCCAGACCCCAACCGCCCGGGCACAGGCGGTCTGGCCCCCTAAGATCGCCTCAGCAGCACCAGACCGACAAGGAAGTTGAGATGGCCCAGTTCAGCGCCGCCGTTTACCAGAACGAGTTCCTGCCCGACGGTGGCACCGACGTCAACGCGATCGTCACCGTGACCTGCTCCGGCGCCGGCGAGGCCGGACGCAGCGGCTCTGGGGACGCGGGCGAGATCATCATCGTCGACACCTCCGGCTCGATGGGCCGTACGAAGCTTGAGGCCGCGAAGATCGCCGCGGCCGCTGCCGTGGACCAGATCCTGGACGGCACCTGGTTCGCCGTCGTCGCCGGCAGCCACCAGGCCTATCTCGCCTTTCCCCCGGTTCGGTCCGGCGCCGGCATGGTCAAGATGGACCCGGCGGCCCGTTATGCCGCCCAGTCCGCGATCAGCCAGTTCCGTGCCGACGGCGGCACCGCGATGGGCACCTGGCTGCTGCTCGCCAGCCGGCTGTTCGACTCCGTACCGCTGCTCACCCAGCGGCACGCCATCCTGCTCACCGACGGGGAAAACCACAACGAGACCCCCGAGCAGCTCACCCGTTCCATCGCCGCCGTCGCCGGGCGGTTCCAGTGCGACTGTCGCGGCGTGGGAGTCGACTGGCAGGTGGCCGAGGTGCGCCGGATCGCGCAGGCGCTGCTCGGCACCGTCGACATCATCCCCGAGCCCGGGCAGATGGCCACGGTGTTCGCAGAGCTGATGGCGCAGTCGATGAGCCGCGGGGTGGCTGATGCGCAGCTGCGGGTCTGGGCCCCGCTCGGCGCCCAGGTGATGTTCGTCCGTCAGGTGGCACCCACGGTGACTGACCTGACGTCGCGGCGGGTGGAGGTCAACCCGCTGACCGGCGGCTATCCCACCGGTTCCTGGGGTGATGAGTCCCGCGACTACCACGTCAGCGTCCGGCTGGCGGCCAAGGCCATCGGCCAGGAGCAGCTGGCCGCCCGGGTCCAGCTGGTGGTCGGTCACGAGGTGGTGGCCCAGGGGCTGGTCAAGGCGAAATGGTCCTCAGACGACGGCCTGACCACTCGGATCAACCCTGAGGTGGCGCACTACACCGGCCAGACCGAGCTGGCTGAAGCCATCCAGGACGGTTTGGCGGCCAAGGCGGCCGGCGACGAGGCGACCGCCACCACCAAGCTGGGGCGGGCCGTCCAGCTCGCGGCGCAGACCGGCAACGAGGAGGCGACATCTCGGCTCCGGAAGGTGGTGGACGTCACCGACCTGGACACGGGTACGGTTCGGCTGAAGCGGACCGTGGACAAGGCCGACGAGATGGCGCTGGACACGGCTTCGACCAAGACGACACGGATCAAGGGCTGAGCATGCCGTTCCCGCCGAGGTGCCTCAAGGAGGAGACTTCGTGACGTCAGCCTGTCCTGCCGGGCACACCTCGACCGCCGACGACTACTGCGACGTCTGTGGGATGCCGATCGAATCCTCGTCCGCTACGGCCGGGTCTGCGCCTCTGCCACCTCCCCCGCCCACCGATGCGCCCACCCAAGCGCCGGCGGGGCAGCTGTGCCCCTCCTGCTCCACGCTGAACGTGGCGGACGCCTTGTTCTGCGAGGCCTGCGGCTATGACTTCACCACGGGCACCATGCCGCGCTCGGCGGGCCCGACCAGCGGAGCGCCAGGGGAGCCGGCACCGCCCGCCGTGGACGCCTCCGCCTCCGTCGCGGCTCAGCCTGAACCCGGCCCGCAGGCCTCTGCTGAGGGGTTCGGCTGGGTGGCCGAGGTGTGGATCGACCCCGCCTGGTACGAAGCGCAGGAGAGTCCAGATGCGCTGCCGTCAGCCGGCCTGCCGTCGATCGTTCCGCTGCGCAAGTCCTCGATCCTGATCGGGCGCCCCTCACGCAGCCGCAACATCACCCCCGACATCGACTGCGAGCCCGACACGGGAACCAGCCGGCGGCAGGCACAGCTGACCACCGACGGCCGGCGTTGGTGGGTGGAGGATCTGGACTCGTCCAACGGAACCTACGTCGGCGCGGCCAGCGAACCGCTGCCAGAGGATCCGATCCCTGTCGGACCCAAGCGCGAACTCGACCCTGACGACCGGATCTACGTCGGCGCCTGGACTCGGCTGGTGATCCGCGAGGCCACCGAGGACGAGCGGGCCTCGATCGGCTGAGCGCGGACAGCGGGTGGGACCGTTGCCGTCGTGTGGCACGGTAGGTACGTATCAGCACGGCGCGCTTGAGCCGCTACGTGGCACGCGCCGGAAGTGAACCAGGAGGAACAGTGGAGATCAAGGTCGGCATCCAGCACGTGACCCGGGAGATCGTGGTGGAGACCAGCCAGTCGGCCGCCGCCGTCGAGCAGGCCTACACCGAGGCTGCGGCCAACGACGGGCTGTTCACCCTCAAGGACGACCGCGGCCGCAAGGTGATCATTCAGGCCAGCTCCATCAGCTATGTGGACATCGGCGAGGAGAGCGCCCGGCGAGTCGGCTTCGGCGGCTGACCCGTGAGCGGCCGCCGAACCTGACACAGCGGGGGGTTCGGGGGTCGTGTCCCTAGCCACTAGGCCTGCAGACCCAGCTTGGCCATCCGCGAGGTGTGGGTCTCGATCAGCTTGGAGAACATCTGGCTGATGGCCGCCAGGTCCATCCCCGGGCGGTCCACTGTGCCGGTCAACAGGCTGGTCATCGCGTCGCGTTCGGCCGCCACCCGCTGGGCCTGGCTGAGCGCCTCGCCCACCAGTCGCCGCCCCCACAACGCCAACCGGCCGGCCACCTTGCGATCCAGCTCGATCGCCGTCCGCACCTTGTCCACGACATAGTCGGCGTGGCTCTGGTCGGCCAGCACGTCCCAGACCAGGGCTTGGGTCTCGGGGTCTACGAACGCGGCGACCTCGCGATAGAAGTCGTTGGCGAAGCCGTCGCCGACGTAGGCCTTGACAAGTCCCTCCAGCCAGTCCTTGGGTTTGGTGTATTCGTGGAACTGGTTGAACGGCGCGTGGAAAGGCCGCATCGCCACCATGACGTCGACGCCCAGATCGGCAAGCCGGTCGCGCACCCGGCCGAAGTGGGCGATCTGTTCGGACGCCAACGTGGCCATGTGCACCTTGTCGGCCAGCGTTGGCGCCACCGCGCTGTCCTCAGCGAGCCGCTCAAAGGCCGTCAGCTCCCCGTAGGCCAGAATTCCGAGCAGGTCGATGGCCCCCTGCCGGTGCGTCTCGTCGCTCATGCCGGAAGCGTATCGGCGAGATCGCGGCCCTCTCAGGTAGGCTTATCCACAACGCATCGTCGAGTGGGCCTCATCGATCCCCAATGTCGATCCCCAATGCCGGTGCCGTTTCGTGTTCGCGTCGGTGGGGAACGTTCTGGAGACAGCACCCTCGGGCCGACGCACCGGACCGGCTGGCAACTCGACGTTCCACACCGTAAAGGCGAGAACCTGAGCAACGACAGCGTGACCAACGAGGGCTCGACCGGCCAGAGCCCCAATCTCGACGTCGGCACCGACGATGCCGCAGCTCCGACACCGGAGCCGGTCGCCGCCCAGACCTTTGCCGACCTCGGCGTGTTGCCCGCGATCGTCGACGCCCTGGCCGAGAACGGCATCGTGCACCCCTTCCCCATCCAGTCGATGGCCATCCCGATTGCGATTACCGGCACCGACATGATCGGGCAGGCGCGCACCGGCACTGGCAAGACGCTGGCCTTCGGCATCACGCTGCTGCAGCGCATCGTGGTGCCCGAAGAACGTGACTACGACGCATTGGCCAAGCCCGGCGCGCCACAGGCCCTGGTGGTTGCACCCACCCGGGAGCTGGCCAGCCAGGTGGGCAAGGACCTCAGTCTGGCCGCCACCCGCCGCAAGGCGCGGGTGGTGACCATCTACGGCGGGGTCGGTTACGACGAGCAGCTCGACACGCTCAAGCAGGGCGTCGAAGTCGTGGTCGGCACGCCCGGACGGCTGCTCGACCTCGCCGACCGGCGGGCCCTGGACCTGAGTCACATCAAGGTGCTGGTGCTCGACGAGGCCGACGAGATGCTCGACCTCGGCTTCTTGCCCGATGTCGAGCGGCTGCTGGCCAAGACGCCTGAGCTTCGCCAGACGATGCTCTTCTCGGCGACCATGCCCAGCGCCATCGTCAGCCTGTCGCGACGCCACCTGCGGCACCCGGTGAACATCAGAGCCGAGTCCGGCGACGACGGCATGATGGTGCCGGCCACCGCTCAGTTCGTCTATCAGGCACATGACCTCGACAAGCCTGAGATCGTGGCCCGAGTCCTGCAGGCGGAAAACCGCAACCGGGTGATGATCTTCTGCCGCACCAAGCGGTCCGCCCAGCGGGTGGCCGACGATCTGGCCGAGCGCGGCTTCGCCGCCACGTCCATCCACGGCGACCTGTCGCAGGTGCTGCGGGAGAAGGCGCTGAAGAAGTTTCGCGGCGGCGCGATCGACGTGCTGGTGGCCACCGACGTGGCCGCCCGCGGCATCGACGTCGAGGGCGTCACCCACGTCATCAACTACGAGTGCCCCGACGACGAGAAGAACTACGTCCACCGGATCGGCCGCACCGGTCGCGCCGGCGCCTCGGGAGTGGCGATCACCTTCGTCGACTGGCCCGACCGGACCCGTTGGAAGGTGATCAACAACATCTTGGGGCTGCCGTTCGAGGAGCCAGAGGAGACGTACTCGACGTCGCCCCACCTCTATCACGACCAAGGCATCGAGCCGGGTACGAAGGGGCGGATCAACGTCGCGCCCGAGCCCGTGGCCGCGCCGCCTCGCGATCGCGGCGAGTCCGGCGGTGGCCGCTCGCAGCGCCAGGAGCGGGAGTCGCGGCCGCGCACCCAGCGCACTCGTCGACGGTTGAAGAACGGCGTCGCCGTGGACGCTCCGACAGCAACGGCTTCAACCGCGGCAGGCAGCAACGGGGACGCTCCGGTGGCTGAACCGCCACCCAGCGATGCTGGTGAGGGCACCGCCCGCCGCGGCCCACGCCGCCGTCGCCGTCGCACCTCGGTCGGCGCCGCCACCCCCTCGACGGACAGCACCGACGACTAGCGGGCTCTGCCCACCGGCACGCCGGTTACGACCAGATTGCTGCTGTAGCCGCCGCGGTCGGGGTCGTAAGAACCTGCGCAGGTGATCAACACGAGGCGGTGGTCGCCGGTTTGGTCGAAGGCGTGGGTATCGGAGGACAAGGCGCGCTTGGCCACCCTCTGCAGCGACACGACCCGATAGACCGCCCGGTGGCCATTGCCGCGCAGGGTGACCCGGTCCCCCACCTTGGTTCGCGAAAGCCGGGCGAAGAACCCGACACCGTCGGTGGCCGAGTCGACGTGGCCGGCGATCACGGTGGTGCCGAACGGGTCGCCGGCATATGACGAGCCGTCCCACCAGCCGACGTGGCGCACCCGCTCAGGCACCTTAAGCTCGCCGTCCACGGTCTGCGCCGGAAGCACCGTCGCCGACGCGCCACCCGGAAGCGTCAGCGACTCAGGCTCGAAGCGGACTCTGCTGCTCTTGGCTGGCGTTCCCTGTCGGGCGTCCGGAATCATCGACGGCTCCGGCTCCGGCTCGGGCTCCGGACTTGGGTCCGAGGCGACCGACCGACCGGCCGCAGGTGGCACCGGCTGTGCCGACGACGTGGTGCTCGCGCAGCCGCTCGACATTGCGAGCGCGCCCAGCATCACCAACACACCCCCCGCCGCGCCCGCCCGGCGGGGGGGCCGGGCTAGGCCGGTCAACGCAACAGGTCGTAGTAATAGGTGGTGGACGGGCCGTCAGCCTGCCCACCGGTGCCCGTGTTCACCTTCGACGGCTTGCCTGAGCCCATCGCGCCCGCCGACAGCACGTGCACGGCCACGTTCATGGTCTTCTTGCTCGGGTCGCCGATGGCGTACACCCGGTTGAGCGCCCCGCCCTTGACCGTCAGGTCCACCGGACCGAAGTAGTAGGGCTGCTCTTTGCCGGTCGGCACGATGCCCACCTTGTAGGTGGCCACCGGGACCACCAGGCTGAGCGACTCTCCGTTGGAGATGTCCTCGAACAGCACTTTGTTGTTGACCCGGACATCAGCGGCCGGCACTGCGGCCGTGTGCGAGACGGTGAGAGCGGCCTTGTCCTTGGGCACGTTCCACTGGCCATTGGGATAGGCGGTCAAGGTGGCGTCCCCGTCGCCCTTGGCCGGCAGGTGGACCACCACGTCGGAGCTCGACTTGGCCTTGACCGACACCTTGCGCTGCAGCAGCGTCTTGCCCTCGGAGCGGATGGTCACCGTACGGGAGCCGCCGGACACCTTGAACGGCCCGACGAGGGCGGCCGTCTTGACGTCCTTGGCCACCGAGCGCCCCTCGATCGCGACGTCCACCTGCACGCCCGGCAAGCCTTGTACGAAGTAGAGCTCACCGTCGTCGGCGGCGAAGCTGGGGGCCACAGCGGTCGCGGCCAAGGCGGTGCTGCCGGTCGCCAGCAGTGCCAAGAAGGCGCGCCGCGGTGACGTGCGCAGTGTCTTCATGAGTGTTCCCCCCCGAGAATGAAAAATGGCCCTCCGCTGGGCGGAGGGCCCTTGAATGATACATGTACGGCTGCCCCGGGGCGGCCTTACGCCAGATGAGCGCCGGAGACGGCTCCGCTCGGCAGCCTGGTGAGGATGTCGGCGTAGACGGCTGGATCGGTGGTGTTGCAGCCGAGGTCGTGGTCGACCTTGCCGGTGCCGTGGTAGTCGCTCGATCCGGTGGCCAGAATCTTCAACCGCTCGGTCAGGGTCCGCAGCCGCGCCCGGACGCCGGCGTCGTGGTCCTGGTGGTCCACCTCGAGCCCGTCCAGGCCATAACTGGTGACCAGCTCCTCGAGCACCTCGGGCGGCAGCAGGCGTTCGCGTCCGCGCCCCCACGGGTGGGCGATTACCGCGAGCCCGCCCGCGCCGTGGACCAGGTCAATCCCCTCTTCCACGGCAGCGGCATAGCGGGGGACGTGCGCCGGTCCTCCGTCGGCCAGGAATCGGTCGAAGGCGTCCGTCCGGTCGCGGACGTGGCCCGCCGCCACCAGCGCATCGGCGATGTGTGGCCGACCCACCGACGGGCTGGCTCCGACGTGCAGGCGCACCTGCTCCTCGGTGACCGGTACGCCCAGCGCCGCGAGCCGCTCCAGCACCGGGCCTAGGCGCTCCGTGCGCCCGCCGCGGACCCGGACCAGCTCAGAGCTCAGCGCCGGGTCGGCCGGATCGACGCCGTAGGCGAGCAGGTGAATGCTGCTGCCTCGGCGCGAGCACGAAAGCTCTAAGCCGCGGACCACCGAGATACCGCGCCGCTGCCCTTCGGCGAACGCCTCATCCAGCCCGGCGAGAGTGTCGTGATCGGTCAGCGCGACCACATCGAGACCCGCTTCGACAGCCCGCTCCACCAGCTGCGCCGGGGTGTCGGTGCCGTCGGAGATACTGGAGTGGGTGTGCAGGTCGATCCGCATATCCCACCCCTATCACGGGTTTGAACTGATATTGATCTGGGTGAGCAGCGCCCATGTGCGGCAGGCGTCACCCACTGCATGGCTAAGCGTCCGGGTGCTGCCGCAATACGTGACCTCGACCGGCTGACGGGCGGGTATCGCTGAGGAGACCTACGAGGTAGGCCCGGATAGCGGCTGCTGCTGCCTGGGAGTGCTCCGCCGGGCTTCCTGGGCTGAGTGAGCCGACTCCCAACAGGCGGTCGTGGACGATGCCGTCGACGAAGGCGAGCAAGTGGTGTCCTGCTGCCTCCGGGTCGGCGACGGCCAGAGCGCGGCAGGCGTCGGCCGCGAGGAGGTGGAACTCATCGGCGGCGTGCAGGATCTGGACGAGCTCGGGATGAGCAGCCACCTCGACCTCACAGGCATACCGGGCCAGGGTGTGGCTGCGGTATGCCGTCAACTGCCCCTGGATGAAGTCGGCGCAGACGGCCACGATCTGATCGACGACGGCGAGTTGCTCCGCTCGAGTGCTGGGCGACGACGTCGGCGCAGCCGGCCTCGGTGGGCCGAGCTCGAGACGCCGCCGACTGACCGCGGCGATCTCCTCCAGCATGGCGCGGACGAGATCTCGCCGCCCGGAGAAGTGGTAGGACGCGGTGCCCGGCGGAAGGCCGGCAGCGTCGTCTACCGCCCGGTGGGTCAGCGCTCGCATCCCGCGCTCGGCGACCACGGAGATTGCCGCGCGGGCCAACCGGCGTGGTCGTTCGAGAGGCTCTGCCACCCGCTGATCTCCTTGCCTTGACAGCGTCCACTACAGGCGTAGTATATCGAAGGAGTGGTCTGCTACATCTGTAGTGGATCGGGGAAGGAGTCGAAGATGACGGACCGTGACCTGCACGTGGTGGTCGGGGCAGCGGGTGCAACCGGACGACGGGTGGTGAGCCAGCTAGCCGCGGCGGGCCATCGCGTCCGAGCGGTGACCCGGGATGGACGCGACATAGGCGTCTCGGACATCGAGACTGTGGCCGGCGATGGCGCCGACCCCGCGGCGATCTCGCGCATCAGTGCTGGGGCATCAACGATCTACCACTGCGCCATGCCACCTATCCGGCGCTGGCGCACCGACTTCCCGGTGCTGACGGACGCGATGATCCAGGCCGCGGCCACCATCGGTGCCCGGCTGGTCTACGCCGACGACACCTGGATGTATGGCCGAGTGACGGCCCCGATGACCGCCGAGACTGCGGTGCGACCCGTCAGCCAGCAGGGAGTCCTCCGGGCCCTGATGGCCGAACGTATCCTCTGCGCCGCCGCCGGCGGCCGGATCCAGGCCAGCATCGTCCGCGCTGGCGAGCTGTACGGACCAGGGGTGCGCAGCATGATCGCCGACAACGTCTTCCGCGCGGCGCGCGAAGGGCGGACGGCGATCTGGTTCGGCGACCCGGACCAGCCGATCACACCGACCTTCGTCGACGACTTCGCTCGAACGCTCGCCGCCGTGGGGACAGCTGATCAGTCGGCGGCCGCGGTCTGGCACGTGCCGCATCCGCCGGCGACCACCGGCCGAGAACTGGCGCTCGAGGTCTGCCGTCAGGCTGGTACCCAGCTCAGACTGCGGAAAGTTCGAGCGCCCCTGCTCCGAGTTCTGGGCACCGCCATCCCGTTGGCCCGGGAAGCCGCCGAGCTGGTCTACCAGTTTGAGCAACCGTTCGTGGTCGACGGCCAGCCAGCAGTAGATGCCTTCGGCCTGAGGCCGACCTCCTGGACGGCGGGCATCCGTGAGTGCCTCGGCGGCGAGACCGGAACCGCACCCGACCGGAGCGGCCACAGCACGCCATTCGCGGGCGGTTTGCGCCACACCCCCTGATGCCCAACCGCAAGTCAGTCCAGCAGGTCGCCGGCAGCGCCGTGGCCGGGAAGCGACGTGGGCCACCATTGAGCCACCCAGGCCTGCCAAGAATCGAAGCCGGCCGGTGAGGGGTCGATCCCCACCGTGTCGAGCTCGGTTGCGTCCGGCGGCTGAAAGCTGGACCGCCACCGAGCCAGGTCCGCTCTGGTCATCTCGAACGTCGTTGCGGCGTCGGTCAAGGTGCGAGCCTGCACCCGGCGCCACTGCTCCTCCTCCTCCACTGGGAGGTACACCAGCTCGCTGGACGCACCGACCGAGACCGCCAACGCCCGCAGCGCGGAACGCTCGACCTTGGCCCACACGCCGAAGTCGAGCACGACGTTGACCCCAACCCGCAACGCGGACATGGCGAGCCAGATCAGGCGCCCCTCCAAGATGTTGCGTTTGCCTTCGGGCTGCTGCTGTCCGAAGAGTGGGATCATCCACTCGTCGGGAGTCAACCGCAGTGCGCTCCACGCTCGGGCAAGCTCACGTGCTCGGCTGGTCTTGCCCGCTGAGGGGAGACCCACCATCACGAACAACCTGGGAACGCCGCCCATACCAGACCCAGTCGAGGGCTGAGGTCCGGCGCGTTCCTGGTTGGCGACCACACGGAATCATAGACTCGAGGTGAGCTCGGGTCCGCCTCCCCTGCGATACCTATACCGCTGCTGGCAGCAGCCCCCTGACCACCCGGAGACCCACCGACATCCTCGCCAGGTCCGGTCTCGCCTGGCAGACCGAGCGCAGCGTGGTCACGGAGTCACCGACCAGCGGGTTGGCGTCCTCCCAGGTGCTCACCAGCGCCTCGGCCGAGGCCCCGTCGGCTGACGTGGTGGAAACGGCGAGCACCTGCGCGGTCAGCTGGGCGTGTACGCCGTGCAGGTCGTCGCGCAGCGCGGCCCGGGCCATCGTCTGCCAGCGGTCCTCCCGCGGGAGCTCGATGATCCTGGCCAGCAAGCGGTCCAGGCCCAGTCGCTGTCCCACAGTGACGTGCACTAAGGCTACGTGCAGCACGTCGAGCCCGGTCCGGTTGGCGATCTGCACGATGGAGAGTGCGGCATAGGTGGCCGGCAGCAGCGCGGTCGACACCGCCAGCGGCTCGTCGACACCGGCGAGGCGGTAGCGGTCCAGCCGCCGCGAGTAGGTCTCCAGCTCCCGCCCGACGACGATGTTGGGCAGTTCACGCTGTACGGCCTGGACACCTGCCGACAGATCGGTGACGGCGGCCCCGATGTCGATCGGGCGCCGGCGGTTGTTGATCAACCAGCGGGTGGCCCGTTCCACCAAGGTGCGAGCCTCCAGGGCCAGCTCGGTCTGCAGTGCGGCGTCCACGCGGTGGTCGAGCGCCCGTACGGCCCGGTCGTGCTCGGTAGCCCTGAAGATCGCCCGGGCCGCCACCTGCGCGCGGATCACCTCACCGGCCGGGGCCCCGGTCTCGGCGGACAGCCGATGGAAGCAGCTGATGCCCGACTCGTTGACGAAGTCGTTGACCAGCTCGGTGGTGATGATCTCGCGGTGCAGCCGGTGGCCCGTCATCTCGTGCGCGTAACGCTGGCGCATCGCCGTCGGGAAGTAGTCGACCAGCCGGTCCACCAGATAGGGGTCGTCGGGCAGGTCGGAGCCCTCGACCTCGCGGGCCAGCACGATCTTGGTGTAGGCCATCAGGGTGGCCAGCTCGGGAGCCGTCAGCCCTAGGCCTGCAGCCCGGCGGGACTCCATCACCTCAGTGCTCGGCAGGAACTCGATCCCCCGGTCGAGCAGCCCACGGTCCTCGAGCCGCGTCATCCAGTCCTCGTGCACCCCCGCCATGGAGCCGGCCTGGTGAACCGCATTGGCCAGTGCCAGGTTCTGGCCCCGGTTGTGGGCCAACACCAGCTCGGCGACTTCGTCAGTCATCGACTCCAAGAAGGTGTCCCGCTCAGGCCGGGTCAGCCGGTTGGCCGACAGCTCGCTCTCCAGCAGGATCTTGATGTTGACCTCATGGTCGGAGGTGTCCACGCCGGCGGAGTTGTCGATGAAGTCGGTGTTGATCCGCCCCCCCGCGCTGGCGTACTCGATCCGGCCGAGCTGGGTGAGCCCGAGGTTGCCGCCCTCCCCGACGCAGCGCGCCCGCAGCTCGCGACCGTCGACCCGGAGGCCGTCGTTGGCCTTGTCGCCGGCTGCCGCGTGGTCCTCGGTGCTGGCCTTGACGTACGTTCCGATCCCGCCGTTCCACAGCAGGTCGACCGGCGCGCGCAGGCAGGCACTGATCAGCTCCGCCGGAGACAGCGAGGCCACCTCTGCGCCGATCCCCAGCACGTCGCGCACCTCCGGCGTGAGGGGCACCGCCTTGAGTGAGCGCGAGAACACGCCGCCGCCCGCCGAGATCAGCGAGGCGTCGTAGTCGGCCCAGCTGGAACGGCGCAACGCGAACAGCCGGGCGCGCTCGGCCCAGGACCGTTCGAGGTCCGGGTGCGGGTCCAGGAAGATGTGCCGGTGGTCAAAGGCCGCGACCAGGCCGAGGTGGCGGCTGAGCAGCATGCCGTTGCCGAACACGTCACCGCTCATGTCGCCGATGCCGACGCAGGTGAAGTCGGCAGACTGGCAGTCCAGACCCATCTCCCGGAAGTGCCGCACCACCGACTCCCAGGCTCCGCGGGCCGTGATGCCCATCGCCTTGTGGTCATAGCCTGCCGAGCCCCCGGAGGCAAACGCGTCCCCCAGCCAGAAGCCGGCCGAGGTGGAGATCTCGTTGGCGATGTCGGAGAACGTCGCGGTGCCCTTGTCGGCGGCCACCACCAGATAAGGGTCGTCGCCGTCGTAGCGGATCACGTTCACCGGTGACACCACCGCGCCGTCCACCAGATTGTCAGTGACGTCGAGCAGGCTGGTCACGAAGAGCTGGTAACAGGCGACCCCTTCAGCCAGCCAGGCGTCGCGGTCGACCGTCGGGTCGGGCAGCCGCTTGGCATAGAAGCCGCCCTTGGCGCCCACCGGCACGATCACGGTGTTCTTCACCATCTGCGCCTTGACCAGCCCCAGCACCTCTGTCCTGAAGTCCTCGGCCCGATCCGACCAGCGCAGCCCGCCGCGGGCCACCCGCCCGAAGCGCAGGTGAACCCCTTCCACCCGTGGGGAGTAGACGAAGATCTCGAACTGCGGACGCGGCTCCGGCAGGTCGGGGATCTTCGCCGGCAGCATCTTGAGCGCGAGCGCCTGGCGGTCCTGCTGAAAGGCGTTGGTGCGCACCACCGCGGTGACCACGGACAGGTAGGACCGCAGGATCCGGTCGTGTGCCAGGCTGGCCACGTTGTCCAGCGCCGCCCTGATCTTGGTCACCAGCGCATCAGCTCGCCGAGCGCGCTCAGCTGCGTCTGCTGGCGGCGACGGGTCGAAGCGGGTCTCGAAGAGTCGGCTGATCAGCCGCGCCACGTCGACGTTGGCCGAAAGCGCCGACGCCAGGTATGTCTGGCTGTAGGTGCTGCCGGCCTGGCGCAGGTAACGCCCGATCGCCCGGAGGACGCTCACCTGCCGCCAGTCCAGCTCGGCCTGCATCACCAGCGCGTGAAAGGCGTCGGGCTCGCTGCGCCCGGCGTACGAGGCCGAGAAGGCGTCGATGAAGCGAGTTCGGCCCGCCGCGTCCCACTGGGTAGCCACCCGCTGGGCACCGCCGGGAACGACCAGGCCGAAGTCGTAGATGAATGCGCGCTCGGTGTCGGCCAGCAGCTCGTAGGGCCGCTCGTCGATCACGTCGACGCCCAGCAGGGACAGGTGCGGCAGCACCTTCGACAGTGAGAGCGAGGCGTCGCGACGGATGATCTTCAGCCGCAGGTCGGCCTCGTCGAGGGTGTTGTCGGGGGTGTAGATCACCAGCGACATGTCCGTGTCACCCTGCAGACCGCCGAGTGCGAGCAGGTCGAGCACGCCCTGATGGGGTTGGTAGTCCTCCTTGTAGCCCTCCGGCAGAGCCGCTGCCCAACGGGTGAGCGCTGCAAAGTCCAGCGGCTCCGCTTTCCCGTTGGCCCGATCGGTCCCGCTCCGGTTGAGGGCGTCGGCGAACTCGTCGTCCCACGACCGGGTGGCGGCGGTCAGCTCGCGCTCCAGTGACCCGACGTCGACCGTCTGCAACGCGTGCCCCACCGGCATCCGGACCACGAAGTGCAGCCGAGCCAGGACGGACTCGGTCACCCGTGCCGTGTAATCGACCGACCCCCCGCCCAGAGTAGTCATCAAGATGCCCTGCATCTGCGCCCGGACAGAGGTGGTGTAGCGGTCCCGCGGCAAGAAGACCAGACAGGACAGATAGCGGCCGTAGACGTCCCGCCGGACGAAGAGCCGCACCTGGCGGCGCTCCTTGAGGTGGGCCACCTTCTCCACGATCGGCGTCAGCTCGTCGATCGAGGTCTGAAACAGCTCGTCGCGCGGATAGCTGTCGAGTACGTCGAGGATCGCCTTGCCGCCGTGGCTCTGGGCGTCGTAGCCGGAGCGACGGAGCACCTCGGTTGCCTTCTGCCGCAGCACCGGCACCCGCAGCACGGCTTCTGAGTAGGCCGCCGAGGCGAACAGACCGAGGAAGCGTCGTTCGCCGGTCACCTGGCCGCCTTCGGCGAAGCTCCGGATGCCGACGTAGTCGAGGTAGGCCGGGCGGTGTACCCGCGACTTGTGGTCGTCCTTGGTGATCACCATCAGCGGGTGCTCACCGTCGGACTGCTCGCGCGACAACAGCGGCAGCGCCGCGAAGGCCCCGGGCGCTTCCTCGTCGCCACGCAGAAGGCCGAGACCAGTGCCCGGCACCGGGACCAGACTGTGTGCGCCGTCGGAGCCCGTACCGACGTCGTAGCGATACTCCCGGTAGCCGAGGAAGGTGAAGTGGTTGTCGCCGAACCACTGCAGCAGCTCCGAAGCCAGCGTGGCCTCTTCGGTCCGTCCCCCGTTGATCACCGGATCCTGGAGCAGCTCGATGGTCTGCTCCGACCGGGTCGTCATCGCAGCCCAGTCCTGAACGACCTCGCGGACCAGGCCGAGCACCTCCAACAAGCCCTGCCGAAGAGCGTCGGCCGTCCGCGTGGCGTCGTCGGCACCGCCGGGGGCCGCGATCTCCAGATGCATCCAGGACTCGGCGGTGACCTCGGGCGCGGAGGCGTGGTCAGCCTGCACCAGCGACAGCAGCTGGCCGCCGGGCTCACGGCGGACGAGGAACTGAGGGTGGAACACCTCTCGAATGGTCCAGCCCTGTCGGAGGACCTCCATGGTGACCGAGTCCACCAGGAACGGCTGGTCGTCGGTGACGATCTGGACCACGGTGGTGCCGCTAGCCGGCCCGAGGCCGTTCAGCGTGCCCGGCAGAGCGATGTCGACCGAAGGGCGGCCGGAGGTACGGACCAGGGCCAGCCGGTAGTGGCGCTCCACCAGCCCGAACAGGTTCTCCAGGCTGCGCTCGCGCATGTCAGCGGCGTCCACGTGCCGGAAGTAGTGCTGCAGGAAAATCCGGACCGCCTCCGGCTGCTGACCCAGCTCGGTGGCCAACGCTGCGGCCTGCTCGGCCATCTGCGCGATCTTGCGCGCCTTGCCCTCCTCGAGCCCCGTCTCCAACGTCGTCGTGTTCACCGGTTTCCTATCCCTGTCTGCACCCCGTCGTGCCGTTTCGCCCGACACTAACCCCTCGCTCGGCCCGTGTCTGACGTTGACACCGAGCGGGTTGGCGAAGGCGCTTCCCCGGCTGAGCCATCATGGGCACATGGACATCAACTCCCGACTCGAGTTCGCCGCGCCCGTGGCCCAGGTCTACGCCATGCTGACCGACCAGGCCTATCTCGAGGAGGTGTGCGTGGCGAGCCAGTCGGTCGCGTACTCGGCGTCGGTGGAGGGCCACGTCACCCGTACGGAGCGGACTCTGCACGCGCCGGAGAGCGCCGCTCGGTTCACCGGCCCGCATCTGGTGGTGCACGACGAAACCACCTGGGGCCCGGCCGACGCTGATGGCAGTCGCCGGGCGACGGTCCGGCTGACCGTTGCCGGGCAGCCGGTGACCATGAACGCGACCATGGCGCTGGCGCCCGAGGCGGCGCGGTCGGTGGTGACCCTGACCGGCAACCTCAAGGCGGCCATCCCGCTGCTGGGGCGCAAGATCGAGCAGTCCGCGGCGCCGGCAGTGCTGGCCGGCTTCCGGACGCAGCAGCAGGTGGGCAACGACTGGCTCGTCCGCAACGCCGGCTGATCCCAGATCCGTGACCATGATGGGTTGCAGATGTCGAGATTGGCTCGGCGGCTCCGTCCCTGGAATAGCGACGGCCAGCGTGGCCTTCGCAAAGCGAAGGAGACCATGATGGCGAAGTACCTGTTGCTCAAGCACTACCGCGGCGCCCCGAAGGGCGTCAACGACGTCCCGATGGATCAGTGGACCCCGCAGGAGATCGAGGACCACGTGCAGTACATGAATGACTTCGCCACCCGACTGGAGGGCACCGGGGAGTTCGTCGATGGCCAGGCGCTCTCGCCCGAGGGGACCTTCGTCCGGTACGACGGGGAGGGCCGACCGCCGGTCACCGACGGCCCCTTCGCCGAAACCAAGGACCTGATCGCCGGCTGGATGGCGATTGATGTCGACAGCTATGAGCGGGCGCTCGAGTTGGCCGGGGAGCTGTCCGCAGCCCCTGGCGCGGGCGGCCGCCCGATCCACGAGTGGCTCGAGCTGCGCCCGTTCCTGAGCGCGCCGGCGACGGTCACCGAGTAAGGGACCTGGACAGGGCCGACCAGGTGATGGAGATGCTGCTGCGGGAGCTGGCTCCTGCCGTGATCGGCGTCCTCGTACGTCGCGGAGCGGACTTCGCGTCGGCCGAGGACGCCGTGCAGGAGGCGCTCATCAAGGCCGCGCTGACCTGGCCCGACCAGCCGGCCGCCGATCCCAAGGGCTGGCTGGTCACGGTGGCGTGGCGCAAAGACCTGGACGCGCACCGCTCCGAGGCGGCGCGCCGCGACCGGGAGCGACGGTTGGAGGTCCAGCCGCCGCCCGGGCCGACCGAGACCGCAGACGACACCTTGCAGCTGTTCTTCCTGTGCGCCCACCCGTCGCTCAGTCCGGCCTCGGCGGTGGCCCTCACACTGCGCGCCGTCGGTGGTCTGACCACCCGCCAGATCGCCCAGGCCTACCTGGTGCCGGAGGCCACGATGGCGCAGCGGATCAGCCGGGCCAAGCGCACGGTTCGCGACGTACGGTTCTCTGAGCCAGGCGACCTGTCGACCGTGCTGCGGGTGCTGTATCTGGTTTTCAACGAGGGCTACACCGGTGACGTCGACCTGGCCGGAGAGGCGATTCGGCTCACCCGTGAGCTGGCGTCGAAGACCGACGACGAGGAGACCGCGGGGCTGCTCGCGCTGATGCTGCTGCACCACGCTCGGCGGTCGGCGCGGACCCGACCCGACGGCAGCCTGGTCCCGCTGACCGAACAGGATCGCTCCCAATGGGACACCGCGCTGATCGCTGAGGGCGTCGCCATCCTGCAGATGGCACTGGGTCGCGACCGACTCGGTGAGTTCCAAGCGCAAGCCGCCATCGCGGCGCTGCACGCCGACGCGCCGCGCGCCGGGGAGACCGACTGGGTGCAGATCGTCCGCTGGTACGACGAGCTGCTGCAGATCACGAACAGCCCGGTCGTACAGCTCAACCGGGCCGTCGCGATCGGTGAGGCCGACGGACCAGGGGCAGGTCTCGCGGCTCTGGCCGTGGTTGACCCCGGGGTGCCCCGCCACACGGCCGCCGCAGCCTACCTGCACGAGAAGGCGGGTGACCTGGTGGCCGCGGCGCGGTTGTATGCCGAAGCGGCCCGGTCCGCGCCCAACCTGGCCGAGAGACACCACCTGACCCGACAGGCTGCCCAGATCGGCCAAAGCGCTGCCTCTGGCGTTTGCTGTGCGGGTGGGCGACACTGCGGGGATGGTCACGCGAAGGTTTGCGCCGAGGACAGGACCTGAGCACTCGTGAAGCTCGACTTCAAGAAGCAGCTCGACACCTACTCCGCGGCGTTCGGAACGTTCTCCACCGTGCAGGTGCCCGACCTCAACTACCTGATGATCGACGGCCACGGCGACCCCAACACCTCACCGGTCTACGCAGACGCCCTCGCTGCGCTCTTCCCACTGGCCTACAAGGTGAAGTTCCTCAGCAAGGCCGAGGCCAACGACTACGTGGTGATGCCGCTGGAGGCACTCTGGTGGTCCCAGGACATGGCGTCATTCACTACCGATCGGGACAAGTCCCGGTGGGACTGGACGCTGATGAACATGGTCCCGGACTGGATCACTCAGCAGCACCTGGACGCCGCTCGCGAGGCGGTGGCCCGCAAGGCGACGGGAACGGCACTCAACCAGGTGCGCCTCGAACGCTACCGTGAGGGCTTGAGCGTGCAGACGCTGCACATCGGGCCTTATGACGACGAGGGTCCGGTGCTCGAGGCCATGCACGCGTTCATCCTCGCCCATTCGCTGCAGCTGACCGGGAAGCATCACGAGATCTACCTCAGCGACGTTCGCCGTACCCCCGCGCCCAGGCTCCAGACCATCCTGCGCCAACCGGTCACCGACGTTCCCGCCGAAGCCGGCTGATGCCCGCCAGGCGAGCCGGGACCGTCAGTGTTTCGCCGCCGCACTCCGCCTCGGTATCAGGTGCATGACGGCTACCACCAGCGCCCCGACAGCCAGGCCGATGACCGCTGAGGCCAGGGTGTTGACCAGCCAGGCGAGCAGCCCGGCGACTGCCGGCACGGCGTGCGCAACGGCCTCTTCGGCGGCGTGCACCAGCCCATAGGGAGTGTGCCAGCCGAGATCGTCGATGCCCACCAGCAGGATGTGACCCCCCACCCACAGCATGGCCACCACCCCCACTGTGGACAGCAGCGCCAGCAGCTTGGGCATGCCCCTGACCAGTAGGAGGCCGACCTTGCGGGCAGACTCCGATTTGCGCTCCGACAGGTGCAGTCCGACGTCGTCCATCTTCACGATCAGCCCGACCACCCCGTACACCAGCAAGGTGATGCCGATGGCGACCACGATGAGGATGATCGCGCGGGACACCAGCCCCTCGTCGGCGACCTCGTTCAGGGAGATGACCATGATCTCGGCGGAGAGGATGAAGTCGGTGCGAATGGCTCCCTTGACCATCACCGTCTCCTGGTCGGCGCCCTGGGCCGCCGCCGGCTGATCCGCATGCTCGGCGTGGTGGCCGGTGACCTTCTCGTAGATCTTCTCCGCGCCCTCGAAGCACAGGTAGGTGCAGCCGATCATCAAGATGGGCGTCAACAGCCAGGGAAGGAACTGACTGAGAAGCAGGATCACCGGCAAGATGATCAGCAGCTTGTTGCGCAGTGAGCCGACCGCGATCCGCTTGATCATCGGCAGCTCGCGATCGGCGGTGAAGCCGTGCACATAGCGCGGGGTCACGGCCGTGTCGTCGACCACCACGCCCGCCGCCTTGGCGCTGGCGCGGCCAGCCGCCGCCCCGATGTCGTCGACTGAGGCGGCCGCCAGCTTGGCCATGGCGGCCACGTCGTCCAACAAGGCGACGATGCCGCCGCTCACCGGTGGGGACGCAATCGCGTGATCATGGGCTCACGGTATCCCGTTCCCCAAGGGCGGCTTGCCAGCCCGGGGTCTCACCCGCCCGGGCACCGATGGTCCTGGCTGTTCCTCCGTGCTGAGCGTGACAGAGGGGCCTCCGCCGACGAAGGCCCATGTTTAGTTTGAAGTCGCTGCCAGACCGAGCGTGGAGTCGGCGGTGACCGACCGTGTCGAGGGTCCAGGAGCGCCGCTACGTCAACCGGCCGTGCCGTCGCTCGCGACCGGCAGATGAGCGCGCTCGCCATTGTGGTCGAAGATGGTCAGGATCTCGACCGGGCCGTCGTGGGCGGCGACGTGGTGTGGCGTCATGGTGGAGAACTCGGCCGCACTGCCGGTATGGACGAGGATGATGCGGTCGCCCAGGTGCAGTCGGACCGTGCCGGAAAGGACCGTGAACCACTCGCGCCCCGGGTGGACGTTCAGCTGATCGGTCCCGGCCGGCCGGTCCGCAGTGATCCGCATCTTCGCCACGACGACACCATGCAGCGACGGGTCGCGAGACAGCAGCCAGCTGGTCAGTCCGGGCGTGCAGCGTGGCTCCGGTCGGATCAGGACGTCCTGGTCATCGGGAGTAGCCACCAGCTGGTCGAGGGTGGTGTCGAGGGCGCGGGCGATCGGGACGAGCTGGTCGAGGGCGATCCTGCGGTGCCCGGTTTCAATCCGGCTCAGGCTCGAAGGGCTGAGATGGCAGCGAGCCGCTAAGGCGTCCAGTGACCAACCACGGGCCAGCCGGAGCCCGCGGAGACGTGCACGAACTAGCCCGTCCAGCTCAAGATCTTGCGTCACAAGCAAGACTCTATGTTATTCGCGCAACGACTGCCTATCGTGAGGACCATGACGACGCACACGAATCAACACCGGCACCGCCACAGGGACAGCATCCAGCAGCAGGACGAGACCGCACTGGCGGATCTGCTCGACCTAGACGCCGAGGTGCTCGGATCCCACCTGGACGAGATTGTCGGTTGGACTGCCGAGTGGATCGTCGAGCAGGACGCGGCGCACCCAAGGGTGCTCGCCGACCTCGGCGCGGGCACCGGCTCCGGGACGCTGGCGCTGGCGCGTCGGTTTCCCGCTGCGGACATCATCTGCATCGACCAGTCGCCGCTCATGCTCGAGCGCCTTCGGACGACCACGCGTAGCCGGGGCGTGGCCGATCGGGTACGACTCGTCGAGGCCGATCTCGACGTCGGCTGGCCCGACGTCGGGGCGGTGGACCTGGCCTGGGCTGCGCTGTCCCTGCATCACGTCAACCAGCCCGGCACACTCCTGGGCGAGCTCCACGACGCGCTGGCCGCCAACGGTCTGCTGGTGGTAGTCGAGATGGACGCGCTACCGCGGTTCCTTCCCGACGACATCGGACTCGGGCAGCCAGGACTGGAGAGACGCTGCCACCAGGCGGCGGCTCTGCAGCAGTGGAACGCCCACCCCGACTGGCGCCTCCCCCTGCAGGACGCCGGCTTCCAGGTCGTCGCCCAACGCACTTTCTCGGTCGATGTCCCCTCGCCTCCTCCGAGTGCAAGGCGCTACGCCCACGCCATGTTGAGCCGGATGCGCTCCGCGCTGGCCGACCGACTGTCTGCGATTGATCGGCAGACCTTGGATCGTCTGCTGAGCGACGACGACTCCGAGTCGGTGCTCAGCCGCAGGAACCTCATGCTCCGGAGCAGTCGGACTGCATGGGCGGCTCAGCGGCTCTCGGAATCCTCGCCAGCGCGCCGCAAGGCGGACTAGTGCGTCGGCTCTGGTCGACCGGCACCGGAGGCACCCGGGTCAGTGGGCGCCGGGCGGTCGTTGAGGTGACTTTCGAGCCCGCCGGCCTCGTCGCTCGGCCGAACCTGTCGCGACCGCCTTGGCGGTCGGCTGCGGCGCAGATCGGCATCAACAGCCAGCGCCAGCAGCTCAACCAGGTGCAGCACGCGCACTCTCGACCGCCGACGGCGCAGGCCTGACTGAAGTTGCCGCTGGCAGCCGGGGTTGACCGTGACGACGACGTCGAGGTCCAGCGACTCGACCGAGTCCAGCTTCGGCGCGAGGATGCGGCGGCTGTCCTGGGGGCGCAGCAATGAGTACGTTCCGGCGGAGCCGCAGCACTGCGCTGCGCCGGGCACCTCGACGTAGTCCGCCACCTGCGCGATCAACTGCCGCGGTTCCTGCCAGACCCCGAGACCGTTGCGCAGGTGGCAGGAGTCCTGCAGCCCAACGCGGGCCCGTCGACCGTTCATCCGCACCTCGCCGAGCGGAGGCATTGCGTCGGGGTCGCCGGACACGTACGACGAGAACTCCCGGACCCGGTCCTCTCCCAGCACCGCAGCGAGATGCGCCGCACAGCCGCCCGCTGTCGTGACGATCACGCCCGGCAGCTGTTCACCGAGTCGCCGGGCGAGCTCGAGCCCGCCGCCGCGATCACCGTTGTGGGCGTGCAGGGCGCCGCAGCAGCCCTGGTCAGCCGGGCAGCTCAGCTCCGGCCGCAGCCGACGTGCAGCTCGGCTGACCCGCGGGAACAACCCGCGCTCGAAACAGCCCAGCATCAACGACGCCGGCGGCTCGGTCGTTGACGTGGCCGAGTCAGCCACTGGGGTGCGCGCATGCGGGCGGAGCCGGCCGATCCACGCAACCAACCCTTGCCGTTGCACCACCTGGGTGAGCACGGCGGCCACCGGCGGCGTCCGAAACCCCGACCACTGGTGCGTCCGCCAGTGCTCGAGCAGCTCGCCGTACTGCACACCGGCCGGGCACACCGGCTCGCAGGCCCGGCACCCCAGGCAGAACGACGACTCCTCGCGCAACGTGGGGTCGTTCTCCTCGAGCTCGCCGGTCTCGAGCATGCGCATCAGGTTGATCCGCCCGCGCGGGGAGGACTTCTCCTCCTTGGTGAGGGCATAGGTCGGGCAGGCCGGCAGACAGAAGCCGCAGGAGATGCAGCGGTCCAGCAACTCGGCCGGGAAGATGCCTCGGCCCTGGCTGTCCGGATTTGGACGGTCGGGGCTCACGACCCCAGCTTTCCCGGATTGAGGATGCCGGCCGGGTCGAAGGCGGTCTTGATCCGCCGCAACAGGCTGATCTGGTCCTCCCCCAGCCGGTCGCGCAGATAGGGCAGCTTGGCCGCCCCGACTCCGTGCTCTCCGGTGATGGTGCCGTCCAGCTCGATGGCGGCGGCGAAGATCTCCGCAAACGCCGCATGCGTACGCCCGATCGCGGCCTCGTCGTGCACGTCCAGCACAGCCGTCGGGTGCAGGTTGCCGTCGCC
>DASQDG010000102.1:0-1950 GCA_035634295.1 Propionibacteriaceae bacterium | reverse complement strand
CGACCCTTTCTTACGCCGGTTGGCGTCCTGGTCGGCCTTGCTCGGGATGGTCGCCTTGATCCCGCGTCGGCGCAGGTAACGGCGGTTCGCCCGGGACGTGTACGCCTTGTCGGCAAGCACCCGGTCGGGGCGGGTGCGGGGCCTGCCGCCGGACAACCTCGGTACCCGAATGCCCTGCAGCACCGTGGCGAACTGCGGGCTGTCACCACGTTGCCCAGCGGTCAACACAATCGACAACGGCTTCTGACCCTGCTCGCAGCCCAGGTGCAGCTTCGTGGTCAACCCACCCCGGGACCGACCCAAAGCATGATCGTCGGGCTCGGTACGGACCCCGCCCGGCGGTTCGGCCTGCAGATCCCCCTTTTACGCGCACCGGCGGCGTGCTGGTGCGCCCGGGCGATCGTCGAGTCCACCGACACATCCCAGGTGATCCGCCCGGCCGCGTCCGCCAACGCCTGCAACGCGGTCAACACCCTCGCCCAAGTCCCGTCGCGCTGCCACCGTCGAAACAACGCATACGCCGCTGACCATGAGCCGTACTCCGGCGGTATGTCCCGCCACGGGGCACCAACCCTGATCCGCCACCGGATTGCATCGATGAGCTGCCGTTTCGTCACTGCTGGCGGCCGGCCTGGTCGACGTCCCACGGGCAGCAAGGGTTCCAGAACCGCCCACTGCGCGTCGCTCAGGTCGTGCCGCCTCGTCACCGTTACAGTGGCCACGAGGTCTCCGTGCTGATGGTTCATCTTGGTCGATAAACCATCTACCGGAGACCTCGCCGCTTATCGATCAACGACACGCCGCGACTTCACCGGCCCCACACCAACCGTCGCCGACTTCGATACACGCTCTAGGCCGTGTTTCGTAGTGCGTAGATGTTGCGGCGTGGCGGTGATGGATAACTGAAGAGGTCTCCGGTAGTTGGTTCAGCGACCAAGCTAGAACTTCACACCGGAGACCTCGTGCCGAGCGTAGCGGCAGCGAGGCGACACGACCTGACCGACAGGCAGTGGGCGGTGCTTGAGCCGTTGCTGCCTGCGGGAACGGGTCGTGATCGGCCGCGCAGATGGACCATGAGATCGATCATCGACGGGATCCGGTGGCGGATCCGGACAGGGTCACCATGGCGCGACGTGCCGACGGTTTATCCGCCCTGGCAAACCTTGTATCGGTGGTTCCGCCGCTGGCAGCGTGACGGCGTCTGGGCGCAGATCCTGGCCTTGTTGCAGGCCCGGGCGGACGCGGCCGGGTTGATCGGCTGGACGGTGAGCGTGGACTCGACCATCAGCCGCGCCCATCAGCACGCGGCCGGCGCCCGCCGTGACGGTGACACGCAGAAGGAACCGCCCGGCGGTGTCCAGAGCGAGCCGGCGGACCATGGGCTCGGCCGCTCGAGGGGCGGCTGGACCACCAAGACGCACCTGGCCTGCGAGCAGGGCCGCAAGCTGATGGCCGTGGTGGTGACCGCCGGGCAGCGTGGTGACAGCCCGCAGTTCATCCCCGTGCTCGCCAAGCTGCGTGTTACCCGAGCCGGTGGGGGCCGGCCACGGACCCGCCCGGACGTGGTGCTGGCCGACAAGGCGTACACGTCCAAAGCCAACCGCGCCCACCTACGCGCTCGCGGCATCCGAGCGTGTATCCCGAGCAAGGCCGACCAGGACGCACACCGCAAGGCCAAGGGGTCGAAAGGCGGACGACCGCCTGCCTTCGACCCGCACGTGTACCGCCTGCGTCATGCCGTCGAGTGCGGCATCAACCAGCTCAAACAACACCGCGCCATGGCCACCCGGTACGACAAACTCGCCGTACGCTACGAAGCCACCCTCACCATCGCCGCCATCAACCAATGGCTCCGCGCACTACGAAACACGGCCTAGAGGCTCATCCAGCAGTAAAGTGATTCGCCTTGCTCACGGGCCCGCAGGGCGAGGGCGATGAAGTCCGCCACCA
>DASQDG010000101.1:0-17617 GCA_035634295.1 Propionibacteriaceae bacterium | reverse complement strand
CGGACCGCCTCCTTGAGGTTGCCCTGCAGGCCCTGATGGACCCCACTGCTGCACAGCCCCAGGGCCCGGGCACGGGCCGGCTTGTGTGCCCGCCACTGCTCAATGGGTCGCGAGCCGAGAGCCAGCGCCACCCGTGGATAGGTCTTCTGCGCCTTGCCCCACTCGGCCTCGACGTCGTGCAAGCTCGCGCCCGAGGCCAACCGGGTGGCGTAAACCCTCTGAAAGCTCGCCGCTTCGAGGGCTTGGCGAAGGACCGCGGGCAGGATCAGCCTGCGGGTCTGCTCCGGCACGCCCTCGTCCTGACACAGGGCGAAGGCGTCGTCGAGATAGCGCTTAGCGGGGTTCAGCGAGGCGTTGATGCTGACCTTGGAGTCGGCCGCTCGCGTTACCTCGAGGATGCGAGGCGGCTGAGGCAGCCGACGGGCCGCCTGAGCGAGTCGGTCGTCGTGGGACAGCACGATGACCTGGTGGGTCGCGGCAAGCTCGGTCAACACGGCCACCAGACCGTCGACCTTGGCGGGGTCCATGGCCTGAACGGGGTCGTCGAGCACGATGAACCGGAACGGGCTCTCTGCCATCGCCGCCCGGGGCAGGAACAGCGCCAGCGCCAGGGCGTGCAGCTCACCTTGACTCATCACGGCCAAGGCTCCGGCGTCCTCGCCGTCCACCGCGGCTCGGATCTCCACCCGGCGCCGGGTGGTCTGGCCGGTCAGCTCGATCCGGTGCAGCTCGACATTGCTCTCTTGTCGTAACCTGCCCCAGATCTGCTTGGCGTGCTCCTGAATGGGCTCGAATCGTTCGGCTTTGAGCGCCTTTTCCGCGTGCAGCAGCGCCTGCTGCACGGTCTCCAGCCGCTTCGCCTGGGCCTCGTCGGCCAGGGCGGCCTCATATTCGCTCACCCAAGCCGCGAGATCGGTGGCCAGTGGTGCCCAGACGTCGAGCAGAGCCGAAGCGTGCTGCCCGGCCTCGCGCTGCCAGGTTTCCACCACAGCCGCGAGTACGGGCAGGCCCGCCTCAAGGTGTGCCGCCAGCCCGGCGTCGTCGTGGGGTGCCGCTGACCACGCGCCCCAGGCCGTCGACGCGGCCTGGCTTGAGCGCAGCGCGACCGCGTTCTGGTCCAGCGCCTCCGGCCGCGTTTCCAGCAGCTGCTGCGCCCGAGCCCGAAGTTCTGCAAGCCGACTTGCAGCCTGCTGCCGCTGGTCACTGAGCAGGTCTGACTGAACCAGCACCTCGTTCGTGCGTTGCCGCCAGTGGCCGTCCAGCGTGCCCTGTTGGCAGACGGGGCAGGTCTGGTCGCCCGCCGACTCGTGGAGACGAAGCGCCTCGCGCAGCAGCGAGCGTCGTCGATCCTCCAGCTCCGACGCGTGGTCGGTCAGGGCGGCGACCTCCGAACTCGCGTGCCGCAGCCCGGTCGCCAGCGCGGTGACGGTGTCGGCTGCCGGCAGCTCGACGGCGAGGATCGCCTGCAGTGCCTCGGTCGCCGGCGACTGGCCAGCGCCGCCGATCACCAGCGCACGGAGGGCAGCGACATCGGGACGGATTCTGGCCAACAAGCTCGCTGCCTGCTGGGCGCGGTGGTCGGCGATTCTGCCCGCTCGTCTCCTGAGGTTCTGGCGCCTGGCGTTGGCTTCCCTGGCCGGCTTCGACAACGGGGCCAGCCTGGTCTTCACCCGAGCGAGCGCAGCGGTCAGCTCCTCCAGACCGAGCACCTTCGCCAGCGCGTCGTACAGCTGGCTGTGGGTTCCGCCCAACATCCGGCCCAGCTCCTCATACGACAGGATCGGGCGGTACACCTCCAGCGGTGCTGCCCAACCCAGCGCGCTCAGCCCCGACTGCTGCTTGCCACCCTGCGGCTGGTAGGTGATCTTGGCCTGTGCGGTGTCCTCGGCGTCCTTGGGCCAGGACACCGAAATCACCGACGTTCCGACGCCCTCCTGGGCCAGCTCGATGCGGATTCCGCTGGGGTCCCCGTGGTGAAGGTTTCGCCAGACCTCCGCGAATTGCGCGTTGTGCCAGCGGTGCGTCCGGCTGGTGAGGGCGAACTCGAGGGCTTCGGCCAGGCTGGACTTGCCTGAGCCGTTGCGGCCAGCGACGATGGTCAGCCCAGGCCCGGGGTGGAAGGCGACTCGGGTGGATGCACCGATGCCGCGGAATCCTTCGACCGACAGGGACTTCAGGAAGGCGCCGGCCGGTGGGGTCTCGTCCTGCTCGTTGCCGCTGTCGGGCCGTTCGACGGTCCCTCCACCCAACGCTGATTCGAATTCTTGGTCGCCGTCCAGGGCAGCCAGGGCGATATCGACAATCTCGTCGTCGACGGTGCCCACCAAGACGTCGAAAAGGCGCTCCCGGAGGTCAAGAATTTTCATGTAAACAGCGTAGGCGGCTTATGGACTACCTTATTCAGCATAGAGAACACGATTCAGGCCGTTTATGCACCCGTTCAAGCTGCTGATCCGCTCGGCCGGACCTCGCGAGGTGACGGTCGACGCGGCCAGCGGAACCGTGTGGCCCGGGGCGGGCGCTGAGTGGCAGGCGGTCACTGGTGCCGCCGCCGAGCACGGGCTGACCGCGCTGGCGGTGTCATCACCTGACGTCGGCATCGCCGGTTACCTGCTTTCGGGAGGGATTAGCTGGTTGGCCCGCATCCGGGGCCTGGCCGTCAACAGCATCCTCGCCGTGGAGTTGGTTACCGCCGACGGCTAGCTGCGCGTGGACGCCGACCACGATCCGGACCTGCTCTGGGCCGTACGGGGAGGCGGCGGTCACTTCGGCATCGTCATCGCCTTCCGGCTGCAGGTGCACCGGGTCGAGGCAGTGACCGCCGGCACGCTGTTCTTCCCCACGACCGAGAATGTGGCCGCTCGGATCGCCGTAGTTGCCGACGCCCTGTCGCCTTGGGCGGCTGACGTGCACTACGCCAACTTCTCCGAGCAGCCGACCGGGCCGGCCCGGTTCCACGAGGAGAAGACGGCGATCCGGCAACGCACGGTCAAGGACAGCTACGACCCCGCTGGACTGGTGGTAGGGGCCCCCACCTGGACTGAGCGTCCGCGGCTCGCGCCCGCCTCGCGCCGCCCTTGCCTGCTGGTCAGGGGCGGCGTGCGGCTTCGCTTGTCACCCGGACCCAGGCGTCCGAGCGCTACGGCGACGTCAGCCACGGCTCCTTGAGGTCGTAGTAGTCAGGTCGGCCAGTGATCGTCATCATCTCCTGCATTACCGGGATCAGCTCGGCCGGAGCGGCTGGCTCTTCGGCCTTCCGGGCTGCCTCCTCCGAGGTGAAGTAGACGACCTGGGTGTAGTCGCCCCCCGGGTGCTGCGCCGCCAACCGCCCCAGTATGTCTGGGCGCAAGGAGTTGAGCTTGTCCACATGCAGCTCCATCAGCTCCCGGGCTCGGGTGGGGTTGCTGAGGTGGCCCTGCATCACTTGGACGAAGCCAGCGTCGTCAGGGTCGCCCACCACGTTGGTGAAGACGTCGTCGGCTTCGCGGACGGTCGGCGGCGCGGTGAAGAGCTGCGCAGTGTGGGACCACCACTGCTTGAACTCTGGACGCCTGCCGTTGGCGTGGGAAGCTTCGGCCGACTGGTAGCGCGCGATCGAGATCAGTGTGCCGTCCTCGGTGACTCCTGTCGTGCTGCCGAGGTAGTCCGTGGCACCAGGGACGACACCGCTCACCCACAGGTCCAGAGCCTCCCGGGCCGCCTCGGCGTTGTCGATTCGCCCGAGGACGAGCTGAATGAACATGGTGACCCCCTGAAGTGTGGCGCCTGGTCGCCCGACGCTAGCCGATCCCGTCACCGCCGTCGAGAGCGCAACACTTCCGACCTGGCACCAACGACGGCCGTCAGTGGCAGACTGCTGCGCACCCTACGATCACCGGAGGATCCCTGATGTCTGCTGAGCTGGTAGCCGAACGCATCATCCCTGCCGTCGAGGTGCCGACCCACTGGTACAACCTGGCGGCCGAGCTCCCGACTCCGCCTCCGCCGCACCTGCATCCTGGCACGCGGGAACCGGTGCAGCCGTCGGATCTGGCGGCGCTCTTCCCCGCGGCCCTGATCGCGCAGGAGGCGTCGTCGGAGGTTTATCTGGAGATTCCCGAAGCCGTGCGGGAGATCTATCGGACGTGGCGCCCATCACCGCTCATCCGTGCCGCTCGTTTCGAGCGCGCGTTGAACACGCGGGCGAGGATCTACGTCAAGTACGAGGGCGTCAGCCCTGTGGGCAGCCACAAGGCGAACTCCGCGGTGGCTCAGGCGTACTTCAACTCCCTCGACGGGGTCGCCAAACTCACCACCGAGACCGGCGCCGGTCAATGGGGGAGCGCGCTGGCCTTTGCCTGCGCAATGTTCGACATCGAGCTCGAGGTGTGGCAGGTCAGAGCCTCCTATGGATCCAAGCCCTACCGCCGGCACTTGATGAACACCTACGGCGCCACGGTGCACGCCAGTCCCTCGGAGCTGACCGACTCCGGCCGGGCCATGTTGGCCGCCGACCCCGAAACGACCGGCAGCCTGGGCATGGCCGTCAGCGAGGCCGTCGAGATGGCCGCCAAGGACCCGCAAGCCCGCTATGCCTTGGCAGCGTGCTCAACCATGTGGTCTTGCATCAGAGCGTCATCGGACAGGAGGCGGTCGAGCAGCTCCGGCTGGCCGGGGAGGAGCAGGCTGACCTCGTCATTGGCTGCGCCGGCGGTGGTTCGAACCTGGCCGGACTGTCGTTTCCCTTCATCCGTGAGATCTTGCATGGCAGGGCTGACACAACAGTGGTCGCCGCCGAGCCGGCCGCCTGCCCCTCGATCACCCAAGGCGAATACCGCTACGACCACGGCGACGCGGCCGGGCTGACCCCCTTGCTCAAGATGCACACGCTCGGTCAGGACTTTGTCCCGGATCCGATCCACGCGGGTGGTCTGCGCTACCACGGAATGTCGCCGCTGCTCAGCCACACGGTGGAGCTGGGCTACGTCGAAGGCGAGGCCATCAGCCAGATCGACGCCTTCGCGGCCGGTGTGCTCTTCGCCCGCACCCAGGGGATCGTGCCGGCGCCCGAGTCGGCACACGCTCTGGCGTCCGCGGTCGGCCGGCTGCGGGACTCAGACGAGCAGCAGGTCGTCGTGCTCGGGCTCAGTGGCCACGGTCAGCTCGACCTGCCCGCGTACGCCGCCTATCTCGAAGGGGAGCTCGCCGACACCTGAGTCCGGACCCGCCAGCGCCGGCTGACCTCACCCGTGACCGACGGCGTTGGTGACCAGGTCGGCCAACTCGGCTCGGCTCGGTCCCGGCGGCACGGGCGGGCGCCATCCGCCGGCGTAGATCTCCCGGGCCCGGGGCTCCACGACGGCCAAGGTGTGTGGCAGGGCATTCATTGCGAGGTAAGGCCCCACGACTGGCGACAGCTGAGGGTCGACCTGGCTTGCGCTCACCACCAGGTCCGACGGCAGGCGCTCGGTCAGGTCGACGTCCTCGCCTGACCAGCGTCGGACCTGGCGGGCGTCGTTATAAGAGTGGTCGTCGAACCAGGGTCTCATCTGCGTGTCACACCACTCGTCAAAGGCCAGGGAGCAGGACGTGAAGTCGGAACCGTGCTCGTCGAGCAGCTCCAGCAGTCGTCGTGCCTGCATCAAGGATGTGGACACGCCACGGCCTGCGGACGGGTTGGTGGTGCAGACGGCGTCGCCGACGAACATCAGTCCGACTGCGGCGACGTCGCCCGCAGGGCCGAGCTGCCCCTGGTAGGAGTTGGTCAGTCGACCTCCAGGCTGCACGTCACTGATCGGTCGGGTGCGGTCGGGTTCGGTCCAGGTGGACAACCCGGGAATCGCTTGGCAAGCCGCCTCAAAGGCCGCCTGATGGCGAAGGGCACCCAGTGGCCGGTCCGAGGCCAGCCGGATGATCACTGCCGACAAGGTCCGGCAGTCGTGAGGGAAGACGAGCAGCTGGTAGCCGGGATAGGTCGCGGAGAAGCCGATCGGGGCGTTCAGCGGTCCCGGCTCGGCCCCCGGCCGCAACTCGAACTGGCGAGAGGTGTACGCGAAACCGCAGTCGCCGTCCCGAGCCGGGGCCCGCAGCCCCCGGCTCATCTGCCCGGCTCGGCCTGAGGCGTCAATCACCAGATCGGCGTCGAGGCGATCGCCGTCGACCATCACCGCAGTCGCCCGTCCACCGTGCAAGCACACCCGGTCGGCGTGGCCAATGCACAGCTCGACCCCGGGTTGCTCGACGGCGGTCCTGCGCAGCACCCGCTCGAAAGTGGCTCGGCGAC
This sequence comes from Propionibacteriaceae bacterium, assembly GCA_035634295.1. Lineage (GTDB taxonomy): Bacteria > Actinomycetota > Actinomycetes > Propionibacteriales > Propionibacteriaceae > Microlunatus. The sequence goes on along the minus strand of DASQDG010000101.1, from coordinate 11,355 downwards.
AGCGCAGGCCAGTTATCCGGTCGGGCTCTTCGGGCATCCTCATCACCACACCGCCCACGTCGACAACGGCGTTGACCACTTCTGGCATCTCGGCCAGCAAGGCATCCACGACGTGGCCGCGAAACCCATGGGGATGGTGGAACTGCATGACACCCTTGCGGGCCCAGGCTCCGCTCGCCGCAGGTCCGCCGTCTCGGTCGATCAAAGTCACCAGGTGGCCCCTGCGCGCGAGCGCTATGGCCAAGTAGAGGCCCGTCGGACCTGCTCCGACAATCGCTATCCGCACGGCGGCCGCCTCCCGGTGTGCGTTCTGTGTGCGGGCTATCTCCGATGATGGCGGTCCCTGATGGTTGTGTCCAGGACATTGCCTCGCCCTCGTCCACACGGTGCATGCGACCAAAGGACTTGTCCACAGATCTGATGCCGTCGCTGCCTGACCGAACAGAGGTTCGAATAGAGTGGTCACATGGACGCCGAACTCGACGCGCAGGGCTTATGCCGGTCGCCCGCTGTCGACGCCTTGAGTCGGTTGTCGGCGGCTGTTGACGGGCTGGCACAGGTGATGGATGACGGTGGTGCTGATCACCTCGACGACGCGTCGCTGGTGGCCTTAATGCAGCATCTTGAGCGGTGCCGAAACCGGCTCTCGATCGTGGACCATCGCCTCATCGCCGCTGGCGAGCGGGGTGGTCTGCCGTCGGTGCTGGGCCAGCCGTCGATGCGGCAGGTGCTAGTGCAGCTGCTGCGGCTGTCACCTGGCGAGGCCTCTCGTCGGGTGACCGCGACTGAAGCGTGCGGTGAGCGCATCACTGCGCTAGGCGAGGTGCTGGCGCCGGTGCGGCCCGTGCTCGCGGCGGCGCAGCGCGCAGGGCTGGTGTCCTCGGAGCAGGTGCAGATCGTTGCGTCGGCTCTGGCGAAGGTGGACCGGCCCGGGATCGACCGGGGCGACGTGGAGGCCGGTGAGCGGCTGCTGTGCGACTTCGCCGTCACCTTTGGAGCCAAGGATCTTCGGCAGTTGGCGGAACGGACGGTGGACGCGATGGACCCCGACGGCACGCTGCCCGATGAGCAGCTGAGCTTGGACCGCCGCCATCTGACAGTGCGGCAGTGCCGCGACGGGATGTATGCCGGTGATTTCCGAATGACCGGGGCGGCGGGTGCGAAGCTGATTAGCCTGCTGCAACCTTTGAGCCAGCCCCAGATAGACAACGTCCCCGGACCCGACGGTGTGCTGCGACGCGAAGTCGACGGCCGCAGCTATGGCCAGCGGGCGCACGATGCCCTCGAGGACATGTGCGACCGGCTGCTCCGGACCGGTCAGCTGTCCGGGGTCTCAGGGACGCCGGCCACAGTGATCGTCACCGTAAAGGTCGAGGACCTGATCGACAGGGTCGGCTATGGCACCACGAGCGATGGAACCCTGATCCCGGTGCCCCAGTTGCTGAAGCTCGCCTCCGAGGCCGAGATCGTGCCGGCGGTGGTCGACTCCGCCGGTGCGGTGCTGAATCTGGGGCGGACGCGACGGATCGCCACGACCGCCCAAACCCACGCCTTGATCGCGCGCGACCATGGCTGCTCCTTTCCCGGGTGTGATCGTGCGCCGGAATGGTGCGAACGGCACCACATCGTGGAGTGGATCAACGGCGGCCCGACCGACTTAGACAACTTGACCTTGCTATGCCGATTCCACCACCACAATTACGCGTCCCGCGGCTGGCGATGTCAGCTCAATGCGGACCGGCTCCCCGAGTGGATACCGCCCCGCTGGCTGGACCGCCAGCAACGGCCACTGATCAACAGCCGCATAGCCGCTCAGCTGCACGCCTGGCGACAACGACGAGCGCGACCGGGAGCCCGAGCGCGATCAGGAGGCGATCTGGTAGGCGCTGTCCCATGAACCTAGTCCGCGCTGAAGGCTTGTGGCGTTGCGGACGGCTGCGATCAGGCGGCTCGTCGAGCGAGAGCGGACGTCAGCAGTTCGATGGTCGCTTCGCGCCCTGGCACGCGGTCCACGGGGTCCGCTGCGGAGGCGCCGGCGACCGGGTGGACCATGACCTCGTCGACGGCGTACGCCTGCGCGAGCTCGGCGACTGCGGTCGCAGCGGAATCAGGGGTGCCGATCACCCAAGTCGAGCGCATTGCCTCCGCCAGCTGCTGGTGCGCCTTGCCCAGCACCGTCTCATCGGCCTCCTCCACACTCAGCTGCGGACGCAGCTGACCTCCCGTGCGCAGGGCCACCATGGCCAGCAGCTGTGGGCGCGCCAATCGCTCGGCCTCCTGCTGGGTGTCGGCGACCACGGCGTTCACGGTCAGAAACGTCCGCGGCTCGCTGGCGACGTCGGAGGGCCGGAAGCTGGAGCGATACAGGCCGAGCACCTCAGCCGTGCCTTCGCCGGAGAAGTGGTGAGCGAAGACATACGGCAGTCCCTTGGCCGCCGCCAGTCGCGCAGAGTAGTCGGAGGAGCCCAACAGCCATACCTCCGGCGACGCCACGGCTTCCGGGGTGGCCCGCAATGCGTACGTGCTGCCGCGCAAGGCGACGCCCACACCCTCGGGAGCCAGCATGGCGAGCAGGTTGTCGACCACCTCGTCGAAGTGGTTGGGGTCCGCAGTCTCGGGGCCGCCGTGACGCAGGGCCCAGTTGGTCACCTGATCGCTGCCCGGGGCCCGCCCGATGCCCAGGTCCACGCGCCCGGGGAAGGCTGCCTCCAGCAGGGCGAACTGCTCGGCCACCACCAGCGGGGCATGGTTGGGCAGCATGATGCCGCCGGAGCCGATCCGCATGGTGGTGGTAGCGCTGGCCAGCAACGCGATCAGCACCGGTGGGTTCGTGGAAGCGACTGCGGGCATGTTGTGGTGCTCAGCCACCCAGTAGCGGTGGACGCCAGCGTGTTCGGCGACCTGTGCTAGCCGAAGGCTTGCCCGCAACGCTTCGCCGCTGGTCTGGCCGGAACGGACAGGAATCAGATCGAGGACCGAGATCCGTACGGGCTTCGACGGATGTCTGACGGACGCGCTCGGTGGCATGGTGGGAGAAGCAGAGGGCGCCGGTCCGACGTCGGTCAGTGGGGGGTTCGTCACACCAGCGGACAACCGGGGCGCGTAGGGCCCTATTCCGACGCTGTGGTCATGCGGCACCGAAGAGCGGGGCGCTGCCTGAGGCGTTATCGGATGCTGGGGTGGGCGCTCGGCTGGCGACGCCTGCCCGTTGGGCCCGGTTTAGCCGCATCGCGACCCCCCGGTTCAGGTCCAGATGCTCTTCCCAAAGGCTGACTTGCGGGTGTAGTCCTGAGCGAGTCATCCCACGCCGACCGAGGAGACGACGACATGCGACCACGAGTGGCCCGGCGCTGGCTGTCTTCGACGCTCGCCATCATCTTGGGGCTGCTGGGTGCGCTGACCGTCGCTCCGGCAGAGGCGACCGCGTTCGACCGAGGCCGAGCGCTGACCGTGATGACACGCAACATATACGTCGGCGGAGACATCACCCGCCCGTTCCGCGCCGTCCGCGGCCTCACCGGGTGGCCGGCGCTGCTGGCATTGGGCCACGCCAACCACGAGCTCCGTACCATCGTGGACCGGACAGACTTCGGCGTGCGCAGCCGGTTGCTGGCCCGCGAGATCGCCCGGGCTGCTCCCGACGTGATCGGGTTACAGGAGGTGGCGCTCTGGCGATCAGGACCGATGGAGCTCAACCGCCTCGGTGTCACCAACGCCACCGCCGTGGACTACGACTTCTTGGCGATGCTGCTGCATCAGTTGCGTGCACACCACTCGCCCTATCGACTGGCGAGTGAGCAGCAAGCCTCCGACGTCGAGGCGCCAGCGTTCCTGGGTGACCCTCGGCTGGGCACGGCCAAACAGCCACGCGATGTCCGGCTGACCGTTCGAGATGTCATCCTCGTCCGCCAGCATGGAGGCGTGCGAGTCAGTGACCGTGGGGGCGCGCAGTACAAGGCCCGCATCAACGTCGAGGTCGGTGGCGCCGCGCAGCAGATTGTGCGCGGCTACACCTGGGCAGATATCCATGTCCGGTCTCGCCGAATCCGGTTCGTCAACACTCACCTGGAGTCACAGAGCGCCGACTTGGCGCTAGCTCAGGCCAGAGAGCTGCTGGCAAGTTCGGCGATGCGGGCCCCCAAGACCTTGCTGGTCTGTGACTGCAACTCCGATCCGCTGGCCGACAGCGTCCGGCCGGGAAGCACGGTGCCGTACTCCGCGGCGTATCGGCTGCTGACCGGATCCTCCGGCGGTTTCCGGGACCTCTGGCTGCGCCAGCGGCGACCGGGACCGGGCCTCACCGCGGTGCTGAGCGAGCTGGTCAACGACCAGTCCGCCGCCGCTCTCGATCGTCGGCTGGACCTGGTTTTGGCCCGCACCCCGCAATGGCGACGGCTGCCTGAGGTGGTGAGAGCTCGCGTCACCGGCGACCAACTACGTGACCGTGACCGACGCACCGGACTGTGGCCAAGCGATCACGCCGGTGTGGCGATCAGGCTGCGTCTGCGTTGACGGCTCTGGTGGGCGGGCTCCACGCGCCCAGCTCTTAGAGTGTCAGGCCCGGTCGAGCGGTCGTCCCAGGTGCATGGACAACGGCATGCAGGCGAAGTAGCCGAACGGAGCCACCTCACGGTAGCCCGCAGCCCGGTACAGCTGCACGGCCCTGACCTGGGGTCGACCGGTCTCCAGCACCACCCAGTCCGCTCCGGCCCCGGCCGCGCTGCGCTCGAGGGCCTGCAGTATCTGCAGGCCGAAACCACGACCTTGCTGCTCCGGCCGCACGAACATCCGCTTCAGCTCAACCGGCCGTTCTGCGCCGTCCAGCCCCGCTGACAGTGTTCGCCAACCTCCCATCGCCACCGCCTGGCCGTACAGATAGCCGAGCAGGAACTGTCCCTGCGGCGGCTGGAAGTCCTGAGCGGTGATCGGTGAGTCATCGATCCCGCCATAGACCGACCGATAGAAGCTCTGAACCTGTTGAGTGAGCTCCACGGTGTCGGGGTGGTCATACCGAGCGGCATGGATGACCAGCTCGCCTTGACCGCTCAACAAGTCTTCGGGCACACCATCAGTCTAGAAAGCACATCCTCTACCGCGCGGTCCGCTTCCAGCCACGGCACGGTGCCGAGCGCATCGGCGGTCAGCCACCTCAGCTCGTCGTGGCTACCGGTTGGCGTCGGGTCGCCGACCGAGAGCGTGGCGAACCAGACGCGCATCTCGTACGCGTCGGAGATCGGCCAGTAGCCGTCCGCCGGCCCGGACAGCTCCGCCCCTAGGACGACCTCCACCCCCAGCTCCTCGTCGAGCTCTCGACGTAGTCCGTCGCAGGGATGCTCGCCGGCTTGCACCTTTCCGCCCGGGAACTCCCATCGCCCGGCCAGATCGGCCGGGGTGCTGCGCCGCGCCGCCAGCAGCCGACGCGGCTGGTCGAGGTGGTCGACCAGCACAGCCGCCACGACCAGGCCCCGAGTGCGCTCCGACCTGCTCAAGTGCCGCTTCGGAGCGGAGTCGTCAGTTCGCCCACCATGTGCGTAATCCCTCCTGGTCGGCTGAACGGTCGCCTCCGACGACCCCCGCGGACCAGGCTACTGCTGCGTCCGATTTGGGAGACGCATGTTCGTGACAGCCGATTAGCCTCAAGCCCATGACTGTCCCTGGCTCCCGGGAGCTCGACCTCGTCCTCGTCGGTGCTACCGGCTTCGTCGGCCGACTGACCGCCCGGCAGCTGGCCCTACAAGCCCCGGCGGGTCTGCGCGTGGCCTTGGCCGGTCGCTCCCCGGAGCGGCTGGGTGCCGTACGGGAGACGCTGGGACCGGCGGCCGCGGACTGGCCGCTGCTCACCGTGGACGTCTCCGGCGCCACCGCAGTGGCCGCGCTGGCCGCGCGTGCGCGGGTCGTGGTCTCCACCGTCGGGCCCTATCTCCGCTACGGCCTGCCGCTGGTCCAGGCCTGCGCCGAGGCGGGCACCGACTACGCCGACCTGACCGGCGAGACGTTGTTCGTCCGGCGGAGCATCGATGCCTGCCACGCCCGCGCCAGGGAAACCGGCGCCCGCATCGTGCACGCCTGCGGGTTCGACTCGGTGCCCTCCGACCTCGCAGTGGGCCTGACCGCGGCGCGGGCCACGGCCGACGGCCACCTCGTGCTGGGTCGTACGGCCATGCACGTTCGCTCCCTGCGAGCCGGGATCAGTGGTGGCACGGTGGACTCGCTTCGCCAGCAGCTGCTCGAGCTCGAGACCCGGCCAGAGGAGCGGTCCGTGGCCGCGGACCCGACATGCTTGACCGACGGTGCCGCTGGTCGCCCAGCCAAGATCGGCCGACTGGTGGCTCGGGACCGACGTACCGGCGTCTGGCACGCCCCCTTCGTGATGGGCCTCTTCAACGCTCAGATCGTGTACCGCAGCGCCTCCTTGACCGGCGGCGCCTACGGAGCGCACCACGCGGACTTCGTCTACTCCGAGGTGCTGGACACCGGCACCGGGATGGCCGGGGCCGTCGCCGCGGCGGCCATGGCCGGTGCCCCCGCTGCACTCATGGCGAGCATGCGCTTTGGCCCCAGCCGCCGGCTGCTTGATGCGGTGCTTCCCAAGCCTGGCCATGGCCCGAGCGAACGGGTGCGCAGACGCGGTCGCTTTCGCATCGAGGTGGAGGCCGACACATTCGCCGGGCCGCGTTACCGCACCGCGTTCGGGGCCGAGCTGGACCCCGGCTACGACGCGACCGCCGTCATGCTGGCCGAGTCCGGACTCGCACTGGCCACCGACGATCTGCCCGACCGCGGCGGCGTGCTGACCCCGTGGACCGCATTGGGCGAAACGCTCGCCCAACGGCTGCGGGCTCGGGACTTCACCATTGCCACCGAGGCGGTCGCCGACTAAGGCAGGTCAGCGTCGCTGCTGAGCGGATCGGGTGATCTGGGCGTTCAGCCGCTCCACCGTTGTGTTGGAGGCACCCGAGAGCTGAGCCTGCTGCAGTCGGCGGAGTTCACTCCTGGTGATGCCCGCCCGGGTGGCCGCTCGGGTCGCGCGAAGGCTGGACAGGTCCGGCGCCTGCACGTCAATGGGTTGGGGGGCCGTCGCGAGCGGCAGCCTCACCGCGGTGCTGGCCCGCCGGCCCTGTGTGGTGCTCAACGGAAGGGGCCGACCGAGCAGGGCCGGTCCCACCAGTTGGGCATAGGCCGAGTGGCCAGCCACCTTGGGGTGGTAGGAGTTGAGCCCAGGATAGGACAACCCGTTGATCCACTCCCTGCGACTGCACCAGGCGTGACCCGCGAATGCAGACACCGGGTTGACGAAGTGCGCGCCGATGCTCGACGACTTTGCCTGGAGCAGGCTGTTGAGCTGGTTGACGGCCCCGTTGAGGCTGGCCTGCTCTTTGGGGGAGAAGAAGGTCGCGGCATTGCAGTCGACGCCGTTGAACACCTGTGGATAGCCCACCAGCACCACCTTGGCGCTCGGAGCGCGGCTCCTCATCCGCCCCAGCAAGGTGTCGAGTCGCCCGGGCAGGTCGTCGGCGAGCACCCGTAGGCCGCCGTTGACCGCGCCGCGGCAGTCACTCATCCAGCCGGGCAACGCGCACTCGGTCAGCACCGTGGAGAAGCCCAGGTCATTGCCGCCCACGGTCAGGGTGATGTAGCGCGTGGTCGTAGTGACCGAGCGCAGTTGGCTGTCCGTCACGTCGTCAGCGACCGCCCCCGAACATGCCGCCAGCACGAGCGGCAGGCCATAGCCGGCGGCTATCAGGGGGCCGTACGCCTTGGGCGAGCGGAGACACGAGGTGCCGTTGCTGTCGCCGTAGTAGACGCGCGAGCCCACCCCGGAGGCATAGGAGTCGCCGAGAGCGACGTAGGTCTGGCCAGCGGCCGCTGATGTCGGCGGGGAGAGCAGGCTCAGCGGCAGAGCGAGCACGGAGGCCGCGAGGGTGGTGCGCAGGCGCATGGCGCAGGCCCTTTCGACGGTGGCATTCGCACCCGATCGAGCCCCGCACCGACGTGTGCTTGATCAACGACGGACTAGTCGTGGCGACTGGTCGTCGAAAGCATTATCGCCGGAACTACGTGCTCGGCTCGCCAGCTGAGAAGAGCTGTCGCCGCTGGTCGAGGAATGCCTGTTCGGCCAGATTGCCGGTCCGAGCACCCGCCGCCGCGTAGGCGTCGACCGCCTCAGCGCCTCGACCGAGCCGTTGCAGCAGGTCGGCCCGGACGGCGTGCCAGAGGTAGTAGCCGTCGCAGTGCAGTCCGTCGACGATCTGCAGCGCGGTCGCCGCTCCTTGGACCTCGCCCACGGCCACCGCACGGTTGAGCTCTGTCACTGGTCCCGGCGCCCACCGAACCAGCTGGTCGTAGAGCGCAAGCACCTGTCGCCAGTCGGTGTCGTCAGCCCGGAGAGCGTCGCTGTGCACGGCCTGGATAGCAGCCTGCACCTGATAGCGGCCCGGCTGGCCACGTCGCAGGCAACGCCGGACCAGGTCCTGGCCCTCCTCGACCAGGGCCACATCCCAAAGCCGACGGTCCTGGTCGCGCAGCAGGACCATTCGCCCACCTTCGTCGCTCCGGGCGGCTCGTCGGGACTCCACCAGCAGCATCAGGGCCAACAAACCCAGCACCTCGGGCTCATCGGGCATCAGCTCGGCCAGCAGCCGACCCAGCCGGATCGCCTCACCGCACAGGTCCTCGCGGACCAGCTCCGCGCCCGAACTGGCCGCGTACCCCTCGTTGAAGATCAGGTAGACCACCGCCAGAACAGCGGGCAGCCGCTCGGGCAGGTCGGCGCCGGTCGGCACCCGGTAGGGGACCTTGGCGTCGCGGATCTTGCCCTTGGCGCGCACCAGCCGCTGGGCGAGCGTGGCCTCCCCGACCAGGAACGCCCGAGCGATCTCGGCCGTGGTGAGACCGCCCAGCAACCGCAGGGTGAGTGCCACCTGGCTGGCCGGAGCCAGCGCCGGGTGGCAGCAGGTGAAGATCAACCGCAGCCGTTCGTCCTCCACGACGTCCTCCTCTTGAGCCGTCGCCTCCGGCGACTCGGTCTGGCTGTACAGCAGCTGGGCCTGGGTCTGCCGGTCGTCCCGCGAGGACTCTCGGCGCAGCCGGTCCAGCGCCCGGCGGCGGGCGGTAGTGATGATCCAGCCGGCCGGACCGGCCGGCAGGCCTGTCTCCGGCCAGCGCTGCAGGGCGACGGCGAAGGCGTCCTGGACGGACTCCTGGGCGAGGTCGATGTCGCCCAGCCGACCGACCAGGACGGCCACCGCCCGGCCATACTCCTGTCGGAAGATCCGCTCGATCTCGCCGACGACGACCTCGGGCACGTCGGTCAGCTCTGAGGCTGTGAACCGCCCTGGAACGGGCGCACCTCGATCGGCAGGCCGCTGGCCTGGGCAAGCTTGCGGCCCCACTCGAGGGCGGCATCGAGGTCCGGCGCCGAGACCACCGTGAAGCCGCCGAGGTGCTCCTTGGCTTCGGCGAACGGGCCGTCGGTGACCAGCTCGTCCGCGCCTTGCGGGCGCACTACGGTTGCCGTGCTGGGCGGGCACAGGCCGCCCGCGAACACCCAGGCCCCGGCGGAACGCATCTCGGCGTCCACCCGGTTCACCTCCCGCATGATCGGTTCCAGCACCTCGGGCGAGGGGGCGGGCCCCTCCGGCTGATAGAGACTGAGCAGGTACTGCGTCATTTCTGAATCCTCTCTTTCGTTGTGGCCGCCGGTCTGGGCGGCCTTCGCTATCTATACGAACGGGCGGCCGCCGAATCGACAGCCAGCAGATCTGGGCAGCGTGCAGGATGTCTTCGTGCCCGAAGGTGACAGCGTCTATGTGCTTGCCCGTCGCCTGCAGCCGCCGCTGGCCGGCAAGACGCTCGCGCGAGGTGAGCTGCGAGTGCCTGCGCACGCCACCGAGGACCTCTCCGGCCACACGGTCACCGAGCTCGACACCTACGGCAAGCACCTGCTGATCCGCTTCGACAGCCAGTTGACGCTGCACACCCACCTGCGCATGGACGGGTCATGGACGGTGGTCCGCGCCGGACGCAGCTTGCCTCGGTCCGTGCTGCCTGACGTACGGGTGCTGCTGGCCGTAGCAGGCGGTCCCACGGCCTACGGCGTGCTGATCCCAGTGGTGGAGCTGATCCGAACCGCCGACGAGCCCGACGTCGTCGGCTATCTCGGGCCCGATCCACTGCGTGCGGACTGGGACGCAGCCGAGGCGGTCGCCCGGCTGAGTGGCGACCCCGGTCGGCCGCTGGCGGCGGCGCTGCTGGACCAGCGAAATCTCGCCGGACTGGGCAACCTGTGGGTCAACGAGCTTTGCTACCTCCGGGGTTACAGCCCCTGGACGCCGGTTGAGGACGTCGACCTGCGGGCCACAGTGGCGCTGGCGGCTCGAGCACTGCGGCACTCGGCGCGGGTGCCGGGCGCCTATCAGGTCACCACGGGCGTCAACCGACGTGGCGAGGACCACTGGGTGAGCGGTCGGGCAGGCCAGCCCTGCCGTCGCTGCGGCACTCTGATCCGGGTGGTGGACGAGGTGCCCGGGGATCCCGATCGGCGCCGTACGTGGTGGTGCCCCCGGTGCCAGCCCGGGCCGGGACCGGACGGCGCCTAGCGGCCACCCCGCGCCAGCACGGATTCGGCGGACCGGGTCAACGTCACTGCCTCGAGAGCACCGAACGGTGGAAGCGGTCCCCGAGGCTGACCCTCCAGTCGCCCGCGCGCCCGGGGGCCGTCGGTCCGTCGCCTGCTTTTGTACGTCCGGGGTACAACTGCGCCATGGACATCTGGGAACGCATTCGTTTTGCCCGAGACCGTGCCCTCGAAGCCGAGGAGACCGAGCGACAGCGCATCGCCGACGCGGACACACACGACATCCAGCAGGCGGCCTCGGTCCGGCTGGCCACCCGCCAGGCGGTCCGCGAGGCGCTGGACGACGTGCTCGACGAGCACAGCGAGCCCGCCAAGGCCCAGGCCACCTCGGCGTCGGGTCACGAGTCGCCGTCCGACGCCGGCGAGAGCAGCTAGCTCCTGCGGTAGCGCAGGGTGATGATCTGGAACACCCCGAACGTGACCCGCGCCTGGCTGGGGTCCGGCCAGGGCTGGCCCAGGTCGAGTGGACGCTCGAGCAGGTCGACGCTGGACACCGACTCAGCACCGAAGTCGGCCCGCACAGTGGCGCTCGCCCGGCCACCGGAAGCGGCGTACAGCCGGACCACGACGTCGCCGCAGCCGTCCTCGGCCAGCTTCACCGCCTCCACCACCACGTCGGGGGAGTCGACGGTGACCAGCGGGGCCACCGCCGCGCCGCCGGTCACTGTGCGCAGCGGCAGGTTGATGGCGTACCCCTCGCGTACGGCGTCCAGCACGCC
>DASQDG010000100.1:0-70230 GCA_035634295.1 Propionibacteriaceae bacterium | reverse complement strand
CACCTCATCCACGAGGTGCTTTGTCTGATCAGCGTGGCCGGACGCGAGTTGATCACCATGAAGTATCTCGACCGACGATCGACGAACGAAATAGCGGAAGCGACGGGCAGAACGCCCGCGGCGGTCAGCCAAGCGCTGAGTCGTGCGAAGCGGGAGCTGGCCCGTGCGCTCGATGGCAATCCGGCACTTCTGAAGGAACTTCGCGCTCCAATGCCCCGAGCGCACTGATGTCTAGACGTCCACAGCCCAGAAGGATTCCCGGATCTTGTCCAGCGCCAACACGACAAGCTGCTCGGCGAGGCGGAGGCTCTGAAGGTCATTGACCTTGCAGCACACGCCGTAAATGTGGTGGTTCTGGAACTTCACGTGCTTGTCGTTGCGTAGGGCACCCGGCAGGTCGTCAGAAGACAGGCCAACCGAGACCTTGCCGTTCCAGTGCAGCCAAGCGATCGTCCGCGTCGGTTCCTCGATCAGGACGTCATGAATTCGTACGTAGCCGCCCACCTCCTTAAGGGGATTCTTGGTGGCACCCACGAGCGCGGCACCCCCTTCCCGGCGAGCTGTCTCCACCAGGCGCGTGAGTAGCGGCGCCCGCTGGCCGGCGAACCGTCTGAACGCCTCTTCGACCGACCAGTCCCGAGCGGGCGTAGCACCCGCGCTGCCCAGCGCATCCTGCTCGTCAGGCTCCGGTTCCGGCTCGACGTCCGCCTCGGGCACCGGCTGGGGCTCGGCGGCCTGCACGCCGACGGCGCGCGTCAGATCCAGCGGTCGGGACTCGAGCAGATCCCAGACCTCGACCCCGGCGTTGGCGTACCGCTGCCATCCGACGCCGGAGGCTGCGCTGAGCCGGGCGTGCTCGTCGACAGTGACGACGCAGGCCACCCCGACCCGCTCCAAGAACTTGCGCACGTGGGCCTCGTTCACGCCCAACTTCCTGTCCAGGAGTCTGTCGATCATCCACTTTCGCGGCCACACGTGCTCGTGGTTGATCTTGGCCTGTACGTCGTGGTTGAGCGCACCCCTGGTAGCGAAGCGCAGGTTGTATTTGGAATGCGGAGGCACGCCCGCAGCCTCGGTCCACTTCCAGAGCGCAATACCGAGGAGCTCACGTTGATGGGTGAGGCTGAGCGGTGGAACATCCTGCAGAAGGTGCATGACCGCAGCTAACGCACTTTCTCGAGCCGTCTCGTTGGACCCGCCGGCGCGGTATTGCTCGTGTCGAACTATGTGGTTATAGGTCACTTAGCCATTGTCGCTCCGCAAAATCCCGGATACGGCAGCTATTGCCTAGATTCAGCTCTGCGCTTTTGCAATGGCGATCTGAACTACAGTGGGCGTCGCTCGCGGGCGCACAACGACGTCAAGGAGCCATCATGCTCACCACCTCTGGCGCTGCTGCCTACGGCCGCCCGGCCCTGGAGGCCCTGCGCGCCGCCGTGGCCAGCGCCAAGCAGTCCGACCTGATGGCACCCGTCACTATTTTGGTGCCCAACAACCTGGCTGGCATCGTCGCCCGACGCCACCTCGCTTCGGGCGTCACCGGCCGGCACCCCGGCATCGCCGGCGTCTATGTCTCCACCCTGCCGAGGCTGGCCGAGCAGCTGGCCGCAGCCACGCTGGCGCCTCGACGTCCCGCCAGTCGACCCATCGTGGCCTCGGCCTGGCGGTCAGCGCTGGACCAAGCGCCCGGCGTGTTCACGGCGGTCAGAGATCATCCGGCGACCATCCGAGCCCTCGGCCGGGCCCATCAGGAGCTCCGGCAGCTATCACCCGGCGCCCTCGAGACGATCGCCACCGCGAGCAGCCTGGGCGCCGATCTGGTCCGCCTCCACCGGACAGTCCTGGCCCGCCTCGCCTTGGCCTGGTACGACCCCGTACACCTCCTCGACGCCGCAGCGGCCAGGATCATGGCGAGTCCGAAAATCGCCGCCGAGCTCGGCGTCGCGATCCTCTACCTTCCCCAGGACCTGGCGCCTGCCGAACGGCGACTTGCCATTGTCCTTCACCAACGGACCGCGCTCACCGTCATCGCGGGCTACACCGGAGCGCCAGAGGCCGATGCTGCGGTGCTCGACGCCGTCGATCTGCTCGGCCGCCCTGATGCGCCAACTGCCCCCTCTCCACAGCCCCGAGCAACGCGGGTGCTGCACGCATCCGACTCCGACGATGAGGTCCGAGCCGTGGTCAGGCTCGTGGTGACCGATCTCCAACACGTTGCAGCGCACCGCATCGCCGTCCTCTATGCGACCTCCTCGCCGTACGCCCGCCTGCTGCACGAGCAGCTCCAAGCGGCCGGCATCACCATCAACGGACCCGGAGTACGCAGCGTGCAGGAACGCGCCCTGTCCCAAGGGCTGCTCGGCGTGCTCGCACTCGCGGCTCGAGACGTACCGCGCAGCGACCTTTTTCGGGCGCTCTCCGCCGCACCCACCCGACGGCTGACCGCGACCGACTATGTGCCGGTGTCGCGCTGGGAACGCATCTCGCGCCTGGCCGGGGTGGTCGACGGCGACGACTGGGTCCACCGGCTAGACCACTTCGTCCAGCGCGAGCTCACGTCCATCTCGGCCGCGACTGGCGCCTCTGACCCCGTCACCGCTCAGGTCGAGGCCGCCGAGCGACGGATGGCGGCAGCTGACGAGCTGCGGCAGTTTGTCGCCGCCCTTCGTTCGCGCTTCGCCGCCACGGCCGAGATGCACGGCTGGGCCTCGCTCAGCGCTTGGGCCCTCGAGCTCTTCCACGACCTCTACGGGTCCTCCGACGCCATGGCGGGCCTTCCTGCAGAGGAGCAGTATGCCGCGGTCGCCATCGAGCAGGCACTCCAGAGCATGTCCACGCTGGACGAGTTCGAGCCCGGCGGCGCGTCGCTGACCGCTCTCCGGGACGTGTTGGAGAGCGAGCTCGAGTCGGCGCTGCCGCGCGTCGGCCGATTCGGAGAGGGGGTTTTCGTCGGTCCGGTCTCGGCGGCGATCGGACTCGATACCGAGGTCACCTACATCGTCGGCCTCGCCGAGGACAGCTATCCCGGCCGGCTCCGCCAGGACGCTCTCCTGCCCGACCACGTTCGCGACCAGACCGCCGGGGAGCTGCCCGGCGCGAGCACCGTGAACAACGCCAAGCACCGCCATCTGCTGGCGGCCTTTGGGTCGGCCCCCCGGGTGGTGGCCAGCTTCCCACGAGGAGACTTGCGGCGGAGCACCCTCCGGCTGCCGAGTCGCTGGCTGCTTCCCACCCTGCGTGCCCTCGGCGGAAACCCGCACCTGAACGCCACCGCGTGGGACACGATTGACAGTGCGCACCTGATCGGCTCAGCGTCGTTCGCGGCCGAGATCGACCACACTGCCGCACTGGCCACCGAACAGGAGTGGCGCGTCCGGTCGATCCGATCGGGCGTGAGGTCCGACGACGCAACAGTCGCGGCCGCTCTCGCCCAGCTCAGCGCCAAGGCCAGCCCGTACTTCACCCGCTTCGATGGCAACCTCGAAGGGCTTTCTGGGCTGCCGGACTTCGCTCATGACGACCGGCTGGTCTCACCCACCCAGCTCGAGGCGTACGCGACCTGTCCGCACGCCTATTTCGTGCACCGGCTGCTCCGGATCGAGCCGGTGGAGCAGCCCGAGGAGATCATCACCATCAGCCCGATGGAGATCGGCTCCCTGATCCACGACAGCATGGACGACCTGGTCAAGGAGTTCGCGGGTTCGCTGCCCTCGTTCGGTGAGCCTTGGACGCGGGCTCAGCGCGGGAGACTGCTGGAGATCGTCCAGGCGAGAGGCTCCGAATACGAGCAGCGTGGCGTCACGGGCCACCCGACGCTGTGGAGGCGCGAGGCCCAGCGCATCCAGAGCGACCTCGCAGGCATGCTGAACGACGACGACGACTGGCGCGCGGAGCAGGGTGCCCAGGTGGAGCAGAGCGAGCTCGCCTTCGGTCTCCGCCACGCGCCACCGGTGGTGGTCGAGGTCCCAGGCGGACGGGTCCGGATGCGGGGTAGCGCCGACCTGGTCGAGCGCACCCGCGACGGCACACTGCTGGTGATCGACATCAAGACCGGCGGATCTGACCGGTTTCGGGTCCTTGAGGAGGATCCGGTGGCCGCCGGCACCAAGCTGCAGCTGCCGGTCTACGCCTACGCCGCCCAGCAGCTGCTCGGCGGCGACGAGGTCGAGGCGCAGTACTGGTTCGTCCGCAAGGATCGGGGCCGCCGGATCCCCATCACGCTCACCGAGGCTGTCAAGCAGACGTACGCCGGCACGCTGGCCACTCTGGTGAGCGGCATTGCGGCC
The DNA here is from genome assembly GCA_035634295.1 of Propionibacteriaceae bacterium. GTDB lineage: Bacteria > Actinomycetota > Actinomycetes > Propionibacteriales > Propionibacteriaceae > Microlunatus. The sequence goes on along the minus strand of DASQDG010000100.1, from coordinate 65,944 downwards.
GGTCACTTCCCCGCCAAGGCGCCTGACCAACCCGACTTCCGGTGGGTGCAGTGCCCCTATTGCAATCCTGACGGCGCGGGTCACCGCGATGTCAGGCAGCAGTGGGAGCGCAAGCGGCTGTCTCCCAAGCTCGGGCGCCTGGTAGCGCTGATAGATGGCGAAGCGGTGGCAAAGGTGGGCGACGCATGACGACGCTGGAGGACGAGGAGGCTCGGCGGCTCATTCGGACCGCCACCGACCGGACCATCTTCGTGGAAGCCGGCGCCGGATCGGGAAAGACCAAGAGCCTGGTGGACCGGATCCTCACCCTGACGCTGCGCGACGGCGTGCAGATCACCGACATCGCGGCGGTCACGTTCACCGAGAAGGCCGGTGCCGAGCTGAGAGACCGGCTGCGTGCGGACTTTGAGTCGCAGGTGCGGCGCGGCAACGGGTGTGAGCGGCTCCGCGCCGAGGCTGCCCTTGACCACCTTGACTCCGCCGCCATCGGCACCCTGCACGCCTTCGCTCAACGCATCCTCACCATGCACGCCATCGAGGCCGGGTTGCCACCACTGCTCGAGGTGCTGGACGAGGTGGCCTCCTCGGTCGCATTCGACGAGCGCTGGTCGGTGCTGCAACGCGAGCTGCTGGACGACGACAGCCTGTCGGAGACCCTGCTGCTGGCCCTGTCAGCCGACGTGACGCTGGAGCATCTCCGGTCGCTGGCCAGGGCATTTGGCTCGGACTGGGATCTGATCGAGGATCGCGTTCTTACCGCTCCCCGACCGACGCCCTCCCTGCCGGACCCCACGGAGTTGCTGGAGCTGGCGAGCAAGCTGGCCGCCCGGAGTGATGAGTGCAGCCAGATCGAGGACAAGTTCTTGCCCCGTCTGCAGGAGCTGGCAGCCTGGGCCGACCGGCTCGGGCAGTCGCAGGGGCCCGGCGAGCACTACGCCGTCCTGCTCTCCGCAGACAAGTTGAAGTGGGGCCACGGCAGGGCCGCGGCCTGGAGGGACCTGCCGGGGCTGAAGGAGAGCTGCCAGCAGCTTCAGCGTCAAGCAGCGGCACTGGCGGCGGAGTTCGCCGAGGCGACGCTGCGGCCGCTGGCGCACTGGGTCGCCACCCGGGTGCACGAGGCGGCGCAGGCCCGAGCGGCCGAAGGGCGACTCGAATTTCACGACCTGCTGGTCCTCGCCCGAGGGCTCGTTCGCCGCGACGCCGAGGTGCGGGCCTCACTGCAGCGGCAGTTCCCTCACATCCTGCTCGATGAGTTCCAGGACACTGACCCGATCCAGATCGAGCTGGCCGTACGGATAGCCGGGGGTGCGCCCGCCGGCCAGGCGGACTGGCGAGACGTCGCCGTACCGCCGGGCGCCCTTTTTGTGGTGGGTGACCCCAAGCAGTCGATCTATCGGTTCCGGCGCGCCAACATCGGCACCTACCTGCAGACCCAGGCATGGTTCGACCGGACCGTCAGATTGACCACCAACTTCCGCACCGCCGGGCCAGTGCTGGACTGGGTCAACGAGACCTTTTCGCAGGTGATTACCTTCCAGCCGGATGCCCAACCGGCATACGAGGCGCTGGAGACGTTTCGTGGCGAGGCTGGAACGGGACCCGCAGTGACGATCCTGGGAGCCGAGGCGCACGCCGACAAGCCCAAGGCGGACGACGTACGAGGCCGCGAGGCCGCCGACGTGGCCGCCGTGATCGCGCGAGCCGTGTCGGAGGGCTGGACGGTCTGGTCGGACAAGGAGCACGCCTGGCGGCCCGTGCTGCTGGGCGACATCGCCGTTCTGCTGCCTGCCCGGACCTCACTCGGCTATCTCGAGTCCGCGCTGGACGAGGCTGGGATCGCCTACCGAGCGGAGTCGAGCTCCCTGGTTTACGAAGCCAGTGAGGTGCGGAACCTGCTGGCGGCGGCGCGGGCCGTGGCCGATCCAAGTGACGGACTGTCGTGTGTCACGGCGCTGCGCTCGCCGCTGTTCGGCTGCGGCGACGACGACCTGTGGACGTGGAAGGTGGCAGGTGGCTCGTTCAACCTGCTGGCTCCCGTCGGCGACGAGCTAGCCGAGCATCCGGTCGGCCAGGCGCTGGCCTATCTCCGCAGGCTGCACCGGGATGCGCGTTGGCTGACCCCGAGTGAGGTGCTGGGCGCTCTGGTCGCTGACCGACGGATGCTCGAGGTCTCGGCCCTGCAGCCGCGGGCCCAAGACCAGTGGCGACGACTGCGGTTCGTGGTCGACCAAGCCCGGGCATGGACGGAGGTCGAGCACGGTGGGCTGCGGGCCTACCTGGCGTGGGCGGGCCGGCAGAGCGAGGAGGGGTCGCGGGTCGCGGAGGCGATCCTGCCCGAGACCGACGTCGACGCGGTTCGGGTGATGACTGTGCACGCCGCCAAGGGGCTCGAGTTCCCGATGGTGGTGATGTCGGGGATGTCGTCGCAGGGAAATCGTCACCGCGGCGTCCGGCTGCTATGGCCGCGGGCGGGCGGATACGCCGTCCGCCTCACCAAGCACGTGCAGACCAACGACTTCGAGGCGGTGGTGCCGTTGGACGAGCAGATGGACGCCTATGAGAGACGTCGGCTGCTGTACGTGGCGGCGACGAGAGCACGGGACCATCTGGTGGTGTCGCTGCACCGAGATCTGAAGGGCAACGAGACCAGCGCCAAGGTGTTGTCCGGCGTCGGAGCTGGGAGCGTGCCGGGAGCGAGGCCTTTCACTGGCCCAGCGGTGGTCACTGCCCCCAGGGCGGCGGCGCAAGGCGTGCCGCCACCGCCGGAATGGTCGTCCTGGCTGGCCGGCGTGGCGGCCGCCCAGGAGCGGGCTCGACAACGGGCCGCCGTCAGCGCCTCGGGACTGGAGGGCACGGAGCCGTTCGCCGCGCTCCATGAAGGCCAGGCCGAGGCGCCGGGGGAGGCGAAGGGGGCACGCGACGTGGAGCTGCCGCCCTGGTCCAAGGGGCGTTACGGGTCCGCGATCGGGCGGGCCGTGCACGCCGTGCTGCAGACGGTCGACTTGGCTGACGGGGCGGGCCTGGAGTCGGCCGTCCACGCGCAGGGCGTAGCGGAGGGCGTGGGGGCGCATGCCCGCGTGGTGACGGATCTGGTGCGCTCAGCGCTGGCTTCGGACCAGGTGAAGCGCGCCGCGTTCCGGCCACATTGGCGAGAGTGCTACCTGGGGACGGTACGCGCTGATGGCACAGTGTTGGAGGGCATCGTCGACCTGCTCTATCGGGAGGACGACGGGTCGTACGTCGTCGTGGACTACAAGACTGACGCCGTCCCGGCTGCGGCGCTCGAGGCAAGGACGGCGTACTACACCCCACAGATCCAGGCCTACGTCGATCTGGTCACGACAGCGACAGGCACCGCGACGAAGGGCGTCCTGCTCTTCCTCAATCCCACCGGAAGCGTGCAGCAGCGCACCATCACGGTGTAGTCCCCGCTCCTTTGAACTTCGTGCCCACCTGAGTCGTTGGTGCCCCCCGAGGCAAGGCAGCGTCGCACGACTTGTCATCGAACGGGCTGGCTTCACCTAGGCTTGGCACTCCGGTCCTGAAGGTCCGCGCCATTACTCGGGGTGTGGAGGAACGAGCATGAGCGACTCACCCGTCGTGAGAAGAGCCATCAAGGTGGCAGCACACGCCCACCGCCACGTGAACCGCAAGGGGACCGACATCCCCTACATCTCCCACCCGGTCACCGTGCTGCTCATCCTCGCCGAGGCGGGAGCCGACGAAGCGACGCTGGCCGCTGGCGTCCTGCACGATGTCATTGAGGACTGCGGCGATGAATACTCGGCAGATCGCCTGCGACGAGAGTTCGGCGACCTGATCACCGACACAGTTCTGGCGGTCACGAAAGACGCCGGCATCAAGGACTGGCGCCAGCGAAACGAGGCCTACCTCAAGAACCTGAGCGCCTCGGGCAACCAGCGCGCCTGGCTGGTGTCAGCAGCGGACAAGGCGGCCAACCTGACAGACATCCTCGAGGACTACGCGGCACACGGGGACAAGCTCTGGTCGCGGTTCAACGCCGGCAAGGAGGGCCAGCTCTGGTGGTACGGCGCAGTCGCGCAGGAGGTGGCCAAGCTGATCCCTGACCGCCCTTTGGCTCAGCGTCTCGCGACGCTCGTCGCCGAGCTCAATGACGCTGTCCGCGGCGGCGAGGCGCCGAACCTCACCTGCCGCGGCATGAACGTACAGACGTAGTGGCCCTAGTCCCACACGAGCGGCACCGGGTCCACCGCCGTCTGTCCGCCGTGCACCGTCGTCAGCAGCGGGCCGACGTGGTCGGCCACATCAAGCACTCTGGACATCGCCAAGTTGAGGGAGTCCCAGGTAACCGCCTCGGCGGGCAGCTGCAGCCGGACGACAACGGCGCCCTCCCGGATCACCACCTTGACCAGCTCGTCGCCGGCGTTGACTGCATTGATCTCGCTCAGAGTTGCCTTGGTCATCGGCACCTCAAACGCCGCCGCTGCGAAGATGTGCAGCCGCAGCGGGTCGCCCTCAACCCGCAACCACCCTCTCGACGTCTGGCCGTAGATGGCGATGTCGCCCTGGCTGTCAGGCTCGCTGGGCAGATCCTTCTCATCCAGCAGCGCCATCACATAGTGGCGGAACCAGTTGCCTTGAACGTCAATAGCCGACATGCCATCCTCCTGGGTTGATCTCGACCCTTCCTGACACAGCTGACGTTATTCGTTGCCACTGACAAAAAATGAGTCTGACCGGAGGACATGAGATGGCCCAGTTTTCGCTCGACCGAGCGGCCGGGGTGTTGCTCGGTCAGGCCTGTGGGGACGCGCTGGGCGTGCCTTACGAGTTCGGCTCCGCCCGGCTGAGTGCGGCCGGTCCTGCCATGATCGGTGGCGGGCTTGGTGGCTACGCCCCTGGGGAGTGGAGTGACGACACCCAGATGGCCGCCTGCATCGCCCTCGTGGCGGCCACCGGTGCTGACCTCACCAGCGACGCCGCACTGGACGAGATCGCGGCCGCATTTCTGGACTGGGGAAGCAACGGGGCCACCGACATCGGCAACCAAACCCGCAATGTCCTCCGCCTGGCACGTCAGCGGACCGGCCCAGCCGGCGCCCGGCTCTTGACAGCGGCGCGGGATCACGGCCGGCACAACTCCAACGACGCCGGAAACGGCGCCTTGATGCGGACCGCCATCGTGGGGCTCACCCGCATGGATGACCGCGACGCCACCGCAGACGCGGCCCGAGCGGTCGCCGGCCTGACCCACCCCGCCGACGACGCCGTCGACTCCTGTGTGCTGTGGTCCGAGGCCGTTCGGCGCGCGGTCCTTGACGGCGAGCTCAACCTGACCGACGGCCTCGACCTGCTGCCACCAGGCCGGCGCGACCGGTGGCGCGGGATCATCGGGGCGGCCGAGACCTCGCCGCCCAGCACGTTCACCAGCAATGGCTGGACGGTGACGGCGCTTCAGGCGGCCTGGTCGGCCATCGTGCACACGCCGGTTCCTGACCTGAACCCGAGCGCCGGCACGTTCCCCTGCCAACAGCTGCAGTCTGCGCTGGACGTGGCCGTGGGGATCGGCCACGACACCGACACGGTGGCGGCCATCGCCGGCGGGTTGCTCGGCGCCCGGTGGGGAGCCTCGGCTCTTCCTGCCCGGTGGCGCCGCATCGTGCACGGCTGGCCAAGTCTGCACAGCCGCGACCTGATCCGGCTGTCCTGGCTCACGGCGACCCGCGGCAAGGCCGACGGCTCCGGCTGGCCCGAGGTCGATGTGATGGCCTACCCGGTCGGCAGGCAGCCCCGCGTGCCGCACCCCGCGGACGAGAAGGTGCTGCTGGGCACCGTTGCCGACCTCGGCCAGGGTGAAACAGCTGCCGTCTCACTGTGCAGGCTTGGCGCCTCGGAGGTGCCGACGCGAGGGGTGGCAACCGAGGACCACATTGAGTTCTGGCTGCTCGACAGTGACGAGCCCGCCAAGAACCCCCACCTCGACTACCTCTTGGCCGACATCGCCACAACCATCGCCGAGCTGCGCGACGAAGGCCACACGGTCCTGGTGCACTGCGTGGCGGCCGAGCAGCGGACGCCGTCAGCTGCTTTGGCGTACTCGCGTCGCGTCGGCCTCCCAGCGGGTCAGGCGTCGTCGGTGATCAAGGCAGCATTGCCGTCAGCCCGGGGCCACGGGCGCCTGTGGGAACGTGCAGCCCTGGTCGTTCCCGCTTCGCCGTCGGACTAATTCGAACTCGTCTGTGTTTCATGGCGTACCGGGTTGAACACAGTGGCGCTCGAGAGACCAAACGGTTAAAAGAAAAAACGGGAGCAACAGTTAGACTGTTGCTTGTTTACTTGAATTCCGTTTTCTCAGTCCGGACCCCTTTGCCTTCGACCGTTTCTCTTGACCCTTAGTCGGCTCACGAACGGAGCACGCTGTTGTCGTCACCCCTGCTGGCCCTCTTGGCCGCACACAAGGCAGTCACCGCCGTCGTGGCGGCAGTGGTGGTGGTCGTGCCGACGGCGGCGGTAGCCATGACCGGTGACCACCGACCAACCGCAGCCGTCGTGAAGAAGGTGGTGGATGGCGACACTGTCGACGTCACGTACGAGGGCGGCACACACCGGATCCGGCTGCTGAATGTCGACACCCCCGAGTCGGTGAATCCCGCCAAGCCTGTTCAGTGCTTGGGCCCAGAAGCAGTGCAGTTCTTGCGCAAGCGACTTCCTCAAGGAACGGCCGTGCAGTTGCGTTTCGACAAGGAGAGACTTGACCGCTACGAACGCGAGCTTGCGGGCGTGTTCGTTGACGACGAGCTGGTCAATGCTGAGATCGCTCGAGCCGGCTTAGGAACCGCCGTCCTGTACGAGCCGAATGACCGGTTCTACGCAGAGGTCGTGCAGGCCCAGGAGGAGGCTGAGCGCCGACAGATGGGGCTCTACTCCCCCAAACTTCGGTGCACTCTGCCCGCTCAGGTGGCGCAGCTGGAGCAAGAAGGGACCGCGCTCGCCGCCACACCAGCCAATTCCACCGCTGACCTGGTGAGACTTCAGCAATACCGCAGAAGTGTCAGCGCGGCGGGCAACAAGAGCAAGAAGCTGGCGGCTGTGTTGAGCAGTCCGTCACGTCACTTCAATGAGCAGGCCTATCGTGGGGTCCTACACGCAGCACTGACCCGGCGAGTGGACGACACCGCCCTGCTGCTCACGCAAGCCGACGCGGAGCTGAAGCAGCGGGGTGAGGCGATCGTCCGGATGAACGCCGAGCGAGCACAGCAGCAAGCTCGGGCGAAGGCTGAGCGTGCCGAGGCCGAGCGAGCAGCTCGAGCGAAGGAGCGGGCGAGGGCGCAGAGGGCAGCGGCACGACGAGCTGCCCGAGAAGCTGCGGAACGCGCTCAGGAAAGAGCCGAAGCGCGGGAGAGACGGCAGGCTGCCGAGCGCGCAGCCCAAAAGGCTGCAGCTGACGAAGCTGCCAGACGTGAGGCCAAGGCCAAACTCGAACGGGCGGCCGAGGCGGCCAAGCGCGAGGCCGCGCGACTAAAGGCCCGGGCGGCTGAACAGCGGCGCCAGCGCACCTCCGAGCCGAACCTTTCGACCTTGGACCCAAGCCTTATCGAGAAGTACACGGGCTGCAGGGCCTACGTCGACACCGGGACCTCTGTTGACGCCAACGGTCGGCGCTACCTCAAGATCAGCTGCCCTCGCTGACCCAGGCTCACCGAGGCCGAACCACCCCCGCGTCTCCTCCCCCGCGCCGCACCGGCTCGGCTGCGGCCAGCACCCGACCAGTCCAGTCGAACTCCAGGGCCGCCACTGCCCCGATGTCGGGAGCACTGGTGAACGAGTCACCATTGGGGGAGAACGTGTAGCCGTACGGCGTCAGCTTGCCGCCGAACGCCTTCACGAAACCGGGTTCTGCCGTCACCGTGGCGTTGTTGCGGTGCGAGGCCCGAGGACTCGCCACCGCCTCCGGCAGCGTCATCCCAAGATCGATCCGGTTGACCAGTGTCTGCAGCACGGTGGTGATGATGGTTGAGCCTCCGGGCGAGCCGACCGCCAACACCGGTTCACCTCTGCGGGTCACGATGGTTGGGGCCATCGAACTCCGGGGGCGCTTGCCGCCCTCGAGGCGGTTCGGGTCATCGGCCTTCCATCCCGTGGTGGTGAAGTCGGTCAGCTCGTTGTTGAGCAGGAAGCCGCGACCCGGCACCACGATGCCGTTGCCACCGGTCTGCTCGATGGTCAGCGTGTAGGACACGACGTTGCCCCAACGGTCCGACGTCACCAGGTGTGTGGTCGACGTGCCGCTCTCCTTGACCACCCGCTGCGTCGTCTGCCGGCAACCGCGAGCCGATAGGTCGCCAGCCGCCGTCGGCGTGGCCAGCGCCTTGTTCGGCTCGATCAGGCACGCTCGGGAGCGGGCGTAGGAGTCCGAGAGCAAGGTCTTGGTGGGTACGTTCACGAACCGCGGGTCGCCCACGTAGGCCCCCCGGTCGGCAAAGGCGAGCGCGCTCGCGTCGAGGTAGTAGTGCAGGGCCCGGTCCGTCGGCATGCTCGACAGATTCTTCTGCTCGAGGATGTTCAGCGCCTCTCCGACCGTGGTGCCACCACTGGACGACGGTGCCATGCCGTAGATGGTCAGCCCCCGGTAGTCGCTCTTGGTCGGCCGCTGCTGGCGGACCCGATAAGCCCGGAGGTCGGACTTCTGCAGATACCCCACCGGCACCGGCAAGGTGGCATTCGCACTCTTCGGCGGCGCCTTCACCGTACGGACCACGTCGTCGCCGATCGCCCCCCGGTAGAGCACCGAGGTCCCCTGTCGTCCCAGCAGCCGATATGTCTCGGCCAGATCCCTATTGCGGAAGATGGTGCCCACAGCGGGCTCCTTGCCCCCGGGCAGGAACAGCGCAGCGGTCGAGGTGAAGTTTGAGAACCGCACCCTGTTGGTCTCGGTCTGGCTGCGGAACGTCTCGTCCACGACGAAGCCACGGCTCGCGATGTCGATCGCCGGGCGGAGAGCCTTCGCCAAGCTGTACGTCCCCCACTCGTCCAGAGCGCGCTCCCAGGTGGCGGGCGTCCCCGGGACCCCGACCGACAGTCCGCTGCTCACCAGGTCGGCGAACGCGTAGGGCTGGCCGGTGGCCTTGTTGACGAACGCATTTCGGGGCATCGACATCGGCGCCGTCTCCCGACCGTCCAGCGTGGAGACCTTGCGGGTCTTGGCGTCGTAGTAGACGAAATAGCCGCCACCCCCAATGCCGGCCGAGTAAGGCTCGGTGACGCCCAGCGCCGCCGCCGTGGCCACCGCCGCGTCGACCGCGTTGCCGCCGGCCCGGAGCACCCGGAGACCGGCTTCGGTCGCCTCTGGATCGACACTGGCGACAGCGCCGCCGTAGCCGCTGGCGACCGGGTTCTTCTCGGTGTAGCGGATCGGCTCCTTGCCCACCGGCTCCGCCTGCGCGACGCCGGGGCCGACCCCAGCGACGGCGCACACGACGGCGGACAACAGGGCCACTCGCCGGCGACCCATCAGGTGACGTCGCTGCGTTGAGGCTGCACACATCTTCATCGATGGGTCTCCCTTAGGTGGTCGAGGACCCCTGCTTATCGCTTCCCGCATCCCCTTGTCCACCAACCTCCAGCGACCGCCGCTGAAGCAACCGCCGGTCGAGGACGGTCGGTGCTAGCAGCAAAGCGGATATCGCCGATGCTCGTATTAACGAAATCTTGACGGCTGTCCGCTCAACTTTCCGAAGGTTACGGCCTGCCGCACACGTAGCGTTGAGGGTCGATCACCGCTCGCGTACGGCCGCCGGGAGGGCATGCGCCTCCTCCAGTCGACGTGCCCCAAGACAAGGAAAACCGTGACGTCGTCGGCTGAACTTACCTCCCCTGAGGTGGCACCCGCCCCAATTCAGCGCAACCGGTCAGATGGCCCGCTGGGCAGATGGCTGATGGCCAATCAGGTCCAGCCGGTGGGGCCTGAGGCGGGTGAGGAGCACACCGAACCACAGTCGTGGTGGAAGGTGATGTGCCTCACCGGTGTGGACTACTTCTCGACCCTGTCCTACCTCCCGGGCATCGCCGTGCTGGCCGCGGGGGCGCTGTCACCACTGGCAACCTTGCTGATTGTCTTGCTCACTTTGCTGGGGATGCTGCCGATGTATCGGCGGGTCGCGCAGGAGAGCCCGCACGGCCAGGGTTCGGTGGCCATGCTGGAGAAGATTCTCCCGTTCTGGCGAGGAAAGACTTTCGTCTTGGTGCTGCTGGGATTCGTGGCGACCTCGTGGATCATCACCATCACCCTCTCATCGGCGGACGCCGCCGTGCACATGCTTGAAAACCCCTACCTGCCTGACTTCCTGCACGGACGGGCCGTGCTGATCACCGTCGTCCTGCTCCTCATTCTCGGCGGGGTGTTCCTGCTCGGGTTCACCGAGGCCGTGGTGGTCGCCATTCCTTTGGTGGTGCTCTTCTTGGGGTTGAACGCGGTGATCGTCGCCGTCGGCATCGCCGAGATCGTGGCGAACCCGCCGCTGCTGAGCGCCTGGACCCAGGCGCTGACGGCCAACGGCAGCGGCTTCTTCGACATCGCCGGCCCCGCGCTCGTGGCCTTCCCGCTGCTTGTCCTGGGCCTGTCGGGGTTCGAGACCGGGGTGAGCATGATGCCGCTGGTGGCCGCCAAGGGAGCCACTCCGGAGGAGCAGCTGGCCAGCCGGGTCAAGAACACGCGCAAGCTGCTGACGGCAGCAGCCCTCATCATGTCGGTGTACCTGCTCACCACCAGCTTCATCACCACCGTGCTGATCCCCGCCGAGGCGTTCGCCGACGGCGGCGAGGCCAGCGGCCGCGCTCTCGCCTACCTCGCTCACGAGAAGCTGGGCGAGGGTTTCGGCACGGCGTACGACATCAGCAGTGTGCTCATCTTGTGGTTCGCCGGCGCATCGGCCATGGCCGGGCTGATCAACATCGTCCCGCGTTATCTACCCGCATACGGAATGGCCCCCGAATGGGGGCGAGCTGTCCGCCCGGTCGTCCTGGTCTACACCTTGGTCAGCATCGCCATCACGATCGCCTTCAACGCCGACGTCAACGCCCAGGCCGGCGCCTATGCCACCGGCATCTTGGCGATGATGGTCTCCGGCTCGGTGGCGGTCACGGTCAGCGCCGCGCGACGCGGCCAACGGGTGGCGACTGTCGCCTTCACTGTGCTGTCCCTCATCTTCTTGTACGCCCTCACCGCGAACATCATCGAAAAGCCGGACGGCATCACCATCTCGGCCTTCTTCATCGCCGGCATTCTCGCCGTCTCGATCTGGTCCCGACTGTCACGGGCCTTCGAGCTTCGCGTCACCGAGGTGGAGATCGACGAGACGGCGCAGATGTTCATCCGAGACTGCGCCCGCCGCACTGTCCGCCTCGTCGCCAACGAGCTCGACGCCGGAAACCCCGCAGAGTATTCGGAGAAGCGGCTGCAGATCCTGAAGGACCATGACCTCACGGACAGTCAGGACTTCATCTTCGTTGAGATCACCGTCAAGGACCCGTCAGAGTTCGCGACTCACCTCAAGGTGCACGGACAGGTCAAGCACGGTCGCTACCGCGTGCTCACCGTGGAGAGCTCGACGGTCCCCAACGCCCTTGCGGCGCTGCTGCTCCACATCCGGGACCAGACCGGCCACCGACCGCACATCTACTTCGAGTGGACCGAGGGGCACCCGCTGGCCAACTTCATCCGCTTCCTGTTCGGCGGCGTCGGAGAGGTGGCACCGGTCACGCGCGAAGTCGTCCGGCGGGCCGAACGCGACCGCTCGAAGCGACCGTACGTGCACGCCAGCTGAGCGTCCCCGGGGTCGACTTCCACGCGAGCTCGGACACTGATTGCGCTGGTCGCAGCGGCCTGGCGTTGAGCCCTTCGGTGACCCCCCGCGCCGGGCGGGCCTTGACCCATGACAGGTCGATCAGGTGCGGAGTTAGTTTGGTTCGACGACATCGGCACGTCAACGTGCCCGGCGGCCACAGCCAGCACGAGCGCAGATCCCGAGGCTCGCGACCTAGCGCTTCCTCCGCAGCGACCACGCCAACGCGGCTGCGGCCGTCCCTGCGGTGCCGACACTGGCCCCCAGCAGCGGGGCTTGCCAGGACCCACGGCGCTCCGACGTAGCCGTCACCAGGTCTCCCACGCCGCGGATCGCGGCGGCCGCAACCACTCCCAGCACGATTCGCTGCACCATGGTCTCCATCCGGGTGACCAGCGGCTCCAGCTCGTGAGCTCGCAGATGGACCTCCGGTCCACCGGCGTCCAGCATGGCCTGAAAGCGCCGCAGCTGGATCGGCAGGTTGCCCGCCAGATCCAGCGCGTCCACGCCGGCGTTGCCCAGGTGGCGCATCATCGCCGCCGCCGAGTAGCGATTGGCCACCAGGCGCTGGGCGTACGGTCCGACCACCTCACTGAGCTGGAAGTCGGGGTCGAGCGCCACCCCCATGCCCTCGGTCATCAGCACCATCTTGAGCAGCAGCGATATCTCCCGGGGCAGCTGCAGGTGGCGCCGACGCAGCACCGACAGCATCTCGCGGATCAGCCTGCCAATCGGTGCCTCCCCGAGCGGCTTGCCGTCATAGAGCTCGATGATGGGCACCATGTCGCCGGTCAGCGCCTTCATGTTGATCTCACCGGCCGGCTGCGCCACTCGTGACAGCGCGACCGCGATCCGGTGAGGGTCCTTGCGTGCAAAGGCGATCAGCAGCACCCCGAGCCGCTCCCGCAGCTCTGCGTCCACCACGCCAACCATGCCGAAGTCGATCAGGCCGATCCTGCCGTCCGGCTCGATGAACAGGTTCCCCGGGTGCGGGTCGGCGTGGAAGAAGCCGTCGTCGAAGATCATCTGCCCGGCCACCTCCGCGGCCCGGGTGGCGAGCGCGGGCCGGTCGATGCCGCTGGCCTCCAGCCCCACCAAGTCGCTCACCTTGACGCCGCGAATCCGCTCCAGGGTCAACACCCGGGAGGTGGTGGTCTCCCAGTAGACCCGGGGGATGTGCACGAGGTCGTTGCCGGCGAAGTTCTCCGCGAAGCGCTCGGCGTTACGGGCCTCGGCCAGGTAGTCGAGCTCGGCCCGCAGCGTTCGCGCGAACTCATCGGCGAGCCCCGGCAGGTCGTAGTCCTTGGCCTCCACCCACCGCCGGCTGGCCTGAGCGGCGAAGTTGTGCAGGATCTCGAGGTCCTCCTCGACCTGCTCCACCGTGCCCGGCCGGCGCACCTTGACCACTACCTCGGTGCCGTCGGTCAGGGTCGCCGCGTGTGCCTGCCCGATCGAGGCGCTGGCCAGCGGCGTCAGGTCGAAGGACGTGAAGATGTCCTCCAGCGAGGCGCCGAGCTCCTGTTCCACCGTCTCCCGGATCACCGGGGCGGGCACCGGGGTGAGCGAGTCCTGCAGCCGGGCCAGCTGGGTCAGGTATGCCGGCGGTAGCAGGTCGGACCGGGTCGACAGCACCTGCCCCAGCTTGACGAAGGTGGGGCCGAGGTCCTCCAGCGCCAGGCGCAAGTGCTCCGCGGTCGAGATCGCCCGGCCACGGTGGGCATAACGCACCAGCCGGCGGTTGAAGGGGATCCAGCGTTCCATCCCCGACGCCCCCAGCAGCACACCCAGACCGTGCCGGGCCAGGGTCTCAGCGATCTCGCGATATCGCTCCAGGTGTCGAGTCACCACGCGGGCGGACTGCCGGTCGAGGTCTGCAAACCCGGGAGGTGCACGGCCCTGCCTTCTGCTGCCTGGAGTGTTCGGTCTCGGCGATTCTAGTTTGCGGCGGCGCCTTGGACTGTACTGACCGGTTCAGGCGCGTCTCGGGACGGCGCGTGAGCGCTAACCTGCCACCGCGAATGCCGCTCGCCAGCCGGCGATGTCGTTCAGGCTGGCGTTGCCGCCGCAGAGCACGAGGGCGACCTGCGCGTCGGCGGGCAGCCCGTCGGAGATGGCCACGGCGGCGGGCCAGGTGCAGGCTGCCGCCGGTTCGGTGATCACCTTCGAGACCTCGCTGAGCAGCTCGATGCCTTGGACCGCGTCGCGGTCCGACACCAGCAGCACCTCGGTGACCAGGCCTTGCACGGCCGCCAGGGTGCGCGGGGACACCGTGGGGGCGCCCAAGGTGGTGGCAATCGACGTGATGGCGTCCATCGTCACCGGTTCGCCGGCGGCCAGCGAACGGGTCATCGCGTCGGCGCCGACGGTCTCCACGCCCCAGATACGGATGTCCGGGTTGAGCGCCTTGAGAGCAACCGCGACGCCGGCAATCATCCCGCCGCCACCGATCGAGACCACCACGTCACTTACCTGCGGTGCATCTTCGAACAGCTCCAAGCCGAGGGTGCCCTGGCCGGCGATCACCGCGGGATCGTCGAAGGGATGGATCATCACCTTGCCGGTGCCCACCTCCTCGACGGCATTGGCGAAAGCCTGCGCGATGGTGTCGGTGACCACCACCTGCGCACCGTCGGCCCGCGCCTGGATCACCGACGCAGGCGCGGTGGTCGACGGCATGATGACGGTGGCGGTCAGTTCCAGCACGCGCGCGGCGTAGGCCACCGCCAACCCGTGGTTGCCGCCACTGACCGCCACCACCCCGGCCTGGCGCTCGGCCTCGCTCAGCCGCAGCATCTTGTGAAAAGCCCCGCGCGCCTTGAACGCCCCGGTGTGCTGCAACATCTCGAACTTGGCCACCACCGGCCGACCCAGGAGCTCCGACAGCCGCCCGACGGGCAGGGTTGGGGTGCGCACCACGTACGGGGCGATCAGGCCCGCGGCCTCCCGTATCGCCTCCAGGGTGACGTCGCCGGTCAGCATGGCCGGAGCAGACCAGGCGGGAGCAGACACGGCGGGAGTAGCGGAGGTCTCGACGGGCACACGGTCGAGTATGGTGCAGCGCTGCCTAGGCTAGGCGGATGGACTCGTTCTCCCGCGCGGGGCTCACCTTCGGCGTCTGGGACTCGATCGGACCTGCTCTGGGCGTCCCGGTCGTGCTGCTGCACGGCTTCCCCCAGCAGCCGAGCACGTTCAACGACGTGGTCCCGCTGCTGAACGACCGGGGGCTGCGCACGCTGGTGCCGACTCAGCGCGGATATGCCACCGCCGCCCGGCCCCGGCGGCGTCGGGACTACCGCACCCAGGAGACGGTGGCCGACGTGGTGGCTCTGCTGGACGCGGCAGGCGTTCAACGGGCTCATATCGTCGGCCACGACTGGGGCGGGTTCCAGGCTTGGGGCATGGGGGCCTGGCACCCTGACCGGGTGGCCTCGCTGACCGTGCTGTCCACGCCGCATCCCGCCGCGTTCCAGCGCGCCCTGGTGAGCAGCTCGCAGGCGGTCAAGTCGTCCTACATGGGCTTCTTTCAGCTTCCGCTGGTGCCGGAGCTGCTCACCGCGCGCACCTTGGGCAAAACCCTGCGCGACACCCGACTCTCTCTGAAGCACCTCGGCCGTTACTGCGACGCGATGGCCGAGCGAGGCGCATTGACCGGAGCGCTGAACTGGTATCGGGGCCTGCCGTTCTCGCTGACCCCTCAGGTGGGTCCGATCTTGGTGCCGACCACCTACGTCTGGGGGCGGTACGACTTCGCCCTCGGGCGCCGGGCCGCCGAGCTGACAGAGCGATACGTCCACGCACCGTATGAGTTTCGCGAGCTCGAGGCCGGGCACTGGCTGCCGGAGGTTGAGCCCGATGCCGTGGCTCAGGCGGTGCTTGACCGGATCGACAGCGCCACCTGACGAGGTGTTACCAGCGCGGCGGCGGAACCGGGTCGTCGCCTCCGCGCGTGCCGGGGCGACAGCGCAGCAGCCGCCTGGTCGCCAACCAGAGCCCGCCGCGCAGTCCGTGCGACTCCAGCGCCTCGCGCGCATACTCAGAACAGCTGGGCGAGTAGCGACAGCATCCTCGCGCCCGTTTGGCACTGATCTCCTGCTGGTAGAGCCGGATGGCGGCCACCGCGCCCCGCACCCACCGAGATTTCGAGGCGCTCTGACCAGGGAGCGGATGTCTGGCAGCCGAAAGCGAGCTGCGAACGACCGAGGGGCCCAGCAGAGTCAGCTGCGGACCACAACCGACCATCTCGGCTAGGCAGCAGCCGGTCTGGAGAAGGCAGATGTCACGCAGGCAGGAGTTGCCGCCGGCGCCGTACCCGGGCCGTCCGTAGGGTCCGTAGCCAGGCCGACGGTACGGGCCGTAGCTGGGTCGTGGAGCGCGCCAGCCGCCGATGAAGACCATCCAGCGAATCTACGCGACGAGCCCGGGACACTGCCGTCCGGGCATTCTCGATCGGCGATCGGCAGACTAGGCTGATCGGACTCGGGGTGGTTGGCTCTCCTGTGCTCGGCAGGAGCCAGGAAGGACTCCCGCATGTCGCGTCACTTGTTGCGCTTAGTCACTCTGGCGCTCTCCACCCTGGCCCTGGTCGCCACGTCGGCCGTGGTCTCGGTCCCGGCGCCCGCGACGGCCGCGGCCCCCACCGTCAAGGTCACCCGGGTCGTGGGTGGTCTGAAGATTCCCTGGGACGTCACTTGGGTCAACGGGCTGATGCTGTTCAACCAACGCGCCGGAGGCGTCTGGTCCAAGCGTGGGGGTGCGCCGGCCAAGCGGGTCTCCATGCCCCTGCCACGCATCTATGCCAACAGCGAAGCCGGCATGCTGGGCATGGTGGCCGACCCCGGCGCCCGGATCAACCGCATGTTCTACACCTGTATGGCGGTGGCCAGGAGTAACGGCAGCCCGCTCGGCGTGGAGGTGTGGAAGTGGCGGCTCCGCGGGGATACCCGGGCGGAGCGGGTCAGAAAGGTGATCACTGGCATCCCGTTGAGCAGCGGCCGACACAGCGGCTGCCGGTTGCGGTTCCGCTCGGCTCACATCTTGTACATCGGCACCGGAGACGCAGTCCGAGGGACCAACCCGCAGAACCTGCAGTCTCTCGGCGGCAAGATTCTGAGGGTCCGCGACGACGGGCGCATTCCACGGGACAACCCCTACTACCGGCGTGGCGGCAACGCACGCTATGTGTGGACCTACGGGCACCGCAACGTCCAGGGCCTGATCAAGCGCCCCGGTCGGAGCGAGCTGTGGTCGGTTGAGCAGGGCACCAGCCGTGACGACGAGATCAACGTGGTGTGGGCGGGTCGCAACTACGGCTGGAACCCAGTTCCCGGCTACAACGAGGCGCGCCCGATGACCGACCTCGCCCGTTTCCCGCGAGCAGTTCGGGCACGTTGGCGGTCGGGTACGCCCACGGTTGCTGCGTGTGGGGGCACTTTCATCAGCGGCACCCGCTGGGGTAGCTGGAACGGCTTGTTGGCCGTGGCCCGGCTCAAGGGCCGTGGCATCGGGCTGTACAGCGTCAGCAGGACCAACGCGCTCACCGGTCAGCGGGTGGTGTTCGCCGGCTACGGGCGCGTCCGCACCGTGCAGCAGGGTCCCGACGGAGCGCTCTACTTCACAACCTCCAACGGCTCCGGCGACGGGGTCTACAAGATCACCCCGGCCTGAGCCACCTCGTCACCAGCCGCCGGCAATCACCACCGGTGGTGCACCAGCGGCCGGATCGAACGGTCATACAACCGGGTCACACTCGATAGGAAGTCCGATCCCAGATCAGGGACCGATCCTGCGGCCGCGTTGGCTCGCGCCTGCTCGACCGAGCGGGCGCCGGGGATGACGGTGCTGACGCCGGGCTGCTGGGCGATCCAGGCCAGCGCCGCCTGCGCCGGCGTAACCTCGCCGGGCAGTGAGGCAGCCAGTTGGGAGAACTCAACGGCGGCCTGCACACCGGTTTCGTAGTCAACCCCGGCGAAGGTCTCCCCGACATCAAACGCACTGCCATCGCGGTTGTAATTGCGGTGGTCGTTGTCGGCGAACACGGTGTCGGCGGTGTACTTGCCGCTCAGCAGGCCACTGGCCAAAGGCACCCTGGCGATAATCCCCACGCTCGCCTGTTGAGCCGCCGGCAGCACGTATTCGAGGGGCTTGATCCGGAACGCGTTGAGGATGATCTGCACCGTCGCGGTGCCGCGACGAGAGATTGCGGTGAGCGCTTCGTCAGCGGTTTCTACGCTGACGCCGTAATTGGCGATCACTCCGTCGGCGACCAAGGTATCCAGGGCGTCGTAGACCTCGTCGCGCGAATAGACCGGGGTCGGGGGGCAGTGCAGCTGGACCAGGTCAAGCCGGTCGACGCCCAGGTTGCGCCGTGACCGGTCGGTCCAGGCTCGGAAGTTGTCCAGGGTGTAGTTCTCGGGCACCTGCTCCATCCGGCGACCCATCTTGGTGGCCACGGTGACCCCGCTATCGCGGTTGTCGGCCAGGAAGCGTCCGATCAGCTGCTCGCTGCGGCCGTCGCCGTACACGTCGGCGGTGTCGAAGAAGGTGACCCCGGCCTCGACGGATGCGCCGAGAAGAGTCAGCGCCTCGGACTCGTCCACGTCGCCCCAGTCGGCGCCGAGCTGCCAGGTGCCCAGGCCGATGACGGAAACCGGTCGCTCGGTCTTGCCCAAGATGCGTTGTTCCATGCCGCCCACTCTAAAGGTCAGGCACTGACACGAGCAGGCCGAGGGCATTCCCTGGCCGCCGAGATGGGCCGGCCGACCAGCGTGATGGCGACCCCGCCCAGTGTCAGGCCCGCCTGGTTAGATACGTTGCCAGGGTGGCTCGTCCACCGTCCGTACCGGTCCGTTAAAGGAGATCTCATGACCACGCAGGTGCAGAAAACCATTTTGGTCAACGTTCCCGTGAGCACGGCTTACAACCAGTGGACCCAGTTTGAGGAGTTCCCGCACTTCATGGGTGGAGTGAAGCAGGTGACCCACCTCAGCGACGACCGCCTGCAATGGGTGGCCGAGATCGCCGGGGTTAAGCGTCAGTGGGAGGCCCGGATCCTCGAGCAGGTGCCTGACCGCAAGGTCGCCTGGGCCGCTACCGAAGGGGCGACCAACGCAGGCTCGGTTACCTTCGAGGACCTCGGCGGCAGCCAGACCAGCGTCAGCCTCTTCCTCGAGTATGAGCCAGAGGGCTTGGTGGAGAAGGTGGGCGACAAGCTGAACATCGTCGAGAACCAGGCCGAGAAGGACCTCGAGCGGTTCAAGAGTTTCATTGAGGACGAGGGCTACGCCAGTGGCGCCTGGCGCGGCACGGTATCCGGCGTGGGCCACGTGGGTACGCCCGGCGTCGAGCACGCCGACGAATCCCGTGGTGACTCCGGCAAGGCAGGCATCTCGGGCAAGGCCGTCGCCGCTGGCTTGGGCGCCGCGGCCGTGGCCGCAGCGGGCGTTGCCGCTGCGACCGCCAACAAGGGCTCCTCCAGCCCGGAGACCGTCACGCCGATCGAGTCTGCGCCGGTCACGCCGGTGGAGAGCGTGTCCACGACCACCGAAACTGGCTCGGATCTGGGCTCGCCGGTCGGTGGCCAGAACACCTCCGGTGAGCTGCCGAAGGTCTTCTCGTCGGAGGACTTGGAGTCCGGCGAGGCGGGTCCTTACACGGGGACGGTGGAGCCCGGCAGCGAGGGCGGCGACCTGCCACGCGATACCGGTCGCTGAACATCGGTTAGTGCTGGCCGGGCTGGTGTCTCCCTCTCATCGGAGGTGGGGGCGCCAGCCCGGCCCGCTGTCAGCTGCGAGGCGATCGCGAACGACTCAGGTGAACTGCTTGGCGACCTTTGCGGCGGTGACCGGAAGCGTCTGCAGTCCCCGGATGACCGTGCCAGGGCGTCGTTTATAGACACCGCTCCTGACCAGGTGGGGGAACCGTTCGGCCAGAGTACGGATCGCCACGGTCGCCTCTAACCGGGCCAGCGGAGCCCCGAGACAGTAGTGGATGCCGCTCGAGAACGACAGGTGATCCACCGACGACTCGCGCATCAGGTTGAACCGGTCCGGATCGTCGTACACGTCGGGGTCGCGGTTGGCGCCGCCGATCATCAGCACCACGAGCTGTCCGGGCCTCAGCGGCTGGCCCTGCACCTGAGTCACGTCTTTGGCCACCCGGATCGTGCGCTGGACGGGGGCGTCGTAGCGCAGTCCCTCCTCGACCGCGCGGCCGGCCAGCGCCGGGTCGTCCACCAACAGCTGCCACTGGTCGGGGTGCTCAAGCAGCGCGAGCACGGTGTTGGTGATCAGGTTGACCGTGGTCTCGAATCCGGCGATCAGCAGCAGCTTGCATAGCGGCACCATCTCCTCGGCCGAGACGGTGTCGCCCTCGGCCTCGATCAGGCGGCTGATCACGTCGTCGCCCGGCTCGCGCCGCTTGAGCTCGAACACGCCGGCAAAGATCCGAGCCAGTTGCGCCTCGGCGGCCACCAGCCGGTTGGCGTGGGCGATGGACTGCGGACCGCTCAGTCCGCTGCCGATGGTCGCGCCGTACTGGGCAAACTCGGAGGCGTCGGCGTCGGGGATGCCGAGCAGATCGGTGATCACGGTGATCGGCATCGGCGCGGCGAGGCCGGAGACCAGATCGAACGGGTGGCCCGCCGGCGCCGCGTCGAGCAGCCGGTCGACCACCGCCTGGATTCGGGGACCGAAGCCGTTCACGTTGCGGGGGCTGAACGACGGCGCAGCGAATCGGCGCAGCCGAGTGTGATCAGGTGGGTCCATCTCCAGGAACGACAGTTGATGGCCACCACCGAGGGGCCGATCGTCCGCCTCGACCCCCAAGTGCCGGCTGCGCAACACCTCGTTGACCACCTGGTGGGTGGCGCTTTGGTAGTTGCCGAGCGGGGTCTTGATGAACCGTCCCTGCCGGGCAATCTCTCGGTAGAGCGGGTACGGGTCCTGGTGCCCGGCGCGCAGGTGCAGGCGGGCGAGGGGGTCTCGGTGCAGATAGCCGTGATACAGCATGAAGGCACGGAAGAACAGGTAGTCCTTGACCAGCGCCCTGCGAGCCTGCCAGCTCATCGCACTCCCCTCCTGACCCGAAGCGGCCAACGCTCGTCGTCTAAGCCTAGGTCGGCTGCTATCACGCCACTGGTCGCACAACACGAGGAGCGTCGGCCGCCGGGCCGCTGGACCCGCGCAGGGTGACCTTGGCACGAAAGACCAGCGTGGAGACGGGGGTGCCGGGGGCCCCGATCCGCTCGAGCAGCCGGATCACCGCTGCCTCCCCAAGAGCCGACCCGTCCTGGCGCACCGCAGTCAGCTGCGGTGAAACCAGGGTCATCCACGGCGCCTCCTCACACGACACCACACTGAGATCTGCGGGAATCCGCAACCCGAGTTCGGTCGCCGCCCGCCAGATGCCTTCGGCCAGCACGGCGTTGGCAGCGAGGACCGCGCTCGGCGGGTTGACGCCCTGCAACAACTCGACCGCCGTCTGCCGGGCCTCCTCGACGTCCCACCCGGCGGTCACCTCAAGGGTCGGGTCAACCCCGATGCCGGCTCGGGTCAACGCCTGCTCATAGCCGCGGACCCGTTCGCGCCCGGTGGTCCAGCGGGTGTCGTCGCCCAGCAGCGCGATCCGGCGGTGACCCAGGTCGAGCAGGTGCTCGGTCAGCTTGGCCGCGGCCACCCGGTTGTCCACCACCACCGCATCGCAGGAGTCAGCGGCGAACTGCTGGTCCACCTCCACCACCGGAATGTGTTGGCGCAGCAGGTAATGCGGCACCCGGGCGGATAGCGGTGTGATCACCACGCCCGCCACCCGCATTGAGGCCAGCACCTCACTGGCCTCCGCCTCCTCCTCGGCCAGCAGATGGTCGTCGATCAGCATCACCGTGTAACCAGCACGTCTGGCGGCCCGACTGGCCCCGGCGGCCAGGTCGGCGTAGAAGGGGTTACGCAGGTCGGAGACCAGCACACCGAGGGAACGGCTCACCTGCTGACGCAGATGCCGGGCCATCGCGTCGGGTACGTATCCGAGCTTGGCCGCCGCCTTGCGCACCCGCTCACGTACCTCTGCCGCGACGTAGCCCTGGTTGCGCAGAGCTCGGGAGGTGGTGGACTGCGACACCCCGGCCGTCTCGGCGACATCACGGATCGTGGGGCGAGCCGGGCGCGTGCCGCTGGGCAGCCGCGACCGTGCCGAAGCGGAGTCCGTCGCCCTCTGAGGTGCGTTGGCCATGGGTCTCCAGGCAAAGATTGCGGGCAGGCTCGTGCGCTGACGGCCGAGAATGCCTGGTCATCGTAAGAAGCGCTGCTGGTGGAGGTCAAGGTCCCGGTGGGGTTCGTCGCGCCTTGTCAACACTCGAGAACCGACTTATGCTGTCCGCGCCCTGGCAACGATGCCACAACGCATCCCAAGAAGGGTGGACCATGCAGAAGGAGGCCTACAACCGGCGGGAGACCGTTGCCGGGCTGCTGTTCATCTCACCGTGGATCGTGGGCTTCCTGGTGTTCACCGCCGGGGCGATGCTCTACAGCCTCTACCTGTCGTTCACCAACTACGACATCTCGACCAACCTCGCCAACCCCGTCGGCACCGCCAACTACCAGCGAATGTTCGAAGACCCCAAGGTCGTCACCTCGCTCTCCAACACCTTGTTCTACGCGATCATGGCGGTACCGCTGGAGACCTGCTTCGCGCTGTTCCTGGCCGCTCAGCTCAACAAGGTTGGCCGCGGTGCCGGCTTCTTCCGGGTGGCCTACTACCTGCCGAAGATGACGCCCTCGGTGGCGGCCGCCTCGGTCTTCCTGCTGTTGCTGAACGGCAACTTCGGCGCCATCAACCGGGGACTGGCGGCAATCGGGATCCGCGGGCCTCAATGGCTGCTGGACCCGCAATGGGTGAAGCCGTCCATCGTGTTGATGGCGCTTTGGAGCGTCAGCGGGACCATGGTCATCTTGCTGGCGGCCCTCAAGCGGGTGCCGATCGAGATGTATGAGTCCGCGGACGTCGACGGAGCTCCGAAGGTCAGGCAGTTCTTCCACATCACGGTGCCGATGATCTCCGGCCAGCTGTTCTTCGTGGTCATCGTGCAGACCATCGCGGCACTGCAGGTCTTCGACCAGGCTTATCTGCTGTTCTATCGCGACACCACCTCGACGGCCCCTGATGCGGCGCTCTTCTACGGGGTCTACCTGTTTCAGCAGGCATTCCAGCAGTTCAACATGGGCTTCGCTGCGGCGCTGGCCTGGCTGCTGTTCGTGATCGTGCTGATCATCTCCGTGATCCAGATCAAGGTTGGCGACCGACTGGTCTTCTATGAGGGGAACCGCTGATGGCGCTCGAGACCTCCACCCCGGGCGGCACGTTCGGCTCCCCGGGTCAACCCGAAGCCGCGGCCGTCGGCACCGACAATCGACGCAGCCCCCGCCGGCGGATCCGCACCCGCAGCCGAGCCGCCAACGTCGTCCGTTGGGTGTTGCTGATCGGCTTCACGCTGCTGTTCATGTATCCGTTCGCCTGGTTGCTGGCGGCCACCTTCAAGCCACGCGGTGAGGTGTTCGACAACCGGCTGTGGCCCAGAACCTTCACCCCCGAGAACTACGCC
Source organism: Propionibacteriaceae bacterium (assembly GCA_035634295.1). GTDB lineage: Bacteria > Actinomycetota > Actinomycetes > Propionibacteriales > Propionibacteriaceae > Microlunatus. The sequence continues at coordinate 42,529 of DASQDG010000100.1, read as the reverse complement.
CTGGTCTGGGAGAAGCTGCCGCTGCTGAACTGGATCGGCAACAGCGTGTTGATCGCGTTGCTCTCGGCGACCCTGATCACCCTGTCCAGCTCGCTGGTGGCCTACGGCTTCGCCATGTTCCGGTTCCGGTTCCGCAACGCGCTGTTTGGCCTTGTGCTAGGCAGCATGATGCTGCCGGGCGCAGTCACCATGATCCCCGTCTACCTGATTTGGCAACGGCTCGGATTCCTCGGCACCACCGTGCCGCTGTGGGGCACGGCCCTGTTCGGCAGCGCGTTCTACATCTTCCTACAGCGGCAGTTCTTCCTCGGTCTGCCCCGCGAGATCTTTGAGGCCGCCCGGGTGGACGGCTGTGGCTATCTCGGGCAGTTCTTCCGGATCGCTTTTCCGCTATCCATCCCGTCGTTCATCATCGTGTTCATCTTCGAGTTCCAAGCCAGCTGGAACAACCTGCAGGCGCCGCTGATCTACCTCAACTTCGGCAGCCCGGACAAGTTCACCGTGCCACTAGGCATCTCGTACGCCATGACGCAGTACAGCCCCACCGCGGGCGGCCATGGTGACTACCAGTGGGTGATGACCGCGGCCCTGATCGTCACGCTCCCGATGCTCGCCTTGTTCGCGTACGGCCAGAAGTACTTCATCGAGGGGGTCACCGCGGGCGGCCTGAAGGGCTGACCGCGGCGCCACCGGCCGCTACTTTCCGACCGCCTCGTAGGCGCGCAGCGCTGCAGCCTGTGCCTCTTTGAGAGCCTGCTCCGGAGTCTTGGGGCCAGTCATCGCGGCGGCGCCGGCGTTGGTCAGCTCGGTCTGGATCTGCAGCCCGGCCGGGGAGGCCCCGATGGACTTACCTCGGCTGACCACCTGGTAGGTGGCCGCGATTGCCTCGTCGAAGCCCTTATTCCCGGTCGGCTTGACGTAGGTCTCCTTGATCATCTTGTCTGCCGTCACCGAACCGGTGAACAAGCCGGTGAACAGGGCGCCCGGGGTCTTGGCGTTGGTCGCCACCCGCGCTTCGGCCGCCTTCTTCCAGGCTGCGTCCGAGGTCAGCGCCACCGCCCACTGGCAGGCCGCGGCCGGGTTCTTCGACTTGGTCGGGACCGCGAATCCAGTGCCCCCGGCAACCGCGAGTGGCTGCCCGTTCATGTCCTTGAACGGCACGGCTCCCAGCTCGATCTTGGACGCGGTCTCGGTCAGCACGTTGACGTACCACTGCTCGATCAGCTCGGCGCCCACCTGGTCTCGAACGAACGGGTTCTGATCGCCGAACGCGTCGAAGGAGTTGACGAAGCTGGTGACATCGGCGTAGCCGCCCTGAGCGTCATAAAGCTTCTTCAGGTACTGGAAGGCCTTGATGTTGTTGGGGTCGTCCAAGGTGGGCCGCCCGTCGGCGTCCATCAGCCTGCCGCCGTAGCCGAGCATCCAGGTGCTGATCAGGCCGTTGCGGGGGTCCAGCCCGAGCGTGCTCGGCAAGCCCTTGCTCTCCTTGTACATCTTCTTGACGGCCTCCAGCAGCTGGTCCGGCTTGGAGGTGTCCAGCTGGGCCTTGGTGACACCGGCCTTCTTCATCACCCGCTGGTTCAGCAGCACCACCGGCGGCTGGTAGAACTGCGGCACCGCGTACGGCTTGCCCTGGTAGGTGACATCGGTCATCGCGGTCTGGTAGTAGTGCGCGCTCGGGTTGACACCAAGATCGGAGAAACACTTGTCCAGCGGCATGATGAGGTTCTTGGCCGCATAGGTGGCGACGAAGGACCGGTCCATCTGGACCACGTCGGGCACCTGACCGGCCGCCGCCTGGGCGGCGAACTTCTGCGGGTCGAAGTTGCCCTGCTGGATGGTGATCTTGACGTCCTTGAGCTGAGTCGCCGCGTAGTCCCGGCGGGAGGTGCCGACCTCGTCGGTGGGGCTGAAACCCCCCGTGGTCAGCGTGCCGGTGGCGGCCTTGGAGAAGTCGACGCCACTGCTGCTCTGCTGCTGGGCGGGATTGCCGCCGCCGCCACCTCCACAGCCGGCCAGCGTGACCAACGACGCGGCCAAGGACGAAGTCAAAACCAGTCCAACGCGCTTATTCATCTGTCCCTCCAAGCAACCGAGTGGTCTGGGTGAGGGACCCTGGGATCCTTCCCACTGCCTGGCACTGTAGTCGCTGGCCTGCAGAGGAGCAAAGGACGCACTCAAAGTGCCCCCGGCTAGGGGGAATAAGCCACCTTGGTGATCTTCTCCCAAGTGGCATCGTTGCCAGCAAGAGGGGGTCACCGCGCAGCCTCGTTGCCACGGCAGTGCGCCCCCGGTGTGCAACGTCAGGCTACAAGCAGCCCTCCGTCCTGCGCCAGCAGACGCGCGGACAAGCCGTCAGAGGACAGGCCGTACGGCGTCGGCGCGGGTGATCTCGATCAGCGGACCGTACAGCGCAAGCGCCTGCAAAGCCCGGTCGTGGTCGGCCTCGCTGACGCCGGCGCAGCCGTCGGCAACGACCCGTACCCGCCGCCCGGCGTCAGCTGCGGCCAACGCCGTGGACAGCACGCAGCAGTCCGTGGACACTCCGGCCAGCACCAGGTCGGCGACGGGGCCGACGATCCCGGCCAGCTCTGCGCCCCATTTGCCGAACGTTGGCAGGGAGACCACCGGCTGGCCCGGGTGCGCTACCTCGCGCACCAGCGCGTAGAGCGGATCGGTGTCCGGCACCAGGGCGAACGGCCAGTCCTGGTAGTAGGCCACCCAGGCCCCCGACGGAGTCTGCGGAGCCACGAACCGGGTGAACACCACGTGCGGCAGGTGCGCCTGCACCAGTCGCTGGACGACCGGCACCACATCGGCGAAGCCCGGCGTCGCCCAGGGGCTTTCAGGGTCGGCGAACACCACCTGCATGTCGATCACCACCAGCCAGGGTGCCTCTGCGCCCACGGTCACCTCGCCTCCCGGGTCCGTACGCTGCGCCGCCCCAAGACGACGGTGCCGAGGGAGCCGAGCACGCCCAGGTTGTCGTAGACCTGCGAGCCGGCAGCGTCGGCGGACACGGTCTGCGCTCTCAGAGTGGCGGTCATCTAGGTCCTCTCCCCTCCGACGGCGGGTGTCGCTGATGGCTCACGACTCGCTGCCGGCCCGTTCAGTATCGCCCGCAAACGCACCAGGCTACGTCCGATCCGCCTAGCGGATCTTTTCGCTGAACTAGCGCACGGACGCGGATTCGCACACGATGATGGTCGGACCAGGAGAGGCGGTGGGCCGGTGTTCGAGCGTGATCTCGCTCAGCTGCGCGACGTGCAGACCTGGTCGATCAGCCCGGAGAACCGATCCGGCATCAAGGGGGGCGGCGCCCGGGCGACCACCGGCACCGGAGCCGCGAGTGCCCGGGAACTGGGTGTGGGCTGGAAGGTGTCCCCGTCGCTGGACATTGCTCCAGGTGAGGACTGCGAGCTCGCCACCATGTCCCGCCCTGGCCGGATCACCCACATCTGGATGACCACGCACCGCGACTTCTGGCGGTCGCTGGTGCTGCGCGTGCGCTACGACGGCGCGGACGACCCGGCCATTGAGGTGCCACTGGGCGACTTCTTCGCCTCCGGCTGGGGTCGGTTCGCCCAGGTCAGCTCGGCCATGGTGGCGGTGAACCCCAACGGCGGCTTCAACGCGTACTGGCCGATGCCGTTTCGCTCCGGCGCCCAACTCACATTGCAGAACCTCTCGGAGCGGGTAGCCACCGTCTATTTCCAGGTCACCTACGAGACCGGCGGCGACGTCCCAGGCGCGGGCTATCTGCACGCCCAGTACCGGCGAAGCAACCCCCTGGCGCTCGGAGAGACCCATCCGATCCTCGCCGGCGTGCAGGGGCGAGGACACTATGTCGGCAGCTATCTCGCCTGGGGAGTCAACTCGCCGGGGTGGTGGGGCGAGGGCGAAGTGAAGTTCTTCCTCGATGGTGACGAGCACCCCACCATCGCGGGCACCGGCACCGAGGACTACTTCGGGGGCGCCTGGAACTTCGATGTCCCCGGTCGGGGTTACCTGGAATACAGCACGCCCTTTCTTGGCATGCCACAGGTGCTGCGGCCGGACGGGCTGTACGAAAGCCAGCAGCGCTTCGGCCTCTACCGCTGGCACGTTCTCGACCCGATCCACTTCGCCACCGATCTCCGCGTTGAGGTGGCGGCCCTGGGCTGGCAGTCGGCTGGTCGCTATCGGCTGCGCAGCGACGACATCTCCTCGGTGGCCTGGTTCTACCTGAACGCACCCGTCACCTCCCGGCCGCAGCTGCCAGACGCCGACCAGCTGGCTGTGGGCGGCTCACCCTAGCTGCGTCAAGAAGACGTCAACGGACCACAGAACGGTGTCAAGGACCTCCGTCTGCGCGAGGTGAGCGCGTCTCATGGTCTCCATGAGCTTCGCCTCGATCGCCCTGGTGGTCGCCGTGGTCGCCCTGGTGGGCTATCTCCTTGCGTCCCTGATCTTTCCCGAGCGCTTCTGATGACCCCGGCCCTGTCCGACACCGCCGCCGGGCTGCTGACGATCGTCGCGCTGCTGGCCATGCTGGCCGCCTGCTACGCACCGGTCGGCGACCACCTCGCCGCCGTGTTGACGCCCACCCGCCACTCGCGGCTTGAGCGCCCCACGTACCGGCTGCTCGGAGTGAATCCGGACGGCGAGCAGAACGCCCGCAGCTATGCCCTGGCGGTGATCGGGTTCTCCGCGGTCTCGATCGCGGTACTGTTCGCGATCCTGGTCGGTCAGCGCTGGCTGCCGTTCGATCGCGGTCTCCCCGGCATGGGGTTCTCGATGGCTCTCAACACAGCAGTCTCGTTCGTCACCAACACCAACTGGCAGTCCTATTCCGGTGAGTCCACGCTCGGCTACACCGCCCAGATGGCTGGGCTGGCCGTGCAGAACTTCGCCTCCGCCGCGGTCGGCATCTCCGTGGCCGCTGCCCTCATCCGCGGTTTCCTGGCCTCCGGTACGGGCAACCTCGGCAACTTCTGGGTCGACCTGGTCCGAGTCACCTTCCGGGTGCTGCTGCCCTTCTCGCTGGTCGCGGCCGTCGGGCTGCTGTCGGCCGGCGTGATCCAGAACTTCGGCGCGGACACCACTGTGACCACGATGACCGGCCAGGCCCAGAACATCCCCGGCGGTCCGGTGGCCAGCCAGGAGGCCATCAAGGAGCTGGGCACCAACGGTGGCGGCTTCTTCAACGCCAACAGCGCACATCCGTTCGAGAATCCGAACCCGCTCACCAACCTGTTCCAGATCTTCCTGCTGCTGCTGATCCCGGTCGCGCTCACCCGCACCCTGGCGACGATGCTCGGCAGCCGTCGCCAAGGCTACGCCGTGCTCGCCGCCATGGCCGTGCTCTGGGGCGGCGCGCTGGCGGTGACCACCTGGGCCGAAACCACGAGGCACGGGCTGGCCGCTCAGGCCGCCGGTGCCGCGATGGAGGGCAAGGAGACCCAGTTCGGCACCTGGGCCAGCGCTCTGTTCGCAGTCAGCACGACCGGCACGTCGACCGGCGCAGTCAACGCCATGCACGACTCGATGACGCCCACGGGTGGGGCCGTGCTGATGCTCAACATGCTGCTCGGCGAGGTCTCGCCCGGCGGTGTCGGCTCAGGGCTCTACGGCATCCTGGTCGCGGCGATCCTGGCCGTCTTCGTGGCGGGGCTGATGGTGGGGCGCACGCCGGAGTTCCTCGGCAAGAAGATCAGCGCCCGGGAGATGACCTACGTCAGCATCTACGTGCTGAGTACGCCGGCGCTGGTGCTGATCGGCACCGCAGTGGCGATGGCGCTGCCCGGCACACCGGCGGCGATGGCCAACTCTGGCGCGCACGGCTTCTCCGAGGTGTTCTACGCCTACGCCTCGGCCGCCAACAACAACGGCAGCGCCTTCGCCGGGCTGACGGTCACCTCCACGTTCTTCCAGCTGACTCTGGCGCTGGCCATGCTGGTGGGCCGGTTCCTGCCCATGGTGCTGGTGTTGGCCCTGGCCGGGGCGCTCGCGGGCGCGGCTCGGGTACCGAACACCGCCGGCACCCTGCCCACCGCCAGCGCGCTGTTTGTCAGCCTGCTGGTGATGGTGATCCTGCTGGTCTCCGGTCTCACCTTCTTTCCCGGGCTGGCACTCGGGCCTATCGCAGAGGCGCTGTCGTGACCCTGACCACTCGCGGGACCGAACGGCCAGCCGCCGCGCAGCCGGCGAACTCGGCGCGGGTCGCTGCCAGCAGTGACCGCCTCGGCTGCCAGCTCACCGCCGCCGTGCCGGAGGCCTTCCGCAAACTGACGCCACAGCATCTGTGGCACAGCCCGGTGATGTTCATCGTCTGGCTCGGCTCGCTCCTGACCACCGTGCTGGCGGTGCTGGACCCCAGCATCTTCGCGGTCTCCATCGCCGCCTGGCTGTGGCTGACCGTGCTTTTCGGCAACCTGGCCGAGGCGGTGGCTGAGGGCCGGGGCAAGGCTCAGGCCGAATCTCTGCGGGCGGCGCGGACCGACACCGTGGCCCGACTGCTGCGTGCCGACGGCGCCGAGCAGGAGGTGCCGAGCACGCAACTCGCGCTCGGCGACCGGGTCCGGGTGAGCGCCGGTGAGGTCATCCCGGGCGACGGCGACGTGGTCGAGGGCGTGGCCAGCGTGGACGAGTCCGCCATCACCGGCGAGTCCGCGCCGGTCATCCGCGAGGCCGGCGGGGACCGCTCGGCGGTCACCGGCGGCACCACCGTGCTGTCTGACGAGATCGTGGTACGCATCACCGCGGCACCGGGCGAGTCGTTCCTGGACAAGATGATCGCCCTGGTTGAGGGGGCGTCTCGACGCAAGACCCCCAACGAAATCGCGCTGTCGGTCCTGCTCTCCGGCCTGACGCTCATCTTCTTGCTGGCGGTGGCCACCGTGCAGCCCTTCGCCGCCTATGCCGGGCAGAAGCAGTCGGTGGTCGTGCTGGTCGCGCTGCTTGTCTGCTTGATCCCCACCACCATCGGTGCGCTGCTGAGCGCGATCGGGATCGCCGGCATGGATCGGCTGATCCGGGCGAACGTGCTGGCCATGTCTGGTCGGGCCGTGGAAGCCGCCGGGGACGTAAGCACCCTGCTGCTGGACAAGACCGGCACCATCACCTTCGGCAACCGACAGGCAGCCGAGTTCGTGCCGCTCGCCGGAGTCGGTGCCGACGAGCTGCGGGACGCGGCGCGGCTGTCCAGCCTGGCCGACCAGACCCCCGAGGGCCGCTCGATCGTCTCTCTGGCTCTGCAGCAAGGAGCCGACGACGCCGACCTGCCGGTGGGTGCTCAGTTTCTCGAGTTCACCGCGACCACCCGGATGTCGGGGGTCGACCTGGACAGTGGCCGGCAGATCCGCAAGGGTGCTGATTCGGCGGTGGCGGCTTGGGGTGGGGGCCAGACCGCGGGGTTGGCCCAGATCGTCGACCGAGTCTCGTCGTCGGGCGGCACCCCACTCGTCGTGGCGGAGCGCGCAGACCACAGGGTGGCGGAGCGCGCAGACCACACCGTGGCGGAGCGCGCAAACCACACCGTGGCGGAGCGCGGCGGGCCCGCCCGTGTGCTTGGGGTGGTCCACCTGAAAGACGTGGTCAAACCGGGCATGCGGGATCGCTTCGACCAGCTGCGGTCCATGGGCATCCGTACGGTGATGATCACCGGTGACAATCCGCGTACGGCCAGAGCCATCGCTGAGGAAGCCGGCGTCGACGACTTCCTGGCCGAAGCCACGCCCGAGGACAAGATGTCCCTGATCCACCGCGAGCAGGCGGGCGGGCGGATGGTGGCCATGACCGGCGACGGCACCAATGACGCCCCCGCGCTAGCTGCGGCAGACGTCGGCGTGGCCATGAACTCGGGCACCTCGGCGGCCAAGGAGGCCGGCAACATGGTTGACCTCGACTCCGACCCGACCAAGCTGATCGACGTGGTGGAGATCGGCAAGCAGCTGCTGATCACCCGAGGTGCGCTGACCACGTTCTCGATCGCCAACGACGTAGCCAAGTATTTCGCCATCATCCCGGCGATGTTCACGGTCGCCTATCCGAGTCTGGACCAGTTGAACCTCATGCGGCTCAGCTCACCCTCGTCAGCCATCTTGTCCGCGGTCATCTTCAACGCCCTGATCATCGTGGCCCTGATCCCGCTAGCGCTGCGCGGCGTCCGCTACCGGCCGGCCTCAGCCGCCGCGGTGCTACGCCGCAATCTGCTGGTCTATGGCGTGGGCGGAATCGTGGTGCCCTTTCTCGGCATCAAGCTCATCGACCTCCTGCTCTCCACGATCCCGGGACTCCGCTGATGACTGATCTCCTTCGCCAACTGCTCACCGGCCTCCGGGCCCTGGTGGTGTTCACCGTCGTGCTCGGTGTCGCCTATCCCGTGGCCGTCTGGGGCATCGGTCAGCTCGCCTTCGCACACCGGGCCGACGGATCGCTGATCGTCCGCGTGGGGCCTGGCGGGGAACGGGTGGTGGTCGGCTCGAGCCTGATCGGCCAGTCCCAGACGGGGCCCGGCTGGTTCGCCTCGCGTCCGTCGGCCAGCGACTACGACCCCCAAGCCAGCGGTGGCAGCAACCTTGGCCCCTCTGAACCTGCCCTGCTGGCCAGCATCGCCGAGCGTCGAGCCGCGGTCGCCCGGCGCGACGGGGTCGCCGCCACCCAGGTGCCGCCCGACGCGGTCACCGCCTCGGCCTCCGGGCTCGACCCGTACATCTCCCCCGACTACGCCCGTATTCAGGTGGCACGGGTGGCCCGGGCACGCGGGCTGGCCGGCGATCAGCTGCAAGCCCTGGTCGACGAGCACACCAGCGGGCGCGTGCTGGGCTTCCTGGGTGAGCCGCGGGTCAACGTGCTCGAGCTCAACCTGTCCCTGCCTGAGCTGTCCCGGCCCGCGGCTCGGTGACGTCGCGGATGGCCGGGCAGCCGCCGCTGAGCGTGCACACTGTTCTTCGAGAGGGAGAAGCCGAGGAGCACGCAGGCATGGAGTCCGCAGGCACCGACCGAGGCCGGCTACGGGTGTATCTGGGCGCAGCACCCGGCGTCGGCAAGACGTTCGCCATGCTCAACGAGGGCCACCGCCGTGCCGGGCGGGGCACCGACGTGGTGGTGGCGCTGGTCGAGACCCACGGACGGGTCAAGACTGCCGAGGCGATCGGCGACCTGGAGGTCATCGGTCGCCGTACGGTCCACTACCACGGGCTGGCGGCCACGGAGATGGACCTGGCGGCCGTGCTGGCCCGTCGCCCCCAGGTCGCTCTGGTCGACGAGCTGGCGCACACGAACGTGGTTGACGACTCCGATAGCGGCGCCCACCACAAGCGCTGGCAGGACGTCCAGGTCCTGCTGGAGGCCGGCATCGACGTCATCACCACCGTCAACGTCCAGCACCTGGAGTCGCTGAATGACGTGGTGGAGTCAATCACCGGCATCCGCCAGACCGAGACCGTGCCCGACCCGGTCGTGCGGTCCGCCGACGCCGTCGAGCTGGTCGACATGAGCCCGCAGTCGCTGCGTCGCCGGATGGCGCACGGCAACATCTACGCCGCCGACAAGGTGGACACCGCCTTATCGCGCTACTTCCGAGAGGGCAACCTGGCCGCGCTGCGCGAGCTCGCACTGCTGTGGCTCGCTGATCGGGTCGACGAAGGGCTGGATCGCTACCGCGACGCCCATGGCATCGAGGCCACCTGGGCCACTCGCGAGCGGGTCGTGGTCGCGGTCTCCGGAGCACCCGAGTCCATGGCTCTGATGCGCCGGGCTGCCCGGATTGCCTCCCGCTCAGCCGGGGGCGAGTGGATGGCGGTCTACGTCACCCGACGCGACGGGCTCAGCGGGGTGTCGCCGGACTCTCTGGAGCAGCTGAGAGCCAAAGCCCATGACCTCGGCGGGTCCTTCCATGCCGTGGTCGCCTCCGACGTCGCCGAGGGTCTGCTCGACTTCGCCCGGGGGGTCAACGCCACCCAGGTGCTGGTCGGAGCCAGCCGCCGCAGCCGGCTGTCGGCCCTGCTGCGCCCAGGCGTCGGGGAGGTGGTGATCGCGGAGTCCGGCGACATCGACGTGCACGTGGTCACCCACGACTATGCCCGGCGGGGGCACGGGGCGCGACGCAGGCGAGCCAGCGTCGGCCGCAACCGGTTGGTGGCGGGCTATCTGCTGGCCGTGGTCGGCACGGCCCTGCTGGTGGGCTTTCTCCAACTAACGCCGGATCTGCACGGACTGCCCACCGAGGCAATGCTGATGATGGCCATGGTGGTCGTCACCGCCCTCGTCGGCGGCCTGCTGCCCGCCATCCTGGCCGCGATCCTCGGCGGCCTCTGCCTCAATCTGTTCTTCACCCCACCGCTCGGCGCTCTGGCCATCGCCGACCCGGAGAACGCGTTCGCCATCGCCGTCTTTCTGGTGATCGGCATCGCGGTGGCCACCGTCGTTGACCGCGCAGCGCGTACGACCGCCCAAGCGGTCCGCACTCGGGCCGAGGCCAATGCCCTGGCCGTGCTGTCACACAGCCTGCTGCACTCGGGCGAGAGTCCGACCCAGCTGTTGGCCCGGGCCTGCGAGGTGTTCGGGATGAGCGGCGCCGCCGTACTGCGGACGAACGTCGACGGCACCATCTCGGTGGAGGCGACCTACGGGGACGCGCCGACTTCGGTGGACGGCTGCGACGCCGACATCGACGTCACCTCCGACGTCACCCTGGTCTTGCGTGGGCGGCCGCTGCAGGCGGGTGACCGCCGGCTGCTCACCGCCTACGCCGCACACTTCACGGTGATGCGCGAGCGAGAACGGGCGCTGCAGGAGTCCCGGCACGCTGCGGAACTGGCCGACGCCAACCGGACGCGGACCGCGCTGTTGGCGGCCGTCAGCCATGACCTCAGGAGCCCGTTGTCGGCCATCAAAGCCGCCGTCAGCAGCCTGCGCACCGCCGAGATCACCTGGTCGGCCACCGACGAGGCCGAGCTGCTGGCCGCCATCGAGAACTCTGCGGACCGGCTCGACACGCTGGTGGGCAACCTGTTGGACATGAGCCGGCTGCAGATGGGCACCATCAACCCGTTGACCACCGAACTCGACCTGGCCAGCGCCGTGGAGTGGGCGCTCGGCCCGATCGCGGGCTCGGAGCGGGTCGAGGTGGCCCTGGCTCCGGTGCCTTTGATCGCCGAGGTTGACCCGGGCCTGCTGGACCGGGTGATCGCCAACGTGGTCGAGAACGCCCTGCGGCACACCCCTGACGGCACCCAGGTGCAGATCACCAGCTCTGAGTACGTCGACGAGAGTCGGCGGCGCTGGGTGTCGCTGCGCATCATTGACCACGGGCCCGGCGTCCCGACCGCCTCGAAGGACGCGCTGTTCGCTCCCTTCCAGCGCTTGGGCGATGTGCCTAACGGCGACGGGCTGGGACTCGGTCTGGCGGTGGCGCGCGGGCTGACCGAGGCCATGGGCGGGACCCTGTCGGCCGACGACACTCCCGGGGGCGGTCTGACCATGGTGATCGACCTCCCGGCCGCGACCCGTGCGCGAGTCCATCCAGAACCCGTACTCACATGACCCGTGTCCTGACTGTGGACGATGACCCGGCGATCCTGCGGACGCTGTCGATCAACCTGCGCGCCCGCGACTACCAGGTGGAGACGGCTCGTGACGGGCGATCGGCGCTGCAGAAGGTGCAGGAGCGGATGCCGGACCTGATCGTGTTAGACCTCGGACTGCCCGATGTGGACGGCGTAGCGGTGCTTACTAAGCTCCGGTCCTTCACCTCGGTCCCGATCGTGGTGCTTTCGGCCCGGCACGAGTCCGACGATAAGGTCGAGGCGCTCGATCTGGGCGCCGACGACTACGTGACCAAGCCGTTCGGGATGGAGGAGCTGCTGGCCCGGCTCCGGGCGGCGCTGCGGCACAGTGAGCGCGACCTGCCGCCGGAGCGACAGGTGGTGCAGACCCCTACGCTGCATCTGGATCTCGGCGAGCAGGTGGCCCGCCGCAACGGCGAACTGGTTCACCTCACTCCGACCGAGTGGCGCCTGGTCGAGGTGCTCACCCGCCGCCCGGGGCAGCTGATGCGCCAGACCGAGCTGTTGCAGGAGGTGTGGGGGCCGTCATACCACCGCGAGACCAACTACCTGCGGGTCTATCTGGCCCAGCTCCGACGCAAGCTCGAACAGGAGCCCAGCAGGCCGCGGCACTTCTTGACCGAGCCCGGGGTCGGCTACCGCTTCGTCCCCTGACCCGTACGTCTGCGCGCACAAGGCGCACCCCGAGCGGCCCGACCCGACATCCGCCGCACGTCTGCGCGCACAAGGCGCACCCCGAACGGCCCGACCCCACATCCGCCGTACGTCTGCGCGCACAAGGCGCACCCCGAGCGTCGTGCTCCCTTTCTCGCCGCGCTCCCGGCCATGAGATAGTGGGCGGGTTTGTTGCACGGTCCACCGTCTCTCGTCCCCGTAGGCTCTGGCTGCGGCGGGTCCTCATGAAGGGTTACGCATGAGTAGTAACGCGTCCTATCGGCTCACCAACACCGCCGTTCTGTCCATCTGCGCCGTGGAGGCGCCAATCGTCGTGCCGTCGTCGCAGTTCGACGAGCAGCTGAAGGAGACGTACGCGCGGACGGGCATGCAGGCCGGCATGCTGGAGAAGCTCGCTGGGGTGCGCGAGCGCCGCTGGTGGCCGACGGATGTGAGCTTCACCGATGCCGCCGCCATGGTCGGCGCCAAGGCTTTGGCCGAGGCGGGCATCACGCCGTCCCAGGTCGGGGTGATGATCAACACCTCGGTAACGCGCGACCACCTCGAGCCTTCGGCTGCAGTAGCGGTGCACCACCAGCTCGAGCTGCCCCGCAGCTGCCTGAACTTCGACCTCGCGAACGCGTGCCTGGCCTTCGTGAACGCCATCCAGCTGGCCGGCACCATGATCGACGCAGGCCAGGCTGACTACGCGCTGCTGGTGGACGCCGAGGACATCGCGGGCCTGCAGCAGCAGACGATCGAGCGACTGACCTCCCCGGAGGCGACCGTTGAGGACGTCAAGGCCAACTTCGCCACCTTGACCCTGGGCAACGGCTCGGTCGCCATGGTGCTCGGTCGCGCGGACCGCCACCCCGAGGGACACAGGGTCGTCGGCGGTGTTAGCCGCGCCGGCACCGAGCACCACGAGCTGTGTATCGGCGACCTCAGCCTGATGCGCACTGACAGCCGGAAATTGTTCGAAGCCGGTATCGGCCTGGCGTTGGAGACCTGGCACGAGGCTGCCGGCGACTTCGACTGGTCCGGCATCGACTGGTTCGTTGCGCACCAGACGTCGCTGGCGCACATCCAGGCTCTCTCCAAGGGCATGGGCAAGGACATCTCGCGCTTTCCGGTCACGCTGCCCACGTTCGGCAACATCGGTCCCGCTGCGGTGCCGTTCACCCTGGCGATGCACGTCGACAAGCTGCAGCCGGGTGAGGGCGTGCTGTTGATGGGCATCGGCTCCGGACTCAACACGTCTTACGCCGAGATCATCTGGTGACTTCGACGCTCCCCGGCCTCGAGCCTCGCTGGTCTCGCACGGTCAGCGCTCCCGACGCTGCGGGTGTGGTCCGCAGCTGGCACCTGCTCGACAACGGCGGGGAGCCCACGATCGGCACCCTGGTGTGCGTGCACGGCAACCCCACCTGGTCCTACCTCTGGCGCCGTTTTCTGGCCGCCGCGGCACCCGGATGGCGGGTGGTGGCGGTGGACCAGCTCGGCATGGGCTGGTCGGACCGGCTGGAGGCGCCGCGCACGCTGGAGCAGCGAATCGACGACCTCGGCCGGGTGCTCGATGCCCTCGGAGTAAGTGGGCCGGTGGTGATAGCCGCCCACGACTGGGGTGGCCCGATCTCGCTCGGCTGGGCGCTGGCGCACCGCGAACAGGTGGTCGGCATCGTGCTCGGCAACACCGGCGTGCACCAGCCGGATGACTCCGACTGGCCCGTGCTGCTGCGCATCGCCGGGAACGAGAAGCTGCGCGACACCGTGTGCGTGCGTACACCCGCGTTCGTCCAGGCGACCACAGCGCTTTCGCGCCCGCCGCTGCCCGCAGCGGTCCGGCGGGGGTTCGCCGAGCCGTACCGATCTGCGCCACGGCGGCGCAGCGTCGGCGACTTCGTGGCCGACATACCCTTCGAGGCCGACCACCCCGCTCGGGCCACCCTGGACGCGGTTGCCGACGGGGTCCGCGAGCTGACCGTACCGGTGCTGCTCCTGTGGGGGCCGCGCGACCCGGTGTTCAGCGACCGATATCTCCGCGACCTGCTGGCGCGGTTACCGCACGCCGATGTCCATCGTTACGCCCACGCCTCCCACTTGGTGTTCGAAGACGCTCCGGAGTCCGCTGAGGACGCCTGGCGATGGATCTCCGAGCACGTCCCTGCCGACGCGCCCCGCCGGGCCGCGGCCCCCCAGGCCACCACCACCGACACCCGGCTGCCGTGGGCTGCGCTCACCGAGCGTGGCGCGGACCCCGGGACGGCCGTGGTCGAGCTGGCGGGTGGCCGACACCGCCGGGTGTCGTTCAACGAGCTGGAGGCGCGGGTGCGTGACCTGGCGGCCGGAATGGCCGAGGTCGGTGTGCAGCCCGGTCACCGGGTCGCCGTCCTGGTCCCGCCCGGGATCGACCTGACCGCCGCGGTCTATGCCTGCTGGCGCATCGGGGCCGTGATCGTGGTCGCCGACGCCGGGCTGGGACTGGCGCCGATGGGTCGGGCGCTGCGCGGCGCGGGGCCGGACTGGGTGATCGGCATTCCCGTGGCGCTGGCCGCGGCCGCGGCGCTGCGGGTGCCAGGCCAGCGGGTGCTGGCCGGCGATTCGTCGCCTCGCAAGGCCCGGATAGTCAAAGCCGAGTTCTCCCTGCGCCGGCTGACTGCTCTCGGTCGCGGCCGAGACCTGCCGCCTCCGCCGGCGCTGGACGCCGAGTCGGCGGTGCTGTTTACCTCGGGAGCCACCGGACCGTCCAAGGGGGTGGTCTATCGAGTGGAGCAGCTGCGGGCGCAACTGGACGGGCTGAAAACGATGTGTGGCATCGGGCCCGAGGACCGACTGGTGGCCGCGTTCGCTCCGTTCGCGTTGTACGGCCCAGCGCTGGGCATCGGTGCCGCGGTGCCGGACATGGACGTCACCGCGCCGGGCACTCTGACCGCGCAGGCCCTGGCCGACGCCGTGGTGGCGATCGAGGCCACCCTCGTGTTCGCCTCGCCAGCCGCACTGCGCAACGTGGTCGCCACTGCCGGCGAGCTGACCGATGCCCAGCACCGGGCCTTGGCCGGGGTCAGACTAGTGCTGTCCTTTGGCGCGCCCGTGCCGGTGTCGCTGCTGCGCGACGTACAACGCGTGATGACCTCCGCCGAGCTGCACACCCCGTACGGGATGACCGAGGCACTCCCGGTAGCCGACATCTCGCTGCCGCAGATCGAGGCTGCGGGGCCGGGCAACGGAGTGTGTGTGGGCTGGCCGCTCGCGGGGGTGACCCTGGCCGTCAGCCCGATGTCGCCCATCGGGGTCGCCGAGGGCGACCTCACCACCGAGCCCGACGTCACCGGTGAGGTGCTGGTGGCTGCGGCGCACGTCAAGGACCACTACGACCGGCTGTGGGTGACCGAGCAGATGAGCTCGCGCACCCGAGGCTGGCACCGCACCGGCGACGTCGGCCACCTCGACTCCTCGGGCCGGCTGTGGATAGAAGGAAGACTGGTGCACGTGCTGACCACCGCCGATGGTCCGGTGACCCCGGTCGGCATCGAGCAGCGGGTCGAGGAGCTGTCGGCCGTCCGCGCCGCCGCGGTCGTCGGCGTCGGGCCGAAGGGCACCCAGCAGATCGTGGTGGTGGTGGTGCCGGCCGCGGGGCTGGGCCGACGCGATCCGGTGCTCGCCGACGCTGTGCTGGCCACCGCCGTGCGGGAGGCGGCCGGGGTGCCGGTGGCCGCCGTACTGCGGCTGGAGAAGCTGCCGGTCGACATCCGGCACGCCTCCAAGGTGGACCGCGCCCGAGTCGGGCGATGGGCGGAGCGGGTGCTGGCCGGCGGCCGACCCGGGAAGTTGTGAGGGTGCTGCGGTGAAGGTGTTGGTCACCGGAGCCAGCGGGATGCTGGGCGGTCAGCTGGCGCTGGCGCTGGCGGCCCGGGGCGACGAGGTCACGGTGATGCAGCGCCGGCCGTCAGGCCTCGATCTGGCCGAGGTGCTGGCAGACGTGGCCGACGCAGACTCCGTGGCCAGTGCGGTTGCCGGTCAGGACGCGGTGGTGCACCTGGCGGCCAAGGTCAACATCACCGGCGCGTGGGCGGACTATCAGCGTGCCAACGTGGTCGGCACCGCCAACGTGGTGGCCGGTTGTCGCAGCGGCGGGGTCGGCCGGTTGGTGCACGTCTCCTCGCCGTCGGTGGCCCACGCCGGTTCGTCCCTGGTAGGAGTCGGGGCTGGCCCGGCGGACCCGAAGCGGGCGCGCGGCCCGTACGCCCGGAGCAAGGCCGCCGCCGAACAGGTTGCCCTCGGGGCGGACTCCCGGTCGCTGTCGGTGGTGGCCGTCCGCCCGCACATGGTGTGGGGACCAGGCGACACTCAACTGGTTGCCCGGATCGTGGCGCGTGGACAAGCCGGACGGCTGCCGGTGATCGGCACCGGCGCGCCACTGGTGGACACCACCTACGTCACCAACGCGGTCGAGGCGCTGATCGCTGCGCTGGACCGCTGCGAGGAGGCCTCCGGCCAGGCCCTGGTGGTGTCCAATGGTGAGCCGCGTCCGATCGGGGAGGTGCTCGGCTCCTTCTGCGCCGCGGCGGGGGTGTCCTGGACGCCTCGGCGGATCCCGACTCGACTGGCTCTGGCCGCGGGCGGCGCGGTCGAGCTGGCCTGGTCCTTGCGCAGCCGCCGCAATCGAGCGGCGGCAGAAGCCGACCCACCGCTCAACCGGTTCCTGGTCGAGCAGCTGTCGACCGCACACTGGTTCGATCAGCGACACACCCGAGAGCTGCTGCAGTGGCAGCCCAGGGTCTCCTGGGATGCCGGGCTGCAGGCGTTGGCGGAGTCGTACCGTTCAGCCTCGGTGTCCTGAGTCGTTGGACCGCGCCGTTAGCCTGCCGGGGCACTGGTGTGCGACCGCGGCCCCCGGTAACCGGCAACCGCGGCCACCCAGCCCAGCTCTAAGGTGAGCCCATGCCCGAACGAGCACTGATCCTGCCCTTCGAGGGTGAGTTCCCGAGCATCGACGATTCTGCCTGGCTGGCCCCCACCGCGACCGTGATCGGTCAGGCGAGCATCGAGGCCCAAGCCAGCGTGTTCTACGGCGCGGTGGTCCGCGCCGACATGGCGGCCATACGACTCGGAGCCGGCAGCAACCTGCAGGACAACGTGGTGGTGCACACCGACACTGACCATCCCGCGCTGATCGGAACAGGCGTCAGCGTCGGGCACTCCGCCGTGGTGCACGGGTGCACCGTCGAGGACCGCTGCCTGATCGGGATGCACGCCACCGTGCTCAATGGTGCGGTGGTCGGCACCGGCTCGCTGGTTGCCGCCGGCGCGGTGATCCTTGAAGGCACCACGATCCCGCCGCGGTCCTTGGTTGCCGGTGTGCCGGGCAAGGTCCGCCGCGAGCTCACCGAGGAGGAGTACGAGCGAGTGGTGAACAATGCCGTCACCTACGTGAGCCTGGCGGCTGCCCACCGCCACCTGGCCTAACGGCGGACATGCGCCGTGGTCCGGGGTCCGTGGCGCCCAGTCGCACAAGCCGCTGTGCGGTGTGGGGGCCGGGCCCCTGGCGCCACTGCGCGCGCAGTGGCGCCAGGGTTCCCCCCGGCCCCACCCCGTCGGCGATCGCGGGCGACTCCCCCCGGGGGTCACCCAGACACGACACGCTCTGACGGCATGGGACACCATTGCTGGCCCGACCCCACGGTCGGGTGACGCGACGCAGTCAAACCGGCGCGGTGTCCAGCGATTGGCTTGTATTTGAACCGTCAAGTTAATGGCGAAGCCTGGTTCTGTCGAGAGCCGGAGGGCTCGGTGTCCTTTTTTGGACGTGTCCTGTTCAGGACGCCCGGTCGGACCACTGTTCGCGAACCCGCTTGGCCGCCGGACTTTGGCCGCTAGCCCCCGAGCAGCTCGCGGATCTCATCCGCGCTTAACGTCGCTTGCGCCAGCGCGTCGTCGGAGAGCACCGAGTTGAACAGCTCGGTCTTGCGCGCCTTCAGCTCCATCACCTTCTCCTCGATCGTGCCCTGAGCCACCAGCCGGTAGACCATCACCGTCTTGTGCTGCCCGATCCGGTGTGTACGGTCAACCGCCTGAGCCTCAGCTGCCGGATTCCACCAGGGGTCAAGCAGGAAGCAGTAGTCCGCTTCGGTCAGGTTGAGGCCGAAGCCGCCCGCCTTGAGGCTGATCAGGAACACGTGCGTGTCGCCTTGGCGAAACTCCTCCACCACCCTGCCGCGGTCACGGGTGCTGCCGTCGAGATAGGAATATCCGATGTGGTGAGCGTCCAGCCGGTCCCGCACCCGGCGCAGGAAACCGGTGAACTGGCTGAACACCAGCGCCCGGTGTCCCTCGGCAAGCAGCTCGTCGAGATGCTCGACCAAGACGTCGATCTTGCTGGACGCCACTCCGGCGTAGGCCTCGTCGACCAGGCTGGCGTCCAGGCTCAATTGGCGAAGCAGGGTCAGGGAACTCAAGATGGTGAACCGGTTGGAGTCCAGGTCGTCGATCAAGCCCAGGATCTTCTGCCGCTCCCGCTGCAGGTGCGTCTGATAGATCCGCTGGTGCCGCGGTTGCAGGACGACGTCGATCACCTGCTCCTGCTTGGGCGGCAGCTCGGTGGCCACGAGGTCCTTGGTCCGGCGCAGCATCACCGGGCGGATCCGCCGCCGCAGCTGGGCCAGCAGGGCGACGTCGGTGCTCCGCTCGATGGGCCGACGGTAGAACTCGGCAAACCGCTCAGGGTGCGGGAAGAGGCCGGGAGCGGTGATGGACAGCAGCGCCCAAAGGTCCATCAAGCTGTTCTCCAGCGGAGTGCCGGTGATGGCGAGCTTGAACGGAGCCGAGAGCCGGCGGGCGCACTGGTAGGTCTTGGCGCGGTGGTTCTTGACGAACTGGGCCTCATCCAGAAAGAGGCCGGTCCACGCCAGCCCGTCGAAGCTGTCGAAGTCCAGCCGCAGCAGCGTGTAGGAGGTGATCACCACGTCGACCCCGCGGGTGAGCTCGGTCAGCGGCTTGCGCCGCTTGGCCTGGGACTCGGCCACCGTGGCCACCCGCAGGTCTGGGGCGAACCGCGCAATCTCTCGCGCCCAGTTGGAGGTGACGCTGGTGGGCGCCACCACCAGGAACGGAGGTCCGTCCGGCTCCTGGATGCGAGCCCGACAAATCAGGGCTAGCGCCTGCAGGGTCTTGCCGAGCCCCATGTCGTCGGCCAGAATTCCGCCCAGTCCGTGCGACCACAGGAACGCCAGCCACCGGAAGCCATCCACCTGGTAGGGCCGCAACTCGGCATGCAGGGTCTCGGGCACCTCGACGGCGTCGACCCCGTCCACGTTCACCAGCCCGCTCACCGCCTTGGCCCAGCGGTCAGACTGCTCGACCACCACCCCCAGCTGCAGCAGCTCCTCCCAGAAGCCGGCCTGAAACCGGCTAATTCGCAGCCCCTCACTGTCGGGCTCCTGCAACGCGCGGGCTTCCTTGATCAGGTCGCGCAGTCGAGTGAATTCGGGCCGGTCGAGGGTGAGATAGACCCCCGTGTCGAGCACGAGATATTCGTCGCCGCGGGTCAGGGCGACGAACAGCGTGTCGAATGGGATGACCTCGCCCTCCAGCGACACCTGGATCCGCAGGTCGAACCAGTCCGAAGTCTCGTCGCGCTCAACCGTGGAGAGCTCGACCAAAGGAGCGCCGTCGACACGGCGGTAGTCTGGCCGCTCGCCGACCACACTGACCTCGACCCCGGCGGCCTCGAGCTCGGGCAGCACCTCCTCACAGAAGTGCAGCACCTGCAGGTCCGCGAGCAACGCCGAGGGCGCTGGTCCCTGCGCCGGCTGCAGGCCACGTCGCGCCGCGCCGGTGTCGGCCAGCTGGGGCAGCCGATCGTAGGGCAGCGGCAGGGCCAACAATCGGACCGCCTCCTCGCCGGCGTCGCGCAGCGTCGGTCGCCGCACCGGCTCGTCGAGGGAGAAGCTGACGCGGTCCTCACCGACCGCATAGGACCATCCCCAGTCCAGTCGCAGTCGCTGCTCCGGCCGGAACGTGCAGCGCAAGGTGAGCACCGGCGGGCCTAGCTCAGGCAGGGAGACCGAGGCGTCGGAAGAAGCCAGGGCGGCTTTGCTCCGAAGCTGTGGGTAGTAGTCGTGGAGCAGCCGGTGCTCGTCAGACTCGGGGATGGTGAGCGTCTGTCGCTCAATGACCAGCTGTCGCAGCTCACGGCTGAGCGGCTCGGCAAAACGGATCAGGCTCAGCTCGCCGTGCGGCGCTGTGCCCCGGCCTGGAGTGTAGGAGAACAGGCCGTGGGCCGGATCGCCGAGCAGGCCAACAGCCGACAAGTCCAGCGCCTGGCCGGCGACCGTGATCCGGGGCTCAAGCACCAAGGCCCCAAGCGAGCGTCTGAGATCGAGCGTTACCGCGGCAGGCTCGGCAAGCACCGCAGGAGTGGACTGCCCGTCCAGGCCCACCAGAACCAGGCCGACCCGCTCGGCTATCCGCAGCAAGGACCAGATCCCGCTGGTGACCGAGCTCAGCGCTATCCACGGACTGCGGGGGTAGTTGTAACGCGCCGTCGGGCCCGTCGCAGCCCGGATCTGCAGCAGCAGGTCACGGTGCTCCTCGGGGTGCAGTCGGCTGAAGAAGTCCAGGTCGTCCCAGGAAATCCCGCTGCGGACCCACTTGCCGCTCCTGCCCTGCTTCACCGGACGTGCGCGCAGCTCCCGCCGCCCGGGATAGCCCCGATAGGCCGGGATCTCCTGAACCTCGAACTCCAGCGCCAACGGAGTGACCGCGGCCACGAAGGCGGGGTCGGGCGCATTGACCAGCCGCGTCAGCGTCTTTTCCCACGGCGGTCGTTCGAGCTGAGCGACGATGTCGGACTGGCCCCGGGCCGCGATCAGCACGGCGGCCGCGTGCTTGCAGTCTTGGACCACCGGGCAGGAGCAGCGGGCCGAGTGCTGCCCGGGACGGTGCCCGTCCGGGTTCGCCAACCGCACGGTCGTGGCGTAGGCGTCGCGATAGCTGCCGCTCACCCGCCCTGTCACGGTGAGCGCCTGTTCGTCGAACTGGAGATCGCTGACCCGCCCGCTCCGGGCGTAGATCAGCGCCCGCGCGAACGCCTCTCGCCCGACCATGGCGATGATGGCCTCGTTGGCCAGCAGCGCGGACCAGGTCTCGGCGGACATGGGTGGAGACTAGCCCTGGGCAGTGACAAAACTATGGACGCGGGCGCGGGCTCGGCGACTGCCGGCTCACTGCCCGAGAGCCGCCACCGTGGCATGCGCCCCACGGGTGTAGAGCGATTCCAGGGCCTCCTCGTAGGCCTGTACGAAGCGCGGGCGGTCGGCGAGGTCGCCGAAGAGGTCGCGGCGACGGAGAAAGGCCGTTCGATCTCGACGCTGGGTGGCGGCAACGGCCATCAGCTCGTCGGCCAGCCGGTCGACTACTGTGATCGACTCCCCCTGCTCGTCGGTGCCTTCGGCATAGCGGGCCCAGCTGGCCACGATGGCCGCCGCGATCCGGACGGGGCCGCCGGTGGCCAGGTTGTGCTGGATCACCGGCACCAGCCATTTGGGAATCCGGTCCGACGACTCCTGGCACAACCGGGCGATCGTGTCCTTGACTTCGGCGTTGGAGAACCTCTCGATCAGCGTCTTGGTGTAGTCGCCAAGGTCGATGCCAGGCACCGGGTGCAGGGTGGGGATCGCCTCGGTATGCCAGTAGCGCAGCAGATACTGCGCGAAGGCCGGATCCTGAGCGGCCTCGTGGGCGTAGCGGTAGCCGCTGAGATGGCCGAAGTAGGCCAGAGCCTGGTGACCGGCGTTGAGCAGCCTGAGCTTCATCAGCTCGTACGGCTCGACGTCGCTGACCACCTGGACCCCGGCCTCTTCGAAAGGCGGCCGGCCGGCGGCGAAGCTGTCCTCGAGGACCCACTGGAAGAATGGCTCGGCCACCACGGGCCAGCCGTCCTCGACCCCGAACTGGGCTGTGATCTCGGCGCGGTCGGCGTCGGTGGTCACGGGGGTGATCCGGTCGACCATTGAGTTGGGGAAGCGCGACTGGGCGCCGATCCACTCGGCCAGCTCACGATCCTGCGCTCGGGCAAAAGTCGTGAACGCTCGCTGGGCCACCTGGCCGTTGGACTGGATGTTGTCACACGACATGATGGTGAAGGCACCCTTCCCTCGCGCTCGGCGACGGCGCAGGGCCTCGGTGACCAGGCCGAATGTGGTCTGCGGCGTCGCCCCAGGAGTCAGGTCGGCGGCCACCGGAGGATAGCGGAGATCAAACTCGCCGGTCACCGGCGAGATGTTGTAACCGCCCTCGGTGACGGTCAGCGACACGATCTTGGTGTCCGGTGACGCCATCTTCTCCACGACGGCCTCGACGTCGTCTGGGGCATAGAGGAATTCGATGATGGAGCCGACCAGCCGAGCCGTTCGGGTCCCGTCCGCGGCCTTTTCCACCAGGGTGTAGAGGTGGTCCTGGCTGGAGAGAACCTGCTGCATGCGGCGGTCCCCCGGCATCAGCCCGACACCACAGATGGCGAAGTCTGTGGCAAGTCCCTGATTGAGCAGCCGGTCGACGGCCAACGCCTGGTGCGCCCGGTGGAAGCCGCCCACGCCGACGTGCACGATGCCGGCCGTCAAACGGGAGCGCTCATAGTGGGGCCGGTCCACCTCTGGCGAGGCGGACATAGTCAGCTCGGGCACACGACACCTCCGACAGTCCTGCCACCGACACGCCGTCGCTGGCGAGCAGGGCTCACCCTACGACGACGGCTCACGCCGCAATCGGCGGCTGCTGTGACGAGCCCCGCCTGAGCCGATACCGAGCGGGTTATATGTTCGACACGACGCCGCCCGACGACGTCCCTGCTGCCCGGTGGGCATCGGAGAACACGAGCACAAAGGAGTAGCGATGAGCGACCCCACGTTGAGCCCCAGTGAAGGCGCAGACGACCTGGAGGGCGTGGCCGACGGTGGCGCCAGCGGAGTTCCCGGCATTGCCGACGGCGGTGCGGACGGCGGTGCCGACGGTGGCGCAGGTGGTGGTGCGGACGGTGGTGCCGATGGCGGTGCCGACGGTGGCGCGGGTGGTGCCGACGGTGGCGCGGACGGTGGCGCAGACGGTGGCGCGGACGGTGGCGCCAGCGACGTCGAGGGGCAAGCTGACGGTGGCGCCGGTGGCATAGCGGGTGCCTCCGACGGTGGTGCCGACGGTGGTGCCGACGGCGGCGCTGACGGCGGAGCCGGTCGTTCCTGAGCTGTTGACCTCGCCTCAGGCCGAGGCGCTCGGGTCACAGCCCGGGCGCCTCGTGCTTCCCCGGCTGATCTCGGTGCCGCCGGCCACCTTCGCGAGCGACTATTGGGGCCACCGTGCCCTGTTGTCCACGGCGACGGAGCTGGGGCAGCCCTTTGACGACCTGCTGGGGCCGGACGCGGTGGACGAGCTGCTGTCCGTACGCGGTCTGCGGACGCCATTCCTGCGGGTCGCCAAGGCCGGAAGCACGCTCGGCGACAAGGCGTTCACCGCCCCGGGCGGAGTGGGCGCCACCATCGGCGACCAGGTCAGCGACGACAAGCTGGTCCGGTTGTTCGCCGAGGGCTCCACCTTGGTGCTGCAAGCCCTGCACCGGGTCTGGCCCCCGGTGCTGGCGCTGTGCCAACAGCTCGCCGCCGAACTCGGCCACCCGGTACAGGCCAACGCCTACGTCACGCCTCCGCAGAACCAGGGATTCAGCAACCACTACGACGTGCACGACGTGTTCGTGCTGCAGATCGAGGGTGAGAAGAGGTGGATCATCCACTCCCCCGTCCTCGAGTCGCCGCTGCGGGACCAGCCCTGGAGCGATCGTCGGGCCGCGGTCGAGCAGCGGGCGCAGGAGCGACCGCTGCTGGAGACGGTGCTGCGACCGGGGGACTGCCTCTATCTGCCGCGGGGGTTCCTGCACGCGGCGCAGGCTCTCGGCGGAGTCAGCACCCATCTGACCATCGGGGTGCACACCTGGACCGGCTTTCACCTGGCCGAGCAGCTGATGGGCCAGGCACTACGGACGGTTGCGCAGCGGCCCGACGTACGCTCCTCGCTCGCCGTGGGCACCTCGTTCTCCGACGGCCGCGAGGTCCGCGACGACGTCGAGCGGGTCCGCGCGGCCCTGCTGGAGGCCGTCCGACAGGTTGACCCGGAACAGCTCGCGGCGACCATGCAGCAGCAGGCACTGAACAGCTCACGGGCGGCGCCGGTGGGACCGCTGCGGCAGCTGCGCGAGGCGAGCACCCTATCCCCCGACGAACGGGTCCAGCTGCGGGAGCACCTGGAGGCGACGCTGGACACCACCGCCCAGGGGAGAGTGCTACGCAGCCGCGCGGGCGCCTTGGAGCTGAGCGAAGCCGAGGTGGCCGGAGTCAAGAGCCTGCTGGGCGGCGGCTCGGTTGCCGCCGCCGAGCTGGGTGTGGACCTGGCTCGCCGGTTGATGCTGGCCGGTCTCGCCGTGCTGGCGTGACCGGCGGCGACCTCGGGGAGGACCGGGCCTCGGGCACCTTTCGCTGCGCCAACGCAGCGCGGCGCCGCGACGACCCGGCGCTGGGCTCGGCGCCGCAGGTACGCCGGTGGTTGCTGCTGGAGCACCCCGGCCCCTGGCCGGTGGACGCCGTGGCCGGTTCCGGCATCACCCCGGAGGTGTTGGCCCTGCTCGAGCGCACTGCTGCGGCCCAAGGCGCCCGCCCGTTGCTGATCCGGCGGCCGGGACGTCAGCGGGTCATCGCCGAACGATCCTGGGCGGTCACCTACGAGCACGGGCTGACCCAGTGGGGCACCTGGCGCCACGACCAGGACCTGCTGGTCGCAGCAGCTGCGCTGTCGGCGGCCGGACCGGGCCCTGGAGCCGTGCCTGACCCGGTGATGCTGGTCTGCGCGCATGGTCTGCACGACGCGTGCTGCGCCATCCGCGGGCGCCCAGTGGCCGCGGCCCTGGGCGAGGTGTGGCCGACTGCCACCTGGGAGTGCAGCCATGTAGGGGGCGACCGGTTCGCGGCCAACGTGGTGCTGCTGCCAGACGGCACCTACTACGGTCTGCTCGAGCCGGAGTCGGCCGTCGACACCGTACGCGAACACCTGCAGGGCCGCGTCGGCCTGGCTCACCTGCGCGGGCTCAGCCAGTTCGCTCCGCCGGTGCAGGTGGCGGTGGCGGCGGTGCACGAGCGATACGGACCGCTCGGCGCCCGAGACGTCGCGCTGAGGGGGGTGACCCACACCGCGCCCGGGTGCTGGCAGGTGGAGCTGTCCACGGCGGTTCAGCCGGGCACCATCACGGTGGCTGTGCGGTCGAGCCGGAGAGCCTCAGCGCAGCTCACCTGTCGAGCCCCGGGTGCCACGCCGGCCACCCAGTACCGGGTCGACGACCTGAGGCTGTCAGCGGTGCCTGCGCCGCCTCCGGCCCCCAATGTCGCTTGGTGAGCGCTGCACGCTACACTTGACGAAGACAAGCACGCGTCAGGCGTGCCCACAGGTCGTCTGCTTCTGCGCTCCTGACTCATCACACGAGTCCAGCGCTTTCAACTCGCGTACGAGCTCCAGCCGGAGTTTGCTGCGTTTGAGTGGTCCTGCAATTGCGGCCAGATCAAGCTCAAAGGATCTTCGTGCCCCAGCAACACCCGTCCAATGCCTTTGCCGCGCTCGGCGTCCCGGCCCCCGTGGTCGACTCGCTGACCGCCAGCGGCATCACGGCCCCCTTTCCGATTCAGTCCGCCACCTTGCCCGACTCGCTCACCGGTCGTGACGTCCTCGGTCGCGGCCGGACCGGCAGTGGCAAGACCATTGCCTTTGCCATCCCTACCGTCGCTGCACTAGCCAGCTCACGCCGAGCACGCCGTCCGGGGACCACGCGGGCACTCATCTTGGTGCCCACCCGGGAGTTGGCCAACCAGGTGCAGACCACGGTCGCGCCGCTGGCCACCAGCCTGGGGTTGACCACCATGACCATCTTCGGCGGCGTGGGCCAGGGCCCCCAGGTGGCGGCGCTACGCAAGGGCGTCGACCTGGTAATCGCCACCCCGGGCCGACTGGAGGACCTGATCAAGCAGCGGCACCTACGTCTCGATGCGGTCGAGGTGACCGTGCTCGACGAGGCCGACCACATGGCCGACCTGGGCTTCCTGCCTGCGGTCAAGCGACTGCTGGACGCCACGCCAACCGCGACCCAGCGGCTGCTGTTCTCCGCCACACTGGACCGCGGCGTCGATGTGCTGGTCCGCCGCTATCTGAAGAACCCGGTCACCCACTCGGTCGACAGCGCCACCTCCGAGGTGCCGCAGATGACCCACCACGTGTTTCACGTCTCCGACAGCCACAAGATGTCCGTGGTCCGCGAGCTGGTCTCCGGCCAGGGACGCACCCTGGCCTTCACCCGTACCAAGCACGGCGCCAAGAAGCTCGCCAAGCAGCTGACCGACGCCGGTGTACCGGCCGTAGACCTGCACGGCAACCTGTCCCAGGGGGCCCGTGAGCGCAACCTGGCCGCCTTTGGCGAAGGCAGCGTCCGGGTGCTGGTGGCCACCGACATCGCCGCCCGCGGCATTCACGTCGACGACATCACTCTCGTCGTTCACGTCGACCCGCCGGCCGAGCACAAGGCTTACCTACACCGCTCCGGGCGTACGGCGCGGGCCGGTGCCGAGGGCATTGTGGTCACCCTGGGCACTCCAAGCCAGACCGGGGACGTCCGCACGCTGATGCGGCAGGCATCGATCAAGCCGCAACTGCACTCCGTCGCTCCGGGCGACGCGGTGATCGGCTCGGTCAGCGGTCCGCAGGCCGACTTCGTCGCTCCCAGCGCGCCACGGCTGAGCGACACTCGGCCGCCCCGTCGTTCCTCATCGGCTCGCTCGGCCTCCGGCCGCTCGAAGCCCTCGTCGGGACGCGCCGCCGGCAACAGTCGGCCGTCCAGCAGCGGTGCACACGCCGCGGGTGCCGGGCGTAGCCAGAGCGCCACCTCGCGTACTCAGGGTCGCGGTGTGGCCGCCTTCTCCTCGAGTCGGCGCCGGAGCCGCTGAGCTGATTGGACGGGTCAGCTGGCGCCGCGCGGAATGGCAAAGCACCAGGTCCCCGGGTTGCAGGATCGATCTCGCGCCGAGTTCCCCGCCGACGATGGCGGTGATCATTTGGCTGCCATCCCACAGCGAGGAACGCCCATGACCGACCGTGCTGGCGTTCAGCTCGGCCCCGTTCGCCTCACCGACACCAGCCGAGTCGCCTTCGCCCCCGCCACCGGCGGGGTGATCACCTCGGGCCTTTGGGCCGAGCGCCGCCGGTTGAACCGCGAGGTCAGCGTGCCGCGGGGGTGGGACCGGCTGCAGGAGGCGGGCAACTTCCACAACCTCGAGCTGGCCGCCGGACTGAGCACGGGTGACTACGTCAACAACCTGCCCTTCCTGGACAGCGACCTCTACAAGTGGATCGAGGCGGTCAGCTGGACGCTGGCCGACCCGGAGCTGACGCGGGAGGGTGGCGCCCGCCTGCAGGAGTTCCTCGAACGTTCGTACGAGTTGTTGTCCGCCGCCCAGGAAGACGACGGCTACCTCGACTCGCATTTCCAGGTGCGGTTTCCAGGCGAGCGGTTCGTGCAGCTCGACTGGGGTCACGAGCTCTACTGCGCCGGCCACCTGATCCAGGGCGCGATCGCGCTGCACCGCAGCGCCAACGACACCCGCGTCCTGGAGGTCGCCCGTCGGGTGGCCGACCTGATCGTGCGTTCCTTCGGCACCGGGGACGGTCAGGTGGACGGAGTTGACGGCCACCCCGAGATCGAGACCGCCCTGGTAGAGTTGTTTCGCGAGACCGGCGAGCACGCCTATCTCGACGCCGCCCAGTATTTCGTCGATCGCCGCGGCCACGGCCTGCTCGGCTCGGGCAAGTTCGGCGCCCACTACTGGCAGGACCACCTGCCGGTCCGCGACGCGCCCTCGGCCGAGGGGCACTCCGTACGCCAGCTGTACCTACTGGCCGGCGTAGCCGATCTCTACACCGAGGCCGGCGACGAGTCACTGCTGGCCGCGGCAAAGCGGCTGTGGTCGGAGATGGTGGCCACCAAGACCTACATCACCGGCGGCCTCGGGGCGCATCACAGCGATGAGTCCTTCGGCGACCCGTACGAGCTGCCCAACGAACGCAGCTACTGCGAGACCTGTGCGGCGATCGCCTCGGTCATGTTCAGCTGGCGGATGCTGCTGATCACCGGTGAGGCCCGCTATGCCGACCTGATCGAGCGCACCCTGTACAACGCGTTTCTGGGCGGGCTGTCGCTGGACGGCCAGTCCTATATCTATGCCAATCCGCTCCAGGTCCGGGAGGGGCACATGTCCGGCGGCAACGACGGTGACTACAGCCGTAAAGCGTGGTTTCACTGCGCCTGCTGCCCGCCCAACGTGATGCGCACCCTGGCCTCGCTCGAGCACTACGTGGTGATCAGCAGTCCCGGTGAGGTGCGTCTCTCCCAGTACATTCCGGGCTCCTACTCCGCTGCCGTAGCAGGGGGAGAGGCCAGGCTGCAGGTCGAAACCGGCTATCCCTTCGCCGGTCAGGTTCGGGTAACGGTTGAATCGGCTGCTTGCCTCGAATGGACACTCAGCGTGCGAATTCCGCACTGGGCCGGAAGCGCCACGATGCAGGTGAACGGCGAGCCGGTCACCGAGCCAGCCGCCGAAGGTTGGTTACAGGTGCGCCGGGCTTGGCGGCCCGGCGACGAGCTCGTGCTGAACCTGCCGCTGGACGTGCGGTTCACCCGAGCCGACCCCCGGGTGGACGCTGACCGGGGCGCAGTGGCGATCGAGCGCGGCCCGCTGGTCTACTGCCTGGACGCCGTCGACAATCCTGGTCATCGGCTGGACGACGTGGTGCTCGACCCCAGCCAGGAACCGCGAATGGGACGCGGCGAGGACCTGCTGGGTGGGGTCACCACGATCTTCGCTCACGGCGCCGTCCGGCCCCGCCCCCCTGCCTCGTCGTGGTGGCCCTACGCGGCGGTCACCGCCGACGGACTCGGGCCCGGTGAGCCTCGGTCGTTCACGGCGGTCCCCTACTTCGCCTGGGGCAACCGAGAAGAGGGCGCCATGCGGGTGTGGCTGCCTGCCGAATAGCTCTCGGCCGCCACCCCTAGGCTGCGCTTGTGGCTCCCGACCTGTCCGATCCGCGCCTGGACAGTGCCGCGACCCCCTGCCTGCTGGTCGACGAGGACCGGCTGGACGCGAATATCACCGCGATGGCCAACCTGGCCGACGGACGCGGGCTGCACCTGCGTCCGCACGTCAAGACCCACAAGTCGCTCGAGATCGCCGCTCGACAGGTGGCTGCCGGCGCCAGCGGGATCACTGTGGCCACCATCTCCGAGGCCGAGGTGTTCGCGGCGGCCGGGTTCGAAGATCTCTTCATCGCCTATCCCCTCTGGTTGGACCGGGACAAGGCGGCGCGGCTGCGGCGGGTGGCCGAGATGTCGCCACTGATGGCGGGGGTCGACTCGCCCGCTGGCGTGGCTCAGCTGGCTCAAGCGACGAGCGGCCTGAACCAGCGGGTGTCGGTTCTGGTCGAGGTTGACTCCGGTCATGCTCGCAGCGGGGTGCCGGCTGCGGCGGCTGGAGCGGTCGCCGCGGCAGCCGTCGGCGCCGGCTTGGAGGTGGCGGGGGTCTTCACCTTCCCTGGCCACAGCTATGCGCTCGAGGGACGGCGTCGGGCAGCAGCCGACGAGGTGGTCGCCCTGGCCGAGGCGGTCGATGCGCTCGCCGGACACGGCATCGAGGCGCAGATCGTCAGCGGCGGCTCGACTCCGTCGGCGGAGTTCGCCGACGCCTCCGTGCTCACCGAGATCCGGCCTGGGGTGTACGTGTTCGGCGACGCCCAGCAGTGGGAGCTTGGCACGTGCGCAGCCGGCGACATCGCGTTGACAGTGCTGTCCACGGTGGTGTCGCAGGCGCCCGACCGGGTGATCGCCGACGCCGGCAGCAAAGTGCTGGCGGGCGACCGGGCGATGTATGCCACCGGCTATGGCCGACTGCTGGACGCACCCGACGCCCGGGTGACGGCGCTGTCCGAGCACCACGCCACCATCACCGGCCTGGACTGCGCACCCGGCACGCGGGTGCGGCTGGTGCCCAACCACGCCTGCGTGGCTGTGAACCTGGCCGACAACTACCTCGTCAGCCGCGGTGACCAGGTGGTGGCGCGCTGGCCGGTGGACGCTCGCGGCTGCAACCAGTAGCACTTCACCTCCCCCTAGGCTGTCAGCGTGGCCGCCCACGTCCTGATCGACGCCTGGCTGCTGGCCGAGATCGAGCGGGCGGTGACTGGGCACCTGGGCCGACTCTGGGCCCTTACCGGCTGGGACGACCTCAGTGCCCGTGCCTCGCACCCAGCCGCGCTGCTGCATGGGCCCGGCCTGTCGGTGTTCGCCAAACTGCTGACAACGCCCGAGCAGGCGCAGCGCGAGTTGGCCGGGCTGGACCTGCTCAGCCGGCGATCCGGCGTCCGCGTCCCCTTGCCGGTCGGGTCCGGGCTGATCACGGTCGGTGGGCAGGTGCTGCTGCTGTCCGAGGCGGTGCGCGAACGGGCACCTGCTGAGCGCAGGGCCGAGGACTGGCAGGCGATCGGGCACGCCCTGGCCACCGTGCACGCCATCACCGCCGACGCCTTCGGGCTCGATCGGGACGGCTACTTCGGTCCGCTGCACCAGGACAACCGTCAAGTCCTCAGCAACACCTGGGCCGAGTTCTACGGCCAACGGCGCCTGCTGCCCTGGCTGCTGAGCGCCTACGACGCCGGCTGCCTATCAGGCCGGCAGGTGCGCCAGGTCGAACGTGTGGTGGCTCGGCTGCCGGAGCTGGGCGGCCAGGAACCGCGCCCCACCCTGGTGCACGGCGACGCCCAGCACCACAACTTCGTCAGCACCTCCGCGGGCGCCGTGGTGATCGACGCGTCGCCCTACTACGGCCACCCCGAGGTGGACCTCGCGCTGGTGGACTACTTCTCGCCGGTTGCGCCCGAGCTGTTCGCCGGCTACGCCGACGTCCACGCGATCGATCCGGGCTTCGTCGAGCGACGCGAGCTGTGGCGGATGTTCGCCTACCTGGGCGTGCTGGCCGTCGACGGCAGCGGCGAGTGGGGGCGCACCTTCGTACGGCGGCTGGACACCGCGCTGGCTCGCTACGCCTAACCCGGCTGTGTTCTCGTTACCTCGCCGTGACCATTCTCTGGCGTAGGCGGCTGGTCGCCGTTGAGTGACGTATCGTCGTTGCCCGACACCCCCCATAGGGCACTTCGCCGGTAGACAGGCGGACCCTGGTCAGGTTTCGGCGACGCCGGAGCTCGAGGAGCACAAACCGATGCGCATTTTCATCCGACTGACGGCTGCGGTCCTGCTGACCCTGCTGACTCTCGGTACGTCGACCGTTGCGCCCGCCGCCGCGCCGATCCCGTACAGCGTCAAGCCGGGGGTGATCTTCAACGACCCCAAGGGCACCAAGGCGGCCGAGCTGCGGATTGTCACCCACGTCGAGCGAGCCATCGACAACGCGCCCAAGGGCTCCACCATCCGGATCGCCCAGTACCTCTTCGACCTTGACAGCTCCGCGGACAAGCTGATCGCCGCCTACAAGCGGGGGGTGAATGTGCAGCTGCTGATCGACGACATCCCGGTGTCGGAGCAGAGCAAACGCGTGCGGGGCGTCCTGGGAACGAACAAGCGGGCCGGCAGCTATCTCACCCGGTGCGTCAACAGCTGTATGTCCAGCAAGACCTCGGTCATGCACGCCAAGTTCTTCCTCTTCTCCCAGACCGGCTCCTCGCGGAACGTGTCCATGATCAGCGCGGCGAACCTCTACACGGGCAACACCTTCGTCAGCTGGAACAACGTGCACACCCTGGTCGGCGACACCACGATGTATGCCTCGCTGAACCGTTACTTCGACGACATGCTGCCCGACATCGACCGGCCGAACTACTACCGGACCACGACCAGCGGCATCCACAAGATCTACTTCTATCCGCGCACGGCGGTCCCGGGCACGGCCGACGTGCCGCTGCTGGACGTGCTGAACCACGTCAAGTGCACCGGAGTGGCCCGTGGCTACGGTTATCAGGGCCGCACGGTCATCCAGATCGCCCAGTGGGGCTGGAGCGCCGCGCGGCTCGACATCGCTCGGCGCCTGTGGACCCTGCACGACCAGGGCTGTCTTGTCCAGGTGATCCTGAACAACTTCCAGACCGGTGCCAGGGTCACCCAGACCCTCCTCAGACCCAGCCGCAAGCGCGGCATGATGCGGGTTTACAACGCCGGCATCGACTCCAACGGCAACGGTAAGCGCGACCTCTACATCCACCACAAGGCGTTGATCATCAACGGGGTCTGGTTCGGTCGTCCCAACGCGAAGGTGGTCTATACGGGCTCGGCCAACCTGACCGGCCCGGGCCTGCTCGCCAACAACGAGATCCTGCTTCGAGTCGTGCACAACGGGACCTACCACGCCTACGCGCAGAACCTGAACTACATCCGCGACCGGTGGACCAGGCGGGTGACCAGGGCGCCGGCGGTGAACCCGGCGCGCGAGGCGAAGGTGAACTCGGGTCTGGAGAGCGACGCCGCGACCCAGGACCGGGCCTCGGCCATGCGTGCGTCCCGCTGAGGCCCGGTGCGTCTGTGCGGCTGGGCTGACTCGCCTGAACGTCAGCGGTTCAGGCGCCCGATCACCACGGTGGCGTCGAATTCGTCGGACCCGGTGACGTCGGCGGTCATGCCAGCGCGGACGACGAGCATGACGGTGCCTGCAGCCTGGGCTCGCCCGGTCTCGACCAGCAGACACCCGCCGGGAGCCAGCCACTGCGGAGCTCCTGCCGCTACACGGCGCTGCACGTCCAGCCCGTCAGTTCCCCCGTCCAATGCCACCCGCGGCTCATAGAGGCGGGCCTCCGGCGGCATCAGGGCGATAGCCTCGGTCGGTACGTACGGGGCGTTGACCACCAGCAGGTCCACCCGGCCCTGCAACGTGACGGGGAGCGCGTGGTAGAGGTCGCCCTGGTGAACCTGGCCTCGTTCAGCCAGGTTGCGCCGGGCGCACGCCACCGCCGAGGCCTCGATGTCGACCGCGTGCAGGTCCGCTGCGGCCGTCGTCGCCAGCAGGGCCAAGCCGACAGCACCCGAGCCGCAGCAGAGGTCGACCACCACCGCGCCGGGACTGGCCAGCGCCGCCGCCTGCCGGACGAGGAACTCGGTCCGCCGACGTGGCACGAAAACACCCGGAGACACCTGCACCCGCAGTCCGGAGAACTCTGCCCAGCCGAGCAGAGGCTCTAGGGGGCGCCCGGCCACCCGCTGCCCGACCAGCGACTCGAGCCCCTCAGGGGTGTCGGCCGCGTGGATCAGCAGCCGCGCCTCGTCCTCGGCGAATACGCACCCGGCCGCACGCAGCCGGTCTGTCACCGAGGAAAGCAGGTGGGTCAGGCTCACCGCGTCATCGTGTCAGCACCGCACAGCGGCGCGCCCGGGGAACGTGCACGAAAACTCACCCGCACGGTGGGCGAAGCACCCGATCTGGGGGCGGGCGACCCGTGCGCGTGAGTTCTCGTGCACCGGGGCTGACAGGGGCGGCGCTCAGGTCCGCGCGTCAGGAGGTCCGCAGCGGCACACGGTCCCAGGTGAGCACCTGCGGGCCCCGGCGGTGAACAATGACTTTGAGATATTCGTCGGCGTTGTCGGAGCCGTTCACGGTGATCCGGGACAGGTTGTCCGCGGGCTGCTGGATGCCGTAGAAGGATCGCCAAGGCGACGCGGTGCTCAGCGGCTGGTCACTGTTGTAGACGTGGCTGTCGCCGTTGAAGAGATAGACCTGACCGTCGAAGTTGCGCGACTCACGTGCGATGGCGGCCACGATCGGCTGGAACGCGAAGTAGTTCGCGAACTGCGGTGAGGTCACCGTGGGGTCGAACATGTCGGCCTGGGTGAGCAGCACGACGCCTCGCTGATGATGCCGCTTGGCGTAGCGGAAGGTGTCTGAGATCAGCTGGATGCCCGCCGCGGTCCGGCCCAGCACCTCTGCGGTCTGCTCAGGAGTGGCGGCGGTCTGGCCGGTCCACGGCGCCAGCCCGTTGTTGCTCCCCACCACGTGCACAGCAGCGAATGAGACCCCGCCGCGGCTGAACCGGACGTTTTCCGGGACGCCCATCCGGGCCTGCGAGCTCACCCGCTCGCCGCGCTGTCCCAGCGTGCGCCCGGGCCGCGGGAAGAAGGTGTCCCGGATCTGGTCGAGGCGCTCCAACGGGTTGTACGCCCCGTTTGTGGGCCGGTGGCAGTCGGTCCACTCGTTGTCGCCGGGCGTGTAGACCAGTGGGTCGGCGAACCGGTCGAAGTTGGACCGGATCCTGGCGAAGTAGTCATCGCTGCACACCGTCGAGCCGCTCTTGATGTCGCCCAGGTGGTCGACTCTGGCGACGTCGGGGTCGGCGTTGATCTGGTCGACCGCCCGCGAGAACACGGCGACTTCCGCCTCGCCGTAGGGGATGTCGCCGATCACGGCGAAGGTGTAGGGGGTGCGGTGCTGGCCCCTCTGAACCGGTCCCGCCTGTGCGGCCAGGGTGCCGGGGACGGCGAGGGCGGCCATACTGACCGCGGCGGTGATGAGCAGGAACAGGCGACGCATGAACTCCCCCATAGGTTGAGCAGCTGAGGTGTTCATCGTGTCGTCGCCCGGTGAAATCTCCGTGACCAGCGCCTGTCGCTTAGGTGCACGTCGAGCGCTCCGGAGGCGTCACGACCCCTGCGCCAGCCCGTAGTAGTCATGAGCTGTCTGTCCGAGGATCGGCGTTGACACCTCCTCGCCGTAGCCCACAAGCACCTGCCTCAGATTGGACCAGACGGCGTCGTAGCCCCCGGCCAGCACACACACCGGCCAGTCACTGCCCGCCATCAGCCGTTGGGGCCCGAACGCCTCCAGCGCCACGTCGATCCACGGTCGCAGGTCGGCTGACCGGTGGTCGCGCCAGGGGCCGACGGCTGGGTAGAGACCGGAGATCTTGGCGTGGACGAGGGGATTGCTCGCGGCCCGTCGGATCAGCGAGGACCACGGCTCCCGGTTGGCCGTCTTGACCGGGGGCTTTCCGAGGTGGTCGACCACCAGCCGCAGGCGGGGGAAGCGCTCGGAGAGGTAGCCGACGTGCTCGAGGTGCCGCAGCTGGTTGGTGACCAGCTCGAAAGGGACCGCTTCCTGTTCCAGCAGCTGTAGCCCTTCAGCGACGTCGGGGCGCAGCAGCCAATCCGGATCGGCTTGGTCGTGGATCAGGTTTCGGATGCCCACGAAGCCCGGCCGGTGCTGCAGCTCCGCCAGCCGCTCGGCCGCTCGGTCGGGGTGCTCCAGCGGCACGTAAGCCACCACGCCGAGCACCTCCACGTGGGCCGCCGCCACCTCGAACATCGCGTCGGTGTCGGCGTCGGTGTCATCGGCCTGGACGAGCACGGTGCCGTCGACGGCCTGGCTCGCCAGGTGCGAGGCGAGGTCGGCGAAGCCGTACGGGCGCTGGATCTCCGCCGGCTGGGCAGCAAGCCAGGGGTAGCCGCCGGAGCTCGGGTCCCAGAAGTGCTGGTGGGCGTCGATGACCACTCGCCGGGTCGTCATGCAGGCGACCTCAGAAGGGCCGGACGCCGACGGTCAGCAATATGTTGGCGTACTTGCGGACGTCGGCGGTCATCACCACCAGCGCCGCGTTCTCCGAGCGGGCCTCGGCATAGAACGCCCAGCGGTCGAGGGTGGCGATCTCCACTCCCGGAAGCTTCTGGCGATAGTCCGCCAGCGCTGGCGGCTCCGGCTCGCCAGGAGGCGGCACCATCACGGTCGCCGCCTCGATGGGCACCAGCCCGACCAGCAGGTCCAGCACGGTCGGCACGTCCACCACACCCGGGGTGAGGTTGAGATAGACCTGCTCGGTGTGCGGCCCCAGCGTGGTGCCGGCCGGGTAGTGCCCGTCGGCCAGCAGCAGGGTGGCCCCGTGGCCGGCCGCCGCAACCGCGCGCAGAAGTTGTGGGTGGATCAGGGCGGTGGTCAGCACGTCATACCTCTCGTCTCGGGAGCACAATCAGCGCCGGGCCGTCCTTCGACGTCGTCATCGGCGCCCCCCCCAGACGTTAGTACGAGGGACTCCAGCGGCGCGACCGCCTCGGCGACGGCTGCGGCCAGCCTGCCGGGTCCGGCCATCGGATGAGATTCGCCCCCTGCTGACCCTCAGAGGTCAAGCTCGGCGACGAAGCCGTGCGCCGCGGTGCTCAACAGGAAGCCGCCGTCGGATGCTGTCACCTCAGCGCCGTCCAGCCGCAGCCGGTCGGGTGTTGCTCCGTGGACCACCATTAGGAACGCCTGCCGACGGAACTCGGGATAGCCATTGCCCTGCACCGCCGCGCGCACCTGCAGCAAACCGCCCTCGCGGGTGACGGTGAACGTGCTCCGATACCAGGCACCCTGCTGAGCGGCAAAGGTGAGCCCATCGTCCTCCACCAGCAGCGACGTGTGGGTGCCATCGGTCCGGGGGACAAAAAGATGCAGCTCCACCACCTCCGGGTGATGCCCCGCGGTGGACGGCGGCGCATCCGGCCACATCGGCACCACCGCTCCCCCGCGCGCATAGACGGGGATCCGGTCCATCGGCGTTGGCGCGATCACGAACCTGCCGCCGCCCAGACAGTCGCCGGTGTGCCAGTCATACCAGTCCCCCGACGGCAGATAGACCTGCCGCGACGTCATCTTCGGCTCGGTGACCGGAGCCACCAGCAGGTCAGGGCCCAGCAGGAACTGGTCGTCGAGGTCGGCCGAGCGGTCTTCCTGGTAGTCGAAGACCAAGGGCCGCTGCACCGGCGCTCCCGTCTCGGCGGCGTGCACGAAAGCGGCGTAGAGGTAGGGCAGCAACCGGTAACGCAGGGCGATGGCGTCGCGCACCAGCCCCTGCACCACAGGGCCGAACGACCAGGCGTACTGATCGACGGTGCCCAGCACGGAGTGGTTGCGGCAGAACGGCGTCAGCGTTCCGTACTGCATCCAGCGCAGGAACAGCTCGGCGTCGGTGTTGCCGAGGAAACCGCCGATGTCGGCACCCACGAAGGGCTGCCCGGAGACGCCGAAGCCGGCGGCCATGGGCATGCTCACCTCTAGGTGGTCCCAGCGCGCTAGGTTGTCGCCCATCCAGTTGGCGGCGTAGCGCTGGATGCCGGCAAAGCCGGCTCGCGACAGCACGAACGTCCTGAGGTCCGGCATGGACTCCAGCAGCCCTGCGGTGGTGCCCATGGCCATCAGCAGCGCGTACTGGTTGTGAAACTGCGCATGTGAGTGCTGCCCGTGACCAAAGCGCATCGCGGCTGAGGAGATCGTCCCGGTGGCGGGCTCGTTCATGTCGTTCCAGATGCCGGCCAGGCCCGACTTCACGTGGTCGGCGTTCAGCTTGCCCCACCAGTCGCGGGCTTCTTTGGTGGTGAAGTCGGGAAATGCGGTGTTGCCCGGCCACACCTGGCCGATATAGGTGTCGCCGCCCTCGGTCAGGCAGAAGACGTCGTGCTCGCGGCCAGAGTCGAACACCTGATAGCCCGGGTCGTACTTCACCCCTGGGTCGATGATGGTGATCACCCGGAAGCCCGACCCCGCCAACCGCTCGAGCATGCTGGTCGGATCGGGGAACCGCTCACCGTTCCAGGTGAAGACCCGGTAGCCGTCCATGTATTCGATGTCCAGCCAGAGCGTGTCACAGGGGATCGCCTCGTCGCGGTGACGCTGCCCGACCGCCTCGAACGTCTCCTGGGTGTAGTCGTGCCAGCGGCACTGGTGGTAGCCGAGCGCCCACAGCGGAGGCAGCGACATCCGTCCGGTCAACCAGGTGTAGTCGCGCAGGATCTCGGGCATTCGCGGCCCGGCGAAGATGTACTCAGTGTATTGCCCGCCGGAGAACGTGATCCGATACTCGTCGGTGGACGAGAACTCATAGGTGCCGCGGAAGCCGTTGTCCAGAAAGGAGCCGGCCATCGCCCCCGCCGGCTGGCGCTGGTGGTAGAAGAAGGGGACCGTGACGTAGAAGGGGTCGAAATCGGCACTCGTCCGGTCGCCGCGCGGGTCACCGGGGGCCTTGTCGGCGGTGAACTCGGCGGTCTCGGCCGCACTGAGCACGTCGGTGTTCCACAGGATGAAGTCGCGGCCCTTGCGGTTGTGGCGCCCACCCTTCTCGCCCAACCCGAAGATGGCGTCCTCCTGCCGGCACGAGCGGCGGATAGTGAACGCGTCGTTCAGAGTGGCGTAGGCCCAGTAGCGGCCCTCGTCGTCAGCGGCCGTCTCCACCACCGCGGTGCCGTCGCTGCGGTGGACGTCGAGGCGGAACGGGTCGAGCCACAGCGACACCACCAGGTCGGAGGTCACCAGCAGCACGCGGTCGGGGTCGCGAACCACGTCAAAGGCGACGGGGTCCACCAGCGGATCCACACACACCGCGTACGTCGGTGACTCGTCGAACACGCCGCCCCGGCTCATCTTCACCCGCAGCAGATCGGGCCGGATCAGGTCGATCCGCAGCTGCTCGGTGTGCACCTCCGCGAGCAGGCCGTGATCGGTCTCCGCCACCGACG
This sequence comes from Propionibacteriaceae bacterium, assembly GCA_035634295.1. Lineage (GTDB taxonomy): Bacteria > Actinomycetota > Actinomycetes > Propionibacteriales > Propionibacteriaceae > Microlunatus. The sequence goes on along the minus strand of DASQDG010000100.1, from coordinate 3,727 downwards.
ACACGCGTTCGAAGCGGACGAAGTGTTCGGTCTGCAGCATCAGCACCGCCTGGTAGCCACGAGCGAGGGACAGCTCAACCTAGCCGACGTCGGCGGGCGCCGGTCGGTCGCCGCGTCTCGCAGCCGGCGGCCAGGTTTCGAGCGCGGGTGATCCGGCCTAGGGTAGAGCCTGGTGTGCCGGGAAGCCTGGTCGGCGACGTCGAACCGACCCCCGAGGAGCGCCGTGTCCGAGCTGCCTGTCGTGAAGTACCTGTTCGTTCGAGGCACCTGGCCCGAGACGAGCCGGGTGACCGAGCTGCTCCGGCGCGAGACCGTCGGCGGCACGCTGCTGCTGATCGCCACCGTGATCGCCCTGACCTGGGCCAACTCACCCTGGGCGGAGTCCTACCTCGCGGCCCGCGACTTCGTCATCGGTCCAGCGCAGTGGCATCTGGACCTCACCCTGGCCGAGTGGTCGGGAGACGGCCTGCTGGCCATCTTCTTCTTCGTCGCCGGACTCGAGCTCAAGCGGGAGTTCGTGGCCGGCGACCTCCGTGACCCCCGCCGCGCCGCGCTGCCGGTGGTGGCCGCCATCGGAGGCATGGTCGCCCCGGCCGTCATCTACCTCCTGATCAACCTGAACACCGGCGGGGCCGCCCTCAAGGGATGGGCCATCCCCACCGCCACCGACATCGCGTTCGCCCTGGCCGTACTGGCTGTGGTCAGCACCCACCTGCCCGTGGCCCTGCGAACCTTCCTGCTCACTCTGGCGGTGGTGGACGACCTGTTGGCGATCACCATCATCGCCGTGTTCTACACCAGCGACCTGCACCCGGAGTACCTGCTGGCAGCGCTCGTTCCGCTGGGGCTCTTCACCCTGCTGGTGCAACGCCGGGTCAGGTCGTGGTGGCTGTTGCTCCCCCTCGCCGCGGCCACCTGGGCTCTGGTGCACTCCTCAGGCGTGCACGCCACGGTCGCCGGGGTGCTGCTGGGCTTCGCGGTGCCCGTCGTACGGAGCCAGGCGGCCGGCGGCCCGGAAGCTGGACCGGGTCTGGCCGAGCACTTCGAGCACCGCCTGCGGCCTCTCTCCGCCGGCTTCGCCGTGCCGGTGTTCGCCTTCTTCGCGGCCGGGGTGTCCCTAGGCGGGGTGAGCGGGCTGAGCGCCGCCCTGAGCGACCCGATCGCCCTCGGCATCGTCGCCGGGCTGGTGCTGGGCAAGGCCGTCGGCATCCTGGGCGCGACCTTTCTGATGGCCCGCTTCACCCGATCCAGCCTGGACGAGAACCTGCGCTGGATCGACCTCCTGGGGCTGTCGATCCTGGCCGGCATTGGGTTCACGGTGTCGCTGCTCATCGGCGGACTCGCTTTCGGCCCGGACAGCCCAAGTGCTGAGCACGTCAAGATCGGCGTGCTCGCCGGTTCGGTGCTGGCCGCGGTCCTCTCGGCGGCCATCCTGCGCGGGCGGAATCGGGTCTACCGACGGCTGTGCGAGGCCGAGGAAGCCGACGCCGACGCCGATGGCATTCCCGACGTGTACCAGGCTCGGCAGGGCTGACCCGGCTGCGTGCGCGTGCACCTCTGGCCTGGATCTGAGTCGCCGCTTCTACCACGAGGAGGTGGCACCGGTCGTTGCCGCGGCCTTTCCTGACCTGCCCTACAGCGCGGCTCTTCTGGGCCGCGGGTCCGAGGTGCTGGCTTCGACGACGAGATGTCCAGGGACCACAACTGGGAGCCCCGCGTGTCGCTGTTCCTGGCGCCGGGGAGCAAGCCCACCGCGTACGAGCGACCCCGAGGTCAAGCGCATCGCCGAGCGTTGGCCGACCGGCGGCATCGACCAGCTCCGGGAGGTCCTGTGGCATCCTCGCAGCCGCCCGGATCTGCTGAAGATGTTGGACTGATTCCCCGCTTCTACTGGGGCTAAGCCTCGTCGGGACCAAGGTCGAGCCTGGCCACGAAGTGCGCCACACCGGTCGTCGTGCCGTGCAGTTCGAAGATGATGAGCTCGTTGACGCCGGCCCGGGTGACGGGGCGCGGGACGTACAGGGTGCGGGTTGGACCGCGGCTCCAGTAGCGCCCCAGGTGGAACCCGTTGACGAAGGCGACGCCCTTCGTCCAGCCGTCGGTGGCCAGGTAGAGGTCGGCCGGCTCCGCCAGGTCGAACTGCGCCCGAGCAAAGAAGGACCCCGCTCGAGGCATGGTTCCCGTCGTCGGCTGCAGCGCGGACCGGACCCGTTCGAGGTCCATCTCCACGGGCTGGGTGCGCCAGCCCTCGAGCGGCTGCCCGGCCAAGGTTATTGGCCCCAGCAAACCCTTCGGCTCCCCGATACGCATGCCGTAGTTCACTCGACCCTGGTCCTCGACAAGGATCTGCAGCTGACCTGACTCGGCCTGCGGCACGGACAGCACCTGCTCGTGGTTCTCGCGACTCAACGTGCCGAGGGGCTTGCCGTCCAAGTGCACGATGGCGCGGTCGCGCACCTCGCCGATCACCAGCGCCGCAGGGGCTTTGGTCGAGACGTCGGTGATGTAGAGGGAGAACCCACGGTAGTGGCCGAGATCGTCGGTGGTCGGCGGAGCAGCGGTGTCCGTCGGTTCGCCGAGCTGCGAGACCACGTCCAGCAACGGCACCTGCTCGGTCACGTCGACGGCGAAAGCGGGGGCGTCCACGCCGGCGGGAGGGTTCTCGGCAGGCACCGGGGCGTAGCGCGAGATGACCTCCTTGAAGGCGGAGTACTTCGCGTTGGGGTGGCCGTCCTCGGTGAGCGGCGCGTCGTAGTCGTAGGACGTGATCGTCGGCTCGTAGATGCCCTTGTCGTTGGCGCCGTTGGTGAACCCGAAGTTCGTGCCCCCGTGGAACATGTACAGGTTGACCGATCCACCGGCGGCCAGGATTGCGTCCAGCTCCTCGGCCGCCTTGGACGCGTCCGTGGTGCCGTGGTGCGTGCCCCAGTGGTCAAACCAGCCGTTCCAGAACTCGGCGCACATCAGCGGACCGGTGGGCTGGTGTTGGCGCAGCACGCCCAGCCGCTCGGTCGCTCGGGCGCCGAAAGTTGCGGTCTTGAGCAGCTCCGGCAGTCCCCCGTTAGCCAGCATGTCTCCGCTGGTCTGGTCGCAGGTGAACAGCGGCACATCGATGTCGGCGGCCTTGAAGATGTCGACCAGCGCGCGCAGGTAGTCCTTGTCGGAGCCGTACGCGCCATACTCGTTCTCCACCTGCACCATCAGGACCGGCCCGCCCCGGCTCACCTGCAGGGGCGCCACGATGTCGAGCACGTGCGACAGATACTCTCGGACCGCCTCGAGGTAGCGGGCGTCGGAGGAGCGGACGATCATGTCCGAACCGGAGAGCCAGGCGGGGAGTCCCCCGTTGTCCCACTCGGCGCAGATATACGGGCCAGGGCGGACGATGGCGTGCAGACCTGCCTCGGACACCTGCCGCAGGAAGCGTCCGAGATCGAGCTGACCGGTGAAGTCAAAGCTGCCCCGCACCGGCGAGTGCTCGTTCCACGGCACGTAGGTCTCGATGGTGTTGAGTCCCATCAGCCGTGCGGACTCGATCCGATCCGCCCAGTGGTCGGGATGGACGCGGAAGTAGTGCAGGGCCCCAGACAGGATGCGGAGGGGCGCACCGTCGAGCAGAAAGTCTGTTTCGCCCACCACGAAGGTCGACGGGGGATGCCCTTAGGCAGTGCCTGGCTGGGTCATCGACATCTCCTTCTCGACAGGTTCCTGCCGAGATGAGCTGGTG
>DASQDG010000099.1:0-1813 GCA_035634295.1 Propionibacteriaceae bacterium | reverse complement strand
ATGATTGCTTGGGCGGCTGCCAGCTCTCGGCTGTCGAAGGACAGCCTTTGGGTTGTCTGGCCCCCGGTTGGGGGTCCACCGCTTATGAGAGTCGGTTCTGGTTGGTGATCCATGCGGTCCGGAACGCCTCGGGGGTGAGGTCGTCAAGGGAGCCGTGTGGTCTGTAGCTGTTGTACTCGATGCGCCAGTCTTCGGCCAGGACCTGTACCTCGAGCAGGGTGTTGAACTGCTCGCAGGCCAGGAACTCGTCGCGGAAGCGGCCGTTGAACGATTCGCAGACCCCGTTCTGCCATGGCGACCCGGGGTCGATGTAGGCCGGATCGACGCCGGTGAACCGGCACCAGTCGACCAGGGCGTGGGCGGTCAGTTCGGGGCCGTTGTCCATGCGCACGTGCTGCGGGCGGCGGTCCAGGGTGGTGACCAGCCGGTCCAGGACGGCCACGGTGGCATCGGCGGTGAACGAGCGAGCCGCCTGCGTGGCCAGGGCTTCACGGGTGTACTCGTCGATGACGTTCAGGAAGCGGACCTGTCGGCCGTCAACGGTGACGTCGACCTGGAAATCGAGCGCCCACATCTGATCCGGTCGGTGAGCCCGCATCCGCTGGTGACGCGCCGGACCGCATCGCTGTTTCTTGCGTACCCGCGCCGGGCGTTTCAATCCCAGCTCGATCCACAGCCGGCGCGTCCGTTTCCGGTTGACCACCAGCCCTTCCCGGGCGGCGATCGCGTGGGCCTTGCGCCATCCCCACCGCGGATGCGCAGCGGAGATCTGCCGCAGCCGCTCCCGCAGCACCATCTCCGCGTCCGGAACGGGTCGTGGCGGGCGCCGCTGCGCCGAGCGATGCTGGCCCACCACCGCGCAAGCCCGCCGTTCGGAGACCCGGAACCGCTCCCGCAGCACCGTCACAGCGCGGCGACGTCGGTCCGGGCTCACCAGTTTCCCTTGTTCAGCTCCTTGAGCATGTCGATGTCCAACAGCTGATCCGCCACGATCTTCTTCAGCCGGGCGTTCTCCCGCTCCAGCTCCTTGAGCCGCTTGGCGTCATCAGCCTTCATCCCGCCGTACTGCGCCACCCACCGATGCCACGTCGGCTCGGAAATCTCCAACTGCTTACACACCTCAGCCAGGCCGCTGCCCTACCCGATCAGCTTCTCGCCCTCACGCAACTTGCGAATGACCTGCTCCGGCGTATGCCGACGACGCGTACCCATCTCGTGATCCGTCCTCCCACCCCATCATGAGGCATCGGACTCCCACATCAGCTGGACCACTTCCCGGGGACCCAGTCAGCGGGCCTCTCGGATCGGCTGTAGCAGAGGCGGCGTTGGATCGCGTCGTTTCGGTCGCCGCCGATCATCAGGACCGCCACGGGAAGGCCGCCCGGCATTGGTGACTATCGTATTTGGTGCCAGTCACCGACCCGGACCACCATGGCCCTGGGAGCAGATTTGGAGCAGTGGGTCGCTCCCAACGGCGCTGAACGGCCGACAGTAGGGCTGACCTGCTCGAATCGTCTCCGGCTGACCTGCGGTCACTCGCATCGCTGCTGGTCAGCGCCTTGCAGACCGTTCGTTGACACAACTGCGCTCAACGGCGCTGAACCGGGCCGAACAGCTTCGTATCGCTGCAGCTCAGCGTCTGCCTGTCCGTGATGGGGCAAGGACTAATCGAGTCTCGGCCACTTACCGGTGGGAGCAGAGTGGGAGCAGACCGCTTAGGATTCGTAAGTCGTCGTATTGGATCAAGTGTTGACCAGCGGCGATCGGGTGCTATGGGCTCGTCGCTGGCGCCGAAGAGGTCGGCGAGGCACGG
>DASQDG010000098.1:0-10226 GCA_035634295.1 Propionibacteriaceae bacterium | reverse complement strand
AACCGGGCCTCGATCTCGAAGCAGCGCGGCGCCGAGATGTCCTCCAGGTTGATGCCAGCGAATCCGGGCGCTACCGCCTTGACCACCGAGATGATCTCTTCAGTGTCCTGGGTGTCCAAGCACAGCGGCCAGGCGTCGATGTCGGCGAACCGCTTGAACAGGGCCGCCTTGCCCTCCATCACCGGCATTGCCGCCTCTGGGCCGATGTTGCCCAGGCCCAGCACGGCTGAACCGTCGGAGATCACCGCGATGCTGTTGCGTTTGATGGTCAGTCGGCGGGCGTCGGCCTTGTTCTCCGCGATCGCCAGACAAACCCGCGCCACTCCCGGCGTGTAGACCATCGACAGGTCGTCTCGGTTGCGGATAGGGTGCTTGGAGTTCATGGCGATCTTGCCGCCCAGGTGCATCAAGAAGGTGCGGTCGCTGACCTTGCCGATCACCACCCCGGTCACGGTGCGCATCGCGGCGACCAGGTCGTCGGCGTGGGCGGTGTCGCGCGCGGCACAGGTGACGTCGATCTGCAGTCGTTCGTGACCGGATGCCGTCACGTCCAGGGCGGTGATCGCACCACCTGCACGCTCGACGGCCGTGGTCAGCTGGCTGACCGCCGGGCCTCCCGCAGGGACCTCCAGCCGGACGGTGATGGAGTACGAAACAGACGGCATGGCGCTCACAGTCGTGATCCTCTCACGACTGCGCCGCGGGGGTCCGGAACCCGCCACCGGGTCATGGGCCGCGCTGCTCGAGCTCAATCCGGGCCAGCCACTGGCCCACGTCGCCCTTGCTCAAGACGACGGCCAGCAGCTCGGGAAAGCGGTCTGGCGTGCAGGCGAAGGTCGGCACTCCCAACTCGGCAAGAGCGGCGGCGTGCTCGTGGTCGTACGAGGGCGCACCCGCGTCGGACAGCGCGAGCAGCACGAGCACCGTGACCCCGTCACGGACCAGGTCGGCGACCCGGCGGAGCATCTGCTCGGCGATGCCGCCCTCGAACAGGTCTGAGATAAGCACCAAGACGGTGTCGGCCGGGCGGGTGACCAGGGAGGCGCAGTAGGCCAGCGCCCGGTTGATGTCGGTGCCGCCTCCGAGCTGGCAGCCGAACAGCACGTCCACCGGGTCGCTGAGGCGCTCAGTGAGGTCGACGACCTCGGTGTCGAAGGCGACCAGGGCTGTCCGGACTGACCGGATCGAGGCCAACGTGGCGGCGAACACCGCGGCATAGACCACCGACTCGGCCATCGACCCTGACTGGTCGACGGCCACCACCACCTCCTTGGCGACGATCGAGGAGCTGCGACCGTAGCCGACCAGTCGCTCGGGCACCACCGTGCGGTGCTCGGGCAGGTAGTGCTGGAGATTGGCTCCGATGGTGGCGTTCCAGTCGATGTCTCTCGGTCTCGGCCGAGCGGTCCGGGTCGCCCGATTGAGCGCGCCGGTGACCGCTGCCCGAGTGGAGTTCGCGACCCGGCGCTCGATCTCGGCCACGACTTGGGCCACCACCGCTCGGGCAGTCGCTCGGGTCGTATCCGGCATCACTGCGCTCAAGCTGACCAGAGTCGAGACCAGGTGCACGTCCGGCTGTAGCGAGTCCAGCAGCTCGGGCTCCAGCAACATCGAGGTCAGGTGCAGCCGCTCGATCGCGTCGCGCTGCATCACCTGCACCACGCTGGTGGGGAAGTAGCTGCGAATGTCACCCAGCCAGCGCACCACCTGGGGCGCGGAGGCCCCGAGGCCGCCCGAGCGGCGGCTGCCGTGGGACTCCTCGTCACCGTCGTAGAGCGCGCCCAGAGCGCGGTCCATGGTCAGCTCATCGCCGGACAGGGTCACGCCCAGCGGCTGCTCGGCCGGCTCCCCCAGCAGGAGTCGCCAGCGGCGCGTGCGTTGGTCGCTGGCTGCCGGGTCCCCGGGGTCGCTCACGGCAAGCTCCCTCCACTCGGAGCCGGATGACCGAGGAGGAGGGCGACCGTGGCGAGGGCGGGAGCTGCCAACTCACGATCGAAGCGCTCTCGAGCCGCGCGTTCATCGCCTGGTCTTAGGTCCTCTGGTGCTGGCTCTTCCGAGGCAGGGTCCTCCGGAGCTGGGGATCGAGAGCGCGTCGACCCGGCGATCCGGTCCGCCACGGAGCGGCGCTCGGCTGGCGAGAACGTGCCGAAGGTGCGTCGGACCAGGGGCAGCACCTCGACGAACTCCTCGTCGCCGAGGCCGGCCACCCAGTCGAGGAGGAGGCCGCGGAGCGCGTCGTCGTGGATCAGCAGCAGAGCGCCATCGGCGAAGAAGCCATCGACCCAGGCGGCCTTGGCATTGGCCGAAACTCCGCGGGAGAGGGCGCGATGCAGGCGTACGGCGACGTCATCGAGGAGCTCGGCGTCGAACAGCAGCCGGACGAAGCGGCCGACCAGCTCGCCGTTGACGTCAGGGCGGTCGAGCAGCTTGCCCAGCGTCTCGAACCACCGGCGTCGCAGGCTCGTCGCCACGGACGGGGACAGCAACCCGATGGCCGCGTGCACGGCGTCCACCCGCGAACGCAGGGCGGCGGCGCTCTCGTCATCGAGGCTGCTGACCGCTTGCGGCAGCCCCGCGCAGATCCGCAGCACCAGCGCGACACAGACCGAGAGCAGGGCGCTGGTGTCAGTACCCCGTACGTCGCCGTAGCGCTGCGCCCGAGCCAGCGCCGGCAGAGCCTCCATCAGGTGCACGACGTCGGCGTCCACAGCGGCACGTTCGGCCAGCGCCTCGAGCAAACGCTCGAGGGCCGAGGGCAGGTCGGCTTGCAAGCCCGCCTCCACCAGCTCAGTGAGCTCGGTCAGCGAGCCTCCCTCGGCCACCTCGACCATTCGCGCGGCGGCAGCGGTCTCCACCGTGGTCCCCCACACCGAGGCGACGACCAAGGAGACGGCGAACTCGGGGCGCCAAAAGGACTGCCAGGTCTCGCGGAATGTCCCGCGCGAGGCGATGCCGCTCTCAGCGGGCTGAACCCAGCCCAGGTCGAGCAGCCGCAACCGGTGGAAGAGCGTTGACCTGTCCCGGTCGGTCGGCTTACGGAGGTCGAGGTCGTGCAGCCGCGGCGAGGCCTCGCGGCGGATCCGCAGCCTTCTGGCCTGCGCCAGCAGATCCGCCTCCAAAGGCACCGTCGGCACCGCATCACTGACCGAGCCCAGGGCCTGGCCGACGACGAGCTCGTCGGTGACGAACTGTACGGCGAGCTCGTCCCCCTCGCAGAGCACGGCCCGGGTGGCGTCGGTGACCTCCGTCAGGCCGGCCAGCGGCCGGTCACGCAAGGCGGCGAGGTTGTCGGCCAGGCGGACGGCCTCGATCACGTGCGCGCTGGAAACCGGAAGGTCGCGGCGACGCAAGGCGGCGGCCACAGCGGTCAGCCAGCGCACCACCGGTCGATCGGGTGTCGTCCAGAGGTGGTGATACCAGCCCGGCGACGCCACGCCGGCCCCATATCCGGAGGCGCTCGCCAGCCGCTCGTGCGTCCACGGCACCCACGTCAGCGTCACCTTGCGCTTCGGTGCTCCTTTCAGCACGGCGAGGTCTCGGCTCGCCGGTGGCAGCGGCATCGTGAGTGCGGGTGCGTGCCAGGCCCCGCACACCACGGCGATCCGGCGCCGGCCCTGCTTGAGCGCGGCGCGGATGCACTGGCGCATGTGTGCCTCGCGCCGGGCCTCCTTGTGGTTCTCGGCCTCGGCAGCCGGGTCGTCGCCCGGCAGTTCACCGGACCGCAGCTCGTCAGCCCGCAGCTCGGCCATGGCCTCGAGGAGCGCGGGGAACGGGGATGCGCCGTCAAGCCGGGACTCCACAACGTCGTCCCACCAGCGCTCGGCGTCGTCATATCCCGCCGCAGCCGCCAACGCCGCCAGCGGGTCAATTCGGGCGGGACGGCTACCGCGTCGACGTCGCGGCTCCGCAGAGCTGGCCAGGGTGAGGGCCGCCGGCAGGTCGCAGAACGAGACTGCGATCTCGTTTCGCAGCGCCCAGGTCAGCGCCTGCCACTCGGGCGAGAACGCCGCGAACGGCCAGAAGGCCGCGACTCCGGGTTCGTCGGAGCCGTAGGCCAGCAGGGCCACCGGCGGCACCATGTCGTCCGCAACGGCCCAGCCGAGCAGCGGGTCGGCGTCGGCAGGGCCTTCGATCAGCACGGCGTCAGGCTGGTAGTCCTTAAGGGCGGCCAGCAGCGAGCGCGCCGAGCCGGGACCGTGGTGGCGGATGCCGTATACCTCGACCTGAGGTTCAGGGGGATGGGATGGCGCCGCATCCGCGTTGGGCCGGGCGAGAGTGGGACTCACCTAGTCGCCCCCCCGGCAGGCGGCATAGAAGTCGGTCCACTCGGGACGTTCCCGGACGACGACCTCGAGGTATTCGTCCCAGGCCACCTGGTCGGCCACCGGATCCTTGACCACCGCACCCAAGATCCCGGTGGCGATGTCGCCCGGTGACAGCCGGCCATCGCCGAAGTGCGCCGAAAGCGCCAAGCCGCTGGTGACCACCGAGATCGCCTCGGCGGTGGACAGCGTCCCGGACACGGACTTGATCTTGGTGCGGCCGTCCTCGGTGAGGCCGGAGCGCAGCTCACGAAAGACGGTGACCACCCTTCGGATCTCGTCGGTCGCGGCCGCGACCTCGGGCAGCTCCAGCGACGCCGAGAGCTCGGCCACCCGGGTCGAGACGATGCGCACCTCGTCCTCGGCGTCAGCGGGCAGCGGCAGCACCACGGTGTTGAAACGTCGGCGCAGCGCTGAGGAGAGCTCGTTGACTCCCCGGTCACGATCGTTGGCGGTGGCGATCACATTGAACCCCTTGAGAGCCTGCACCTCCCGGCCGAGCTCCGGCACCGGCAGCGACTTCTCCGACAGCACGGTGATCAGCGCGTCCTGCACGTCGGAGGGGATCCGGGTGAGCTCCTCGATCCGGGCGATGCTGCCCTGCCGCATGGCGACCATCACCGGCGACGGCACCAGGGCGGCGTCGCTGGGTCCCTCGGCCAGCAGTCGGGCGTAGTTCCAGCCGTAGCGGATGGACTCCTCCGCCGTGCCCGAGGTGCCCTGCACCAGCAGGGTCGACGTGCCCGAGATCGCCGCGGACAGGTGCTCCGACACCCAGGATTTGGCCGTGCCGGGGACGCCGAGCAGCAGCAGCGCGCGGTCGGTGGCCAAGGTGGCGACCGCGACCTCGATGAGCCGGCGCGACCCGACGTACTTGGCGGAGATCACCGTGCCGTCGCGCAGCGTCCCTCCCATCACATACGTCACCACCGCCCATGGCGACATCCGCCAGTGCGGCGGTCGCGGTCGGTCGTCGTCAGCCGCGACGGCGGCCAGCTCAGCGGCGTAGAGCTGCTCGGCGTGCGGTCGGAGCTCATCGGAGGTGCCGGCATGCGGATCGGTCACTGAAGGTGCTCCCACGTTGCGGGTGGTCGTTGTCCATGCCCGGTGACCTGATGAGAGGTGTGATCGCTCGGGTGAGAAGGAAACACCTCGTCGATCCGCGCCTGCACGCTCAGCACCTGCTCGTGGACCACCAGGCTGGCGGCGGTGCCGTCCGGCCCTGGGCGTCGTTGCTTCGGCGCGCTGGGCATTCGCGCGTCATCCGTGGCCGCGAGCCGCGCCCAGCGCGGATTCTGTGTCAGAAACCAGATGCCGCGCGGGCCCAGGGCTCGCCGCAGCAGCGGCCGGTGGTAGCGAGCGGAGCGGGCCGCCAGGTCCGCCAGCCGGGGCCAGTGCTCGGTGCCGACGCCCATCCGTTGCGCGACGCAGACCGCCAGCCAGCGGTTCACCAGCGCCGGGTCCGGCCTGGTCAGCAGCTCGGCGAGCAGTGCCCGGGCGGCCGCCGGCGCCGCGGGCAGCCGTTCGGCCGGCGCCACCGGAGCAGCAGCGCAGGACGCCAGCGGGGCCGCGGCCCGGGTGGCGGCGCGGTGGGCCGCCGCCCTGTCCAGCAGGATCGACACCGAGTCCAGGCCTGCGGCTGCGCTGCGGCCGGGGTCGGGTAGCGGGCGTCGGTCCGTACCCAGCAGCGCAGCGGTGACCAGAGCGGCCCAGTCATCCGCGCCGAGGGCGTTCACGTCGACACTCCGGTGCTGAACAGATCATTGCGGTCGGCAAGCATGCTGAGCGGCAGAAACCCGCCCACGCTCCACTCACCGAACACCTCGATCGGCAGGCCGCCGGAACGTGCGAGCATCGGCCACGGCTCACCCGTCATGCCCACCAGGTCGACGCAGTGCCCGTCGACGTCGCGCAGCCGCCAGGGCCCACCGGACTCACCCGGCTGGATCACCGAGCCGGTGACCGTGCAAGGCAGGCGACCTGCCCAGGGATCCACAGCCAGCAAGGAGGCGAAGCGCCGTTGGGCTGCCGCCAGCGTGCCCGAGGACACCTCGGCGGTTGAAGCGGGACCGGGAGTGGACTCGCCGATCAGGGCTCGAAACCCCGATCCCGGATAGAAGTGCAGCGTGGCATCCAGCTGCTGCCCCGGCAGCACAGTGGCGTCCAGGGCTGCGCCGGGCACTGCGAAGCTCAGCCAGAGCGCCCACCGACCCGAGTCCGCGCCGTAGAGCCAGACCCGTCGGGTCTCCAACTGAGATTCCACCGTGTCGACCATCCCCAGAGCCAGCCAGTGGTCAGGCACCCCGGGCGAGGCCAGCACCTGCGCCTTCGTCACCGGGTAGCCGACCCGGGAACGTACGTTGGCCGCGATCTCGGACGGCAGTTCGGGCAGCCGTCGATGCGCCTGAATGAGCAGGTGCAGAGCCGCGAGACGCTCCAACACCCGCTCCGGCCATCCGTCACCGGCGAGCTCGATCGAGATGGCGCGCAGCATGCCGGCCACCCCCGGAGCCTGAGCGTCGACCATCCGAGCCGCAACTCGCTCGAAATGGGCATACCCCACTCGCTCCAGCCCGGCCAGGCCTCCGCGGATCTGGTCGCGCAGCCAGAGATCGAGGTCTTCCAGCCCGGCGCTGACCCGCTCAACTCTCGCTGCCGCCCGGCGCGCCGCCGCATTCGGGTCGACGAGTCCGGCAGGCTCATCAGCTCGAGGCGATCCCGGCGACCGGCGGTCCAGCCAGCCGGCCACCGCTTCCGGCTCGTCCGGCCGCGTCGGCACCCCGCCGCCAGACCACAGCAGCAACAGCCCGACTGCGTGCTTGCAGGGCGATCTGCGGCTGGGGCACGAACAGGAGTACGCCGCCGGCTCGGTCAACTCGACCGCGGTCTGGTAAGTCGTGCCAGCACTCCCCAGACACTCTCCCCAGACGGCCCGAGAGGTGGCTCCCGACGAGGTCCAGCGACCGGGCAAGGCGAGCTCGCGCGCGGCTGTCCGCGCCGAGGGAAGTGGCGTCAGGGCGAGGACCCGCTCGCGCTCCCAGACCGACATGGCCGCCAGGCTAGTGCGGACCGCTGACAATCTCAGTCCTGGTTGTGACGCAGGTAGGCAGGCTCACGGAACCCGAGCAGGACTTCCACCAGATCGGCCGCAGCCCGGACTCCGGCGACGTCGTGCATCCGGAGCACGCGGGCACCCTGCAGTGCGCAGACCACGGCCGCGGCCAGTGACGCCTCCCGGCGGTCAGCCCGACCTCGCCCCGTCGCCTCGCCGATGAAGTCCTTGTTGGACACCGCCGCCAGCACAGGCAGCCCTATCGAGGCGATCTCGTGCAGGCGCCGGGTCAGCTCGATCGAGTGCAGCGTGTTCTTGTTCAGATCGTGACCCGGGTCGATCACAATCCGATCCTCGGGCACGCCCAGACTCAGCGCCAGCTCCACCCTGCTCACCAGGAAGGCGCGCACCTCGTCGACCACGTCGCCGTAGGTGGGCCGGCGCAGATGCTCCCGCGGTCGGGCCAGACTGTGAGTAATCACCAGCGTGGCTCGTGTCCCGCCGACCAGCTCGGCGAGCTCGGGGTTGCGCAACCCTGAGGTGTCGTTCACCACCGACGCTCCGGCGGCCAGCGCGCGCCGGGCAACCTCGGGCCGAAAGGTGTCGACCGAGATCACGACGTCCGAGGCTGCCGCAACGCACCGCACCACCGACTCGATGCGGTCGATCTCCTCGGCCTCACTGACGTCGGCGGCGTCCGGGGAGAACGGCACCGCGCCGATGTCGACCCAGTCGGCCCCCGCGCGAGCTGCCTCCAAGGCCGCCGCCACCGCGTGCTCGAAGCCGAATGTCGCGCCGCGGTCGTAGAACGAGTCGCGCGTGCAGTTGACGATGGCCATCAGCACGAGCTGACGGGAGAAGTCGAACACCCGTCGCCCGATGGTGCGCTCGGGGTGCCGCAGCACCGGTGGCGGGCAGGTCGGCGCAGTCACCGGCCCAGTCTCCCTGAGCCGACCCACCGCTGGGTCTGCGTTGTGCCCTCCTCCAACTACTGAGCGCAACCGGCCAGCGGTGCGTCGCCGACGTTTGACCCGGTCGACGCGAAGCCGCAGTGTTCAGTCCGTGGGTAAAGCCGTGTCGGACGTTCTGCCGTTGCGTCAGGCGGCCAAGACATGGTTCGCCATCTCGTTGCAGACGTTCGGCGGCCCCGCCGGGCAGATCGCCGTTATGCAGCGGGTGCTGGTCGAGGAGAAGCGCTGGATCGGGCATCGCCGATTCTTGTTCGCCCTCAGCTACTGCACCTTGCTGCCCGGACCGGAGGCTCAACAGCTCGCCACCTATCTGGGCTGGCTGCTGAACGGGGTCCGCGGCGCGCTGATCGCCGGGACCCTTTTCGTGTTGCCCGGCGTTGTCGCCCTGCTCGCGCTGTCCGGGCTCTACGTCGGCTACGGCGACACGAGCGGGGTGCAGGCCCTGTTCCTCGGCCTCGCCCCCGCCGTCATCGCCATCGTCAGTCAGGCTCTTATCAAGATGAGCCGCCGCGGCCTCACGCACCCGTTCCTGATCGCACTGGCGGTTGCCTCGTTCACTGCGCTGACGTTCTTCGGCGTCCCGTTCCCAGCGGTCGTGCTCGCGGCCGGAGTCCTCGGCTGGCTGTTCGGGAGGCGGCACTCCGGGCTCACCGACCACCAGCCGAGCACGAGCGATGAGGGACCGCCACCGCTGATCAGCGACAACACCCTGCACAGTGAGCGGCCCTCGAGCCAACGGGCTGTGCTCATTCTCGCGTTGGGAGCGGCCGTGTGGGCGGCGCCGATGCTCGTCGTCGGGTTGGTGTTCGGCCGCTCCAGCGTGTTCGTGGAGCAGGGGCTGTTCTTCTCGGGCGCCGCGCTGGTGACCTTCGGCGGGGCCTACGCGGTGCTCGCCTACGTGGCGCAGCAGGCGGTGAGCGTCTACGGCTGGCTGGCGCCCGGTGAGATGGTCCGCGGCCTTGCGCTGGCCGAGACCACGCCGGGCCCGCTGGTCATGGTGGTCCAGTTCGTGGCGTTCCTGGGCGCCTACCGCAACCCTGGTGACCTGAACCCCTGGGTGGCTGCGCTGATCGGTGCCCTGCTGACCACCTGGGTGACCTTCGTGCCGTGTTTCCTGTTCATCCTGCTCGGGGCGCCTTACGTCGAGCGGCTGCGACACAACCGCGCGCTCGCCTCCGCACTCACCGGCATTGCCGCGGCCGTCGTAGGAGTGATCGCCAATCTGACCGTCTACTTCGCCCTGCACACATTGTTCGGGGCGACCCGACGGGTTGCCTGGGGCCCCATGGGCTTCGAGGTCCCGGTGCTTGAGTCGCTCCAGCTAGCCGCGCTCGCCCTCACCGCACTGGGCTGCCTGCTGATGTTCGTGCTGAAGTGGAGCACATTGCGAACCCTCGGGCTGTGCGCCCTGGCTGGGGTGACGCTGCATCTGATCACCAGCGCAGCGACGTAGCCGTAGCGGGTCGCAAAGAGTGGAGGTGGCGGGAATCGAACCCGCGTCCTCGAGCGACGAACCAGACCTTCTCCGGGCGCAGCTGATGAGTCGTTCTGCTTGGCCCCTACGCTCTTATCAGCAAGTCGTAGACAGGCCCAGTCTCAGTTAGTGTTCCCGTTGACCCCTGAGGCCAGTGTCAACAGGTAAGCCTCCTTGATGAGGCCAGGATCCGGGGCGGAGGCGCACCCGGTCTGACCCTTCGATCACTGCTTAGGCAGCGAGAGCGAAGTCAGTGCGTTGAGCTTTGGCACTTATTGGTTTCCAAGGGACATTAACGAGTTGACCTTGGATTCTCGGCCCGCTTCTCCTGGGACTATCGACCCAAGTCGAAACCGATCACCCCCTATTGAGTTGTGCTTGCAGTGTTGGCTGTAGCAGCCAACCCT
>DASQDG010000097.1:0-24393 GCA_035634295.1 Propionibacteriaceae bacterium | reverse complement strand
CGCCAACCACCCGTGCGCGATCGCTTGGGTGCCGGACAACGAGAGCTGGGGCGTGCCGGCCCTGGTGCGATCGGCAGAGCAGCAGGCGTTTGTGCTCTCGCTCTATCACCTCACCAAGGCCATCGACTCGACCCGGCTGGTGATCGGGAACGACGGCTGGGAGCAGATGGTCACCGACATCATCACCGTCCACGACTACGCCTCGTCCGGCCAGACGTTGACCGACCGCTATGGCAGCCGGCCCGCGGTGGAACGGACCCTGAGGGAGACCCAGCCTAGCTATCGCTCAGTCCTGCTGCCCGGCGCGCAGCGCCACCATGAGCCGGTGGTGGTCAGCGAGTTCGGCGGCATCACCTACGACCCCAGCCCTGCCGACAGCTGGCGCCACTACGGCTCGGTGCCCACGCCCGAGGCGCTGCTGGAGCGCTTTCGCCAGCTGGTCGACGCACTAATCAACAGCGAGGCCGTGGCCGGTTTCTGCTACACGCAGCTCACCGACACCCAGCAGGAGCGCAACGGGCTGCTGACCGCGGACCGACAGCCGAAAACCGACGTCGACACGATCCGGGCCATCACCAGCCGCGCCTCAGCGGCGGTGCCGGGTGACGCCATCAACGAGTTCGCCTACGGCGACTATCGCTCGGCGGTCAGCGGAGGCGCGCCACAGCCGACCAGCGAGGCGCTCTAGCGAAACCTCGGTCCGTCGGCGTCGAGGCACCAGGACACCACTGGGCCGGCGGCGAGCCGGGCAGGTCAGCGGCGCGCCGCCGCCGCCTGGTTCAGCCGTTCGGCCAGCGTGTTGTCGAAGAAGCTCAGCGCCGACGCGATGGCCATGTGCATGT
Organism: Propionibacteriaceae bacterium; assembly: GCA_035634295.1. Lineage (GTDB taxonomy): Bacteria > Actinomycetota > Actinomycetes > Propionibacteriales > Propionibacteriaceae > Microlunatus. The sequence continues at coordinate 23,551 of DASQDG010000097.1, read as the reverse complement.
CGAGATATTGGTATGTGCCGAGCCGGCCACCGAAGTACACGTCGGTCTCGGCCTCGGCCCGCGCCCGGTAGCGCTGCAGCATGGCGCGGTCGGCTGGGGTGTTGATCGGATAGTACGGCTCGTCGGCGGGCTGGGCGGTGCGCGAGAACTCCCGAACGATGACGGTCTGGTCGTCGGGGTAGTCGCGTTCGGGGTGAAAATGGCGGAACTCGTGGATCCGGGTCCACGGCACGTCCGCGTCGGCGTAGTTCATCACCGGTGTGCCCTGGAAGTCGCCCAGCGGCAGGACCTCCTGCTCGAAGTCCAGTGTCCGCCAGCCCAATCGGCCCTCGACGTAGTCGAAGTAGCGGTCCAGTGCCCCGGTGTAGACGACCGGCACCCCCGCCGGCACCACGGCGGGCTCGCTTCGGACGTCGAAGTAGTCCACTCCGAGCCGCACCTCGATCAGCGGGTGGTCGGCCATTCGCTCCAGCCACGCGGTGTATCCGTGAACCGGGAGGCCCTCATAGCGGTCGTTGAAATAGCGGTTGTCGAAGGTGTACCGCACCGGTAGCCGGGTGATGATCTCGGCGGGCAACTCACGAGGGTCGGTCTGCCACTGCTTCTCGGTGTAGCCCCGGATGAAGGCCTCGTAGAGTGGGCGACCGATCAGCGACACCGCCTTCTCCTCCAGGTTGGCCGGCGTGTCGACCACCTCCGACGCATGCTCCTTGACCAGCGCCCGCGCTTGCCCGGGGGTCAGATACTGCCCGAAGTAACCGCAGATCGTGGCCAGGTTGATCGGCATCGCGTACACCTGGTTCTTGGTGATCGAGAAGACCCGGTGCTGATAGCTCGTGAAGTCGGTGAACTGGTTGACGTAGGTCCACACCCGCTCGTTGGAGGTGTGGAACAGGTGGGCCCCGTAGCGGTGCACCTCGATGCCGGTGGTTGGCTCCGCTTCCGAGTAGGCGTTGCCGCCCAGATGGTGGCGCCGCTCGAGGACGAGCACCCGGAGGCCGAGCTGGGTGGCGACGCGTTCGGCCACGGTCAGGCCATAGAAGCCGGAGCCGACGATGACGAGGTCCGCAGCGGCGCTCACGCGGCCAACCCTTGGCTGGTGGCGCACGGAGCCTGTACTCCGCAACTCGGGCATCGGCCGTGTTCGTCACCGACGGCCGGGTGCAGCCGCTTCACCGCCGAGAGTCGGGCCAGCAACGGCGCGCGGAGATATGGCGTCGCCGACGAGACCGCGGCGTCGGCCAGCACCTCGACACCCGGCCCGGTCAGTCGGCCGGCACCCAGCGCGGCGTCGCTCATCCCGGCGCGGGCGGCAGCCACCCCACTGACGTGCGCCCGTTCGAGATCCTCGGCCAACGGCGTCGGCCGCAGCCGGTCCTGCCACCTGGTCACGCCGACTCCCCTTGGGCGGTGCCCGGCATCCGACTCCGGGTGGCGCCGACGCTTCGGCCGCTGGCTTCATCCAGCAGTTCAACCATCCGGGCGGCAATGGCGTCCCACTCGTGCCGACCCAGGATCCGCCGGGAGCCGCTTTCGCGATGCTGCAGATCAGCATTCATCACGTGCCGGCAGGCGTCCGCAAACCCTTGGGCGTCGTCGGTCAGATGCACCACCTGAGAGAAGTCGGTGACCACGTCCGGCACCCGGGTGGAGACCACAGGCAGTCCAGCGGCCAGGTATTCCAGGGTCTTGGTCGGGCTGATCGATCGGGTGGCTTCGTTCAACGCGAACGGCATCAGCGCCACGTCGAACCCGGCCATCACCTCGGGCAGTTCGTCGTAGGCCTTCATGCCGAGATAGACCAGGTTGTCTGCCTGAGGCAGGCCGCCCGGGTCGATCTTGGCTACCGGACCGACCATTTCGATCCGCCAGTCGGGCAGCGCGGCCGCCAGACCGCCGATGAGCTCCAAGTCGAGCCGTTCGTCGATCACTCCCACATAGCCCGCCACCCGTGGCAGCGCCGGCTTGGCGTGCCGCAGCGGCCGGGCGCTGGCGTAGTGGGCCGTCTGCACGCCGCTGGGGAAGCAGTAGACCCGGTGATGGCGCTGGGCGGCTGCCGCGCGATGCAGTGACCGGCCACCGGTGAAAACCACGTCGGCCTCAGCCATCAGCCGCCGCTGCCGCAGCGCCAGCCCGACCGGCGCGTCCAGGAAGCTGGACAGGTCATCCATGATGTCGTAGACCAGCCGGCCATGTTCGAGCCGCTGGGCGATATCCAGGGCCATCGGGGTGTAGACCCACACGTCCGGTTGCGGGGGCCGGCCCTCGGCGGCCAGCAGCTCGGCCAGCAGGTCACCGTAGTTGGCCGCCACTGGGCTCTGATATTCGGGCAGGTCCGGGTTGCCCGAGCCGTCGTCCACCCGCGGCACCACCAGCCAAACCCGAGTGACGTCGCCGTGCTGCTCGGTCCGCAACTCCGGCTCGGCGACATCCTCGACGTGTGGCTCCTCAACGAACCAGGTGCGAGCCCCTTCGGCCGCCCGCAGCCGGGCCATCCGCAGGACCAGGTGCTGGGGTCGCTGCCAGACCCACACCCAACGCAGGTGGGAGAGCACCACCAGATCAGGTTCGGTTCGTTTCATCGTCATGGGCCTCTCGTCAGGTCCGGGCTGGAGTGTTCGGAGTTAGGGGTTTCGGGGATGTGGATCGCCGGCACGAACTCGTCTCCGCCAGGGTCCTGCCAGGGCCAGTGCTGCAGCCCGGGCAAGAAACCGGCTAGATGAGCCACATTGGGCGGCTGCAGCCGGTAGGCGGGCAGTTCGTCCACCGGTGCTCCCGCGGCGGCCGCCCGCCACGCCGAGGTGAAGATGGTATCGGTACGAGAGCCGTCCAGCGCCAATCCGAAGACGCCGACCGGGTCGAACCGACCACGGCACCGGGCCAGCAGCGTGTCCCAGTCGCAGGAGTCGACCTGAGGAAACCAGCAGTAACCATGCAGACGGACGCCTCTGGCCAGGGCGAGCTCATATTGCTCCAAGGTGTAGCGCAACCAGGAGACCCGGTCCGAAGGCAGTCCGCGCAGGTTGGTCTCGGTGAGCATCATCGGCAAGCCGTAGCGGTCACCGTACTGCTCGGCGATGGCTGCGAAGCCCACCGGAACCGGCGACGGCGCCTGAGCTTGCTGGTCGTCGTAGTACCACTCGGAGTGGCAGTAGTAGTCCAAGCCCAGCACGTCCACCTGCAGCGGGGTCAGCTCGAGCAGTGACTCCCCGCCGGATTCGAGCACGGCCCGCAGCGAGGGGCGGTCGGGGTCGAGATGACGACCGAGTGCGAGGTCGAGGACCAGGTGTCGGCGCTCGTTGGCCAACTGGGCGGCGGCCTCCCCCCGGCCGACCCCGAAGTGGTGCTCGGCGGTGTCCACCCAGACGTGGTGTGCCGCGGGCAGCAGGTCGCGCCAGCACTGCGCGACCTCGCTAAGGGCCGGCATCACGGCGCACATCATCCGGGCGAATCCGGCGGTACCCGAGTCGTAAGGCGGCCACAGGGCCTGCTGACCCGTGAACCAGAAAGTCGTGAACGGTTCGTTCAGCAGGGTGTAGGCCGGGAGCCACGGGTAGCGCTTGGCCACGGCCTCGGCGAAGCGCACGTAGGCCGGCCCGAAGTCCGCGCCGCGGAAGCCGTCAGCCAGCCAGTCGGGGTAGCAGGTGTGGTGCACCAGATCGACGATAAGCACGGCGCCGGCGTCGCGCAGGCGCCCGAGAACCAGGTCTGACTCGGACCAGTCGTAGACACCCGGCTCGACCTCGATGCGATGCCAACGCAAGGGATACCGCAGGCAGCGGACACCGGCGGACAGCACGCTGTCCAGGTCGGCCTGCAGGTGGTCGTCGTGGCCGGACACCTCCAGGCCGTCCACCCCGAACGACGGCAGATAGGTGCTCTCGAAGCCGGCGATGAAGCTCCGACCGACGCCCGGCAGGGGCGACAGATCGCGCTCTGCTGCCTGCTCGGCCACGTTCGCCTCCCGATGCTGATACGTGTTCGCCAACGGGAAGCAGGCGTTTGGTCGGCCTCCCGCCGACGACGGCTGACGTACTCACCGTAACTCATCTCTACCCCCGGCCGGGTTCGCTCAATCCGGCCGTGAGCGCGCAGGGAGCGGCCATTGGGGGGTTCCGGGAACTCCGGAGGGACTGTCAGAGGCGGCGACTAGGGTGAGATTCATGACTGAGTCCCAGCACAGCGGCCGCCCCGACGACTCCGAGGTCGACAGCGTCACCTCCCCCGACACCATCGGCGCCAGCAATCCCAGCGGCTCCGGCAACCTCGAGAAGGACCCCAGCGACTGGGTCAGCGGCGACGACCCGATGACGGAGGCCCAGCGCAGCTATCTCGACACGCTTGCTCGTCAGGCGGGCGAAGAGCTGCCCGCCGACCTCAATAAGGCAGAGGCCTCCCAGCACATCGACCGGCTGAGGTCGTCCTCGTCGGGGGGGTAGCCCGGGGGTCGTAATCTCGACCCATGACGACACTTTCCGCCACGCCCGTCGACGTGCAGGCTCACGTGCAGGCTCTGTACGCCGACGGCATCACCGCTTGTCGGGGTGCTTTCTCTCGGGAGTGGGCGGCCGACCTGCACACCGACATCCTGGCCGCATTTGATGACGCGATCAGCCGTGAGGGTGGGGCGGTCGGCCGCGGGCCGAAGCGCTACTACGTCGAGATGCATCCCGAGCAGCTCCGGGGCTTTCTCGACCTGGTCAGCCACCCCTGGGTGACCGCGATCAGCGAGGCCGTGCTCGGGCCCGACTACGAGATCGTCGAGATCGGCTTCGACATCCCGTTCGCGGGCGCCCGAAACCAGCCGTGGCATCGCGACTTCCCGTCACCGCCAGAGACCTATCAGGGTCGTCGGCTTACCTCGCTGGCGTTCAACCTGACCGCGGTCGACACGCTGCCCGAGATGGGACCGTTCCACATCGCACCCGGCACCCAGTATGAGAGCGGGCTGGACTTCAAGCACGGCATGTTCCCTGACCAGAGCGAGTGGCCTCGCTACCAGGCGGTGGGCCAGCTGAAGATGCCCAAGATGGGCGACGTCTCGGCGCGCTCGGCCCTGACCATCCACCGGGGCACAGCCAACGAGTCCGAGCTGGCCCGGCCTGTCCTGGTGCTGGGCGTGGACGCGCCCGGCGCGGGCCACGCCGAGCTGCACGACATGATGGTCACCCGCGACTTCGACGCAAGACTGCCCGCCGAGGTCCGACGCCACCTGCACGCCCGGGTGGTGGACGAACTGGTGCCTATCGTGCAGAAGCACACCATCGAAGGGCTGGTGATGGGCGCGCCCTGACCCGGTGCCTCTCTTGGGCGGACCGACCGACGTGCATCCGTGCACCCCAAAGCGGGGTAACACTAGTGTGTGCCGCGCCTGCGTACCGTATCTCCCAAGAGTCGGGGCTGGACCCGTCACCGAGACGGCGACGACTTCGTCTTCGTCGACGACCTCGGCCAGCCCCTGGCCGGAGATGTCGCCGAGCGCTGTCGGGCGCTGGTAATCCCGCCCGCCTGGCAGGACGTGTGGATCTGTCCGGTGCCCAACGGCCATCTGCAGGCCGTCGGCACCGACGACGCCGGGCGTCGGCAGTACCTCTACCACGAGGAGTGGCGCCGCCGGCGTGACAAGTCCAAGCACGACCGCGTTCTCGAGGTCGCGGGTCGACTGCCGCGGGCGCGACGGAAGGTGTCGGCCCATCTCAAGCTCGACGGCATGCCGTACGAGCGGGCGCTCGGGGCAGCCTTCCGACTGCTGGATCTCGGCTTCTTCCGTATCGGCGGCGAGTCCTATGCCGAAGCCAACAACACCTTCGGGCTGGCCACGATCCAGAAACAGCACGTGACCATCGTCAACAAGCAGGTGGTGTTCGACTTCGTCGCCAAGTCGGGCAAGGAGCGCTACGTCGCCCTAGCTGACCAACTGGTTCGCGACGCGGTCGCCGACTTGCTGAGCCGCAGCGACGGCAGCCAGGAGTTGTTGGCCTATCACGACGGCAATGCGTGGCGCGACGTGACGTCCAGCGACATCAACACCTACGTCAAGCAGGTGGTCGGCGGCGAGGTGTCGGCCAAGGATTTCCGGACTTGGCACGGCACAGTGATCGCCGAAGTTTCCCTGGCCCGGAAAACCGAGAGCGCAGTTACCCCGACCGCCCGTAAGCGAGCCGTCTCCACCGCCATGAAGGAGGTCGCCAGTTATCTCGGCAACACCCCGACGGTGGCCAGATCCTCCTACGTCGACCCGCGGGTGATCGACCTCTTTTTGGACGGTGCCACCATCGCGCCCGCGCTGGCCAAGACCGACCAAGATCTGGCTGACGGGTTCACCCACGGCAAGATCGAGCGGGCCGTGCTCGATCTGCTGACCACCCCCAAGAGCAAGCTCCGCACGAAGAACCTGATCACCGGGCCGCGCTCGGTGCCGCTACGCAAGACCGCCTGAGGACGCCGGACCGAGACGCAACAGACCCGCCTGCGTGGGCTGGAAACCGCAGGCGTCGCGGTAGAACGCATGCAGGTGGGGCTCGTAGTCGACGTGCAGCCACTCGCAACCGGCTGTTGTCACCTCTGCCACCAGAGTCGCCACGAGCTGCCGCCCGATCCCTTGGCCCTGATGCTCGGGGTCGACGACCGCGTCGAGCACGAAGGCGTGCGCTCCACCGTCCCAGCATGCGTGCACGAAGCCAACCAGTTCCTCGGCGACGAACGCGCCGACCCAGGTCAGGCTGTGTCGAGCCAGCCGGGCAGACCAAGGCTGGACGCTGTTGAGCGGCGAGCCGAAGGCTCTGCTGTGCAGGCGGGACAAAGCCTCGTCCTCCACTTCGAACCTGACTCGCAGTGACCTCGTGGGCAGGAAACCCATGAACCTCCTCAACCGCCTGCCTGGGCAGCGTAGGGCGGCGCACCCTCACGATTTGTTCTTCGGCGAGGCGGGAGCCCGAGTGCGGCTAGGCCGGCAGTTCCAGGCGCAGGTGAGAGCTCGCTGGGGAGTCGGCCGCGCGACGGTCCGAGCACCTGCTAGAGGCTACTCGCCCGGCGAGCCTCGACCCAGGGCAGCTCCTTGTGGCGGGCCATGGCATCACGTCCAGCTGCAAGCGCCTCAGGCTGACCGACCCAAGGCGTTGGCCGCTGCAGTCCGGTGCATCTCGGTTAGCCGCTCCGCCTGAGTTCGCCCCCGGCTGATCAGCCGCTCGAGCTCGGCGAGCTCAGCCTCTTCGAGCCGGTTTGCGACCTGAGCCGCCTGCCAGCCGGCCATCTTGACGTGGACGGAGGCGATCAGGCCCTCAAGCTCGATGACATCACTCAGTGGAGCCCGGCGTGCCAGCTGACCGTTCGGCTTCAAGCGACCGATCCGCTCGCCAAGTCGGAGCGCCGTGACCTGGACCGGCGAGGACGAGACATTGAGTCGTCGCATCACGCGTTCGTTGAAGTCGAGGTCTTCGCGCGCCTCGGTGAGCAGTTGCCCGAGCTGCGCCGCGTACGGGCGGCCCCGCTGACCTTTGGCGGCGCGGCCGAACAGATCAACGGCCGCCCGCCCGCCCGCGTGGTGGTTGCGCAGCAGGATGGCGAAGGGATCGGGCATGGGCCGAATAGTACTCACCATGCCTGCCGACCAACGGTGCGGTGACAACTCCGCTCGCCGCTGGCCAAGGCCCGCCCCCGCCAGCATCCATTGACAGTCTCCCTGGAGGCGATTGGATGGTGTTTCGCAGGTTCAACGGCAAACCAGGGGGGATGACATGCGCAAGGTGGTGCATTTCGAGATTCCGGCAGCGGATCTCGAGCGAGCAAAGGACTTCTATGGTTCCATCTTCGGTTGGCAGCTGCAGACCATGCCGACGGCCGGCGGGGAATATACGACTGTGGTCACTACCCCAACGGACGAGCAGACTCAGATGCCCACCGAGCCGGGGGGGATCAACGGCGGCTTGGTGAAGCGAGACGAGGGAATGCCAGCACCAGTGCTCACGATCGACGTCGCAGCCATTGACGACTCTATTGCGCAGATTGAAAGCGCAGGCGGCTCAACGGTCAGGCCCAAAACCGTGATACCGGGGATGGGCGCCTTCGCCTATTTCAAGGATCCCGAAGGGAACGTGCTCGGCCTGTGGGAAACGACGCCCTAGGCGACCAGGGCTGGTGGCGTCGCCGTCTCTCGCGTCTCCCCTGACGGACAACGCCTACGCCACCTTCGCCTTACCTCGCTTGCAGGGGTAGGCGGACCGCCCCTCACTGGAGCTGCCGGGAAGCCAGCTTGTATCCGGTTGCGTCAAGCCACGTGTTCAGGTCCCACGCGTCGGGGACGATGCCGCGAACCTGGTCGATGTCGGCTTGGTAGGCAGGCGTTTCGGCGAACCAGCGGAACATGGCCTGCATGTCGTCCTTGCCGTCAAGAACTTGGAGCGGCAGGGCCTCATACCGTGCGGGCATACCGGCGCGTGCGCCAAAGGCCGCCACAATCTCGCTGCCGGTTAGCTCGTCTCCTGCGAGCTCAATGGCCTCCGGCACGTCGGCGGTGCCGAGCAGCGCCGCGGCCACGACGAGGCCGATGTCGCGGACCGCGACCATCTGCAGCTTGACGCCGTCGGGAAGTGGCATCCGCAGCACCAGCTCATCGCCCTCGACAGTCGGCGCCATGTAGGCGAAGTTGTCCGTGAAGTACACCGGACGGATGACGGTGGTGTGCAGCCCGAGCCCGGCGAGGTGCTCCTCGACCCGGCGCTTGGATTCGAAGTGCGGGATGCCCGAGTTGCGTTCGGCGCCGCCGACGGAGCTGTAGACGACGTGCGGGACCTTCGCCGCCGCGGCGGCGTCCGCGAGGGCCACACCCTGCCGGGTCTCGCCCACGGTGTCCGCGTTCTGCATGCCGCCGGGCGGGATGGTCATAAAGGAGAACCCGGCGGTTCCCGTCAGTGCCTCTCTGAGTGATCGGGGGTCGTCCATTCTTACCTGGACGAGCTCTACCCCGCGGTCCGCAAGACTTCGGGCACGGTCTGACTCGGGGTCGCGGACGAGGGCGCGTACGGTGGCGCCCTGGGCGAGCAGCGCGTCCGTGACGGACCCGCCCTGGCTGCCAGTCGCGCCGAAGACGGCGAACGGGCCGGTTGGTGCTGTGGTCATTTCAGGCTCCTCAATGTGCGGTTCTCGGATTGCGTGACGGTGTCTGGGCCTCACACGTGGGTGGGTCAGGCGGTGAAGGAGTAGGGGCCGAAACGGCCCCAGACAACGACCGCGGCGAGCAGGAGCAGGGCCACGTTCACGGCGATGTTCGGTTTCTCGCCACGGCGCGCATGGGTGATGGCCGCGCCGATCATCAGCAAGATCAGGCCGAGCGCGGCGAGGGGTACGAGGAACTCAGCGATGCCGAACAGAGCGGGCAGGATCAGGCCGACAGCCGCGGCGACCTCGAGTGTCCCGATGAGCTTGATGGTGCCTGCTGAAAAGTCCTCGGTCCAAGCCTGGCCGGAGGAGGCGAGCTTCTCCTTGGGTTGGGCGATCTTCATCGCTCCGGCGCCCGCGAACGCCACGGCCAGCAGGCCGGCGATCACCCACAAGACGGTGTCCATGCTGTGCTCCTGTCGCTGTTTACTTCAACATTTAACTAAACCATAGACGCGATGACTTCAACATGCAAGTAAAATTGCTTGCGAAGGCCACCACAGTGTGCCGTAGGCTGGTGTCATGGATCCTGCGGAACCGCGCTGGCTCGACGAACAGGAGCACGAGGTCTGGATGTCCTTAGTCTGCTTGCTGGTCCGCCTGCCTGCGGCCCTCGAGCTCCAGCTACAGCGGGACGCCGGACTCAACCACTTCGAATACCAGGTGCTCACTGCGCTGTCTGAGGCCCCAGAACGAACGCTTCGGCTCAGCGAGGTGGCTGCGCTGGCTGAGGGTTCGCTGCCGCGGCTGTCGCAGGTCGTCAGTCGGCTGGAGAGACGTGGCTGGGTACGTCGTACCCCGGACCCCACGGATGGTCGCTTCACTCTCGCTGTTCTCACTGAGGAGGGCTGGGACCAAGTCGTGGCAATCGCCCCGGGCCACGTCGAGGCCGTCCGGCGCCACGTGTTCGACCCGCTCACAAAGAGCCAGCAGCGACAGCTCCGCGCGATAGCTCAGCGCATCAGCGCCACCACAGCCGCGGCCAACACCTGCTCACAGGACCGACAGGGACTCCCAGCAGCGCAGCTAGCCGGTATATCCAAGCGGAGAGCTCCGTCGGACGACCCCGTTCTGTAACGGCTCTCCGGCCCCGGATCGCGCTCAGAGGGCCCCCGCAGCCTCGAACACCGATGAGTCTCGGGATCATCGCGAGTCTGACAGGCAGCACATCGACTCGCACGCAACACCCAGGACTCACTAGGGCCGCACCCGTCGGCGTGGCGAGTCGACTGCGCCCACGCTGACCGTCAGTGCGACGGCCACCCGTCACGAAGGGACACCCACCATGGACGACAACTCGACCACCGGCCACGAGCACGCGCGCAATCAACCCCAGCCGAGCCCCGACCTGGCGAGCCTGAGCAAGTTGATCGGCACCTGGAAGGTTTCCGGCGAGGCGGAGGGAACGGTCACCTACGAGTGGGCGGAGGGAGGCTTCTTCCTCTTCCAGCACGTCGAACTGCAGGGCTCGAAGGGGCTGGAGGTGATCGGCCATGAGCACCGGTACGGCGAAGAGCCCAGCGCAGACATCAAGTCGCGCTACTACGGCTTCGGCGAGGGCGAAACCCTCGACTACACCTACGAACTGAGGGGCGACACCCTGATGATCTGGATGGGCGACCGCACCTCCCCGGCGTACTACCAAGGCACGTTCGATGACCGTGGGGAAGTCCTCACAGGCGCCTGGCACTACCCGGGGGGAGGCGGCTATTCGACCGTCTCGACCAAGGTGGCCGACTAGCAACGTCACCCTTTCACGCCCGCTAGGGCCGCGAGCGAGGCGGTGCTGTCGAGCGAAGGACCTGATGGCAGAACCAGCGCGCTCCCGGGTCCCGGGTCAGTGTCACGCAGTTGCCGCCGTGTGCCACCGCACGGCCGGGCGCCGTGCCGGAGGGTCTAGACCGCGGGACGGGCGCGGTTCTAGCATGAGCCCAGAGGCCCTTGAGGAGACAGCGATGACCCTTGCACCCGACCCTGTCAGCGTCGCCGACCGGGAGCTGAAGCAGAAGCACAAGGCGATGTGGGGATCCGGAAACTATCCGGTGATGGTCGACACATTCCTCCTCCCCCTCGGGCCGCGGTTGGTCCAGGCGTGCGGCATCGGCCCCGGCATGCGGGTGTTGGACGTGGCCACTGGGACGGGCAACGCCGCACTGCGAGCCGCCGCAGCAGGGGCCGAGGTGACCGCCAGCGACCTCACCCCTCGGCTGCTTGAGGAGGGGGAGAAACGCGCCAGGTCTGAAGGCTTGACCCTGACGTGGCAGGAGGCCGACGCCGAGCACCTTCCGTTTGACGACGCCTCCTTCGACGTGGTCATGTCTTCCATAGGAGTGATGTTCGCGCCGCACCACCAGGCCGCGGCCGACGAGCTGGTACGCGTATGTCGCCCGGGCGGGACGTTGGGGTTGCTCAGCTGGACCCCGGAAGGGATGATCGGCGACCTGTTCCGGACTATGGGGCCATTCGCCGCCCCACCGCCCCCCGGCGCCCAACCTGCACCACTGTGGGGCAGCGAGGAGCATCTGGCGGAGCTGTTTGGTGACCGGGTCAGTTTCACGACGCAGCGACGCGACAACCTGACCATCACCGCGTTCACGCAGGCACGTGACTATGGCGAACACTTCAAGGCCTACTACGGACCCACCATTGCTGTTCGCGCCAACGCCGAGCGCAACGGTCGGGCTGAGGAGTTCGACGCTGCCCTGGACGCTTTTTGCGACAGATGGGACCAGGGCGTCAACGGGGGACGAGCCCACTTCGAGAAGGAGTACCTGCTCTCCGTCGGTGTACGGCGGTAAGCGCGCTTCCGGACGGGAATGGAGGGGATTGAGACCCCAACGATGACTATGGGCCGTCGTCGGTGACGGCGCCACTTTTGTGTGTGCCGGTCAGCTGGCGCATGAGCCCGGCGTCGTCGCGGACCGCCCAGTGTTCGACACCTTTGCCATTCCGCATTCGGATCATGTGCATCTGCTTGTAGGCGAACGACCGCCCGGTTGCCGGCAGCCCAAAGTAGTCGCCGGTGTGTCGGCCGCTGTGAACGCAGTGGATGGCCACGAGATCGCCTTCGGCGATGACCCCATGAATGGTCCAGCGTTGGTCGGAGAAGGCGCCAGCAAGCAGGTTCATGAACATCGTCACGCTGCCGAGACCTGGCGGTGTGCCGGGCGGTGCTTCGTGGTTCACGAAGCTGTCGTCCATGAGTTCGCGCAGCGCTGTCTCGTCGTTGGCTGGGAAGACCTCCTCGAGCACGCGGCAAGCCGCGGCCTTGTTCACCTCAAGCGAGGGGTCAGTGGCAGGCCCAGGTGTGGACCCGACGGTGTGGGCGAGAGCCATGGTGCATCTCCTCACATGTTGACGGTGGGTCGCGACCTGCGAACCATATTCATGCCAGTATCATTCCCTTCAATGCAAGAGGACGCAACCCCCCGTCGCCGATACGACGCCACCAGACGCCGTGAGCAGTCGGCGCAGACGAGACGACGAATCGTCGACGCTGCCGCACGACTCTTCGTCGAACGTGGATACACCGCGGCCACCATCCCGCTCATCGCCGCCGCGGCCGGCGTGGCCGTTGAGACGGTCTACCGGTCAGCGACCGGGAAGGCGGGACTGCTGCGAGAGGCCATCCAGGCCGCACTAGCTGGCGGTGCCGAACGGGCCGAACTCCCAGTGGAGCAACGCACCGGGATCCGTCGGGTCATCGAGGAGACCGACCCGCGCCGCCAGCTGCGGGCTTATGCTGCGACCCAGCCAGGAGTGTGGTCCAGGGTCGGTCCGCTCCTGCGGGTGCTGGACCAGGCCGCCGGAGAGCCGGCACTGGCGCAGCTTCGTACCGAGCTGGCTGAGCAGCGGTTATACGGTCTGCGCGACTTCGCCAACCTCCTGGCCGAGCGCGGCGCACTGAAACCCGACCTGACCGTCGAGCGGGCCCGCGACCTGATCTGGACTCTTTGCGCCCAAGCCAACTACGACGCCCTGGTCACCGCCCGCGGCTGGAGTCCTGGGGACTACCGGGAGTGGCTGGCTGAAGCCCTGGCCGCGGCGCTACTTCCAACCCATGACTAGGCGTTCCGGCCGAACGTGGCTGCCTGGCCGTGAAGCACCGCAGAGCGCGCCCGCCCTTCGCTTGGGTTAAGGAAGAGCTGACCAGGGTCAGCGGGAACCTGCAGCCGTTGCCCACTGGTTCAGAGAAACCGCTCCTGGGCCGCAAGGATCTGGTTGCGGTACCGGCACGTGTCGCTACCCGGATCGAGGACGACGAGCAGTAGGGGGTGGGACGTCAGCGCTCGGCGGAAGGCCTCGAGGTGCTCACCGTTTGGCACGACGAGATCAATGACGGGGGTGAACCCAGCACCGGCGAAGTTGCCCGCCAGAGCACACAAGTTGGTGTTGAGGAGCCGAACCTGCCTGACTGCCTCATCAGTTGGCTCACCCAAGGGCCAGACGTATCCGCTCACGACCATCGTGCTGACGAAGTACGCGTCGAGGAGTGCCGACCTTGAGAGCTGCCGAGCGATCAAACGCGACACCGTGGACTTGCCGGCGCCGGGCGCCCCGGTGATGAGCAGGCATGCTTGCCCGTCGTCCAAGCCCCGCCGGTCCTCTGGCATCCCTGTGCTCACTTCCAGGACCGTAGCGAACCCGGGCTTGGGACGCCGCTGGAGCCCGGGTGTTCTCGCTCGAGGGTCGATTATCGGGACGACCTGCACGTGGTGCACCCGATGAGACGCCCACCCTTACATTTCGTGGGGTGAATCTTTCGCATCTCGGCAGGCCGACCGGGCCGATGATCCGCGTCCGCGGCGGGTTCGCCAACCGGATGTACCGGCTCGACACCGACCACGGGTCGTTCGCGGTGAAAGAGCTGAACCTCGTGCACCGCCCCTGGCCCTACCGGGCGGATGACGTGTTCAGGTTCGAGCGGGCGGCCTTCGCCGCTGGCATCGCGATGCCAGAGCCGATCTTGGCCAGCCACCAGACGCTCGTCCACCGATGGGTCGACGGAGAAAGGGTGCCCGAAGCGCCGGTGGCCGCGGAGTACGCGTTCGAGATTGGTGAGATCCTCGCGCGCATCCACGCACTCGACGTCGCGTGGACTCACATCTCGATTGAAGACCCGACATCACGGGACTGGCCCGAGCTCGCCCAGCGGGCGGCGGCGACCCGACAGCCTTGGGCGGACGAGCTCGCCTCCCGCGTCGAGACTTTCCTCGCGATTGCCAACTTCGTCGACACCTGCGAACGGCCAGGCCCTGTCATGCTGACCCACAGGGACATCCAACCGTGGAACCTGCTCGCCCGAGAGGGTCGGCCGGTGGTGCTCGACTGGGAGCTCTCCGGGATGCTCGACCTGTCCGGCGAGCTCGGTTCGACGGCACTGAGCCTCGCGAAGGGACCTGGCTTCGACGACATCGAGCCCACCATTTTCCGCTCGGTCCTCGACGGCTACGTCGCCGGGGGCGGGGCGCTGCCACCGTTCGGTCCAAGCTGGTTTTCCTTCATGATCGAAGGGTGGCTGGGGCACACGAGGTGGAACATCCTCCGCTGCCTCGCCGGTGTCGAGGCCAGTACCGGCCCTGAGCTCGCGCTGTCGCACGAGGCTGTGCGGAACGGCTTGCGCGGCCTCCCCGACCTGTTCCACCGACTCCGGGAACTGCAGGCCCTCCTCCTGTGACGGCGAGCCGGCTGGCGGCACCGATCCTTGCCAATAGCCGGACCGCTGGCGAGGCCGCCGATATAGCGTGCCCAAGGCCGCAGGACAGGCCACGCTGTGGTCGTGCATATTTTGAATAGGCCGGACCGCTTCCCTCGCTCGAGCCGGTACGACCCCGACTGGGTGCCCGGGTTGGACATGGGACCGCACCCGCTGTGGCAGCTGGAAGACCTGCTTCCCGACTTGCGGCTCCGCCCGGGCGATCGCGTCCTCGACCTCGGCTGCGGTAGAGGCGCCACCTCGGTCTTCCTGGCTCGCGAGGCGGACGTCTTCGTCTCGGCGTTCGACCGGTGGGTCGAAGAAGAGGATCTCCACGCAGTGGTGAACGCCGCTGACTTGGCCACGCGGATCTCTGTGTCCGTCGGCGATGTTCCGGCACCTCCCCTTCGACGACGCCGAGTTCGACGCCGTTGTCAGCGTCGACGCCTTCGAATACTTCGGCACCGATGTGCAACTCCTGCCTGCCCTGCTCCGTGTCCTCAAGCCGGGTGGTCGGATCGCAGTCTCGACCCCGGCGCTGAAGGTCGACCCCTACCTTCAGGCCCCACCTGAGCAGGTGTCTGCGTTGGCCGGTTGGGAGGTCGCTGGCTGGCACGCGCCGGAGTGGTGGCGGCGGCACTGGGAACTCACCGGCCTACTCGAAGACGTGACCGCCCGCATGCAGCCCGGCAGCAGGGACGACTGGCTGCTGTGGGCCCGCGCCAGCGGCGCCACCAACGACGACGCGCTCGTAACGATGCTGGAATCGGTGGGACGCGACGACATCGGCTTTGCCCTAGTCAGCGCGGTCAGGTCTAGTCCGCCCAGCGCCTGCCGGCCGCGAGGCCATACCGGCAGACCATCCTCCGCGCGGCACCTGCCGTTAGGGACGTACTGCGTGCGGCCCGTACGAGGGTCGGTTACTGCGTCGTCCGCACAACTGCTATTGCGACGCTCCCGCTCGTCGGTAACCGACTGGTAAACCCCGTCCAAGACTGCAGGCTGTTCCCTACGATGCTTTCGATGAGTGTGAGTGCGGACCCCACCGGCTGGACTGAGGACCTACGGCAGCGTCTCGACGATCTTCTCGACGAGTACCGACACGCTCTCCTCGCCGCGCTGGATGGTCTGTCGGAGGAGGAGGCTCGCGCCCGACTGGTTCCGTCGAAGACCACCCTGCTCGGGCTGGTCAAGCATGTGACTTTCGTGGAGGGCGTCTGGTTCGATCAGGCGCTAACCGGCCGTTCCTACGCGGAGATCGGGATCGCCACGACCCCGGACCGCTCGTTCACCCTGAGGAAGGCCGACACCGTGGAGTCGGTTTCCGCCGCCTACCGGGCTCGGGCGGAAGCTTCCCGCCAGGCGGTCCGTCAACTCCACCTGGCTGCGGTCGTCGACGGCCGCGGCGCACGTCCGGTGTGGGCGCTGTACGTGCAGGTGCTGCGTGAGCTCGCCCAGCACGCTGGGCACGCCGACATCCTGCGGGAGCAGGTCCTGACCCGGCGGACAAGTTAGGGCATTTGCTCCCGTCGCCCCCCCTTCGGCGCAGCGGCTTGGGGGCTCAGCGCGACGGCTACCAGGGGATGGTGGTGTCTTCCCAGCGCGTGAAGGTGTTTGTTGGCCCGTCGGGGCCGAGGAGCGCGACGCGGACGACTTCGCGGGAGCCGTCCTCGATTGACTCGGTGCCAGCGAAGTTGTTGAGCGCGGTGCTGGTGAAGCCTGGGGAGACGAGGTTGATTTTGATGTTGGTCTGCTCGAGTTCGATCATCATCGCCAGCGTGATGGCGTTCTCTGCGGTCTTCGACGCGGCGTACCCGGGCCCGTAGGCGATCCGGTAGGGGAAGCTCGGGTCGGCGTTCATCGACAGCGACCCGACCGCGCTCGACACATTGACGATCCGGGCGTCGGAGGATGCTCGCAGGAGCGGCAGCATCGCCTGGTAGACAGCGAGCACGCCGAAGACGTTGACATCCCAGATGGCGCGGACCTCGTCGAGCGAGGCGATGCTCGCGGTCGACGACACA
Source organism: Propionibacteriaceae bacterium (assembly GCA_035634295.1). Lineage (GTDB taxonomy): Bacteria > Actinomycetota > Actinomycetes > Propionibacteriales > Propionibacteriaceae > Microlunatus. Next base: position 6,676 of record DASQDG010000097.1, on the reverse strand, counting down.
GCCATCTCCTCGGGCGTCAGGTTGTCGGTGCGGGTGTTCGAGATGCCGGCATTGTTTACGAGCAGGTCGAGACGGCCGTGCTCGGCGCGGATCCGGTCGGCCGCGGCAGCGATCGACGCTAGATCGGTGACGTCGATCTGAATGGCGGTCGCTCCCGTCGGGATGCCGGCGGCGGCGGCCTCGCCGCGGGCCAGGTCGCGCGAGCCGAGATAGACGGTGACGCCGTTCGCGGCCAGCTTGGTGGCGACCTCCAGGCCGACCCCTTGGTTGGCCCCGGTGACCAGGGCGATGCGTTCTTCGGCCATGGATTCTCCTCTTGTCGTAGTTGATAAGTAGGGGCAGATTCAGCACCGCAACTTGGAGTCCAGCCAGCCATCAACAACCGACTGGCCAACATCGCTGGACCGCGCGATGCCCAGCACGAGCAGCACAAGCGCAGTCGGGATGTGCGTCGCGCAGCGAACGCACCACCGGCGAGCAGCAGCACGCCGATCAGTACGGCGGTCCGCAAGCCCTTCATCTATCCCTTTAAGTGCATATGGGCGGCGCGGACCTTGCTAGAGGATGCCGTCTCGGGCGGCGTGGTGGATGGTGGGCACGCTGGGGGTGAAGCCGAGTTCGCGGATGAGGGTGCCGTCGAGGTGGCCGAACCACGGGTTCGCGAGCGGTTCGGCTGATCCTTCAATGTGTTGGCCGGCGAGCCGGGCCATTTCGTAGATGGTGGCGGGGGCGTCGGCGGTGACGTTGACGATCCGGCCGTCCATCACTCCGGTCAGCGCCAGCCGCACGGCGGCGGCGATGTCGCGGTGGTGGGCCACCGCGTAGGTCTGCGCCGGGTGCATGCCGAACTGGGGGGCGAGCACGGAGAGGGACGCCAGATGACCGTCGCCTTCGCCGTACACGAACGGGAACCGCAGGACCGCCCAGGTCACGCCGCTGTTGCGGAGCAGCTGCTCGGCTGCGACCTTGCTCGCCCCGTAGGCGGTGGTCGGTGTGCATTCGTCGGTCTCCAGCGCCGGGCGGGTGGCGTCGGCGTTGTAGACGTTCCCGGTGCTGCTCATGACCAGCCGTGCACTTGGCGCGTGCTCCTGCACGGCGTCGATCAGGTTGCGGGTCCCGTCGAGGTTCGCCCGCCAGATGGCGGCCTCGTCCTGCGTGCGGAACAGCGCCGCCAGGTGAACCACCGCGTCGACGCCTTCCACGGCCGTACGCAACGTGTCCGGGTCGGAAAGGTCGCCGCGGATGGCGGTTGCCGGGAGCGGTAGCGCGGTGTCGCCGCGGACGAGCGCGCGGCACTCGTAGCCGTCCTGCGCCAGGCGCGGCAGCAGCCGCGACCCCACCAGACCGGTGGCGCCGGTCACGAGCAGTGTTGTCATCGTGTTCTCCTCACTGATTGTCAGTAGTACTGATGATCAGCGTAGCGTATTCTGCTGGAATGACAACCGAGCAGGAGCTGGGATTGGGGTTGAGCGCGCGGCTGACCTACCTGCTCAAACGCGCACTGGTCGACCTCGAGGACCTGCATGCCGAGCAGCTGGCGCCGGTCGGGGTCAGCGGGCGCGAGCTGGGCGTCCTGCTGCTCCTGGACAGCAAGGGTCCCGAGTCGCAGCAGCAGACAGCCGGACGCCTCGGGGTCGACCGGACCACCATGGTCGGGCTGCTCGACGGGCTGGAGGCCAAGGGGCTCGTGGCGCGCCGCGCGGACGCCGGCGACCGGCGTCGCAACGTCGTCGAGCTAACCGACGCCGGGCAGACGGCACTCGTCCGAGCCGTACACGCCAGCGACGAGGCCGAACGGCAACTCCTCGCCGATCTCGACGACGCCGAGTCCGCGCAGCTGCGCACGCTGCTGACTCGCCTGACTCGGGACCGCGCGCAGCCCTAGTGAAGTCCTCTACGACCTCGCCGCACCTCCGGCCCGACGGCCCGCCCACCAATGAAGGTCAAAGCGCTCCGCGGGAAGGCTCCGGTGCTTTCTGTCGCTTGCGCAGGGGTGGCGGCAACTTCGGCGTGGTGACGAAGCCTAAGTCGCGGGGCTCGGCGAGCGTGCGAGCGCCGTCTCGTGGTCGAGCCGACTCAGCTTGTGCGGGTTGCGCACGGCGTACAACCTCAAGATCCTTCCGTCCTGGACGACGAAGCTGATAACGGTGTTCAGCTCCCCGTCGACCATTACTCGCCCACCGAGAGCGCCGTTGAGCCACAGCGTGTCCACAACCGCCTCGGGCGCGAGGCGCGGAAGTTTGGAGAGGTACGCCGCGACCCTTTCCGCACCGACGATGGGGCGCCGGGCGGCGGCCACCAGGCCTCCGCCGTCTGCGACCACAACGACGTCTGGAGCTAGCACGTCCATCAGCGCCTGCACATCACCACCAGCCAACGCGGCGAGGAACCGTTCGACCACCCGCTGTTGCTCGGACCGGGTGACCTGCACCCGTGGCTGCCGAGCAGCTACGTGCGCGCGGGCGCGGTGAGCGACTTGGCGTACCGCAGCTGTCGTCTTGCCGACAACCACCGCGATCTCGTCGTACGGCAATTCGAAGACCTCGCGGAGCACGAACACCGCCCGCTCGGTCGGCTTGAGCGTCTCGAGCACCGTGAGCATCGCCATTGAAACGCTCTCAGCAAGCTCGACGTCCTCAGCGACGTCGGGAATGGTTAGCAGCGGCTCAGGGAGCCACTCGCCCACGTAGTCCTCGCGGCGGCGTGCGAGCGACCGGAGCCGGTTGAGCGCCTGACGGGTCACCACGCGCACCAGGTAGGCGCGTGCGTCGTCCACCGCCGACTGGTCCACATCGGCCCACCGCAGCCAGGTTTCCTGCACCACATCCTCCGCGTCGGCTGCGGAGCTGAGCATCTCGTACGCGATCGTGAACAGCAGGCTTCGGTGGGCGTGGAACTGGTCAATCATGATCGCGACGATAGGTGTGGCACAGCCAGCTTCACATCACATGCGTCCGAGAATCCCTGCGACTCGATGCCCATCGCGACGTTCGACCGCGTATACAAGTTCGCCAGCGCGATCTGGGTGGTGAGCTCAACCATCGCCGGCTCGCCGAGCTGGCTGAGCAGGCTAGCGAACTGGTCGTCGGTGACCGTCGGCGGCGTCACGGTCATGGCCTCGGCGAACTCCAGAACCTCACGCTCAAGCGGCGTAAAGGCGTCCGAGGTTCGCCACACCGGCACCTGGCTGGCCTTTGCTTCGTCCAGCCCCTCGTTGTGGGCCTGGAAGTACCCGAAGTCCAGGCACCACGAGCAGCCCACCTGCGCTGCGACGGCCATGTGGGCGAAGGACTTCAAGTTCTCATCACAGGCACTCCACTTCTGTGCCTTGCTGCTGACCGCCAGGAAAGCCTTCAGTACAGGCCGGTTGTGGAAGTAGACACCCACCGGCTCAGGCACCTCGCCCAGCAGGTTCTTGCTGAAACGCTTCACCATCGCGCCGAAGACACCAGTGATCGGGGCAGGCTGGATGCGGGCAGTGCTAGTCACTCTTTCTCCTATCGAAGGGGCTACCACATATAGACACCGACCGCCTCCCCCGTGTGACGCGCCGCCGCCCCCTGTGCCGCTTCGTCCCCGCTAGCTCTCAACGACGGTCAGCTACTGCGTGCTCCGCACGACGGTCGGCCGCTGCGCGCGTCCCGGGCGGGTCGGCTCAGTGCTGGCCTGGCTGCCCAGCACCACACGGCTGCGCCCCCGGCGCCTCGAATCTGCGCCCCCTCGACGAATGACTGGTCTTCGGGTAGTGCCAGCCAGCGCCCAAGGTAGTCATCGAGCAGCTCGAGCAGCACCGCCTCGCGCGACTCGAAATAGCGCAGGACATTCGACTTAGCCAGAACCACCCGTCGACTCACCGGAGTGGTCTTCCCCCTGACGTGAAGCGGTGCCCCCGCCCAAGTCGTCGCAGCGTGCCCTAGATCGGGGACCCGCCGCAACGGGACCCAGCCCAGAGCCGGATGCGTGCTTCCACGCCGTAATTGTGCTGACACGACACAGTGGAAGTACATACACTCGCCTCGTTACTCATAGCGGCACGCCGGAAGAGGAGTTTGAGACGATGCGAGCAACGTACGCGAACCTTTGCCTCCTTCTCCCAACTCCTTCTGTTTCAAGGATTCCGCGTGCCACCATGCTCCGCTCGCTTTCTCAACCTGGGCATCCTCGCCCATGTCGACGCCGGCAAGACGACCCTCACTGAGCGACTTCTCTACCTCGGTGGAGCGATTGACGAGCCCGGCTCGGTCGACGCTGGAACCACCCGTTCCGACAGCCTCGCGCTCGAGCGTCGGCGCGGCATCACGATCAAGTCTGCGGTCGTGTCATTTGTGCTGGAGGACCGGACGATCAACGTCGTTGACACCCCCGGCCACCCGGATTTCATCGCCGAGGTGGAGCGCGTCCTCGGCGTACTCGACGGAGCAATACTCGTGCTCTCGGCCGTTGAGGGGGTGCAGCCGCAGACCCGCATCATCATGCGCGCTCTCCAGCGGCTGCAGGTGCCGACCCTGATCTTCGTCAATAAGATCGACAGGGTCGGAGCCGACCTCGATCGGGTGATCACCGAGATCCGTTCTCGGCTGACGCCCGCCGTGCTTGCCATGGGCAACGTGCTGCGTTCGGGGTCCCGGGACGCCGCCTTCGCGACCTACCTTACGAACGACCCAGCGTTCGCCGAGCACGCGACGACGACCCTCGCCGAACACGACCATGCCGTGCTAGAGGCCTACCTCGCGGGCACCGCCTCAATGGGAGTTGAGCTCATCGCCGACGTCGCGGCGCAAACCCAGGCTGGCGTACTGCACCCGATCTTCGCTGGGTCCGCCGCAACGGGCGCCGGTGTCGGCGAACTGCTGGCGTCGCTGACCACCTTACTGTCTGCCGCGCCCGGCAGGATCGACGCTGCGGTATCGGCCCGGGTGTTCAAGGTCGAGCGCGGTCTGGGAGGGGGCAAGATCGCCTATCTGCGGATGGTGGATGGCACGTTGCGGCGGCGACAGCGTCTGGAACTCTCCGGCGGACGCAGTGGAAAGGCGTCAGCCCTGGAGACCTACGGCAGGGGCGGCTGGGCGTCGACCGACCGACTTGTCCCTGGTGAGATCGGACGCATCTACGGGCTGGCAGCGGTACGGGTTGGCGATGCGGTCGGTGAGCTGGAGCAGGAGGAGCCTCATTTTCCGCCGCCGACGCTCGAGGCAGCGGTGGAGGCGCTCCGGCCGGAGGACGGTCCGGCGTTGCGGACCGCGTTGGGGCAGCTCGCCGATCAGGATCCGCTCATCAACGTTCACGTCGACGCCGCGGGGCAGCCCACCGTGTCGCTGTACGGAAGAGTGCAGCAAGAGGTGCTCGAAGCGACTCTGTCCGAGGAGTACGGTGTTGAGGCGCATTTCGCTGATGCCGCGGTGCTGCACATCGAGCGACCCCGAAGTCCGGGTACGGCGGTGGAGCGGCTGAACACGCCCAGCAATCCCTATCAGGCGAGTATCGGGCTGCGGATCGAGCCTGGCGAGCCCGGCAGTGGGGTCCGCTTCATCGTCGCCGCGCCCGCACGCGACCTGCCGCTGTATCTGTATGGGGATGTCACCCGCTTCGCGTCCGCGATCGAACGGCACGTCCTGGAAGCTCTCGAGAGCGGACACTACGGCTGGACCGTCACCGACTGCATCGTCACCCTCGTCGAAGTCGCTTACAGCGTCGCCGATGGTCCGCCGTCCAAGCGCGGTCCCACCAGCACGTCCCGCGACTACCGCAAAGTGGCGCCTGTTGTGTGCCGCCAGGCGCTGAGGCGCGCCGGCACCCAGGTGTGCGAGCCAGTACTCCGGATCTCGCTCGAGGTGCCAGAGCCCGACGCCACGGCGCTGCAAACCGTTCTGGGTCGGATGCGCGCGCAACCCATGGGCCAATGGCAGGCCGGCACGATGGCGCGGATAGAGGCCCGGCTCGTCGCCGCCCGGCTGCATGATCTGCAGCACCAGCTACCCGACCTCACCGGCGGGGAGGGAGTTCTGGAGTACCACTTCGATGGCTATCAGCCGGTCAGTGGACGCCCACCCAAGCGTGCCCATCGCCGCGACGACCCCGAAGCAGCGGAGTCGCTCACATGATCAACCGCAGCGATTGAGTCCCGCACAACGGTGGCTGAAGAGAGGACCTGCAGCGCCTCGACCGCCTGTTTGACGGCGCGACCGAGGTCGCTCAGCCAACCGTCATCGCCGATCAGGCTGCGGTCGCGCAACCCCTCGAATACGCGTCGAGCAGCGCTGCCGGATCAACGGTCCGGGCGAAGGCGGGAGAGTCGACGTGCTCGCCGAGGATCCGCCGTAACGTCTTTTGCACAGCCTGCTTGCCGAGCGGCTTTCGCCGATCCGGGCGTCGTGGTGCGCCACACCTTCGGATTGTGGCGAGCCACCTCACAGGGCGCGAAGTGACAAAGGAATGCGTCCACCACCTCCGCCGTGGGCTGGCCCAGGGGCGCCGCCCGTCCGCCGAAGTAAGTGTCTCAGTAGTTGGTGAACCCCAGGGCAAACATCATCACTTTGGGTCCGTCGATTGAGTAAGGGATGACGCCGATGGGCTCGACCAGCTCAAACATCCGGCGGGCCACCGGGTTCATGTTCTGCTCCTCCTCTGCAGGTGCGGCGGCCCTGCGGGCACTCACGAACACTTGGACAGTTGCGCG
>DASQDG010000096.1:0-12487 GCA_035634295.1 Propionibacteriaceae bacterium | reverse complement strand
GCCCGTCCCGAACCCGACGCCGAAGCTCACCTCCGCCGTCGGCGCGCTGGGCCACTACAACGACGCCCTGATCAGCGCCGGGATCGGGGTCCTAAGCGCCCTGATCAGCACCCCGACGATCTCCACGCTGACCGCACCGGGCCGAAGATCTTCGTGGCCTTCTACGACGGCTGCCGCGACACCGGACTCTTCGGCGCTGACCTGTGCGCCAACCTGGGCATCCGTGCCTTCTTCTTCCCGATCGATCACTGGAGTTAGTCCACGGATTGGAGCTTGGCGGGCGGCACCCGGTTTAACGACCAGGCGTTGGGGGACATAACCCTGCGGGGCCTGGGCCTGCGCTTCCAGGTCTCCACCTGGTCGATCGAGCTGATGTGACGACCAAACTCTGTGACGTGCGGCTACGAACCGTTGATGGACCTGCATCTCCTGCCGGTCCCGACGTTCGTGGCCGGGCTCCTCCGCACGTCACCGAGCCCAGGTCAACGGGGTGACCGGACAGAGCACAATGGTCGGTCGCAGCCGCGCCTGGACGAGAATGAGGTGGATGCTGGAATGAGCAGCGAGCAGCGAGAGCTGATGATCAAACGAGCCGTCGAGCCGGTCGAACCCGGTGGCTCTTGGGGGCTGTTGCTGGTGCCGATCGTGTTGTGTCTGGCGATGATGATCTACGCCGGTCTTGTCAGCTGACGAAAGGCTCGGCTGACAGCCGAGCGCCTCTGCGTCGCCCTGATCCTCCTCGAGTCTCTTGACTGCCCGTGCCGTCGGTGATCGCATTCTCTCAATGGGATGAGGGGTGCCATAACAGAGCTGAGGCGGTCGGATAATTCCGAGCTCGGTCGACGAGGTGTCTGCGCAGTTCGTCACGTCGGCGCTCGGCCTTCCGGCGACCGCGGTGACGCACTGTCTTGTCCGGCCGGTGACGGGGGAGCGGGGCATGTCGGGTTCGCTGGTCCGGCTGCAGCTGGAGGGGCAGGCCCCCGAGGTGCCGGAGAGTCTGATCGGCAAGCTCCCACCGGGCGATGCAGCCCAACGCGCGCTGCTGGACGCCATGAAGTTCTTCGAGCGGGAGGTGTCCTTCTACCGAACATTGGCCGCCGCTACGCCGGTGGACACCCCGAGGTGCTATTTCGCCGATATCGATCCCGGCACCGGGCACGCTTTCCTGCTCCTCGAGGACTTGGCCCCGGCTCGGAACGGTGGCCGGCGGCTCCGTGGACGAGGTCACCTCCGTGCTACTCGCTCTTGCGCTGATGCACGCTCGATGGTGGCAGGACCGCACTCTCGGCGAGCAGTCGTGGACCCGATTGCCTTCGATGCTGGCTCCCAGCGCGCAGGCGGAGGTGTTCGAGCAAGCGTGGCCCTTGTTCGTCGACAAGCTGAGTCCCTCCGACGTTGATGCCTCGGCCGCGAAGGAGTGGATCAGCAGGGAACTGCACGGGGCCGCCACCACCCTGCTCGAAACCGGACCCCGAACGCTGATCCACAATGACGTCCAGCCCGACAACCTGTTCTTCATTCCCCAGGCAGGGCGACCGGTGGTCTTTCTCGACTGGCAGCTGGCGACCTACGGGCGGTGCGTGGTCGACGTGGCGTGCGCGATTCGCTCGACTCTGGACATCGCCATCCGTCGTCGCGTCGAGCCGGCGCTGCTGAGGCGATATCACCGAGCTCTGGTGGAGGCAGGTGTGCAGGACTACCCGTTCGAGCAGTGCCAGGCCGACTACCAGCTGGCCACCGTGCTGGTGCCCGGTCGGCTGGCTAGCGCGGTGGGGCTGACCCCCACGCTGCACGCGCACCCAGGTGCGTTCTGGGACACCGTCTTTCCCCGCCTGTGTGCTCGCTGACGTTCGCTAGCGACTGACGTCCGACACCAATCACAGCCGCCCGTACGCACGCAGCGTCTGCAGGGCCTCGAGAGTCACCGCCCCGCGCCACTCCCAGGCCGCCACCGGGTTCCACTTCGCCCAGGTGAAGTCCCAACCGCCGTCGCTGCCCTGGCCGGCCTCGAGGTCGTCGAGAGCCCGCGCGAGCGTCGCCGCGTCAAACAGCCGGGCGCCCGCGTGTCGGGGCGAGGGTGCGATCGCCAAAGGGTTGAGCACCTCGCCGTCGGCCCCCCCGCTGACCTGGATGCGCCCGTCTGCCGGCACCAGTCCGGCGAGAGTGTGGATCGCGCGGTCGGCGCGAGCCCGTTCCGGGGTGGCGTCGAGGAAGTCGACGACGTACTTGAACGCGTAGGCATCGCTCGGCGTGGCGGCGGGGACTCGAGCCCAGCAATACGCGGCGGCTTCGCTCAACCAGAGGTGTTCGAGCTCCAAGCGGTGCGCCGCGGCCGCCAACTGCGCAGTCGCCAGCAGCGAGGACTCGGGGGAGGGTTGCAGCCACGCGGCAGCAGCCTGCTCCACAGCCGAAGGCAGCACGAGCGGCAGGCCCCCGTCAGGGTTGGCGACTGCTCCGAGCCAGATGGACGCGCCTCGCGCCAGTGCCTGGCGCTCGTGCGACAGCGGCAGGATGGCGAGGATCTCGAGCGCATACCGGGTGGGAATGGGCTGGCTGGCGGGGGTGCGGAGGTCGGGCTCCAGCGCGCCGAACCCTCCGTCGGGGTTGCGGTAGGCCGTCAGCGCAGTCAGCACCAGCTCAGCGGTGGCGCCGTCGAACGTGTGCTGGAAGCGGCGTCGTTCGACCAGCCGGGCGTGGCCGTGAATAAAGGCTCGGGCGGCGTCGACGTCAACCATGGGCTGATTATGCCGACCACTCCGACCCTCAGGTGTACTTTGGCTGGACACCGGGAGTCCACGTCAGGGCGAGGAACGAGATGGTCACACACCGACTCAACCGGCACGAGCTGGCCGGCTGGCACGCCGACGGATACCACATCGCTCGCGGGCTGTTCGAGCCCGCCGAGGTCCAGGAGGCCGCGGCCCGCTTCGACGCTCTGGCCAGCGAAGGGACACCCATCCCCGGGCACTGGGAGCCCAACCCCACTGGCACCGACGTGCTGGACAGGTACCCGCGGGTCATGCAGCCGCACGAGTTCGATCCGGGGAGTCAGCGGCTGTTCCTCGATCCGCGTGTCCGCGCCGTACTGCAGGAGCTGCTGGACGAGGACGTGGTCGGCTGCCAGACCATGTACTACTTCAAGCCCCCGGGTGCCAGGGGGCAGGCCTTCCATCAGGACAACTACTACCTGATGGTGCAACCCTCGACGTGCGTCGCCGCATGGCTCGCCATCGATCGCTCGCACCCAGGCAACGGTGGGCTGCAGGTCTGTCCAGGCACGCACCTGCGGGACCTCGAGTGTCCCGAACGTGCAGACCTGACGACAAGCTTCATCGACGACTTCGTCGCGCCCCCAGCAGGGCACGACCCGGTGGGACTAGAGCTGGAGCCCGGCGACACTCTCTTCTTCACTGGCAGTGTCATCCACGGCTCGAACCCGAACTCGACCACCAACGAGTGGCGTCGGTCTTTCATCAGCCACTACATGCCGCTCAGCGCCACCCATATCGCCCGCTGGTACCTCCCTCACCTGTACGACTTCGACGGCCAACCGGTCAGTCGAGCCTCTACCGCGTCAGGGGGGCCCTGCGGAGTTGTCAGCCCGAGCATGTCGGGAAGTCCGCATTAGGCTGAGGGCCGCTCGTGGCCGACTCCCTGCTGTGTTCAAGAAAGGCTCCACACCGTGACCACCTCCCCCGAGGCTCTCGTCGTCTTGCGCACCGACGGCGTGTGCGTGCTGATCAAGATCACCGACGGTCAGCTTCCCTCGATCGTCCACTGGGGCGACGACCTCGGCGAGGTCACTGAAGAAGACTTCCAGGCCATCGCTGAGGCGGACATCCCGCCGAACGCACCTAACCTGGTCGACGCGACTCCACACCTGGCCGTGCTTCCTGAGCACTGGACCGGTTGGACCGGTCGGCTAGGGCTCAGTGGGTCCCGCGAGGGCCGGGACTGGTCTCCACGGTTCGAAACCACCGTCGTTCGCGTCGACGGTGAGGAGGTGTCGAACTCGGCGGGGGCGACCCCACTGGTCGCTAGAGGTCAGGCGGCGGTCGTGGTCGAGGCGGTGGATGTGAACGCGGCTCTGGCGCTGCGCGTCACCCTCGAGCTCACCGCGGGCGGCCTGCTGCGCTCGCGTGCCGAGGTGACCAACACGGGGCCGGAGACCTACGCCGTTGACGACCTGGCCCTGGCCTACCCGGTGCCCACCCACGCGCGTGAGCTGCTGGACTTCGCCGGGCGTTGGGGCAAGGAGCGCACCCCTCAGCGCTCGGATCTGGTCACGGGCGTCCACCTGCGCCAGGGCCGCCGGGGACGGACCGGAGCTGACGCTGCCACCGTGCTGCACCTCGGCACCCCCGGGTTCGGTTTCGCCGAGGGGGAGATCTGGTCGGTGCACACAGGATGGAGTGGGAACCACACACACTACGCCGAGCGGCTCTCGACCGGTGAACAGGTGCTCGGGGGCGGCGAGCTGCTGCTGCCCGGGGAGGTCCGACTGGCCCAGGGCGAGTCCTATCAGTCGCCCTGGCTGTACGGGTCGTACGGTCACGGCTTGGACGAGGTCGCGCGCCGGTTCCACACCTTCTTGCGCTCCCGCGACCGGCACCCAGCCATCGATCGTCCCGTCACACTCAACGTCTGGGAAGCCGTGTACTTCGACCACGACCTGAGCCGGCTCTCCGACCTTGCCGAGCGGGCGGCTGCGCTCGGAGTCGAACGTTATGTACTGGACGACGGATGGTTCGGGGCCCGGCGTCACGACCGCGCTGGCCTCGGCGACTGGACGGTCTCCAAGGAGGTGTGGCCCGACGGGCTGCACCCGTTGATCGACAAGGTGACGGGGCTCGGCATGCAGTTCGGGCTCTGGTTCGAGCCCGAGATGGTCAACCCCGACTCGGATGTGGCGCGCGCCCACCCTGAATGGCTGATGGCCACCGGAGGGCGGATGCCGGTGCTCAGCCGGCACCAGCAGGTGCTCAATCTCGGCATCGGTGAGTGCTACGCCTACATCCGGGACGCGATGATGGCGATCTTGGACGAATACGACATCAGCTACATCAAGTGGGACCACAACCGGGACCTGATCGACGCGGGCACGGCACCCTCGGGCAGGCCAGGAGTGCACGAGCAGACCTTGGCCTTCTACCGACTCGTCGATGAGCTGAGGGCCGCCCACCCGACGCTGGAGATCGAGTCCTGCTCGTCAGGCGGCGCGCGAGTCGACCTGGGCGTGCTGGTGCGCACCGACCGGGTGTGGGTGTCGGACTGCATCGACCCGCTGGACCGGCAGCAGATGAACCGCTGGACGACCCAGCTCGTGCCGCCGGAGATGATGGGCTCGCACATCGCCTCCGGCCGCTCGCACACCACCGGTCGGGTGCACGACCTGGCGTTCCGGGCGGCTTCAGCGGTCTTCGGTCACCTCGGTATCGAATGGGACCTGGCAGTCGCGACCGAGCCGGAGCTGTCTGAGCTGCACGACTGGATTGCCTTCTTCAAGGCCGAGCGGCAGGTGCTGCTGGGTGGCGACCTCATCCGTCTGGACTTCCCTGATCCCTCCATCTCGGCGCACGGGGTGGTGTCGAAGGACCGGTCACGGGCGATCTATGAGGTGGCCGCGATCGCCCAGTCAGAGGCGGTTTCGGTGGGGCGGCTACGGCTACGCGGTCTGGACCCGCACCAGCGCTACCTGGTGAAGCCCGTGCTCCCGGGCGGCGCCCCAGAGGGGATGCAGGCGCCACCTTGGTGGCATCTCGACCAGGGCCTGCAGCCCACCGAGAGCACCGACTCCTCGGCAGGGCCACCCGAGGCTGCCGGAGCGGTGTTCACCGGCGCTGCGCTGGTCTCTGTGGGTTTGCGCGCGCCCGGGCTACGGCCTGACCAAGCGGCGCTGTTTGTGGTGGAGGCGGTCGGCTGAGCGCAACGCGGCTAGGCCGGGGAACTGAACGGTTCGGTAACAAGCGAGGGCTGAGTGCTCCGGAACCTGTGCGCCCTCGTTGACACACTTGTAGCCTCAGGGGAGTATGCCAACACCAGCGGACACACCTGCCCCTGGTATTCGGGCAACGTTGCCATTTTAAGGAGCACATAGACGTGTCAGACACCACGAAGGACGCCTTCGGCAGAGCAGTGTCCCGGCGGAGTTTCCTCGGTAAGGCTGCGCTTCTCGGCGCTGGAGTCGCTGGCGGCAGCTCGGTTCTCGCGGCGTGCGGGGGAAGTAGCGGTGCGGGCCCGGCGGGTCAAGGAGGAGGAGGTGGCGGCGGCCAACAGGGAAGCGGCCAAGTGACGTGGGCGAACTTCGCGAACCCCGGCGAGGCGGCCCGCTTCAAGGAGTTCTCTGCCGACTACCAGAAGAAGACCGGCACGCAGGTCAAGTACCAGACGGTGGTGGGCACCTACGCCACCAAGATGATCACCCAGTTGGCCGGCGGGGCGGCCCCCGACGTCTTCTACAACAACGATGAGCTTATGGCGAAGTCCATCGAGTCCGGGTCGGTGATGGCGCTGGACGACTATCTCAACTCCGCAGATGCGAAGGTCAAGGCCGAGGATTCTTATCCCGGGCTGCTCAAGATGTGCCAGAAGGACGGCAAGACCTACGGCATTCCGGTGGACTGCAATCCGAAAGTCTTCTGGTTCAACAAGAAGTTGCTGACCGCGGCCGGCGTGACCCAGGACCCCGCTGCCATGTTTGAGGCCGGCACTTGGAACCAAGCCGCGCTCGATGACCTGCTCACGAAGGTGAAGGCCTCCGGCAAGACTCCCATGCCCTTGGAGTCCACCTGGTTTGACCTCTGTGGCTGGATCACCACCTTTGGCGGCAAGGCGATCGACGACAAGGGTAGGGCCATCTTCGATCAGGACCCCAAGGCGCTGAGCGTCATCGAGTGGCTGTTCCAGAATATGAAGGACGAGAAGATTCAATACGCCGGGTCGCTACCGAAGGGCCAGGCCCTCGACGCCTTGTTCCTGGCGAGTCAGATGGCGACCATCCAGTACGGCCGGTGGATCCTCCCGAACATCAAGAAGATCAAGGGATTCGAGTACGACATCGCACCTTTGCCGTCAGAATCCGGCAAGGACGTCGCCGAGACCGCGGTCTACACGGTCGGGCTGTCGGTGAACGCCAAGGCAAAGGACCCGAAGGCGGCACTGGACTTCATGGCTGCCTTCACCAATGCCGACGGTCAGCGCTTCCGGCTCACGGGGGGTGGTAATGCGGTGCCGAGCGTCAACGGTCTGGACGATGTGGTCACCGAGGGCAACCTGCCCCCGCACGGCAAGTACTTCACCGAGGTTGCCAAGAAGGGCTACACGATCCCGCAGGTGCTGGTGGAGAACCCTGCCGTTTCGAGCACCTTCGTCGCCGAGCTCAACAAGATCTACCTCAGCACGCTCAAGTCTGGGGATGTCAAGTCCTTCGCGGCGAAGGCAGCCAACCTTATGAACGGCAAGGCCTGATCGTGGCTGTCACTGAACGTGCCACGCCGGCACAGGGGGTCACTGAGCCCCCGGCGGGTTTACGGACGACAGCCGGTATGAAGGCGGCTCGGCGCAAGGAGACCCTGCAAGGTCTGGCCTTTCTTGCGCCGCAGCTGGTGGGGTTGCTGGTGTTCATGGTGGGCCCGCTCGTGTTCGCGTTCTTTCTCGCCTTCGTGAACTGGGACGGGTTCGGCGAGATGACCTCTGCTGGGCTGAGCAACTTCTCGTTCGTCTTCACCGACCCCCAGATGCAACGGTCGGCCATCAACACCATCTGGTTCACCATTCTGCAGGTGCCGGCACTGATGATCGCAGGCTTCATCACCGCGTGGTTCCTCCAAAAAGTGGGAAGAATCAAGAACTTCTACCGGGTGCTCTTCTTCGCGCCCCAGGTCACCTCGTCGGTCGCGGTGGCAGCCATCTGGCTCTACCTGTTCAACCCTCAGATCAGCCCGTTGACCAGTCTCCTGGCGGGCATCGGCGTCACGCCACCGGACTGGCTGCAGGACCCCCGGTTCATCATCCTTGCCTTCGCGATCGTCGGCACGTGGCAGGGGCTGGGATACCAGATCGTCATGTTCATGGCCGGACTGGAGAACGTCCCCGCCTCGCTGCTGGAGGCTGCTGACATCGACGGCGCTGGCCAGTGGCAGAAGATGCGCAAGATCACGCTCCCGCTGCTGTCGCCGACAATCTTGTTCCTCTCGATCACCTCCATTATCGGGTCGTTCCAGATCTTCGACTACATCTACGTCTTCCTCGGAGACACGGCCTCCGAGGCGTCCCGCACCGTGGTCTACGAGATCGTGCAGCTGGCTTTCCGTTCCTTCAGCTACGGGCAGGCGTCAGCACTGGCGGTGTGCCTCTTCTTGGCCCTGCTCGTCGTCACCGGCCTGCAGCTGGTCGCTCAGAAAAGGTGGGTGCATTACACAGAATGACTATGGCAGCCGATCTACAAACACGCGCCCTCGAGGCGACCGAGCACGAGAAACAAGAAGACAACAAGCGGCCGTTCTCGTGGGCGCGCATTCCACTCCACGTGCTGCTCCTGGTCGGTGGCATCGCCATGGCCATGCCATTCCTCTGGATGATCCTCTCCTCTTTTAAGCCGCTGGAGGAGATCTTCGCCCAGCCGCCGAAGTTGCTGCCACAGGCGTGGACCACCCTCAACTGGTCAACGGCGCTCTCTGGTGCGGACTTCATCCGCGGTTTTGCCAACAGCGCGATTGTCGCTGTCAGCGTGACCGTGGTCTCTGTTCTCACCTGCGCGATGGCGGCGTATGCATTTGCCCGGCTCCGCTTCCCCGGCATCAACGCCTTGTTCCTGGTCTTCTTGGCGACCTTGATGGTGCCGCAGCAGCTCACCATCATTCCCCTCTACGTCATCATGGGGAAACTGGAAATGATCGACACCTTGTGGGCGCTCATCCTGCCGGCGGCATTGTTCAATGCCTTTGGCGTGTTTCTCCTGCGTCAGTACGTGCGGGGTATTCCGATCGAGCTCGAAGAGGCGGCGGCTATCGACGGGGCCGGGCGTGTTCGAATCTTCATCACCATCATCCTGCCGTTGTTGCGCACGCCGATGGTGGCCCTGGGGATCTTCGTATTTCTGGGTCAGTGGAACTCGTTCTTCTATCCGCTGATCTTCCTCAACACGGAGGAGAACTTCACGCTGCCACTGCTGGTGAACCAGTTCAAGGGGGCCTACAGCGCTGACTGGGGCGCCCTGATGTCGGCCACGACGCTCGCTGCGGCGCCGCTGCTGATCATCTTCATCCTGGCTCAGCGGCAGATTGTCGAAGGCATCGCGTTGTCGGGCTCGAAGACCTGACACGCCGCTCCCGACTCAGGGCCGATTGATCGGCCTGTGGCCTGCACTCAGCGCCGATGGAGACTCTCCATCGGCGCTGAGTGGCGTCTGTAGTGCGACGGCCTACCGGTCCGTGAGTGCGTGTGGCCGGAGCTTGGGTAAACCCCGTCGCGGTGTCAGACCCCTATCCATGTCGGCGACATCACCGTCGTGGGCCTCGTCGACGGCGGCGAACCGCCTTAGCCGCGGGGGAGCGCTGTTGACAGGTCAACAGCAGGTCCTGCGTTGGCTTGAGACTGTGGCCGACGAAGCGTCAGCCCAGCAGTCAGCACAGCGGACACGGCGATCGCGGCGGCCGTGAGATATCCGCTCAGGGGAGGAGTGTCCCAGTTGGCGTCACTGAAGATGATCATGAACGCGTAGTCGGCGGAGAGATGCACGAAGCTGAACGCCGTGGTGCCCCAGATCAGAACCACTAGGCGCCGAAAAAGGCGGCCGGGCACCTCCGGCTGCCAGACACGGACGGCGACAAGGGCCGCAACTGCTGCAGCGTCTGCACCCAGCAACAGCCACAGCGAAGCGAAATCGCCAGGGCTGCGGATGGCCGTGCCGATGGCTTCTGCCGCGTCAACGGCCGCCGCGAGGGTCGCCACACTGGGCAGCAGCGCGACCGTGGTGGTGCGCAGCGGCCACCGCTGGGCGAGGACCACCCCCACCCAGGCCGCGGAGACCAACACCATCGCGACGACGCCCAACTCCGACGCCCAGGCGGTCTGTTCCGCCCGCTCGGGTGGGTAGGGGAAGGGCAGGCCGGTGTCCATTCGGCGATAACACGCCCTAGAGAAGCCTGGTCCATAGCGGTAACTGCGGAGAAGGCTGCCGCTGAGCAGCGTGCCACGACACGGCAGCCAGTGCAGATAGGTGGCCCACGCGATCGCGGCGGCTGCAGCAAGCATCAGAGCCGCTGCCAACAGCCATGGCCAGCGCCGTTCTCGCATACCGCGACCTGAACTCTCGACCATGCGGGGCCACCGCCAAGGGCCGATCCAGCTACAGCGTCCGCACCTCTGCGGAGGGGTGAGGCGCGACGGTGGGGAAGTGGGCGATATATACAAGGTATGGAACAGATGACGATCGCGACCGTCGCCGAGAAGAACCCGGACTTTCGACGCGTCCTGTGGACCGGAACCTACAGCCAGCTCGTCATTATGACGATCCCGCCGGACGGAGAGATCGGCGAGGAGGTGCACCCCGACACCGATCAGATCCTGACTTTCGTCAGCGGCGTCGGGGAGGCCAGGGTCGAAGGCGAGTCACGCGAGGTGGCCCAAGGGGACCTGGTTTGCGTGCCTGCGGGTGCCAAGCACAACTTCGTCAACACTGGACCCAACCCGCTCGTGCTCTACACCGTCTACGGTCCTCCCGAGCACGCCGACGGAGCGGTGCATCGCACCAAGGAGGAAGGCGACGCCGCAGAGGAGTCCGGTGAGGACGAGCCGCCCAGCTGATCCGAGCCTGGCGTGAGCCATTTGACTCCCCCGAGCATCTCAACGAGGTGGTGTCCCACGGAGTCGACCGGCAGCGACCGATGTGACGTGGTCTGTAGCCCTCGCCCAGGATTGGCGTGCTGGCAGGTCAGCGACGGTGGTCGCGGCGCCAGGCGCTGAAGGAGCGAATCGACGCGGTGCCCGGTCGCACCAGCCACGGCCAGGGGTGAACCTCGACCGGCGCCAGTCCCCGCGCGATCCGGGACCAGCCCGGCACCGGAGTGTAAGTGGCGGCCAGCGACCGGCCGGCCAGCTCCCCGGTGACGGACCCGCGACGGACCTCCAGCGTACGCAGTTCTGCCAGCTCACCCAGGGTCTCGGCGAGAAAGACCAACCGCTTGCCTGACAGCCGCAGCCGACGCAGCGGAGGCTCGTCGAACACGAAGACGGCGCTCCGGGTGGAATCGCCGGCCAGAGCGGGATCGGCGACGCCCAGCGATTCAGCGGTCAACCAGACCTGCTCTGCCTGGCCCGCGCCCTCGACCTGCGTCGGACCGGCGGGTATCGGTGCCTTGTCCAACGGCGGTCCCTTGACCCGGGGTCCCACGTCAGCCTCGGGCCACTCCTGGATGGGGCATGCCTTGTTCAACGGGCAGCGACGGCAGAGCTGGGGTGCTCGTTTCTCCACCTGCCAGCGGCTGAAGCCGTACGCCTTGCCGCTTCCGGTCCCCGACGTCCATTGCCACCCGAGCCGATTGGCGGCCCGGGAGCCGTCGAGGAGGTGGGCGAACATCTCGGCCTCGCCTGCTCGCCAATCGGCCCCGGATCGGATGGCCCACTGCGAGGCGAGCCACATTCGGGTCTGGTTGACCAGCCACCCGTCGGAGTGCAGCTCGCCGACCACGGCGGCCATGCAGTTCATCCGCGTGGGCCAGGGATCGGCCGGGGTCGCAGAGGTGGGTCGCGGCTGCTCGTAGCGCAGTGGCTGGCCGTTCGCGCCGCCCACCCGGGCATAGAGGTGGCGGGCGTACTCCTGCCACAGCAGCTCGTCGCGGTAACGCTTCCGGTCGAATGACGGTGCATTCGTGACGGCGGCCCAGACCTCGGGCAGCGCCAGCAGCCCGTACCGGATGTAGGGCGAAATCCGGCTGGCTCCTCGTCGCTCGACTGGCAGCACCGTGCTGCGGTCGCGGGCGTATCCGGCGATGTCCAGGGTCGCCAGGGCGGTGTCGGCGGCGCTCTGGCCACCGGTGAAGGCTCCGGGTTCGATCCCGTCCGGGCCTTCTCGGGTCAGGTCGCCCAGGTGCATGGCGACCCAGGCGACCACGTCGGTGGTGTCGGCGCCGTGGGCGACTGAAGGAGGACTCGGCAGCAGACTCACAAAGGTATTCGTCATCGCAGCCGGAATCGATGCAGCGCACGGGTCGCACTGAAGTTAGCGCTGGATGGCCAACTAAGGCGGGGGAGACCGAGAATCGCGCGTCGAGCGCTTCGTTTCGGGCGCGAACGCCCGACCACGATCGCTACTTGACATAATGTCGCTTATCGGACAACTCCTAAAGCGCGCCTCAGGCACGACCTCAACAAGACCAGCCAGCAGCAGCTACCCGACGCCACAGACGTCGAGGGCCAACGCGGTCAACGTACGAGCCGCGGCGGCGACCTCGTCCAGCGGCACCGACTCTCCAGGTCCGTGCGCGAG